>CAMDCV010000035.1 GCA_945890645.1 Akkermansia muciniphila
AGCCGGATCGTTCGGGGCGAGCGAGGGGAAAACAAGATAGTCCGGCTCGGCATAATTGACAAATTCCTCTAACAAAACGAGGTCCGCCGCGGCTTGCGACTGATCCTCTGCTGCCGCAAACTCTGGCAACTCGGCAAGGATAAAAGAACTCGGCTCGATGCCACGCACCGCGTAACCTTTTTCACGCAGCGCAGCGGTCGCTTGTTCAGAATCCACGCCCTGCTTCAATCCAACCATCAAGTGATCCGCCACCGAAGCGCGCAAGAACGTGACCGTTTCCAAGCCAGTTTTTGGATCGAGAGAAACCGACTCCTCAATGCGAAGGTGCGGGTATTTGAAATCCGCCACCACAATCCGCACGCGTTGCCGACCCGCAAGCTTCTCCGGGCCATCCGTCCATTCCTCCGCAATCACTTGCTTGATCCAATCTTTCGGAGCCTGTTGATCAACGACGACTTGCTCCTGCGCCACCTGCTCTGCCAACGGTGCTGGCGGAGTGACAGAAGAAACATCACTGTCCGCGAGCGAAGGGATTTCCTGCGCTTTCGCATCGATCACACGAGCAGAATCACTACGTTTACCAAGCTCCACAGGTACCGATGAATCCCCCCCCCAGCGGTTGCCCACTAAAAGAATCAAAATCAAAACAAAAAGGCTGCCCAAAAGCAGGCCATACGATCGAGGGGACTTCATAAATTTGCTGGCCCCAAACCTAGCGGAAACTACCGAGGCGTCAATGGGGGATTGCTTACGATTTAGTGAGCAAATAATAAACCGCCGTCACCCAAATGAAAGGAGAGACGGCGGCTCTGGCAGGAGGGAGGATTATTGCCCGCTCAAGCGACGCAGCAAATCAATGAACTCAGCACGGTCAGCGTCATCACCGAGGCCTTGGGTGGCGAGTTGGCGGATTTGTTCCCAAGTGGTGTGTTGCGTTTCGGCATCCTGACGAAGCTTCATTCCAAACATGGCGACCGAGGCTGCGAAGCGGAAATCACTGTCACCGTCTTGAAACGCTGTGATGTCACCGCGCAGGGCATGCTCTTGCAGCTTGCTGATGTCGCCCTCTGGATGTTTGTGGCGGAGTTTTACGGTCAACCATTCATCGGCATGCACGGCATCGGGTTGTGGAGCTACAACAGGTGCTGGTGTCGCAGGTTGGTACTTGAGCGATGTATCCGAGACAGTGGTCGAAACTCCGGCGGGCACAATTTCATAAAAAGCAGTGACTTCATGCCCAGCCCCAATGTCACCAGCGTCTACTTTGTCGTCTTTGAAATCCTGATCGCGCAATTGGCGATTGGCGTAGCCGATAAGGCGATAAGAAGCGACGCGAGCGGGATTGAACTCGAGTTGCAATTTCACATCTTTGGCGATGGTGACAAGAGTGCCGCTGAGCTTTTGCAGGAAAACTTTGCGCGCTTCGCGGATGCCATCGATGTAGTAGTAGTTGCCATTGCCATCGCGGGAGATTGCTTCGAGCATTTCATCGTTGAGGTTACCAGTGCCGAAGGACAACACGCTGAGGTAGATGTTCGCCGCGGCGCGTTCTTTAACGAGCGAAACGAGTTGGCTGGTGCCGGTGACGCCGACGTTGAAATCCCCATCGCTGCAAAGAATGACGCGATTCACACCACCCTTGCGGAACTGGTCGGCGGCGATCTGATAAGCCCGCTGAATGCCTGCACCGCCATTGGTGGAGCCACCTGCGGTGAGTTTTTCAAGCGCATCAACCGCACGTTTGCGGCCGACAGCATCCAAGGTGGTGGGTGGCAACACGACACCTTCGGAGCCGGCATAAACGACGTAGGAAACGCTGTCTCTTTCATCAAGTCGATCAAGCAGAACCTTCAGCGATTCTTTGACGAGTGGCAACTTGTCGGCGGACTGCATAGAGCCCGAGACATCGATGAGGAAAACGAGGTTGCTCGCGGGGCGTTGGTGAGCCGGCACCTCACGGCCTTTGATGCCGATGCGAAGTAGGGCGTGTTTTTCATTCCAAGGACAGGGACGCAGGGCTTGATGAACCGCGAAGGCATCGTCGTTCGTCGGAGGTGCATAGCCATAGTCAAAAGCGTTGATGCATTCCTCGATGCGCACGGCATCGGGTGGGATGCTACGGCCTTCTTCGATCATGCGACGAATATTCGAGTAGGCAGCGTTGTCCACATCCACAGAGAAAGTGGAAAGGGCATTCTCGCGAGGATTTTTCCAAGTCGGATCCGTGAGTGCACCGTAACGATCGCCGGGGGTTTGGGAATCTGAAATGTTTCCGGGCAAGCGGCGCATTCCGCGTTCGGGCATGGGCGCGCCGGAGGGAGCTTTGGTTTGGGTGCGAGGTAGTGCATCACTCGGACGCGGCACGACAGAGAGTTCTCCATCGTTTGCCCGCGTCAAGGATTTGCTCATTTCTTCCATGGGTTGATTAGATTCTAATTTTTCTCTGGATAAATCATATTGAACCTCATCCTCTGCAGGCATCTTCAGTCCGCCCAAATTTGCATTCGCAGCACCGTCTTGGCTGTAGTAGGCCTCAGCACTTGGTTTAGAAGGTGCGGGAGGCGTAACGTTATGATATGTGGGCGCAGACGACGGAGCATTTAACACCGGCCCCCCAGCGATGCTGGGAGGCATTGGTTCAATCCGATCCATCGGTATTGATTTTAATTGCTCCGTATCGTCCGCATCCACTTGTGACAGGTAACTCTGCTTGTTGGCATTGCTTTCCTCGACCATATGATAGGCAACAATGTCCTCGGGCTGGCCAATAATGCCGTTTTGGTGAAGCACCCCGACGCCGATCGCAGCGGAGGCCGCGAGACCGACGGCCCAGGGCCAGCGTTGTTTGCGTTTCTCGAGAGAGGTGGTGGTGGTAGCGGAGGCAGCGATGGCAGCTTCAATAGCCTTGATGGCCTGTTCGCGGTCCGTGCGATTTTGCTCTTGCAGCAAGGCATCGAGCAGAAGGGATTCGTTATCGTGGGATTCTGGATTCATGAGGATAATGATGTTAGTTTTGGTTCGTTACTTTTTCTTCGAGACACTGGCGCAAGGCCTCACGGGCCCGTTCGAGTCGCTTGCGCAGAGTGGCTTCATTGATGTGGAGTTGTTCCGCTGCATCGCGGCCACTGAGGGCCTCGTCGTAGCAAGAACGGAGAGTGAGTTCGAGAGCCTCGGGCAGACGCGCGCGGCAGTCGGCGAGGCGATCAAAAATGGCAGGCTGGTCCGCTTCCCAGTGGTGCAATGTTTCTTCGAGAGCGAGAAGCGATGCCTCGTCCATGGCGACCTCGCGGCCGGCACGTCGGCACGTTTCGCGCCACTTGTTGCGAGCGATACCGCGGAGCCATGCGGCGATGTCACGGGTCACATCGAATTTATTGATGTTATTCCAAGCGGTGATGAAAGTGTCCTGCACGAGTTCCGCCGCGTGGCCAGGATCGCGGGTGATGACGCGGGCATACGCACTGAGGGTGGCGTGGTGCTCGCGCATGAGCTGGGAGAAATCATCGTGCGGCATGGCGGTGGTGGTGAGTTGGGGAGCTGCAGCTATCATGGTCGTTCACTCATGATTGTCATGGGGAATCGAAAATGTGACAGGAAAGAGAAAATTTCTTCTCCGAAAAATCACCTTGATTGTTTAGGAAATGTTTACTATTTACCTCCCTGCGGAAAATCATGTCGCGCTCACGCTCCACGCTCGCTCTCTCGCGCAAAAAGTCTCGCAATGTTTCGAGACCTTCGCAGAGCTTTGTCGATCAGCTACGCGCCGCCGGACGTCGGGCATCCATGACTGCTAATCAGCCCTATGATGGCAGTTCCATGCGCCACATCCAGGCTACCTTGGCGCAAGAACAGTCGTTCATGGATGTGGAATTATCCTTTGGCCTCCGATTTCTGCGGTGGGTGGTCGGCTTACTGCTACTCCCCATCTGCTTTGTCACGACCTACACGTTGATCAGTCAATTTTCGAGTGAAACCTTGCATCGTAGGCTGTGGCTGACGCAGGAGTTTTGGTATTTCACTACCGGATCTTTGCTGATGAGCGCTTGGTTTTTCACTGGGCTCATGCGGACAATGTTTCTTTATCTTTACGTGCTCGGTCATGAGCTAACGCATGCGATTTTTGTATTTTGCCACCTGGGTAAAGTCAGCGACATGAAGGTCTCGGTGCATGGGGGCTACATCGCCACAAATAAATCGAACATCCTCATTTCGTTATCGCCCTATTTTTTCCCTTTTTGGTCGATGGCCTTATTGCTATTGTATGGGATACTGAGCTACTGTATCAAATTGCCCGTCTACAGTGATCAAGTGTTGTATGCGATGCTCGGGGCGACTTGGACTTTCCATTTACTATGGACACTGTGGATGATCCCACGCGACCAACCCGATCTCCGCGAGAACGATACGTTTTTCTCACTGGTAGTCATCTATCTGGCCAATATTCTGATCCTCGCCACGATGTTGTGTCTGTCATCGCGCACTCTTACCTTCGAGCATTTCACGGCTGCTTGGTGGATTCATGCAGAGCAAATGTTCCGCGTGGTGGCAGAATTCGTCAATCGCACGGCGCAGTCGTAGCATAGGCAGAAAAAATCATTTTTTTTGGTAATTTTTTCTTGCCAAGTGGTTAAATTCTGCGAATCTCTGCGCCCCCAACCAGCGCACATGACCCGTTCGTCTATCGGTTAGGACTCCAGGTTTTCATCCTGGCAAGAAGGGTTCAACTCCCTTACGGGTCGCCATTTTTCCACCACCCCCTTCGGGTGGTTTTTTTGTTTTACAGGGATAATCGCGGCGCAGGTGCATGCCCTTCATAGTCCCTCACTGCGGGACGAAGTAGGGTCCTCGTCTCCAAGCCCCCCGTTGAAGAAAATCAGGGATCAGGAGTCAAAGGTCAGTAAATCAAAAGTCAAACGTCAACAATCATCAATCGTCATTCTGCCTTTTTGCAAAAAATCAGTGCCTTCTGTGGTCCTCAGTGTGTTTGCCTCATTTTGTTAGAGTGTGATTTGTTCGGCTATCTCCGCTACGCTCCGGTTGTTGTTTAAAAATGCCGTTAATCACCATGCGAGCCCGCAGCCGCCGGACGGACCGTCTCTCCCTGATGCTTACCGTTTGCTTTTTTCCGCAACGGCTTTACGCTGAGCGCGTTCATGTATCGGCTCGCTTTGAAAATGCTGTTTGGCGATTCTGCCAAGTATCTCATGCTCGTTTTCGGGGTGATGTTCGCGACGTTTCTCATGACGCAACAAAGTTCGGTGTTTTGCGGACTGATGCGCTGGACCACTGCCATCCTGAAAAATGCACCCGCGCCGATCTGGGTGGTGGAAACAGAAGTCCGGCAAGTCAATCAAACCATCGCCATGCGTGATACCGACCTCGGCCGTGTGCGCAGTGTGTCCGGTGTCGAATGGGCGATGCCGCTCTACTCGGGTGTGCAAAATGTGCGACTCGAAAATGGCAGCCTCACCGTGGTACAGTTGTTAGGCATCGACTCCACCACCTTTGCTGGCGCTCCGACTCGGATGATCGAAGGCAGCATCGAGGCGCTACGACAACCGAATGCGGTGATCGTCGACGACCTCGCGCTCGTACGCCTCTCTCCCGATCCGACGAAACCGTTAGTCATGGGCGATACTTTTGAAATCAACGACCAAGAGGCTCGCATCGTGGGGATTTGCAAAGCAATGCGGTCGTTCACGGGCGGACCATTCATCTGGACAACCTACGAACGTGCCCTCAGTTACTCGCCACCGCAGCGCAAGATGCTCTCAGCGATCCTTGTTTCTCCGAGCGAGGGAAAAGATGCCGAAACGGTCGCCGCGGAAATTGAAACAGTCACGGGCCTCAAAGCCTACACCAACAGCGGTTTCCAATCCTCTGATCGTGAGTTCAATACCGCGACGATATTTTGGTATGTGAAAAATACCGGCATCCCCATTTCTTTCGGCACCACGGTCATTGTGGGATTCATCGTAGGAGTGGCCATTTCTTGTCAGACGTTTTATCTTTTTGTGTTAGATAACCTCAAACACTACGGCGCGCTCAAGGCGATGGGTGCCTCTAACATCAAACTGTGTATGATGCTTCTCACGCAAGTTAGTGTCGTCGGCATGGTCGGCTATGGCATTGGTCTTTTGCTCGCTTCGATGTTTGGCCTGGCGGCGATCAAGAACGCCCAACCGCCCTTTTTTATGCCGGATGTAATTCCTTTTGCGGTTCTCGGCGTGATCATGTTCATCTGCGCCCTCGCTTCTTTTCTCGGTATCTTGCGTGTCAGCTTGCTCGATGCCGCTGTCGTGTTCCGTGGCTAATATTATTTCTCATGTCCGCTCCTGTCATCGCCGCCAAGGCTCGCTCTATCACCAAAAGTTTTGGTGCAGGCAATGCGAGAATCGAAGTGCTGCACAGCATTGATATCGACGCCTACGAATCGGAAATCATGATGTTGTTAGGCCCTTCGGGATGTGGAAAAACGACCTTGATCAGCATCCTCGCTGGCACTCTCACGCCCGATGCCGGTGAACTGCAAGTGCTTGGCGAGCCATTGCATCAGATGAAAAAATCCGCCATCACTCGCTTCCGCGCGCGCAATGTCGGCTTCATTTTTCAGCAATTCAATTTGATCCCTACCATCACTTGTGAAGAGAATGCCGCTGTGCCTTTACTGATCCAAGGGATGAGTCTATCAAAGGCACTGCCCCATGCGCGTATTGCGTTAGAACAAGTCGGCTTAAGCGAGCACATGAAAAAACGCCCGAACCAACTCTCCGGCGGCCAACAACAACGCGTCGCGATCGCTCGTGCGCTGGTGCACAGCCCGCGCCTGATCATTTGCGATGAACCCACCGCCGCGCTCGATGCCGAAAACGGCAAAAAGGTCATGGAACTCTTCCGCGACCTTATGCGACAGCCCGGGCGCTGCGCCATCGTCGTCACCCACGACCACCGCATTTTATCCTACTCCGATCGCATTGCCACGATGAATGATGGCCGCATCGTCGAGTCGGTGCCGACTTCTCAATTTGACTTCGATCACCACCGTTAACCTGCCACCTCTATGCAATTGATCCTTACCATTTTACGCTACGTCACCTTCATCATGGCCCTGGGTGGAGTCTTTGGGATTTTCTGGGTCAGCCACACCATCAAATCCGCGCAGTCAGAAATCCCTCTCGCGCCACCGCAGCCACCGCCTGCTCGCCCGTACGACATCATGATTGCGGCGAATGGCATCATCGAATCCTTCGAGGAGAACGTCACCATCTCAGCGCCGATGGCCGGACTCGTTACAGAAGTGCCCGTGAAAGTTGGACAACAAGTCAAAAAAGGGGATGTGCTCTTTGTCATCGATCAACGCGATATCGACGCCCAACTGCTCAGCGCCGAAGCGGAAATCCTGCAAGCCAAGGCAGCCGTGGAAGTCGCTTCCGCCCAGCGTTCCAGTGCGCAATCGATGTTCGAACGTATGGACAAAGTCGATGACAAGCGCGCCATCATCGAGCAAGAATGGCAATCGAGCAAAGACGAGCTGCGCGTTCGCGAGGCACAAGTCCTCTCCGCTCAAGCGCAAGTGCACGCCGCCGAGGCGGCCAAACGCAGCTTGGAAATCATGCGCTCACGCCACCTCGTCACCGCACCGCGCGATGGTGCAGTCCTGCAATTGCACGCGCGCGCCGGCGAGTGGGCCAGCACCGATCCGAAAAATCCCTCGATGATTTTCGGTCGCACCGATCGCCTTCAAGCGCGGGTCGATATCGATGAACAAAACGCTATGCGCATCCGCGAGGGGCAGAAAGCCGTCGCCCACATCAAAGGTGATCGCGATAAGCCCATCGAACTCAAACTCGAATACATCGAGCCCTACGTGATTCCCAAAGCCAGCCTCACCGGTGCCAGCACCGAACGCGTGGACACCCGTGTCCTGCAAGTCATCTTCTCCTTCCCCCCGCCCAAAGATTTCCGCGTTTACATCGGTCAGCAGATTGATGTGTTTATTGAAGAGTGAACATCATCTAACAGAATCTGCAATCTAACGTTTGCCTTTTCGCTTGATATTGCCGGGAGTGTATTCGTTGGCCCAGTTTTTTTTGAGGTGGTCTTTGAGCTCGGCGATGGTTTTGGAATGTTTTGGGTCTTTGATGAGGTTGTTCAGCTCTTTGGGGTCGTTTTGATAATCGTAGAGTTCGGCGCCTTGTTCGCCGTGGGCCCACTCGGTGTAGCGGTAGCGTTCGGTGCGGACGCTGTGGCCGGGGAAGCTGCCGCGCCATACTTGGGTGAAGGCGGGTCTATCCCAGGCGGCATCGGGTTTTTCTAACAAAGGCTTGAGGCTGGCACCGCCGAGGTTTGCAGGTGCAGGCAGGCCAGCGAGATCGGCGAGCGTTGGATAGAGGTCCACCAACTCCACGGTGCGTGGGGATACTTGACCTTTGGCTGTGCCCGGCGCGGCGATGATCAGGGGAACACGCGCGGAGTTTTCGAACAAACTTTGTTTTTTCCACAGTCCATGTTCGCCGACGTGGTAGCCGTGATCACTCCAGAAAACGATGATGGTTTTTTCCGTGAGACCAAGGCGATCAACGGCATCGAGCAGACGACCGACCTGTGCATCGACGAAGGAAATCGTCGCATGGTAGGCTTGTAGGGACTCGCGCGATTGTTGTTCGGTCACTCCATACCAGGGCCAAGGCGTGCAGAACGAGGTAGCGGCCTTGGGCACGTTTTTGATTTCATCGAAGGGACCTTTTGGCGCTGGCACTTGTTCGATGGGATAGAGATCGAAGTATTTTTTCGGTGCCACATACGGGCAATGCGGACGATAGAATCCGGCGGCGATGAAAAAGGGTTGATCCTTATTTTTTTCTAACAACTTGATTGTTTCCGTGGCGACGATGCCATCGGTCTGCTCTTCGTCGCTGCCTTCGGCGCGCTGGAAGCTGAGCGAACTACCAAGGCCGCGCTTGGGCGTGTGGTTGGTGAGAAGGTTTTCTTCGTTCTTATCGCGGCCTTTGGGGTTGATGCGTTCGGTCCAAGAAGCTTCATCGTCGAGACCGTTGGTGCCGATTTGGCCGGGATTGCCGAAGTGATAAATTTTCCCCACGCGGGCGGCATAGTAGCCGTTGTTTTTGAATAGCTGCGACATCGTTACGGCATCGGGCAAGTGCTTACGAAAGTGGTAATCAAGATCATAGGTGCGCGTCACATCGGGGCGCAAGCCGGTCATGATGGATGTGCGACTGGGTGAACACAGGGGAAATTGGCAATACGCTTTGTCAAAACGCACGCCCGCCTTGGCGAGACGGTCGATGTTGGGCGACTTAACAGTCGGATGCCCGTAACAAGCAAGGTCGTTGTTCATATCGTCCACGGCGATGAACAGGACGTTGAGTTTTTCCGCAGCAATAAGCGTCTGAAACGCCAATAGTGCGATGACGGCAGTGAAGGTGCGAGCTGTTTTCATGATCGGATCGAACCGACCGCGCATGTCCTCACAGATGCTTGAGAATCTTAGCGACGGCGGCCTCGGGTGTGAGGTGATGGAGGGCGCGTAAAATTTCTGGTTTGCCGTGCTCGACAAATTCATCCGGCCAAGCGATGCGCTCGACGGGTGTTTTGATGCCGGCATCGTGCAACAACTCAATCACTCCGGCACCAAAGCCATTGTGAATGACATGATCTTCAAAAGTACACATCACGCGGCACTTGCGCCCGTACTCTTCGAGCACTTTGGCATCGAGTGGTTTGATGAATCGGGGATTGATGAGAGCAACGGAGTAACCCTTTTCTTCTAACAATTTCTTGGTGTGCTCCGCCATCTCACACATCGTGCCAAGACCGACCAGTGCTACATCGTGACCATCGGCCAACACTTCTGCTTTGCCGATTTCGATTTTGCGTCGCTCAGCAGCAATGGGTGTGCCAGCGATTGGGCCACGTGGGTAGCGAATCGCTGTGGGGCCATCGTCATAATGCGCCATGAAATGCAACATATCGACCATTTCCGATTCATCCTTCGGCTGCATGAAAATCAATCCAGGAACGTGACGCAGGTAACCGATGTCGAACAAACCATGGTGCGTAGGACCGTCATCACCTGAGAGACCACCGCGGTCCATGCACAAGCGCACGGGTAGGCTTTGCAAGGCCATGTCATGAATGATCATGTCGTAGGCGCGCTGCATGAAAGTCGAGTAAATCGCAAGAAACGGACGGATGCCGCGCGTGGCAAGGCCGCAGGCAAAAAGAGCAGCGTGCTCCTCCGCAATGCCGACATCGAAGTAGCGCTCGGGAAGTTCGTTTTTGAAAATATCGAGACGTGTGCCACCGGGCATGGCAGCCGTGATGGCCACGATGGATTCATCTGCCTTAGCGAGATCCGTGACCGTGCGACCGAAAATTTCCGATGCCGTAGGCGGACCGCCCGCGGAGGTGGAACCGTCTTCAATGTTATAAGAACCAAGACCGTGGAATTTTCCTGGGTTGGCGAGCGCGGGCTGATACCCACGACCTTTTTCGGTGATAATGTGCAGCACAACGGGCTCGTTGAGGGTTTTTAGATGCTCAAAGGTTTTCACCAAAAGTCCGACATCGTGACCATCGATCGGGCCGTAGTAGCGCATGCCAAATTTTTCGAACAATACATTCGGGAAGAGCAAATTTTTCGCACCTTCTTCCACTTTATGAGCGAGATTGCGCACGGCTTTGCCCGCAATTTTTTCGACGAAATTGGCAGCGGTATTGCGCACTGCCGCGTAGGTCGAGTGGGTTTGCAGGGCGTTAAAATATTTTGCAATGGCGCCGACGTTTTTGTCGATGGACCACTCGTTGTCATTGAGCACGACGATGAATTTGCGCGTGGTTTCGGCGATGTTGTTCAGGGCTTCGAGAGTCGGACCGCAGGTGAAAGCGGCATCGCCTGCTACGGCTACCACGTGGCTATCTTCCTTTAAAAGATCACGCGCGGCAGCCATGCCGAGAGCCGCGGAAAGACAAGTGCCTGCGTGACCAGCACCATAGCTATCGTGCTCCGATTCCGTGCGCAGCAAGAAACCATTGAGGCCCTTGTAGGTGCGGATCGTGTGAATTTTATCCGCGCGACCAGTGAGCATCTTGTGCACGTAACCTTGGTGGGCCACATCAAACACAAACTTATCAGCGGGTGTGGAAAAAACGCGATGCATCGCGATCGTCAATTCGACCACACCGAGGTTCGGCCCCAAGTGACCGCCGGTCTTCGCAAGCGAGGTAATAAGCGAATGGCGCACTTCTTCAGCCAGTTCGGGCAACTGCTGATCAGACAGGGTTTTAACGTCTTCCGGTGAATGGATTCCCGTGAGGAGTGGACCGAGAGCAGGTGGTTCAGAAGAGGCTGATGGAGTCGTCATCTTTATCGTTGGGCGGCATTGCCGTAGGCGGAACGTGACACAAATCGGGATCAGAGGCTAGTACGTTTTCATTTTCTTCTCGGATCGTCAATTTTTCCAATCGTAGCTTGGCTGATTTGAGAAAAGCATCGCAATGACTTAACAAATGACTGCCGCGCTCATATTGAGAAATCATCTCCGCAAGGCTCAGTGAATCATTTTCCAAAGCCTCAACGATAGACTCCAATTCGGCCATGGAGGTCTCAAAATCCACTTCTGCGGCAGGTTCTTCTTTCTTACGGCTCATAGCAAAAATCATTCGACCGATCGCAGCGGCTGATTACTGTAATAAACCATGTCCATGCCCAGAATGCTGGCGCGATAGCGGTATTTAGTGGAAATAGCCGTGAGCTTGGGATCCTTATCAAACAATGTCATTCCTTGCGGCATCGTGGCTTGGAAAGTACGGCCATCGATCACCAAGGAGGTGAAATCACCATATTGAAGCGTAATATCAGAAATGCTTCGCGAGCCATGGGAGGAAGGTGTGATGAGAATACCCACGACCGGAGTCTTCAAATTGGCGGCGGTACTCTCCATGCTGTCAAACCCATTGACTTTTTTCGGCAACCAGATCGCGACTCGGTCCGAATACCATGCCACGGCCCAAGGTTGGTCTGTCACGAGAATTTGATCTTCTAGCACCACGTTTTGCTGGTCGAAATAAATGTTCAACCCTGCAGGGTAGTAGGGGGGCCAATGGGGCAGGCCTTTTTCACCACGAACTAGTCCGTATCGGGCCATATTAAAGGATCCCAGCAACAGAGGCGCGGCACTCAGCAGCACGATTATGAAATGATGGGCATCGCGCAGTAAGGGCACCGAAACAATAATTTCCAAGCGATTCCACAAAATGGATACCAAGGCCAAGCCGTAAGCAGTCATCAACGGCGCAAAGAGTATGTGAATCTGATTCGGATGCGTGCCATCAGAGGATACGCCGAAGATCGACATCCCCAACGCCGCAAAGACCCACATGAGCAGTATACACCATCGAAACCGGGCAATCGGTATTCGCTTGAATGGGTGCAAAAGCGCGAGGAAAAACAGCGGCGCAGCAAAAATTGAGCCCAGGAATGGCAAAATATCTGTGCCCTGTAAAATCGTCGTCCGCACGATTTTCATCACCAATCCATCAAGGCGCAAATTTGAATCATCGGACGAGAACTCCGTCACTCGCATGGCCGAATCCTCACCGTCACCGAGTCCACTATAAATCACCATGAACGCGGTGCCCATGACTGTTCCACTCGCTTGGTAATTTCGATACAGCGGTGCCGCGCAAATGACAGCTGCCATCACAAGAACGATGATCGATACCAAACCGCGAGGACGGAAAGCCACCGCGGCGAAGATCAGATAGCCGATCAAAATCCACACGCAAATCCAATGCGTTAAGGTTAACAAAATCAAACAAAGACCCGCCAGCAACGCCGGTGTCAACGGCAGGCGCCCTTCTTGCACGAATTTCAAGGCCCTGTAGGCAAAAAACATGGCTGAGGAAAAAAGAAACAGCATCAACATTTGCGGCAACCCGCTCAACGAAAAGTTCCACATCAATTCGCAACACAGCATCAATAATGCGGTCACGCCTGCGATCTTGCTGTCGAAAATCCGTGACAGCAGCAGATAGTTCACACCAATCGACAGAAGGAAAAACATCGTTGCCACACCTGCCACGACACGATCCAAGTTGTAGACCATCTGGTCGTTAGCGATTTTCCATTTCTCACTATTGCCAGCATCGATCATTTTAAAGACCGCCGCATTCACAAGAAGATTGAGAGGTGCGTGAAACGTATCGCGAAAATTCATGAAGCCCGCATTGGAGTCCGGTGAATTTTTGCTTTGTTCATAAGCAATTGGACGAATAAATTTCGTCGTAATGCCCTCGTTGCGAGCAATTTGTCGAGAAATTTGCGCTTGGTCCATCGCTTCGGGAGAATTGAGTCCGCGAAACAGCAGGAACACGTTGCCAAAAGTCAGGATGACCAGAAGCAGGAAAAATAATATTTTCCGCACTAAGGCCGGGGCATCGATATCCGTGCGATTGTTTGTATTGATCATAGTCGTCCGTCAAATCCAGTTTCTTTGAGTTTCCTCTGCAAGGTGCGACGGGAAATGCCCAACATCTCCGCGGCCAGAGTGCGGTTACCCGCCGTTCTCGCCAACGCATCTGCGATCGCCCGTTGCTCGAGCACATGTAAATTCAATTCGCCACTGCTAGCAAGTGCGATTTGCGTCTCATTCGTGGCAGTTCTGTGGGAGGGGATTTCCGCTCCTTTCGATAAACGCAAAAATTCCGGCAAATGCTCAATCCCGATGCGATCCCCATTGCTCATGACCACACCGTGCTCGATCACTGTGCGCAGCTCACGTACATTGCCAGGCCATGGGTAGCGACGCATCAATTCCATCGCGTCATCTGTCAATGGCTTGACGGGCCGCTTGTTTTCTAACGAAAATTCTTTCAGAAAGGCAGAAGCCAGCAAAATAATGTCCTCTCCCCTCGCCCGCAGCGGTGGCATGTCGATCTTGATAACATTCAGTCGAAAATATAGGTCTTCGCGAAAATCACCGCGATCCACCAACTCTCGCAAATTTTTGTTTGTTGCTGCAATCAATCGCACATCCACCTTGATCGGTGAATTCGAACCGACACGCTCGATGCTGCGCTCCGAGAGAACTCTCAGTAGTTTCACCTGCGTGGCGGCATCGATTTCGCCGATTTCATCGAGAAAAATCGTGCCGCCATCCGCTTGTTCGAATCGACCAAGACGACGCTGTGCCGCCCCCGTGAAAGCACCTTTTTCATGACCGAACAATTCGCTTTCGAGCAATTGTGCGGAAAGCGCCGCACAGTGGACAATGACAAATTTCACCGCCGGACGACCGGATAATTGGTGAATGGTATGCGCCACAACCTCTTTCCCCGTGCCGCTTTCACCTTCGATGAGGACTGTGGCCCGTGTGGGTGCCACTTGCTCGATGCGCTCAATGGTCTTCACCAACACATCCGATTTTCCTAACAGATTTTTGAGGCTGCGTTTTTCCGCTACCACCTGCTTCAGTTCGCGGTTTTCATCCTCGAGAACACGCGAGTGCAGGCCCCGCTTAAGAAGCATTTCGACTTCGTCAAGATTCAGTGGCTTGGTAACAAAATGCCAGGCACCACGACGCATTGCCTCGACTGCGGTATCGACAGAACCATATGCGGTCATCATTACGGCGAGCGGAGGCTTGGCCAAGGCCATGGCCACATCGAGCACCTCCATGCCGTTGTCACTACCGAGGCGCAGATCGGTGAGAAGGATCTCGATGGTTTCATTTTGCAACACCGCAGTTGCTTCATTTTTGTTAGAGGCCACGAATACATCGAACTCATTTTCCAAAGCCACTCGCAAGCCCTCGCGCGTGGCCTTTTCATCATCGACAATCAGTAATGTAGGCAAGCGGCTCATGGCGGTAGTTCAATGACAGCATCGGGTTCAGGAAGAAGTCGTGCTTTTTTCACAGCGAGCGGCAGGAATAGAGATACGCGTGTGCCACTGCCCTCGCGGCTCTCGATTTCCATCTCGCCGCCGTGTTCTCGGATAATGCGCCTCACGATCAATAGACCGAGACCGGTGCCGCCTTCTTTTGTGCTGCGATAGGGCTCAAACATCGTGCCCATTTGTTCCGGCGAAATCCCCACGCCGTTGTCGCTTATGAGCACTTGCACCTCAAAATCATTGCTCGCCATGCGCACAGTAATGCAGCCATCGGCATCCGTACTGATCGCCTGCGCGGCATTGCGCAGGACGTTGTGAAACACTTGCTGCATCTGCACGGCATCGAGATCGAGCAACGGAATGTCCGTATTCAAATCAAGCACCACACGAATGCCACGCTCGGAAAGCTCCGGCTCTAACAATTTGAGAACGTCGCGGCATAACTCGCTGAGTTGCACTTTTTCGCGCCGCAAAGTGGAGGGACGTATCGCTTGCAAAAATTGCTTGAGGATCGAATCAAGGCGCTGAATTTCCTGCCGCGCCGTCGCTAGATGTTCTTCCAATGGCTGCCTCTCCCCTGCCACCATTCTCTTGATTTTTCGATCGAGCAGCTGCAAATGAATCCCCAGCGAATTCAAGGGGTTGCCAATTTCATGAGCCACTCCAGCGGCGAGCAATGTCAACGCTCCTAAACGCTCGGACTCGATCGTCGCCTGCGTCTCTGCCCGGTCGCTGGTAAGATCGTTCACAATCATAACGAAGCCGGATAACACCTCGCGGTCGAGAATGGGCGCTAGGTAAAAATGCAAGTAACGCCGTTCAGGGTAGAACACTTCCATGTCGCGACTGACCACCGTCCCCTGCTCCATCATCGCCTGCCAATCCATCCCGCGCACCAACTCGGCAAGCTTTTTATCGATGGAAAGTTCGACATCTAGTCCGAAAAACCGACTCGCCGCCGCATTAAGAAAGCTCACCCGCCCGTCGGCTCCCATGAGAATCACGCCCTCGCGGAGAGCTTCGAAAACTTGCACAAAAAAACCTTTTTCCTTGAGCAATCGGTCCACGATCGACTGCACCACCGCCGGGTCCACGCGATCGAGTTTTGCCACTAATTTTTCCAGAAATCCGGTTTTCATTTCTCGTGTTTGCCAAGCAGATTGTTGGTAGATAGAATCACTTCATGAACATTCAGCCCGCGCCACTATTAGTCTTCTGCAGCTTCCCTGATCAGACGGTGGCGCGACAGATTGGCACACTCCTCTTGGAAAAGCAACTCGCAGCTTGCGTTAGTTTCATCGATCAGACCCAGTCCATTTACCGATGGCAAGGACAGATCGAAAGTGAATCAGAGGTGCTCGCTACCATCAAAACGAGCATCGCCCATTTCGATCTGTTAGAGAAAACAATCCGCCAGCACCATCCCTACGAGGTGCCGGAAATCATTGGCATCCCCATCGTCGAAATCTCACCTGCCTACCGCCAATGGCTCAACGCGGAACTTTGTGATCTCTGACAATAGGGGACGCCCGGATTTTACTCTTTATCGCCACAGGCACAACGCCATTCGGGTTGTTTGCAGGGCTCGCAATTTTTGGTGTTGTAGTGAAGGCGTGCGATCACAGCTTTCGCCTCGGCACTCTCTTTATACTGCACGATGATCCACTGTCCGGCGGGTGGTGCTGGCATCACGAAACCTTTGTCGGATTTCTCGATGGCTAATTTTTCGGGAGCCTCGCGGGTGCCGGCAGTAGCAGTGATTTCCTGCGCAGCTATGACGACGGGTTTCAGGTCTTTGTCGAGCAGGGCGACGTGTAGTTTGCCGTCCTTTTCGGTGACTTCGGCGTGCATGGTTTCATTGTCGCTGAGTTCAAGAATACGGCCTTGATTCGGGCCGAGTTCGATGCCCTCGTGGGCGATGGCGGTGCCCGTGAATAGGCTGATGGCTAAGGCGATTGTTCGTAGTTTCATATGTTTTAGTTAGGTTGCGTTATCGAGCGGCGGGGGCTTCCCGCAGCAAAGCTTGTTGGGCGGCTTTTTTGCCAATTAGCAAAAAGACCGCCGGAGTGACGATGAGATCGAGCAGCGTCGAGGAAATCAAACCACCGACAATCGCCACGGCGACAGGGTGTAAAATTTCCTTGCCAGGCTCGTTGGGTGAAAGCAGCAACGGAATCAGTGCGATACCGGCAGAAAGTGCAGTCATCAATACTGGTACGAGTCGTTCGAGAGTGCCGCGTCGGATCATAGCGATACTAAATGTTTCACCTTCGTGTCGCATCAAATGAAGGTAGTGCGATATCATCATAATGCCATTGCGCGCGGCGACACCGCCCACAGCGATGAATCCGACAAGGGTCGCGATGCTAATATTGTCGATTAATCGCCACGTCAAAGCGAGCGCACCGGCTAAGGCGAGTGGGATGTTGAGCATCACTTGCAGGGAGAGGGAGAAACTACGGAAGTAGCCAGTGAGCAGCACTGTCATGATGACAATGATAATGCCGAATAATCCGAGAATGCGTTTAGAAGCTTCTTGGCGAGCGAGATATTCGCCTTCGAAGCGCACGCGGTAACCTTCGGGTCGTGCGACTTCTTTTTCAACACGTTGCTGCCAAGTTTCCACTAGCGTGGCAAGGTCGCGCTGATCGGTATTGGCGCTAATGACGATACGGCGGCTGCCATTTTCGCGATTGATGACGTTCGGGCCGTTAACTTCGTGAACATCGGCGACTAAGTCGAGCGAAAGCGGTGCGCCATTAGCATCGGCGATGGTCAGACCAGCCAATTGTTCGGGCCACGTGCGTTGGCTTGCGGGCAAGCGCATCACAAGATCGACTGAAGCTTCACCCTCGCGCAACTCCGTGAGAGTGGCCCCGCCTAACAAGCGCGATACTTGTTGATTGATGGCACCGGGGCTGACGCCGTATCGCTGTGCAGCATCGCGTTTGGGTACGATGCGCACTTGCGGGATACCCACTTGAGCTTCCAGATTCACATCGGTGAGTCCCGGAATCGATTTGCCAATTTCTTGCACCTGCTGGCCGAGCTGTCGAAGTGTCGCGAGATCTGGTCCGTAAACTTTCACGGCGATTTTGGCGGAAACGCCACTGAGCATGTGGCTCAGGCGGTGTCCGATCGGTTGGCCAACATTGACAAACGTGCCGGGAATGCCTTGGAGTTTCTGGCGAATTTCATCGAATACTTTTTGCCGAGGTCTACCGTCTGGGTAGAACTCCACATCGAATTCATTGATCGAAACGGGCACGACATGGTCATCGCGTTCCGCACGACCGGCACGCCGTCCAACGGATTTCACTTCCGGGATTTCCATCAGCAAACGCACGGCTTGCTCACCGACTACATTCGATTGCTGCAATGAGGTTCCCGGCGCGCTGGCGAAGGAAATGGTCGCACTGCCCTCATTAAATGTCGGTAAAAATTCCTTGCCCATCTGAGGATAGAGACTGCCTGCCGCAACGATTAAAAGTAAAGCGAGCGCGACCACAGCCAACGGAGCGGCAAAGGCGAAACGCAAAAAGGTATTCTGCACGAAACTTTTTAATCCGCGAACGAGAATGCCATCGCGATGCTGCACTCCTTCTCGGGGATTGAGCAAAAATGAGCACAGCACGGGAATGACGGTGAGTGACACCACAAACGAAGCGGCCATACTCACCATGGTAGCCATGGCAATCGGGTGGAACAATCGCCCTTCCAATCCGGTAAGGCCGAGCAGTGGCACGAACACTAACAAAATCAATATCGTCGCATAAAGGATGCTGCTGCGCACTTCTGCAGAAGCTGAAGCGATCACCTTAATGCGTGGCAAGGGCTCCGCGAGTGCGGCATTTTCTCGCAAGCGACGAAAGACGTTTTCCACATCGACGATGGCATCATCGACCACCATACCGATTGCCACGGCGATGCCGCCTAGTGTCATGCTATTGACCGCGATTCCTGCGAATGCAAAAACTAATAAGGTAATAGCAAACGAGAGCGGGATCGCAGTGAGAGTGATGAGTGTGGTGCGGATATTGAGCAAAAAGAGAAACAAGATCAGCGTCACCATCATGGCGCCGTCGAGAATCGCCTCCTTCAAATTGCCGACTGCATGAGAGATGAAATCGCCCTGGCGAAAAAGGATTTCTGCCTCCACGCCATCAGGCATGGTGGTTCGCATTTCCTCTAACGCTTTTTCGATTTCCTTTGTCAGTCGCAAGGTGTCCATGCCCGGCGATTTGTCGATGCTGAGTATGACACCGGTGCTTTCTTGCTTGTCTCCAGGAAATGCCACGGCGGCATCTCCGCGCATGGGAGCAGTACCATAGCGCAATGTGGCGACTTCGCCGATGGTGATCACACGCTCGCCAGATTTTTTAATCGGTGAAGCAGCAATCTCGTTGAGGTCGGTGGTCATCGCGAGATTGCGCACCATGATTTCGCGAGCGCCCGACTGCAAATATCCGCTGGTGTCATTGCCCGCAGCGAGGGTGAGTGCCTGTGCGAGTTCGTCGTATGTCACTCCGGAAGCGCGCATTTTTAAAAGGTCGGGCTCGGCATGGATTTGTTTCACTCCTCCGCCTATGGTCAATACTTCTGCCACGCCGGGGATGCTTTGCAAGCGTCGGGTGAGCGTCCAGTCGGCATAAGTGCGCAGGTCGCGCGGTGCGATTTCCCCATCTTTGCTTTT
This sequence comes from Akkermansia muciniphila, assembly GCA_945890645.1. Taxonomy (GTDB): domain Bacteria; phylum Verrucomicrobiota; class Verrucomicrobiia; order Verrucomicrobiales; family Akkermansiaceae; genus UBA956. Next base: position 19,608 of record CAMDCV010000035.1, read on the forward strand.
CAGTCCTACTAACAAAATTTCTCCCATGAGTGAAGAGACCGGCGTCAGTCCACGCTTGGCTTGTGTCGGCAGAGTAACGGTCTGCAAGCGTTCTTGCACAAGTTGTCGGGCGCGATAAATGTCCGTGCCCCAATCAAACTCGACAAACACTAACGAAAGACCAACGTCAGAATTTGAACGCAATCGATCCAACCCGCCGACGCCCAGAAGTGCGTTTTCGAGCGGACGCGAGACTAACAGTTCCACCTCCTCCGGTGCCAGACCCGGAGCTTCGGTAAGCACGGTAACCGTGGGCTTTGTCATATCCGGCAGCACTTCCACCGGCAATTCGCTGCCGACTTTTACCCCCAGTAAAATTAACAACCCCGCGAAGGCGACTACCAATGCGCGGTTTTGCAATGACCATCGAATAAGAAAATTTAGCATGTGGGCACAGGATTGGAATGTTTCCGCAGCAACCACGCGGCGACGAGGAGTAGCACGAACAATAGCCCACAAGTAACAGCGAGTAGGATCACCAGCGTTGAGGATTTTCCACCTGTCTCATGCCCGTGGTCATGAACGTGTTCTTTCTCGGCGGCGATTTGTTCTTTTGTCATCTCAGTGCCGTCCTCGTTATGGGGATGCCCGTGCGCGGCATCGAGTGCGTCTTTAAGTGAAACATTTCCTTTGCCCGCGTACGACAATGCATAGGCACCACGTGTAACGACTTCATCGCCGGGAAATAGTCCGCTGAGAATTTCCACGCGGTCGGCATTGATCTCGCCGACAGTCACAGGTACGCGCACGAAAGCGTGTTTCAACTCGTAGTCGCGGATGAATACAAAGCGCGATAAGCCATCGCCCTGCATGGCTTCGCGCGGCACGCTCATGACATTTTTGCGCTCCTGCAGACGAATGACGAACTGGGCACTCATGCCGGGGCGCAGCTGGTTATCGGGATTTTTCACAGTGAAAATCACTCCCGCGCTATTGCTGTCTTTGTGATCATCGTCATCGCGTTTGGATAAATTTTGCCCAAGCGCACAAGCGGGATCCGGACAAGGACACGACGTGAATTTCAATAAAGTGCCGCGCAGTTTTTTGTCGGGCTTCAGAGGAAGTATGATGTCAGTCTCAGTGCCTTGTTCGATCATTGCCGCCTGATGCTGTGGCAATGTCGCGATGGCATACATTTCCTTGAGCTCGGCCATTTCACAGAGCACATCGGTGGGTTCTACGGGAGAACCGAGTACTGCGTTAACCCCGAGAATCGTACCGTTAGCCTGGGCTTTTAGCCAAATACTCGGTGGCGGATCCCCAGGTTGTCGGCTTTCGATTAATACGAGTTCCATGTCCTTTTCGACATACTGACCGATGGCGAGATTGCTCTCGATGATGCGACCAGAGATACGACTGCTTAACACGGCACGATTTTCCGGTATGGCTTCGAGTCGACCGAGCGCTGTGATGGTTTTGGCAAAGGTCCCCTCCTCGGCAATCGCAGTTTCAACTTGTAAGTTTTTTTCGGATTGCGCGTCGAGCGTGACGATCTCCGGCTTGCGTTCCGCGGCAGAAAGAAGAAGAGGTAAGGATAAAAAGAATAGAATAAGTTTCATCGGAAAAAATTATGGTTGGGAAGCAAGGCTACTTTCATAGCGAACGCGGGCTTGGTGGTAGGCGCTGCGGGCATCGATTTGCGCCAGGGCGAGTTGACGTTTTTGCGCGCGGGCACGGAAGATGTTCGGTAATTCGCCTTGGCCTTGGGTGTAAGCTTGTTGGCTGAGCTTCAGTTGTTGCTCAGCCAGCGGCATAAGTTCGGTGGTGATCTGTTGGTCGAGTTTCTTCCATTCGATCATTTCTGCATTGGCGCCTTGGGCATCGTGGCGAGCATTGACGAGAATGGCTGTGGCTTCTTGTTCGCGACGTTCTACGCCAGCTTTCGCAGCTAGGATGCTACCAGAGTTATTATCCCAAAATGGCAAGGGTATGCTGAACTGAAAACCGAGCATCAAATCTTTGCCATATCCATCAGGCGCATCTTCGCGACGCATGCCACTGACGAAAAATCCAGCTTCCAGATCATCGTAACGATTGGCCAATTCGCGCCCCACCGTGTTGCGTGCTCGATCCACTTCGCGCAAGGCTTGTTGGTAATCGGCACGCCTTTCAATCTTGCCGGCAGCTGCTTGAAAGAGTGGAGGCAGTTCCCCTCCTACCGTGATATTGTCAGTTAGTCGCATCCCTAACAGTTTTTTCAATTCCGCGAGCAAAGAAACTTCTTCCGCATCGAGTTGTTTTTGTTCGATCAGCAAGGTAGCGGCATCAAGTTGTGCCTGTGCCGCATCAAGTGGCGAAGCTTCGGCGCGTTGTTGATTTAGCTTGATCAATTCCGCAAATTCCTTGGCTTCCTTTTGATCGAGCGCCATCCATTGACGTCTGCTTTTCAGCGCCAGTGCTTTGATGAATACGAGCCTTGCTTCTGCAATGATCTCTTGCTCGACTCGACGCACCTCCATTTCCGCGGCTTCGAGTTTGGCCTTGCCGATTTCTTTTTCCCACTTCAGGCGGTCGGTGATCGGAAATGAGCGCGAGACACCGACTTTAATTTCACCTTCGCGAAAGTGAGCATCATGTTCCCACTCAACATCGAGCTTAGGCCGTGAAGGGCGTCCCGCCTGCTGCCACTTACCCAGAGCTTCTTCAATTTTCCAACGCGCAGCTTTGAGATCGGGATTCTGTGCATGAATGCGACCAGCGAGAGAAGATTCCGATAGAATCAACGCGGGCTGGGCTAGGACAGGAGAAATGACTAAGAGAGAATACAGGATGGAACGGACCATACAAAGGAAAGGCTAGAGATAAAAAACGATGCAATCACGCGTGCGCTGTCGGCTGCGTGTCAGATGCATGTATGCGAGTCAGCGTACGCGTCTCAGCCAATGATGGGCGGGATATCCAATGCATACACCGGATCTTCTGGCAGCCCCCAATCGCGACGATCAGGTTTCGGCATTTCAGAGTCCTCATAGGCCAGAATGCTCACTTCGGGAAATTCCGGCAAGCAAAACAGCGGCTGCACACAAGTACATTGATGGTGATGATGAGGATCATGACAAGGATCGGGAGCTTCTTCATCGTGATGATGATCATGCTCACAAATCTCATGACTGATTTCATGCGCCATCGAATGCAAATCCGACACGCGCAAGCCCACACCCAAAAAGGTGATGAGCAAAAATAGCAGTCGGAGCATTCGAATCACTGAACGCAAGTTGTTGTAGCAGTGTAATTTGTCAAGGAAAATCAGCGGATTACCACCTTCCGTGGCCACTTTGACAGTCTAAGAGAACAGCATTTACCGCTGACGCATCGACGATAACAGTGATGCGTTACAACTTTACAATAAACCCATCAATACCAAGACGTTGTACAAGCCCCAGATAAAGGTGCAGACGATAGCGAGCATCAGCAACTTAGCGCAAAATTCGACTTGTGGACGTGTCATGACAGGCACAGTGAAAGGGGGAATCTCGTCTTTGGCAAGGGGGAAATTTTGCAGGCTGCCTCTTAGCGGTAAATTGCTTCCTACGAAAAACTCAGCACAGGGCAAGAAGCGGACTGTGCTGCAAGAGAAAAAATCACTTTTCACTCATACCTTAGTGCGGTAATCGGATTCATCTTCGCGGCCTGGCGAGCGGGGTAGAAACCGAAGAAAACACCGACGATAAAGCTGATACCGAATGCGAGTAGAACGCTCGTCAGCGATACGGCTGGGTTAAATTCTGGAATCATGCTGGCAGCGGCACTGGCAGCGAAACCGATCGCAACTCCGATCGCTCCGCCTAGAATGCTAAGTGTGATAGCCTCAATGAGAAACTGTAGCAAGATATCGCGTGGCAGGGCTCCCACGGCGATACGGATACCAATTTCGCGAGTGCGTTCGGTAACACTAACGAGCATGATATTCATGATGCCAATCCCACCGACTAGCAGAGACAATCCGGCAACGCCACCTAGAAGGTAAGTGAGAGTTGTGGTAATGCTATTCACTGTATCAGCGATTTCCTTTTGATTGACAATTTCAAAGTCGTTCTTGCGGCCATCGGCTAATTGGTGGCGTTGTCGAAGAAGTGCGGTGATTTGTTCTTGCGCGGAGCTCATTGCAATTTCGTTGCTGATTTGCAGCGTAACGATGCTAGGGTATTTGTCCCCTGTGAGACGGCGCATGGCAGTGGTGTAGGGGATGAGAATTCTGTCGTCTTGATTTGCGCCACCTAAACCAGCGCCTTTACTTTCGAGGTGACCGATGATGGTGAAGGGCATATTTTTTATGCGTATTGTTTGGCCCACGGGATCAATCGGGCCAAATAATTCCCGCGCGGTGGTAGTGCCAATCACGGCGACGCGGGCTGATGTGCGTAGCTCCCGCTCGGTGAACATGCTGCCGCGTTTGAGAGGCCAGTCACGAATTCCTAAGTATTCGGGGGATACTCCAGCGATGGTAGTGCTCCAGTTGCGGCCGTTTGCGACGGCTTGAGCGCTGAGTGTGACCTCGGGGCTTACTGCAATGACGCTGTGAATTTCACGACTGATGGCTTCCACATCTTGCAATGTTAGGTTGCTGGACATGCTATTGCCTGCGGAGGCGGCATTGGAGCGACGGCTCTTGGAATAGAGGACGAGCAGGTTCGAGCCGAGGGATGATACCTCGTCCTGAATGCGTTTTTGGGCACCAAGTCCGATGGCCATGATGAAGATGACAGAAGCCACGCCGATTATGATGCCCAGTGCTGTGAGGAAGCTGCGAAGTTTGTTTCGTCGTAGGGCGCGAAAGGCAATCATCGTAGTTAAGCTCACTCTCAGCAGCAGAGATGGGAGTATAGCAATCATGGTGTTGAGAGGTTGGAAGTTTATTCTAAAGCAGCGAGTGCGGCTTGTTGATCGACGGCAAAAGTGCGTTCAGTATTGAGTTCATCGCGGATGATTTTACCATCGCGCATGACGATAATGCGCTTGCAGTAGGCGGCGATGTCCAACTCATGAGTTACCATGACTAGGGTGATCCCCGCATCATTAAGTTTTTGGAATAGGCCCATTACTTCGATGCTAGTATGAGAATCGAGATTGCCCGTGGGTTCATCCGCGAGAACGAGTTCAGGACGATTCACGAGTGCGCGAGCGATTGCCACACGCTGCTGTTGGCCACCTGAGAGCTGATTGGGATGATTGTGAAGTCGTTCACCGAGGCCGACCTCTTGGAGTGCGTGGATCGCTCGTCGGCGGCGTTCATTGAGAGATACACTGGGGCTAGTGTAGAAGAGGGGAAGTTCTATGTTTTCACACGCAGAGGTGCGAGAAAGTAGATTGAAGCTTTGGAAAATAAATCCGATTTTTTGATTTCGTAGTCGTGACAATTGACCCGACTTCATGCTGCCCACATCGACACCATCTAACAAATATTTTCCCTTTGTGGGATGATCTAGACAGCCAATCATATTCATCAATGTTGACTTACCGGAGCCGCTGGAACCCATGATAGCGACGAATTCACCACGCTCGATGCACAAGTTGACTCCGTCAACGGCGCGGACTTCGACGTCTCCCGTGCGATAGATTTTACTGAGTTGATGAAGTTCTATTATGTTTGCGTGCATGAGTTACAGTTGTGGCGGTGGTCCTTCTTTATTATCATTTGTACGACCTAGGGTGGCGGTCACTACGACCGCGCGGGCATCGAGACCTTCTAAAATTTCCGTCTCTGCGTTATCAGTGATACCAGTAGTCACAATGACAGCGCGTAGTGATTTATCTTTTGCGGATAGGTCGATGGTATAAATGAGCTGCTGCTTGCGAAGTAGTTTCGATTTCGTCTCGCCGGCTACGTTGCTGCTTTCCGGTGGAGTAAAACGCAGTGCTGTGTTCGGCACTTTGATAATATTTTTTCTCTCAGCGGTGAGAATGGATACATCCGCGGTCATGCCGGGAAATAGGCGCTGCTCGGCATTTTCTACGTCGATGAGAGTCTCGTAGGTTACTACGTTTTCGACGGTAGTTGGGGCGATTCGAACTTGCACCACTTCTCCGGTGAACAACTCATCTGTAAAGGCATCGACGGTGAATTCCACTTGATCGCCTTTTTTCACAGAGCCGATGTCGGCCTCGGAAACGGTGGCAGTGATGCGCATTTTTTTAATATCTTGGGCGATGGTGAAAAGCACAGGCGTGCTCATGGCGGCGACGACGGTTTGTCCTTCATCAACTTCTCGGGATACTACGATACCATCTACTGGTGCGGTGATGCGGCAGAAGCTGAGGTCGGTCTGCGCCTGATCAAGGGATGCTTCTTTGATGATGACGCTAGCCTCTGCCTGAGCGAGTTCCGCTACAGCTTGCTCTACATCGAGTTCCGTCGCCGCGCGCAGCGGTAAGAGCGAATTTTTGCGATGAAGGTTTTGTTTTTTCAGTGTTACGTTGGCTTGTGCGCTTGCGAGCTCACCTTGCGATGCTTTCACTTTTGCAGAATAGATCGCAGTATCAAGTTCTGCGATTAGGTCACCGCGCTTGACGGGAGTATTAAAGTCCGCATGCAGCTTCATGATGCGCCCAGAGACCTGACAACCTACATCTACGCTTACCACCGCGCCGAGTGTGCCGCTGGCTGTGACGACAGATCGCAAATCACCACGAGAGACGGGTGACGTTTCAAAACTGATCTCTCCGGCAGCGGGTGGCTTGCAAGATGATAGAATTACGATAGATAATATAATTAATGTTTTCATTTCCAACCTCCTCCGATGGATTGATAGAGTTTAATGCGTGCGGTGACAGCATCGTAGCGGGCACCGATGAGTTCTTGCTGTGCTGTGAATAGATCCTGTTGCGCGGTTACGACGTTCAGATAGCTAGAGGCACCTTGTTGATTGGCAACATTGGCTAGGTCATAGCGTCTTTGCTGGGTGGCAACTAAAGAATCTAGGGTGCTGATTTGTTGCTTGGATGCATTTTGGGTGGCGAGTGCGTCAGCTACTTCTCGAAAAGCGACTTGGATGGTCTTCTCATAATTTGCGACTTCGATGCGGGTGCGAATTTGGGCGGTATCAAGGTTCGCTTGGTTGCGTCCACCTGTGAAAATCGGGACAGTAATTTGTGGTGCAAAACTCCAGACGGAACTGCCACCGCTGAACAAGCTGCTTAGCTCTGTGCTGGTGGTGCCTGCGGAAGCTGTGAGACTGATGCTAGGAAAAAACGCGGCGCGTGCCGCTCCGATGTCTGCATTTGCGGCGCGCAATACACGCTCTGCGGCAAGAATGTCTGGGCGGCTTTGCAGTAGCTCCGATGGCACACCTGCGGAAATGGCTTTCACCGGTGCATCGGCCAAGGATTTTGCGGCAGGGAGATTGCTAGGCATCGGCTGTCCCATCACAAGCACAAGGGCATTTTCTGCTTGCTCGCGCTGACGTTGATAAGCGATCAGATTGGCTTTGGCTCTGAGCACCTGTGCTTCGGAGGAACGAAGATCCAGTTCTAACAATCCGCCTGCCTTGAAGATGCTATCGTTGAGGCGGTAGCTTTCCTCTACAGCAGAGAGGGTGAGTTTCGTGTTGGCAATGAATTCATCAAATTGTCTCACCGTGTAGTATTGTGTGGCGACTTCAGCAATGAGAGAGACTTGCGCAGCTCGTTGATACTCGACTTGTGCGAAGTACTCCTCCTGTGCCTTTGCGCTCAGGCTGCGAATGCGACCAAACAAATCGATTTCGTATGATGGGATGCTTAGTTTAAATTGCGAACTGTTGCTTATTCTCCCAGATTGGCGGATGCGATTGTTTTCGGTTGTTTGTAATACATTGGGGAGCAACTCCGAGCGCTCGATGCGATACTGTGCCCGCGCCTGCTCGACCCTTAGCATGGCGACACGAAGATCGCGATTGTTCGCCAATGAAATATTGATCAAACGAACCAAGCGCGGCTCCTTAAACACTTGCTTCCAGCTAATTTCACTACTGGCTGCTGCCGTTTCACGGCTAAGCGGAAAGCGTGAACTAGTGGGTGAACTCGGAATTTTCAGGTCTGGGATAAGTGTGCAGCTAGTTATCGCATGACAGCCTATCAGACCGATAACGAGCCGCTTTATGATAAGCGATATTTGGAGTGCCTTCATGGTTTACGTTTTAGATTCTATTCCTAAACCGCGCTTTTTTGCTGAAATTCGGATAGGCGGTAGATACAAAAGGATCAACGGCACTGCTGGCGGATGAATGGTGCTTACCGCTCATGGGCTGATTGTAACCGTTCATCATCGCAAAATGGCTACTTGATAGATCACTGCTGACTTTTTCCTGATTAAGCTCCACATTCGTGCAGATGCAAGCAGTTCAAAACACCACGAAAAACAGTACCGCATTCAAAGGTCGTGGCTACCACATCATGCAAGCGGGCTTTTGGTCTTTGTTCTTGCTAACTCTGGCGGTGACTGTGATATCGGGACCGCCCGCCATTGCATTTGACAAGATGACACCAGAGATGGGAGATGCCATCAAGAAATCGTTTGCTGCTATGCAACGAGTGATATGGATTCACAACGCGGTGATGATCTTTTGCGGCATCCTCGCGACTCACCTACAGCATCTGCTGACGTTAAAGAATCGCTGGGACAGATTGCCACTCAGGCGCTTGCTGCCGGTGGCGATGCTTAACTGTGTATTGTTCGCCGTAGTGATTTCTTTTTTGATCAACAGCATGAGAAGTTATGCACTGGGGCCAAGCTTCGGATTGAGCGTGAAAATTCATGGAGTGCTTATGGATTATCTCTCCACCGGTATGCTTGTATTTTTCCTACTAGGCATGTGGACTACGCTCTATTTTGCCTGTCATGCCTTCACTCGGTTGCATCAATTGGAAGTCACAGCACTGCGTAGCGATTCTGCTATCAAGGAGTCGCGTCTTCAAACGATCGCGACACAGCTCAACCCGCATTTCCTATTCAATTCTCTTAACACCTTACGTGCTCTAATCGATGAAAATCCCGAGCAGGCGCGAAATGCGGTGACGCAATTGTCCCTTGTGCTGCGCGCCTCGTTGTCATCTACCGACCACATGCTGATACCTCTGCGAGACGAACTCGCCGTCGTGAATGCTTTGCTCGACCTCGAACTCGCTCGCTTTGGAGACCGCCTGAAAGTCACTAGAAAAGTGGAGGAGAACTGTAAGATGATACTCATACCTCCGCTATTGCTCGTGACACTGGTAGAAAACGCCGTTAAGCATGGCGTGTCCTCAAAATTGGGCCCCTGCTTTCTGCGCTACGCGATAAGTCTCGAAGAACAACGTGTGAAAATCTGCGTGGAGAATTCGGGAAATCTTTCCGAAACATGGCAACAAAAAGGAGGTATCGGGCTGTCCCACACCCGTGAACGTCTTGCGCTGCTTTTTGGTGACAAAGCGACTATGAGCATTCATCAATCAGCAGATTGCGTAGTAGCAACTGTATTCTTTACCAATCATTCATGAAAGCTCTTATTGTTGACGATGAAAGAATGGCACGGCGCGAGATGCGGCGTTTGTTAGAAGTTCATCCAGAAATCGAAATCATTGGTGAGGCTGAAAGTGGCCACTCCGCACTTAAGTTGCTGAGTGATCTGAAGCCAGACGTGATCTTCCTCGACATTCAAATGCCCGAGATGGATGGCTTTGAATTCGTCAATGCAATGAATGATGCCATGCCTAAGATTATTTTCTGTACCGCATACGATGCTCATGCATTGAGAGCTTTCGAGGTCAATGCTGTGGACTACCTACTAAAGCCAGTTGACCCCGCGCGCCTCGCCGCAGCAATATTGCGATTGCACGATACGACAACCTCTGACGAAGGAAAGCAAAACGAAGCACCTCTGACTGAAACCGACCACGTGTTGCTCAAAAGTGATCAGCGCACCTGGTTTGTGTCCGTGCGCTCAATCTATCTGCTTCAGTCCGTAGGCAACTATACGCAAGTATTTTTCGATAGTGGCAAGCTACTCCTTCCTCGGTCACTCTCCTCACTTGAGCAACGATTGAAAATCCCCATCTTCTTCCGTGCGAATCGCGCCCAAATCATCAATACACAATTCATCAGCGATGTTTCTGAATGGTTCAGTGGATGTATTAGAATCACACTCACTACGGGAGATAAGATTGATCTGTCCCGTCGGCAATCGTCCTTATTCCGCAAACAGAAAGGCTTATAAAGCGTCACATCAGCTTGATTCGCCGCAAGGAATTTTGGCAGCAGGTCGAAATGCCGCTACATGACAATAATTTATCCGCGAATATGTAGAACAGATCGAGGCATTAGAGTGAAATCTATCTGCAATTCTGTCACTTGACTTGGCACTAATAGTTCCTGTCGCAATTTTTTTGCAATATCCCTCCAGCTGATTAGCCTCTCCACAATAGAAATGCGCATTCACCTTTGGCTGAGAGTTGAAAAAAGTCACTCGAATGTCGAATTCCCCCACCCTGAAACGACATAACTTGTGAAAAGGAAACGTTTTCCTTTTTTCACGATAACAAACAACATCATCCATTATGCAATACATGTTACTATTCACTGAGACAGCCGCCGAGATCGCCAAGCGCGAGAATCCTGAAGAAGCCCCCGCTTATTGGGGCGCTTGGAGTGCCTATGCGGGAGCAGTTGCTAGCTCCGGCGTCATGGTCAGCGGCGCGGGGCTACAACCGCCATCCACTGCCACGACTCTTCGCATCCGCGAGGGAAAACACCATATTCAAGACGGCCCCTACGCGGAAACTATGGAGATGCTTGGCGGATTCTTCGTCATTGAGGTGCCGGATCTGGACGCTGCGCTGGAATGGGCTGCCCGCAGTCCATCGGCTACCTGCGGCGCAGTCGAAGTCCGGCCCACTCTGCCACCGCCTCCTGTGGACTAATTAACTTATATGACCATGAGCCTCCCTCCCTCAGCCGTCGCGGTGGAATCTGCCGCACGGGAGTCCTACTCGCAGTTGATCACCTGGTTGGCGGTCCGCGCGGATGGCGATCTCGTGGGAGCGGAGGACGCTCTTTCAGAGGCTTTCGTCGCCGCCCTCAAGCAGTGGCCGCGGGAGGGCATCCCCGATCATCCCAATGCCTGGCTGCTCCAAACCGCGCGCAGGAGGCTCATCGATGGCCAACGCCGCGCCCACACGCGCAGAAAAATGGAGGATGCGATTTCTCATGCTATCGAGACCGCCGCGCTCGGAACGGAGGACGGCAATGACTTTCCCGACGAGCGGCTCAAGCTGCTGTTTGTGTGCGCGCATCCCGCCATCGATCCATCGGCACGCGCACCGCTGATGCTTCAAACGGTTCTCGGCATGGAGGCGGAAAGGATCGCCGCTGTTTTCCTGACATCTCCCACCGCCATGAGCCAGCGGCTGGTGCGTGCAAAAACTAAGATTCGCGATGCTCGCATTCCGTTTCGCATCCCGGAACGTACCGAGTGGAACGAGCGCTTAGAGTTCGTGCTAGATGCCGTTTACGCCGCCTATACCACCGGGAGAAATACTTGCGATTCCCTTGCCGATGAGGCGCTATGGCTCGCGCGTGCCCTTGTTCACTTAATCCCGGACGAACCGGAAGCCCTTGGCTTGCTTTCCCTGATCTTGCACAATCAAGCCCGTCGTGATGCACGAGTCGTGGATGGCATGTATGTGCCGCTACCCGAACAAGACACGCAGCTATGGGACGGCCCCATGCAACAGGAGGCCGAAGCGATGCTGCATCTGGCTTCCATTGGGGAATGCCCCGGGCGCTATCAGTTAGAAGCTGCCATCCATTCCGTCCACGCCTCTCGAGCCAATTATGGAACCACCCACTGGATCGCCATCGCCGCTCTCTATGACATGTTAGTCCAACACACTCCCGCTCTCGGTGCCGCTATTGGAAGATCTATAGCCCATGGCAAAGTATCGGGACCAGAAAAAGGCCTATTACTGCTTGATGAACTTCCGGCTTCTTCTCTAGCAAATCATCTTCCTTATTGGGCGGCACGCGCCCATCTGTTGGCGGAAGTGAATCGACTCGGCGAATCATCATTGGCGTTTCAAAAGGCAATCGGTCTTAGTATTGATCCTACCATGAAAGAGTATCTCTGGAAGAAGCTCCGGGAGTTACAAATCGGGATGGATCATCCTTAACTAAAGGTTCATAGTAATTTCGAAAATCAGCCAGGGCATGTCATAAAGCCAGCGGGCATTCAATGGGATCGGGTGATTATTTTTGACATTCTTATTCAAAAAGTGTCGTTAGGTGGCGTTACAACTCAGTGAGTTCTGATATAATTTCTTCTTCCCATGAAACTTTCACTACTACACCTCGCCTGCTTTTTTTGTATTGGCTTGTCTCTTTCGGCTCGTGCTGCCGTGGTGGCGGTGGCACCTTCTCAATTTGCTAGTTTTTCTCTCGATATGGATGGTGACGGAGCTGCTGAAATCAGTCGTTTTCAGTCCACTGCTGGCGGTATCTCATTTGACTTATTCGTAGATGCTGCGGAAGTGGGCTCTTTCGTAAATTTCCCCACTACGACATTTGCGGGCTTTGAAGCGCAAACTTTCGCCGATTTAGAGGGTCTTATTACCAGTGATTTGTTTGCCGGAACCTATGTGGCTCCCTCTGCCATTACGCGTGGATTCGATAACTTCATCGGTTATGGATTCAACACACCGAGCACTCCGCTCCAAGCTTGGTGGTCATACGGCACATCAGGAAGTGGTAGCTCTCCTTTTCATCTACTGGGCGTGGTCATTGATTATCGCGCGTACTTTTCCAGCGGCGGCACTGCGGATATCGAAATTTATTACAACGATTATGGCAGTTTCAGTCCCAATCAATCCTCAGGACCAATCAGCCTCGCCGCAACAAGCATACCAGAGCCAGAGTCCTCAATTTTCTTGATGTCGGCTCTAGCCGCAGGAATTCTCCGACGCCGGAAATAGGGTTCACAAAAGACAATGATGTCAGAATAGGATGATTTTACCTAAATGATAAGATTGATTGGCATATACAGTGCACAAATCGCAAACGCGTATGAGTAATCAGATCACGAAATGATCATGTGCGAAACTCCCATCGATCGCTAGAGCGTAATGCCGAAAAAATCTTTCATCACTTGTCGATAGACCTCGTGCTTGTATGTAGGCAGCCACTCAATTTCGAACTCGCCTGGCTCGATCCAGCGATAGTTAGAGAATTCCCGCGGACTTTGATTGACGTTTATGTTCGGCGCGCCGGGTTTGAGATGACAAAGAAAATATGTTTGCTCTTGGCCGTGAAACCCGTGTTTCTTGCGCTTTTTGATCCTTGCTTCGGGAGGATAAATGTAGCGATAACCGTCAGCTTTTCGAACGACATCATAATGCTCCGGCAGCAATCCAATCTCTTCTCTGACTTCACGAGCCAGCGCTTGTTCTAACGATTCCCCCTGATCCACGCCCCCTTGCGGAAATTGCCAAGCACCGGGAAATGTCGACCGTTCACACACCAGCAACTGGCCTTCAGGCCGGATAAACAAAGCTGCAACGTTGGGGCGAAAACGTACCACGACCTAGAAGTTACGGAAAACTTAATCATTTGCAATACGGAATTTTCTTCATGGCAATTTTTCATTCTTCGCTGGTCAAGGCAGCTTCTCTGTGGCAGAGTCATCGCATGATGAAAACCATATTGCTTGCTTCGCTGCTGTGCGCTTCTTCGTTGGTTCACGCCCAAGGAAACAACAACAATACCAACAACGCTGCCGATAAAAAGCAGGAGGAGCTGGAAGCTCGGGTCAAGGAACTGGAGTCCCAAGGTCACAACCGTTTCTGGCAATGCAATATCAATGGGGGAGAACTGATGGTGGCAGTGGATCGCATCGGTTCCATTAGCAAAACCCAGTTTCTCTTGGATGGTGGGTTGCTTTGCACGGAGGTCACGATCGATACCCTAGGCGGACAATCTTTGACCCGCATCTACCACGTCGTTCCGGCGACCGAAGCCGTAGCAGCGAATGCCGCAACAAAAATCGTCGATCGCGCCAAGGAATTGGTCGACAACAATGCCGCACGTGCGGGAACCAAACTGCACGAATTGGTGCAAAAATCTTACCCGACCACCACACACGCCCACACGGTGGAATTCCGCGTGATGCACTTGGAGGACTTGGAAGCGCTCTACTCAAGCTTGAAAGCTACATGGATTTCCGGCAAAGGCCGCAACTTCACGATCAAATGAGTTCACAGGCTAAATCCTGCCGACTCGCCGATCCCGCTCCTCTCGAAGACGAATTGCCTTACGTCTGGCGTAAAGCGATGCGCGGACATGCGCTGAATGTCGACGCACTAGCGCAACGATTCGGCGTGACTAGCGCCGCCATCGAGACTTTTCTCACTGGCTCTGAGAATGATTCGATGCTCGAATCCATCGCTGCGATTTTACAACTCAATGCCCCCGCTATCAGAGGACTCTCGCAATATCGGCCTCACGTGCCGCACATTCATGCAGTGACGCGCTTGCAATTGCCTTTCGAGGACGAAACGGTGAACGCTTGGTTAATCCGCGAGGAAGACCATACCTTGCTATTCGACACCGGATTCGAACGCGATTCGGTGTTTCAGTTGATCCAACCTCTGGGCATTGCAGAAATGCAATTGTTCCTCACACACGATCATCGCGATCACGTCGGAGGCATTGCTAGTCTGCGGTCTGTCACAAAAAAACAGCACGCCATGTCCTACGGACAAGAACTGCGCCTGGGACCACTCCACATCCGCTGCATCGACCTTTCCGGGCACTGCATTCCCACCTATGGCTACATCATCACAGGCTTGACGCGCACACTCTGCGTAGTCGGCGATGCTCTGTTTGCTGGTTCGATCGGTGGTTGTGCCGATGCTTTCACTTATCAAATGGCCTTGCGAAATTTGCAACATCACGTGATGACTTTGCCCGATGATACCATCTTGCTCCCCGGCCATGGCCCCGCCACGACGGTGGGTCAGGAAAAACGACACAATCCGTTCTTCGCTCAATTCTGAGACATTCACAACGAATGCCCACACGCATGGCGAATGCGTGCGATGAGCTTTTCCCAATGTGGCAGTGTGAGACCTGCCGCTTTCGCGCGGCCCAATGGCTCGGCCCAGATCGCATCGATCTCGACCTCTCGGCCCTCTTGCCAATCGATCAAACTGCTCGGTCGATAGGGGCCCATCGGACGCGTGCGGTCGATGTTCCAGTCGATCAAATTCGGATCCAATCCAAATCCACGCGCAGCGGCGGCGACGACGACTTCTTCCATCAACGCGCGGATCTCTGCGACGATCGCCGGATCCGCCAGCAGCGCATCAGTGGTTTTCCCTCCTTCGGCAATCGCCAGCCCATTGAACGGCACATTCCAAATCAGTTTTTTCCACACGGTTTCCTCGACGTTGCTTTCGACCACGGTATCAACCTTGGCTGCCGCGAACATCGCCGCGAGAGCCGCCGCACGACCCGGCACGCCAGCGGCAAATTCGCCAATCGCCATGCGTCCACCCGCGGAATGATGGATGAACCCGGAAGCGAGACGA
The DNA here is from genome assembly GCA_945890645.1 of Akkermansia muciniphila. Taxonomy (GTDB): domain Bacteria; phylum Verrucomicrobiota; class Verrucomicrobiia; order Verrucomicrobiales; family Akkermansiaceae; genus UBA956. The sequence continues at coordinate 35,178 of CAMDCV010000035.1, forward strand.
TTGATGCAAACAAAACACAGTGCCCCGAGCACGCGATCGGCACCTGTGATCGCGGCGATCGATTCACAATTGCCGAGCCCATTCTGCAAAGTCACCACCTGCGTGTTTTCATGCAGCAGCGGCGGCAATACCGACGCTAATAAATCATTGCTCGTCGCTTTCCAGGCGACGATCACCAGATCGACGGGACCGATTTCCGCCGCACTGCGAAACGCTTGCACCGGATGCAAATGGAAATCGCCATGCACACTGTGACAGCGCAGGCCTTCGGCGGTCATCGCATCGTAATCACTACGCAGCAAAAAACGCACGTCGTGCCCCGCCTCGGCGAGACGACCACCATAATACAAACCAATGGCACCGGAACCGACAATCGCGATGGAAGAAAACATAATCGAAAAAGTAGTTAAATGCCGCAGTATTCAGTCGCCAACTTCTTGGCCATGGCGACGGTATTTCGATGAATCTTCGCGGTGAATTCCGCCTGTCGGTTGTAGCCACCACCATACAGCACGGCGACAGGAATGCGATTGCGGATCATCGCTTTCAGAAGGACTTCATCGCGGCGTTGCAAGTCCTTGACCGAAAGCATCATCTGCCCGAAGCGGTCGTTGCGATGGTTGTCCGCACCAGCGATCCAGATCACGAGGTCGGGCGTAAAAACATCCAGCGCGGCAGCCAGCGTGCTGAAGAGTTGTTTCAAGTACATCTCGCCCTCGACGTAGCGCACGGTCTCCACATCCATGGTGCCGTTGTGCTTTTGCGTGGGATAATTTTTCCCGACGTGAATCGAGTAGGTGAAAACGCGTGGATCATCCTGCAAGATGGCGTTGGTGCCATTGCCTTGATGCGCATCAGTATCCACCACCATCACCCGGATCCCGGGCCGCCAATCCTGCAAATCGCGAATCGCCGCAGCGACATCGTTAAACACGCAATAGCCTTCCCCGCGTTCGCGGAAGGCATGATGCGTGCCACCCGCGAGACACACCGCCACCCCTTCTTCCAAAGCCGCCCGACAGGTCAAACGCGTGGCTTCTACCTCCGTGGCACTGCGTGTGTAAAGCTGAGGCGTAACAGGAAGCCCGATGCGCATTTCCTCCTTGCGATCGACCGTGCAGCTATAAATTTTCTGCAAGTAATCACGATCATGCACACGTTGCAATACATGCGAGTCAGCGATGCGCACCTCCACAATTTCCTCCGGCGTGATGATGCCGCCTTCGAGCAGCATATCCTTAGAGACTCGGAATTTATCCATCGGAAACGGATGGCCCGAGGGCAGAGTCAGTTCAAAATCTTCAGAGTAAAAGCAGCGCATCGTGACAACACAGCAAAGCACGGCAATGCCCGTGCGTAAAGTAAAGATGTGCTGGCCGCGCAATCGGCCATACGAGTAAACATGTCACTATTTTGTCTGTTGATCACCCGTGCAATCATGCAATAGTGTCGGCGTTTATGACGAAATTTCTCCGCTACGCTATGTGTTGGTTCGGTTCCTTGTGCCCTATCGTGTGGGCCGAAGAACCTCGCTCGCTCGATGAGTTGGTCGTCACGGGCAAAGCGGAAAATCTACTCAGCCAAGCAGCGACCTCATCGGAAGGAAATGCCGACTTCAAGGAAATCGCCGAACGCCCGCTGAGCCGACGCAGTGAAATCTTGGAGATCGTACCTGGCCTGGTGACGACGCAACACGCGGGAGGTGGCAAGGCGACGCAATACTTTCTGCGGGGGTTCAATCTTGATCACGGCACGGATTTCGCGATCAGCATCGAGCACATGCCCATCAACATGCGAAGCCACGCGCACGGCCAAGGTTATGCCGATCTGAACGGGCTCTTGCCCGAATTAGTGCAAAGCATCGACTACACCAAAGGAGTGTACTCGGCGCGCAATGGTGATCTCTCCACAGCGGGAAGCGCCGATTTCCAATTATGGAATGAACTCCCTCGCGGCATTGCTACTTTTGAGCTAGGCGAGCACAATTACTATCGCGGCATGCTGGCCGACAGCTTTGCCGTGGGCAAGGGAACCTTAACGCTGGGCGGCGAATGGAATACCTATGATGGCCCCTGGGATCGCGAGGAAAATTTTGAACGTTGGAATGCATTTGCGCGCTGCTATCAGGGGGATGAAGACAATCATTTTTCTGTGACTGCGATGGGCTATGGCGGTGAGTGGGACTCATCCGATCAAATTCCCCAACGCGCTGTCGAGAGCGGCTTGATCAGCCCCTTTGGCGCACTCGATGACACCACCGGCGGTGAAAGTCATCGCTACAGTTTGCAATTTGACATGCAGACGACCAACGGTTCGGAAGTGACGAACTACAGTGCGTATGGCATCGCCTACGACCTCGACCTGTTCTCGAACTTTACCTATTTCTTGGACGATCCAGTTCGTGGAGATCAGTTTGAGCAAAAGGAAAATCGTATGATCTTCGGTGGTGAAGTGGTCCGCGAATGGCAAGACCGTCAGTTGTTTGGGCGCGAGGCTGAATTTGCGTTAGGGTTTCAAACACGGCATGACATCGTCGATGACATCGGACTTTATAAAACAGAGCGCCGTCAACGGCACGATACGGTGCGCGTGGATGACATCTATGAGGCGAGCTACGGAGTATTTGCGGAAAACACCATACGCTGGAATTCGTGGTTTCGCACCGTGGCTGGCGTGCGTGGCGATGCCTTTTTCTTCGATGTCAGCAGCGACAATCGTGCGAACAGCGGTGATGAATGGGACGGCATCGTCAGCCCGAAGATCAGTGCGATTTTCGGACCATGGAACGATACGGAATTGTACCTCAATTTCGGCACTGGATTTCACAGCAATGACGCGCGCGGTGTGAACAACACTATTGATCCAGTGACAGGAGATCCGTTAGATGCGGTGGACCCGTTGGTGCGGACGATCGGTGGCGAAGTGGGAGTGCGCTCTCAGTTGTTGCCTGGTCTCACCTCTACGCTGAGTTTATGGTGGCTCGATAGCGATAGCGAGCTCGTGTATGTCGGCGATGCCGGCACAAACGAGGCAGGTCCTGCTTCGCGGAGATTTGGCATGGAGTGGTCGAACTACTGGCGTCCTAACGATTGGCTGGCGATTGATGGAGAACTAGCGCTCACCCATGCACGCTTTCGCAATGAGGGTAATGCTGATCACATACCCAATAGCATTCCTGTGATGTTCAGTGGCGGAATTGCGTTAGGCCGCGAGGAAGGCTTTTTCGGCAGCCTGCGCGCAAGAGCTTTTCTTGCCCGTCCACTGGAAGAAACGGGCGACATCGAGGGCAAGGATACACTCTCCGTGAATGCGCAGATTGGATATCGCACGAAGGAATGGGAAGTCGCTTTGGAATGTCTGAATCTACTGGATCGCGACGACAACGACATTGAATACTATTACACTTCCCAACTTTCGACTGAGTTGTCGGCGATGGATGACGTGCATTTCCACCCCGCGGAACCTCGCATGGTGCGATTGAAAGTGTCGTATTTCTTTTGAGTTGCAGGCGCGTTAGCGGCGATGCGTAACTTTCCACAAGATGAGGCCGTGAGCTGGTGCGACCATGCCGCTGGGGTATTGCGCCGGATCGCAAAGCATGGAGGGGATCTGGGCGGGGGTGATTTTCCCCTCGCCTACCTGCACCAGCGTGCCGACGATGCGACGACACATTTTGTAAAGAAATCCCTCGCCGGTCAGTTGCACGGTGATGAGGGAGCTGCGTCGTGTGATGCGGCACTCATACAGCGTGCGGGATGAGTCGAGCAGCTTGCCTTGACGCTTCGCCGTGAACGCGCGGAAGTCGTGACGACCGATCAAAAAAGCCGCGGCCTCGCGCATGGCATGGATGTCGAGTGGTTTCGGAACATGCCACGCTTGTTGTCGGAGCAAGGGCGGCATCACGGCATCGTTGCACAATTGATAGCGGTATTCTTTCTTTACGGCATCGAAGCGCGCGTGGAAATTTTCTTTCGCTCGCGAGGCACGCATGATGCGAATTTCCGGTGGCAGCTGGGAATTGAGAGCGAGCTGCAACTGCGTGCCGCTCATGACCGTGCCTTCTTGGGAGAGAGAAAAATGCGCGACCAAGCCCACGGCATGCACCCCGGCATCCGTGCGACTAGAACTTACGATTTGTGGCACAATGCCGAATAGATTTTCACAGGCCTTCTCGATTTCATGGCGTATGCCACGTCCTGCTCGTCGGGCTTGCCAGCCTTCGTAGTCGGTGCCGTCGTAGGCGATGGTGAGCTTATATTTTTGGAGCGGCACGAGCGGATTGTAGGGGAAAATGGAGCTGTTGAAAAAGAAAAACCCCGCTCAGGTTGTCCGAGCGGGGTTCTGTGTTAGGCGCGAATCGCGCTCAGTGGATTACTGAGGAAGCACGAGGCGATAGAATTCCTTGTCTTCGATTTTCGGGAATGTGGTGTCGAGATTGCCCGCAGGTGACCAGTCGTTCGCTTCAAGAGTGGTGGACTTCTGAATCGGCAGACTGAGTGTTACGTTGGCACCTTGGGCTTGGACGAGCATGTTGCCAGTGCCGCGCAGTTCTTGTATCGAACTGGCAGTGTAGAGGCTATAGAGGCCGGGGCTGGAGGTGACGTCAGTGCGACCGGCGGTGCGAATGCCTGCGAGTGCGGCATTGACTTGGGTCGAAGTGTTAGCGACATCGGGATCAAGTCCGAGCGATCCAACTTCTAAGACGTTGCTAAAGCCGTCTGCATCGCTGTCGGTGGTTCCTTGGAGGATGCGGCGGTCGAGGCCGACTACGGAATCGGCACTGCTAAAGGCAGTAACGTTGTAGAAGGCACGCATGTATTCAGCAAAGGCATCCTGTTCAGTACCTGCGCCACTCATGCCACCGAGCACGCTAACAGCTTGGGTGTAGTTGTTGGCAGTGCCATCGGTGGTAAGGTCCACGCGATTGGACGAGGCATTGGTGCGGATCGCCCATGGATACGGGTAGCTATCACCACCAAAGTCCGAACCAGCGGGGGAGGAATTGGCGAGGAAGTTCAGAGTGACCAAACGAATCTGGCGAGTCGGATTGAGGACGATGCCGTTCGAAACAAGCACCTCGGTCGGGTTGCCATTGTCATCGACGAGTGCCGCGTAGCGTACGCGAGTGCCACCGGTAGTCGCACTGATCTGCACTGGGGAGCCTCCGGAGGTATAACCGATGGCTGTCTCGGCAAGATCTGCCACGACCATGATTCCGCCAAGTTGGCAGAACTGTCCCGGGGTGGACTTATCGGCACCAGTGCCATTGCTGCCTTGAACGCCGTGCTCTAACAGAACTTTGAGCTGCGCCGCCGTGACGGTGAGCAGGGTGAGGTTGTTGTTAAACTTGAGCGAGTCTTCTAGGTCTAGCTGTGAAATGTCACCAGCGGCCTTGGAGGCAGAAGGATTCGCAGCAGTAGGGCTAGGAACACCGAGGGCGCTCACGGAGCCGATCGAGTTGCGGATGCCACCACCGTTTTTGATGGAAACTTCTACAGTGGAATCGATTTGCTGCGCATACCAGAGGTTGGCATCGGCCGAGAGGTTACCGAAGTTGGTTTCCTGTTGGCGGACGTTAGTGCGACGGCCTTCGAGATAAACCGAGGACTTGCCGAGGATCAGACTGTCTTTGGCGATGATGACGGCATTGACTGCATCGGTCACGGCTTTGACTGTGCCACCGCGAGTACCGACTGCATAAGGATCTTCGACACCCCATTCGGCGGCAACGTTCGTGGCATTGACGGTGATGTTGTTGCTATCCGTGTCGACGGCGGTGATGTGGCCAGCCGCATTGAAGTCCACCACGAGACGTCCGAGGTATTGATACTGACCTTCTCCGCTAACGACGGCGACGGTGCGTCCATCGAGGTCAGTGGCAGTGAAAGGATAATTTTCCGAGATGCTATCGCCCGGCTGCAAGATGGTACCTGGCTTTGCCATGATGGTGCCGGAACCGCCAGCAACGATGATGTCAACATGACGCAGCTTGGTGGCGAGCAGTTTTTCGTTGTCGATCTGCTGAAGCTGTGTGGCCATGACGATCTTGTTGCAACCAGCGGCGACGAGAGCATCGATGGTCGGCTGCAAGTGAGCGGCGAGGGCATCGATATCGTAGGTGCGGGGGGAAACAACGAAGGCACCGGTCGGGCCGGTAACGGTGACGAGACCGGGCGACGAGATGCTCGCGAGGTCGGGTGGTGTTACGCCGAGAACGCCAATTTTTTCACCACCGCGCTCGATGATGGCGGACTTAGCAAGTTTCGCGTTGGTAGGCGAGGTGCTCAGGCCAGGGTAGTTTTCCCAGGGGTTCGGCGCGAAGGCTCCTACGTTGCGGACGGCACTGGTGTAGCGAGCATTCAGCGTGGTGTCGCCGCTGAAATTGAGGTTCGCGCTGAGGAACGGAAAGGCCGCTCCGTAGTGACGCATGGTCGTCCTCGAGGATTGCGGCAGCGGCAGTACGATGTTCGCAAACTCGCTAGTACCGAGGTCGAACTCATGGTTGCCGATGCAAGTGGCATCGAAGCCGATGGAGTTCATGATAGCGATGTCGGGACGACCGGGGTTCTCGCGTAGGTCCACAGTGGCGGCATTGAAGCCAAAAACATAGCCAAGAGCAGTTCTGAGTGAAGTCTTAAGAGGAAGACCGGCATCATTACCTGCTGATAGGAAAGCACCGGGAATGAAGCAATCGCCAGCTCCGATGGTGATGGAGGCATTGTTTTCTGGTGCGTCTTCGAGTTTATCCACAAGAGCGGCAAACTGCGGAGCAGTAACGATGGAGGAGGTGTCTGCTTCCATGTCCGAGGCGTGCAGGACTTGCAAGCGGAAGGTCGAAGGGCTGATTTCATAAACACCTACGCCGCCAGCGACTCCGTCTTCGGGGATGCCCTCGTAACCGACGATCGCGATCGTGGTGCCGGTCGGGCTGTTTGTGGCATCGACGATGGTCACTGTCTCAGGTGAGATGAGGCCTTTATCGCTGTCATTGATGTAGCGCAGCACTTGGGGAGAAGCGGGGTTGGTGATGTCGACGACGATCACACCATTCTGACGTTCCATACCTGCGACTGCAATGACGGTACCGTCCGTGAGAGTGGTAACGGCAACAGCTTCTGGCTCGGGGCCTTTGTCATCGGAGCGGGCATCGAAGGTGTTCTTGAGTCCGCCGTCGTTCGAGTTGTGGCGTTGCGGATCGCGGTTGAAGAGTTCTTCTTCGAGCGGCAGGTGGGAAACAAAGCTCAGCGAGTTGTCGGCTTCTTTTTTCCACAGCGAAAGACCGCGTGAGCCCATACTGACAATTTTATTGATGTCAGAAGCGGGATCGACTGGTCCGTTAAGCGACTGGTCTTTGAGGATGTTTAAGCGACCGAAATCATTGTTGTTATCCGAGGGCACTGGTAGGAAGGCAGGGTCGAGTCCGTAGGTGCTCACCGCAGAGCGGAAGCGCTGGATGTCGCCATCATCGACGCGGGCGTCTCCTTCATCTGCGGTGATGACATAAGTTTCACCGAGTTTTTCCCAAGTGGCGATGGCATCGGGCATGTGAAGACCGAGCACGGAATTGGTGCGATCATAAACGTCATCGTTGTCGGAGGCATCGATTGTGATGGCGCGCTGGCCGAGGTTGCTGACTTTTTCCCATGTAAGTGTGGCAATATCGAGTGTGGCGATGGCGTTGTTTTCCTGAAGGCCCACGAACAGTTTCGAGTTATCAGGAGAGAAGGCTACGTATTCCGGTTCGATGTGAAAATATTTTGCCTTGGTGTTGGCCGCATCGAATGAGGTGTGGTCGCGCAAGCCAGCGATGAGTGCCGGCACAGTACTGAATGTAAGATCATTCACGGTGAGCGAACCAAGAGCTGCGCCAAGAGTGGTGGCATCATTTGTGCCGAGGTCGATGAGAGTGACCGAACCAGGTTGTTGATGAGCATCGAATTGGGCGATGGTGCCGGGTTCATCTTCATCACCAGTCCAAGCGTGTTGACCTTCGTTAGCGATGGCGACTTTACCGCCTTTGATAGTGACCATGTCGGGGTGATAACCCGCGGGAAGTGAGCCGATCACCGCTCCGGTTTCAAGATTGAAAAATACTACCCGTCCGATCTGTGGAACTGAAGTAGTGAATGGGGTGGAAGTGCCAGCAATGTCAACCATGACTGTATCGCCATTGATGACCGCAGCGGCACCGATGCCAGATGTTCCCGAGTCCAAAGCCACGCCGGTGACCTCGGCGAATGTAAAGCCAAGGACTGGGTTCGCGGTGAAATATCCAGAAATGTCTACAACTGCATGGTTCGAAAAAGAAGCGCCATTGTGACGAAGCAGTCGAACGCCACCGGCCGGATTGTCAGCCACGGCCAGTGTGTCTAGATTTGGCGAGAAAGAGACAACTTCGCCAGAGTTAGGGACCAAAGGAATAGTCTGAATTTGACGAAGACCAGTGACTTGCGCTTGCACAGTGCCGAGCATCGCTGCGGCGAGGATAGAGTATTTGTAGAATGCGTTATATCTTAGTTTCATATGTAGTATTGTATCGAATGGATTGATCTGCAGTGGGGGTTAGCACTCGCAACATAGGTTCAACCCAACTCGACTCAACGGCTATCGTGTTACAATAGATTCACGCGCGTGACGAAACTGTTGCGCTCAAAAAATTATTGGCTCAGGTTCAAGAGCGAAGTGCAACAGAATGATATTTAGTTAAAAAGCTCTTCAGGAGTCTTGTATCCATAGCGTTTCCTGGGTCGGGTGTTTAATTTTTGGGCGATGCGATCACACTTAGCCTGAGTCAGATTGTTCAGGCACATG
>CAMDCV010000036.1 GCA_945890645.1 Akkermansia muciniphila
TTTTTTGTTATTTTTTTTCTGGTCGCCGAAATCACCCGTTTCGATTCGTTAGTCTGGCCACGGTCGTCGTTCGCGGTTCACTGAAAGTTTCGCGCTTTGATGGAGAAGTCGGCTCATCGATGAGGTGTGCAGACACGAAGCGCATAGCCTAAAATGCGACTCACTTATTTTTGAGAGTCAAAGACTGCTGCACGCACTGCAAAGTAAATGATTCACAGGAACAATGATCTTCAGGCCGATCAAGCTTGGGGAGAACCATATCTTGGTTTTTCCTATCCCAAAGGGATTGCCTACGAAAGCCCTGGGTTGCTCCGCTCAGCGGGGCATTGAAAGGCCTTGAAGTGGGATTGAGGCCGGTCGCAGAAGCGAAATGGGCCGTGTATTTCGAGCACGTGGAGCTCGGGATTTTTGATGAACGCAAAGGCCGTGTGACCGGAGTTCGGCTGCTAAAAACGCAATCCGCCAAGGAGGAACTCGAATGACTAACTGTAACCCAAGCCGCCGGGAGTGTTACCCATGTAACCGGGAGAAAATGTTACCCTTGCATCGGGAGATTCAATGGGGAGACAATTACCCCAGGGTAGTCACGCCTTTGTCGTGCCAACCCCGGGCTATAGTAGGCAACTCCATCGGAGTTGTGAGGAAAAATCAGGAGTTCCTCATCTATTTTCCTTAGCTTGATCGCCGTGGAATGATCTTCACCATTTTCTGCTTGCATATTGGATGCTTTCGTGTTGAAACACTCGCCGAAGAAGCTTCCGACGAAAGAAAGGAGTGGGTAAATTACCCACTCTTTTGTGTCTCAGGATGCCTCGTTGTTCCATTCCACTTCAACCGCAACGCGTACAGACCACCATGACAAACGATATCGAAGCCTTGATCGATTATTACGAACGGGAGAAAACCATCGACCGCAGCCGTGTAATTGCCGCCTTGGAGTATGCTTTTTGTGCCGCTTACCGGAAGATGGTTCCCGGTGCGGAGCACATCGAGAGCTTGCGCGCTGACATCAATATTAAAAAGGGTGAAACGAAAATTTTCGCTACTCTCACCGTGGTGGCGGATGACGATTATCAGGATAAATTCAACGAAGTGCCGTTGAAGGTTGCTTTGAAAAAGAAAGCGGATGCCGTCATCGATGACAAACTCGACTTTAACATCACGCCGAAGGACTTCGGACGGATCGCCGTGCAAACCGCTAAGCAAACGATGCAACAGCGCCTGCGCATGGCGGAAAAGGAGATGTTGTTCGAGGAATTCAAGGACCGCGCTGGCGAGATTGTCTCGGGCGTGGTGCATCGCTTTGAGCGCTCGGATGTTTACATCGACCTCGGCAAGTTCGAGGCCATCATGCCTGCTCGTGAGCGCGTGCAAACCGAGGAATACAATATCAATGACCGCATTCGCGCCTACGTGGTCGCCGTCGAAAATGAAGGTCGTGGCCCCGAAGTGATTTTGTCCCGTAGTCACCCGCATTTTGTCCGTCGTCTCTTCGAAGCGGAAGTCAGCGAGATTGCCGACCGCACGGTGGAAATCCGCGCCATTGCTCGTGAAGCGGGACATCGTACCAAGATCGCCGTTTGGAGCAAAGACGATAAAGTCGATCCCGTCGGTGCCTGCGTCGGCCTGCGCGGTGCTCGTGTGAAGAATATCGTTCGTGAACTCAACAACGAAAAAGTCGATATCATCCGTTGGAGTGAAGACCCCAAGCAATTGGTCGAAGAAGCACTCAAGCCCGCCACGATCCGTTCGATCACTCTCGATCACGAGAAAAAAATTGTCCACGTCACCGTTTCGGAAGAGGACCTCAGCAAAGCCATTGGTCGCCGCGGTCAAAATGCACGCCTGACCTCGCGTCTCATCGATTGGGATGTGCAGGTGCGTCGCGATGAATCGCAGCAGAAGATGTTTGATGACCGCATCAACAATGCCGCTCACGGGTTGGGCGAGCAATTGGGTCTCAATGACGATCTTGCCGCCAAGTTGTTCCGCGCCGGTGGCATCACGCTCGATCTCGTTGTCGAGATGCCCGCTGAATACATCGCCGAATCGTTAGAAATTTCTGAAGAAGAAGGCGCGGCCATTTTGGCTAAAGCCCAGGAGCTCATCTCCACGAAGTAATCTTGTCTCACACCCCCCAAAACGTCGCCACTACCACTGATGCCATCCGATAGCGAAAGCAAACCACCGAAAAAAACAAAAGTGTTGGACCTGATTGAGGACCAGCCCAAGCCTTCGCGCCGTGAACGGCAACGCGAAACCGCTGCCAAAAAAGTAGCACCTGCACCTGTCCCAGCTCCCGCGCCGATCAAAAAAGCGGCTTTGGACATCTTCGAAGACGAAGGGAAAAAGAAAAAGAGTACAGGCATTCGCAAAACGGAACGATCGGGTAAATCAGTCGTGCCTACAATTTCCAAAGTGCTTGATAAAGAGGATGCCGACCTAGCGATGCCGCCATTGCCTCCATTGCCTGAACTTTCCTCAATCCTGCCGAACATTTCCACCATCGCGCCGACAGCCCCCGCCACGCCTGCTGCTCCTGAGACAGCCGCCGTACCTGCTGCGGATGGCACCAACGATAAACTCATCAGTATCAAGCCACCGATCATCGTGGCCGATCTCGCCACGCGCATGGGCCTGAAGTCGTTCATCCTGATGAAGGATCTGATCGAATTGAAAATTTTCGTTTCGCCGAACCAAGCGATCGAGCCTGACATCGCGGCGAAAGTTTGTGAAAAACACGGCTTCACTTTTGAACGCGAGAAACGCGAAAAAGGTGGTGGCGTTCACAAGCAAGAGGACATCGTCGTCGAGCCGGAAGCGCCTGTCGAAGAACCGGAAGAACTTCTCAAACCCCGCGCTCCCATCATTACGATCATGGGTCACGTGGACCACGGTAAAACGACGTTACTCGACACGATCCGCAAGAGCCGTGTGGCATCATCGGAAGCCGGTGGCATCACGCAGCATGTGGGGGCTTATCAAGTCATTCACAATGACTTACCGATTACTTTTCTCGACACACCTGGTCACGCCATTTTCTCCAGCATGCGCGCTCGCGGTGCCGATGTCACAGACATCGTCGTCATCGTCGTCGCTGCCAATGATGGCGTGATGCCGCAGACCAAAGAAGCCATTGAGCACGCGAAGAAAGCAGGCCGCACGATTGTGGTCGCCTTTACGAAGTGTGATTTGCCCGCTTCGAATGTGATGCGTGCGAAGACTCAACTCGCGGAGTTGGGCTTGCAAACGACCGACTTCGGTGGCGACACAGAATTTGCCGAAGTATCGGCTTACACCGGCGCTGGCATGGAACACTTGCTTGAATTGCTATTGCTGCAAGCGGAAGTGATGGAACTCAAGGCTAATCCGAAAGGCAATGCCCGCGCGAACATCATCGAGGCCCGCGTGGTGGCAGGTCGTGGCGCTACCGCGACGGCAATCATTGAGAGCGGCACGCTCAAAGTCGGCACGCCCTTCATCTGCGGACCTTTCGCAGGAAAAGTGCGCAGCTTGGCAAACGATCTCGGCCAACCGATCAAGGAAGCCGGCCCTGGCACACCGGTGGAAATCATCGGATTCGAAGACATGCCGCACGTGGGCGATGAACTCGTCGAAATGGAAAACGAACGCGCGGCCAAACGTCTCGCCGAAGAACGCCAAGCAGAACGCCGTTCCGCACGTCTCGTCAACCCGCTGAAAATGCGCATGGAAGACATTTTCTCGATGGTCAACGACAACGCTGGCAAGCAGAAATTGAAGATCGTTCTGAAATGCGATGTACAAGGTTCGGTCGAAGCCATCAAGAATGCGTTAGAAACCATCGAATCGAAAAAAGTCGAGTGTCAGATCCTCGTCGCCGGTGTCGGTCCAATCTCGGAGTCGGACATTTTGATGGCCAGTTCCGCGAACGCCATCGTCATCGGCTTCAACGTCAAAGTGGAAGGAAAAGCCGTCAAGTCGATCAAAACGGAACACGTTCAGGTCAAGCTTTACTCAGTCGTGTATGAACTCATTGATCAAGTGCGCGAGGCGATGAAAGGTCTGCTTGAACCTCTCAACCGTGAGCACATCGTCGGCTTGGCAGACGTCAAAAAAGTTTTCAAACTCACCAAAGGCGTGGCTGCTGGTTCGTATGTCAAACAAGGCAAGATTCTTCGCAAAGCGCACGCTCGTGTGGTTCGCGGTGGAGTGCCTATTTTCGATGGCAAGATGTCCACCTTGCGACACTACCAGAACGAAGTGGATGAGATCAAGGTCGGTAGCGAGTGCGGTATCCGCCTCGGCGATTTCGATGAATACCTGGAAGGTGACTTAATCGAGTGCTACACACTCGAGAAAGTAGCGCAGGAGCTGTAAGTCATAACTGTTAGATTTTTACCTCAATGTCCCAGCGCCAAGATCGAGTCAACGAATTGCTCCGCCGCGAAATTAGCGCGGTGCTGACCAAGGATTACGATTGGCCGGGTCAATTGGTGACCGTGAACGAAGTAGAAATCACGCAGGATTTCCGCGAAGCACGAGTTTGGATGAGCATCCTCGGTGGTCACACCCAGCCCGTGCTGGACAAACTCAATCGCGATCACGGACGAATCCAAAGCCGCGTGATGAAACGTGTGGTCTTGAAATCGACTCCGATCCTCAGCTTCCGTCACGATAGTTCGGCCGTGAAAGGCGTGAGCATGGTGAATTTGCTTCAGGAAGTCGATCTCATCCCCAAAGCGAAGGATAGCGACGACGTCACTGAGTGATGGTAGCGGCAGCATTCGCTTCTGTTTATCGCGCACACGGCGTGTCATACTTAGCATTCGTGTTGCAAGATTCCTGTCTTTTTCGCGTATCTGTGCTATCTGGTTTCAGTCACTCATGATGCGCGTCTTTTTCACAGTATTGCTCGTTTCCCTTCCGGCTCTTGCGGAGGAAGTTCGTTTCAATCGCGATATCCGTCCGATTTTCACCAAGCATTGCACGGCCTGTCATGGTGGTGTCAAAGAGGCGGGTAATATCTCTTTGATTTTCCGTGATAAGGCATTGGCGGAAGGAAAGTCCGGAGAAATTGCGATTGTTCCCGGCCATCCCGAAAAGTCGGAAATCATGCGCCGCATCACATCCAAAGATCCTGACGAAATCATGCCCAAGCCGAAACATGGGCCACCTCTGCATGAGAAGGAAATTGCGACCATCGAACAGTGGATCAAAGAAGGAGCGAAGTGGGAAGAATTGTGGTCGTTTATGCCGACGCAAGAGCAACCACTGCCCGGTGTGCAGCAAAAAGATTGGCCGAAGCAATCGCTCGATACTTGGGTGTTGGCGAATATTGAAAAGCAGCAGCTCAAGCCATCGCCAGAAGCTAGCAAGGCCGAGTGGCTGCGCCGTGTCTCGCTCGATCTCATAGGTCTGCCGCCGACACCGGAAGAGTGGGCGGCGTTTCGCGATGATGCCACACCAGAAGCTTACGAAAAAGTCGTCGATCGCTTGCTGGCCTCGCAACACTATGGCGAGCGCTGGGCGGTGATGTGGCTCGACATGGCGCGCTACTCGGACACGCAAGGATTTGAAAAAGACAATCCACGCACGATTTGGCCGTATCGCGATTGGGTGATCCGCGCTTTCAATCAAGACATGCCTTATGATCAATTCACGATCAAGCAGTTAGCCGGAGACTTATTAGAAAATCCAGCGCCCGATGACCTCATTGCCACTGCCTTTCATCGCAATACGATGAGCAACACGGAAGGTGGCACTGACGACGAGGAATACCGCATCGCGGCAGTGATGGACCGTGTCAGCACCACATGGACCGCATGGCAGGCGACGACTTTTTCCTGCGTGCAGTGTCACTCGCATCCCTATGATCCTTATCCCCACGAAGATTATTTTCGCTTCATGGCATTTTTCGACAACAGCGAGGATGCCGATCTTAATAATGACTTTCCCAGCACCAAAGTCGCAAATGACATTACTCGACAAGCGGATGTTGTACGCATGGAAAAAGAACTTCGCACGTTGCGTGAAAGCATCAACAACGAGGCGCTTCGTGTTGCGGATAAAGTCACGGATTACGAAGTATGGAAATCGATTTCTGCGAAAGCTTCCGCCGCCTCGGGTGGCATCGTGCAACAGGACGATGGCTTGTTTGTTTCCTCTGGCACGAACCCGACTCGCTCGTCCTACACACTGACATTTCCCGCGAAGGATTTCGCCTCGATCCGTCTGGACATTCTACCCCTGTCCGACGATCCGAAAAAATGGTCGGCTCTGGCGGCAGTGTGTGGTGAGTTTCAAGCATGGCTCATCCATGCCGATGGCAAGCGCGAGCAAGTGCGTTTCAAGGAAGTCGTGGCCGATGCCATCGTTGGTCCCTTTGATCCGAATGACGCGCTCGTAAAAGGGCCGGAAGGCTTCGGTGACTATCCCGCACAGCGCGGTCCGCGTTGGTGTGTCTTCGTTCCAGAGCAACCAGTGGTAGCAGGCGAGGGGAGTCTTTTGGAAATTTCCATCTTCCATTCCATTTCCTGCAATGCTGATAACCAGCCATCGATCCTGAAAAAATTCAAGCTGTCGTTCTCGAACAATCCGAGCTTGCCACAATGGTTGCAAACACCTGAGCGGGCGCAACGCTGGGCGGAGCATGCGGCATTGAAACAACAGCATAGTTCCATCCCCGGAACGATGATGCCTGTGATGAAAGAGCGTGACGATAACGCCCGACGCGATACCCGCGTGTTCATTCGTGGCAATCGCTCAACTCTTGATGAATCGGTGCAACCCGGCATCCCCGAAATCGTACGACCACCACAAAAAACCGAACGCCTCAATCGCATCGACATGGCGCAGTGGTTGATGAGCGATACCAACCCGCTCACCGCCCGCGTGATGGCGAATCGCCTGTGGGCCGAGCTTTTCGGCATCGGCATCGTCGAGACGCAGGAAGATTTCGGCACCTCTGGCACACCACCGACACATCCTGAGTTGTTAGATCATCTCGCACTGCGTTTGCAAAAACATCATCAATGGCGCATCAAGCCATTCCTGCGCGAAATTGTTCTTTCTGCCACCTATCGTCAGCAATCGAAAACATCGCCGGAATTGTTAGAAAAAGATCCACGCAATCAACTCCTCACTCGCGGCCCGCGCCAGCGCCTCACTGCGGAGATGGTACGCGATCAATCATTGCTCATCTCGGGCTTGCTCTCACGGAAACAATTTGGTCCGTCGGTGTTTCCTCCACAACCCGATGGCATTTGGAAATCGGTCTACAACGGTGCGCAGTGGAAGACATCGCAAGGCGAAGATCGCTATCGTCGCGGCGTCTATACCTACAGCAAACGCACCAGCGGTTATCCATCGTTTTTAACGTTTGATGCGCCCAGTCGTGATGTTTGTTCGCCACGTCGACTTGGCTCGAACACGCCCTTGCAAGCACTCGTTACGCTCAATGACCCCGCCTACATCGAAATGGCCCAAGCGTATGCCCAGCGAATGCGTGGTGCTGGTGGCGATCTTTCCACGCAAATCAATCAAGGCTATCAGTGGCTGACCCTGCAAGAGCCAGCACCGCAAGTCGTGGAGGCTCTCATAGGACTCCATGCCGATGCGATGGCAGAGTATGAAAAGCAGCCCGCACAAATGCAAAAACTTGCTCCCACGGCATCGGAGGCCGCGATGGTGCTCGTCGCCAACACCATGCTCAATCTCGATAGCGCCCTCACTCGTTAATCCCATCTCCTCACACGATCATGTTGCAATACCTAGAACTGGAACACCTCACACGCCGTCATTTCCTCAGCAAATGCTCAATGGGACTCGGCGGATTGTGGCTTGCTTCTCAAGGCCAAAGTTGGGGCGCATCGGGACCCATGAAAAAGGATCCCGCGCAGCCATTGCTGCCCGATCTATCGCATTTTGCACCGAAGGCGAAACGGGTGATCTACTTGCACATGGCGGGCTCGCCGAGCCAGTTGGAGATGTTTGATTTCAAACCAGAACTTGCCAAGCTCGATGGCAAGGAATGCCCACAAGAATTTCTCGCGGGCAAACAATTCGCTTTCATTCAAGGAGTGCCGCGCATGCTCGGTTCGCAATTTCCCTTCCATCAGGCGGGAGAGAGCGGCCACTGGATTTCCGATCGAATGCCGCATCTCGAAACCGTGATCGATGAACTATGTATTGTGAAATCGATGTACACCGATCAGTTCAATCACGCCCCTGCGCAGTTGCTGATGCACACTGGTTCGCCGCAACTCGGTTGGCCGTGCGCGGGTGCATGGGCGACCTACGGCCTCGGTTCGGAAAATCAAAACTTGCCCGGTTTCATCGTCATGACTTCCGGTGGTGTCAATCCCGATGCCGGCAAGTCGGTCTGGGGTTCCGGATTTCTGCCGTCGGTCTATCAAGGCGTGCAATGTCGATCTCAGGGCGAGCCGGTGCTTTTCTTGCAAAACCCCGATGGCGTTTCGCAAGCACTGCGCCGTCGCACGCTCGATGCCCTATCCGACATCAACGAACGCATCGCCAAAGAAGTCGGCGATCCCGAAACTGTTACTCGCATCGCCCAATACGAGATGGCCTATCGCATGCAAATCCATGCGTCCGATGCCTTCGATATCATGCAAGAACCGGAAGCAGTCCACAAAGCCTACAACACTCAACCCGGCAAAGAATCCTTTGCGAACAACTGCCTGCTCGCGCGTCGTCTCGCTGAGCGTGGGGTGCGTTTTATTCAACTCTTCGACTGGGGTTGGGACTCGCACGGCACGGGCCCGAACACCGACCTGAAAATGGGCTTTGTCGATAAATGCAAAGAGATCGATCAACCGATTGCGGCTCTTTTGAAAGACCTGCGTCAGCGCGGCTTGCTCGATGAAACGTTGGTGATTTGGTCCGGCGAATTTGGTCGTACGCCCATGCGCGAAAACCGTGGCGGTGTGGAAATGAAGCACATCGGTCGCGACCACAATCCTGGTGCTTACACTTTGTGGATGGCAGGTGGCGGCGTGAAGCCCGGCTACAGTCACGGCGAGACCGATCCCATCGGCTACGAAGCGATGATCGATAAAGTTTCTGCCCACGACCTGCATGCCACAATGCTGCATTTGTTAGGCATGGATCACGAAAAATTCACCTACCCGCATCAAGGAGCGATGCATCGTCTCAGCAACATCACCAAGACCGGCACAAAGGTCGTGAAGCAGTTGCTGGCGTAGGGATTAACTATTTTAGCAAAACAGAAAAAATTGTCTTGCCAGAATGAGCGGATTCGTGGAGATTCGCCGCCCCGTTCGGGGCGTAGCTCAGCCTGGTAGAGCGCCTGCTTTGGGAGCAGGAAGTCGTCAGTTCGAATCTGGCCGCCCCGACCACTACATCGTTGTAAATTTTCCTTGCTTCACCGCAAAAAAGTCTGCAACTTCGCCCCCGCCTCACGGGAGATTGTGAGGCATTACAAATCGGGTTTAGCTCAGCGGTAGAGCGGATGGCTGTTAACCATTAGGTCCTAGGTTCGAATCCTAGAACCCGAGCCAAATAAGGGTCTCGTTCTCACGAACGAGGCCTTTTCCTTTGCTACGCATCCGATTCCTGGCTTGCGTCGGACGAATGGTTCGCTAGGGTCATTTTTCATGGAACCAATGATGCGTGATCTATCGGCGGCAGATAGGCCCAGGGAAAAAATGCAACAGCACGGGGTGAGGGCTTTGTCGAACGAAGAGCTGCTGGCGTTGTTTTTGCGCACAGGAGTGAAGGGCAAGAGTGCGATCCAAGTCGGGCGGGAATTGATTCATCGCTTTGGTTCGCTCGGGCAACTCGGTCAGATCGGGGTGGATGAAATGAAAAAATGCCACGGACTTGGATTGGGTAAAGCGTCGCAATTGGTGGCGGCTTTTGAGTTAGGGCGTCGCGTGGCGGTCGAGCAGGTGCAAGGAGTACCGCTGGATACACCTGCCTTAATCTATGAGCATTTCGCGGCGCAGATGCAGCACTTGCCGCAGGAAAAGTTGGTGGTCGTGCTTCTCAATACGAAGTTGCACATGCAAGCGTTTGTGGAAATCAGCACGGGTACGGTGAGTGAGACGCTGGCTCATCCGCGCGAAATTTTACACCCGGTGATCAATCGCAATGCCTATGCATTTTTTCTCATGCACAATCATCCATCGGGCGAGCCGACGCCAAGTCGGGCGGATACACAATTGACCGCACGTGTGCGCGAGGCCAGTGATCTGATGCAAATTCGTTTTATCGATCACGTGATTATTGGCAGGCCTGGTATCGGTCGTGCCCCCTATTTTTCCTTTCGCGAAAGCGGGCAGCTGTGAAGTCAAAGGATGCTGCTTTGCAAAATTTCACGCGGGGCTTGAGGGATAGCTAGGTGCTCGGGTTGCAGGTCGAGGCCGTGCAGCGGACGCACGTGTTTTTCGGCGTCCTCTAGGATATCGAGCTCGGGACGGAAATCAGCAGCATGATAGGAACTGCGCACCAGCGGACCACTTGCTACATGGCGGAAACCTTTCGCGATGGCAATTTCCTTATACTCGGCGAATTGATCGGGATGAATGTAGGCGACCACAGGCAAGTGACGCGGAGTAGGGCGCAGGTACTGTCCCATCGTTAGCACTGTGACATCTGCGGCGAGTAGGTCATCCATAGCCGTGAGGATTTCCTCGCGGGTTTCACCGAGGCCGAGCATGATGCCGCTCTTGGTGGCGACTTTTCCCTGCACCATGGCCTTGGCTTTTTTCAATACTGCGAGGCTGCGATGATACTTCGCCCGCGAGCGCACGAGCGGCGTGAGGCGTTCGACTGTTTCGAGATTGTGATTAAAGATGTGCGGTCGAGCATCCATGACCATCTGCAAGGCCCAGTCGCGGTCGTTAAAGTCGGGCACGAGCACTTCGATGACGATGCCGGGATTGATGGCGCGCACGGCTTCGATGGTTTTTTGGAAATGCTCGGCACCACCGTCGCGGAGGTCATCGCGCGCGACAGCGGTGATGACGACGTGGCGGAGTTTCATGCGACGTGTGGCTTCGGCGACTCGCAGAGGTTCATCTTCTTCGAGCGCATCCGGCTTGGCGGTCTTAACCGCACAGAAGCCGCAGGCGCGGGTGCATTTTTCCCCGGCGATCATGAAAGTAGCGGTGCCTTGGCCCCAGCATTCCCAGCGGTTCGGACATTGGGCTTCTTCGCAGACCGTGACGAGTTTGAGGTCGGTGATGAGTGACTTCGTCGACCAGAAAGCAGGATTGTTCGGCAAGCGGACTTTGATCCAATCGGGTTTGCGCTCCTGGTGGAGGCTAGGATCCATTTTCATTTGCGGTCCGTGGCAGGCGCTCATCGCGCGTAAGGTAATCGCGTTCGGTTGGTGGGGCAATGAAAAATGCGGCGTAATTTCGTCGGGAATTCGTAGTCAAAATAGTCACCACTGTCACCCGAAGCCACTGATTTTTTTAGAGAGGTTCGGGTGTTTGTTTTTGGTGCGGTTTTATGATCACAGATTTTTGCATTAGTATCGAAATATTATTTTTTTCACGGGAACTTCATTCTGTCTTCATGAGGGTATGGCGCAATGGGCTCGTTCATTGACGATGCAAGCCGCTACTACTACCATCAATCGTATCACTCACGTTTTGGATCGCGTATTGCGACCGGATCCGGTGTGGCTTCGGGATTTGCCTCTGAGCAAAGCGCTGGGTCTATTGGGAGTGGTGGTGATGGGTTTCGCGATTTATGGGTTCACTGTGGGAGCATGGCGGGCACCGGAGATGGGAGGGTATGTGGCGGTGAAGATGCCGATGTTGGTGTTGCTGACTTTGGGCTGCAATGCGTTGCTCAATGGACTGCTGGGGATGTTGTTGCATGGTTCATTGGGGTTTCGCCAGTCGTTGATGGCTTTGCTATGGGCCTTTGCCACGGCGGCGGTGTTGCTGGCATCGTTAGCGCCTGTGACCTTGGGTCTGGCATGGAATGCGCCGACTCCTGATGCTCCCAATGCCGCGACGGCGCATGCGGGATATTTGTTATCGCACACCGTGCTAATTGCGGCGGTGGGAATTTTTTCTAATATCCATTTGCATCGGTTGCTGCATGGATCGGGTGGCAAGGGATCGCTGCCGACCTTGATTGCTTGGTTGGCGGGCAATGGTTTGTTAGGTTCGCAATTTTCTTGGATCTTGCGGCCATTTTTTGGTTCTCCGCAACTGGAAGTGGCGTTCATGCGAGAGGATGCCTTTGAGGGCACTTTTCACGAGGCGGTGTGGCGTTCCTTCGGCCGTGTCTCGCGAGGCTATGAATACGAAGTCGTCGGCCTTTTGTTTTTCATCGCACTACTACTGGTCATGTTTTTAACGAAGTCGAAAAAGAATCTCCCTAACAAAATACAACTATGAATCATACTCTTATGAATGAACACAATGACGAATTAAGATCTGGAGCCACGCCTCCCAATCCACCTGTATTTCCAAGCACAGGTGCTGCTCGGTCGGTGGATAGGCAGGCAATCGATGAGACGCCCATGGGCAATCAACCGACCATGCGTGAATTGTTTGAAGCTCTGCTGCGGCGTCCACGCGACCTCGCACAAGTTTTTGATGGACCGGCATTTGGCGGGCTTCTTGCGAAACTGTTAGGGATCGCCAGCGTTTCACTATTGGTTTTCGGATTTGTGTTAGGCTGCTTCAGTCGTCATGAACAATTGTGGGCATCGCCGCTCAAGGTGCTGAGCGGCATGTTGTTTGCGGCGTTGATTTGTTATCCAAGCTTGTATGTCTTTAGCACGCTGGCAGGGGCGCGGTTTTCCCCGAAGGCGTTGCTCCTATGTTTGGCGGGGTCCTTGGCACTGGGCGGCATGCTCTTGTTAGGCTTGGCGCCGGCTTTGTGGATATTTGTGGAATCAACGACATCGTTTGGTTTCATTGGTTTTCTCGCTGTGGCAGCGTGGGGGGTGGCCATGTTTTTCGCATTGCGATTCATCAAGGCCTGCGCTGGATCGGGTGGCGGCGTGAGCAATGGTCCTGTGGTGGTATGGTCGGTGTTGTTTCTATTAGTAACTTTACAGCTGAGTACGACACTGCGGCCGATATTGGGCAGGTCAGATAAATTTATCCAAGTGGAGGAAAAAAGATTCTTTTTGGAGCATTGGGCCATGACTGCAAGTGAGAGTTCCAAGCCGAAAGAAGCGCCGCAATCAGAGAGTGGGGAATCGGAGGGAGGGCGTTGATGATCACTACTGTTGCAGATTGATCACCGCAAAAATGACGAAGTTGGAATATCAACGAGCTTGATTTCATCTTGCGATGGAGGGAAAATGAAGCGTGCAATGGAGTTGGCAACAGTTACTTGATCGAGTGAATGGGTTTTCTCTCGATGAACCATCAGCAGCGCTACCATTTTCCGCGCGCCTCGCCCGTGAACAGGGGTGGACCCATGCCTATGCGGCACGGGTCGGCGATGAGTATAAGCGCTTCATGATGTTGGCAGTGGCCGCGGGTCATCCCGTCACTCCGTCGGAAGAGGTTGATGCCGCGTGGCATCTGCATTTGCTCTACACTCGCAATTATTGGCAAGTGTGGTGTCGCGATGTTCTCGGAAAAGAGATTCATCACGATCCTACGCAGGGCGGACACAAGGAAGGGGAAAAATTTCATGATTGGTATGAGAAGACCCTGCAAAGTTATCGGCAGCACTTTGGGGAAGAACCGCCCTCCGATATTTGGCCCGATGGGAACAAACGCTTTGCGGCAGCTGCGTCGCAGCAGTGGGTGGAGCGCACTACTCATCTCATTGTGCCGCGTCCCTTGTATCTCATGAAAAAGCTCTTTCGCCTCCTGCGCCCCATATGAAATCGCACTACATGCTCTCCGAATTGATTGTGCCGAACGCTCATAACGCACTGGTTCTCGGCCTGTATATCGCATTGCTGATTGCCGTAATTATTTTCGCTGTGCGGTACCGCAAGCGCGCTATGGAACGGATGGAGCGTCCCAATGGTCAGGCGCCTAACATGAGCTTGGATGAACTCGCTTTTCTAGCAGGCGGCGCACAACGAATGATGCAACTCGCGACGTTTCGTTTGTTCGAGTGCCAATTACTTACCTGCGAGACTCGTTGGATGCAACAGAAGTTCGTGCCCGTTGAAAGCCAGGACTTTGATTCTAAACGACTGACAACATTGGAGCAAAATCTGTATGCCGTCTCCTGCGCCAAAAAGAAACTCGTGGGCATGGATGACAATAAATTTCGCATGTACGTTAGTCCTATGATCGAGCAGATCGAAACGAAACTCGCCATTGCTGGCTATCGTCCGAAACAATCAGAGCGTACTTCGATGATCTTTACCACGATGTTGCCGTTCTTGCTATTGATCGCCTTGGGAGTGGTAAGAATCCTTTATGGCCTTTCTCTCGGCTATCCGGTACTATATCTGGTGATCCTCGTAATGATCACATTCATCGTCGGGCTGATGGTTTCGAATGCTACTGCAAAACTCACCAAAAGAGGAATGTCTCTGTTAGAGCAACAAAAGCAACAACTTGACTCTTCGATGGCTCGCGTGGTCTCTGCTGCCGAGCGCAATGAGTTTGCTGGCCTAGCCGTGGCTCTCAGTGGCGCGGCGGGACTTGTTGCATTCTCGGAATACAAGCACCTCCAAAGCGCCCTTCAGTCGATGAGTAACAGCGGAGGCGGCGATGGATCGGGTGGCAGTGGTTGTGGGAGTTCGGGCTGCGGATCTTCTGGTTGCGGCTCTTCCGGATGTGGTGGTGGTTGCGGCGGGGGAGGCGATTGACATAAAAGTTTCGCGCGGAACGGACGTGACCTCTATCGTAATTTTCTCGTGCTTATTTGGGCATTTTCACAACGGGGCGGAAGTCGTTGTTCCATGAAGTGGAATCCAGAGGAGAGGTGCCGCCGGGAGCGTATCGCTCTTGTCTTGCTGAGCCATCGATGCGGATGTAAACAGCGCGGCCGTCAAAAGGTTTGGGGTCAATTTTTCCGTTAGAATCGGCGAGCGGAGCGATAAGAAAGGGAATATCTCCGCCATCGCTGGTGCTTAAGCCTCGAACGACGTCCTCTTCTTCTGTTTTGTCATCGACCAGCAAATACGCCCAGCCGTTTTCTCCTTTTTTAAGGATTTCTTCGGGTGGATTCATGATATTATCTGATTTTTGGGAGCCTGCAGGACCCATGGGGAACATGATTTCGTCGTAACAGTAACCGCCAGCGATCAGTTGCGCGAGATAGGGATTCGCCGAATTTCCCTGATATAGCGCGGGATCGGGAAGTTCTTTCGCCGTGAGGTCATCAGGAAATGTTCCCATGTCCGATTCAAAGTCCATCATGCAGAGGTAGATTTGCTTACTGTTAGACATGGCTCTTGTCATTTCTGCCTGCCGTTTCTGTTTGAGAATCGCAGGAGTGGCGAGGGCGGCGAGTGCGGCAATGATAAGAACCATAAAGCCCATGACCAAGCTGATCACTAAACCAGCGGTCGCCAATCCGGATCCCGTGAGGGTGCCTTGTGATTCGCGAATATTCTTTTTCGCTTTCACCGAGCAGATCAAGGCTGCCACGGTTGTTAGAGGCACAATCGGGATCAGAGCACAGACCAGACTCGCAATCGCCAGCTTGGATGTTTTCGGAGCAGCTGGCATGGCTGGGGGCGATTGCGGCGGTGGCGGAGGTGTGTTCGTCATAGACTATGACTTCGTTAGCCAATGAGCTGTCGCCTGT
Organism: Akkermansia muciniphila; assembly: GCA_945890645.1. Lineage (GTDB taxonomy): Bacteria > Verrucomicrobiota > Verrucomicrobiia > Verrucomicrobiales > Akkermansiaceae > UBA956. Next base: position 15,721 of record CAMDCV010000036.1, read on the forward strand.
ATAGCGAAAAATAGCGCCGGCACTTTTCAAATCTCATACTTTGCCATTTACAAGCGCCATGCGGATTTGTAAATATGATGCATGACTTTGTGGACGCGATGGGGATTTTTGATTCCGATTCTCTGGCTGATGGGCTTTGTGGTTTTTTACTGGGTGAATCATTTTACCCAAGGGTTCGTGCCCGATAAATGGATCGTCACAGTGGGCCATCTTCTCGGCACGATCTTTGTATGGATCTTTTCGATCACGCTCGGAAATACGACCGTTAAGGAGGTGATCGATGTGAAAACGGAGGAAAGCACCATCATTGAACTGCCGCATAAGTTTTTGTTCTTTTCGGCGAAAATGTGGGGCCTGATTCTCACGCTGGGAGCCGGTTGGTTCCTCTACCAACCGCCGCCGAAGTCATGGCTGGATAAGGCCTTTTTGCAAAAAGACGCGCTTGAGAAACGAATCAAGCAGGCGGGGGAGGATGCGAAAGAAAAATTTCAATCGAAAGGCGAGGAGTCCGACGCCCCGGATAAGGCCACGACTCCCGTAGATAAAACTCCGGCGATGCGCGAATGGATCAATGCCGAGGGCAAAAAACTCAAGGCAAAATGTGTGGGCGTGACGACAGCGGAGGGCAAGCGCAAGGTGCGTTTCGTGAAGGAAGACGGCACGGAAATTTTGTACGATTACGAGAAGCTCTCGGCGGACGACAAGAACTATGTTGATGCGCGGTTTCCTCAATAAGTTGCCACTTTTTCCGCGACGATGATGCACATACCGACATTGATTGCCCGCAAGCGGGAGGGGGAGATACTGGCCGATGGAGAGATCCGCTCGTTGATTGAGGGTTTTACTCGTGGCGAGGTGACCGATGCGCAAATGGCAGCCTTTGCGATGGCGGTATTTTTCCGCGGTATGACGGCAGAGGAAACGGCGGCGCTAACCTATTCGATGCTCGAAAGCGGTGAACGCTTTCAGTTTTCTGGAGATCATCCGCCGGTGGTGGACAAACACTCGACGGGTGGCATTGGTGACAAAGTTTCGCTGATTCTCGCCCCTTTGGTGGCTTGCTGTGATTGCTGGATCCCGATGGTTTCTGGCCGAGGCTTGGGCATTACAGGCGGTACTTTGGACAAACTTGAATCGATTCCCGGATTTCGTGTAGGACTCTCGATTGAGGAAGCGCAGCGTCAACTTCGTCGCATCGGCGTGGTGATGATGGGCCAGACCGAGCAATTTTGCCCTGCCGACAAAAAACTTTACGCTCTTCGCGATGTCACTGGCACGGTGCCGTCGATCCCGCTCATCACGGCTTCGATCATGTCCAAAAAACTGGCCGAATCGCTCGACCGCTTGGTGCTCGATGTGAAGTTCGGCAGTGGTGCGTTCATGCAAACGTTTGAACAGGCCGAGGAGCTGGCGGGGGCGATGCAGGCTGTCGGCAATGCGATGGGGGTGCAAGTTTTCACCGAGATCAATCCGATGGACGAACCACTTGGGTGCGCGGTGGGTAATGCTCTGGAAGTCGTGGAATCTCTGGCGATTATGCGCGGCGAAGGCCCCCCCGATTTGCTGGCACTAGTTCTTTCACAGGCGGAAAAAATCACGCAATGCACTCAGGATCAACTGCTTGAGAAAATTTCGTCGGGTCAGGTAATGGATAAATTTTGTGAACTTGCGATAGCGCAAAACGCTTCAATCGAACGTTTGTTTGAAATGAATGTTGTGCACCAAGCTCCGGTGATTCGCGATGTTCTTTCGGTCGAGTCGGGTGTGGTTACGCGCTTCGATGCCGGACGGATTGGTCAGGCAGCGCTCGAATTGGGAGCGGGCCGGAACAAGGCCAGCGATGCGGTGGATCCGCGGGTGGGCTTTGACACGCTGGTGAAAGTGGGCAGCAGTCTTGAGCGTGGCGAAGTGATCGCACGAATCCACAGCCGCAATGCAGATGATGCCGACCGCGCCGAAGCTGCAGTGAGGCAGGCTTTGGTGCTCGGGTGAAGGGACGCCACTAACTCGGTGAGGGATATTTTTCTACGGAACACTCCATATGAATCGGGTTGACGCGTCTCACTTCGGCTGCAAGACTCATGGAGTCATGAAAACGGATGATTCGCTCACAAGCTCCGCTCCTGGCGGATGGATCACCTTTCTCGCGCATTTTCTGATCATCCTCTCGGCGTGGACGTTGGTGATCAAATACATCTTTCCCATCACCTATGCTGCCGCGCACGGGTTGCCTCTGACGGCTCACGTTTTCTGGGATTTGTGGCCTGTCGCCCACGTTTGGCTCGCGTGGGTGTTGCTCAGACCGCAACCCTACACCGCTTGGCTCGCCATCATAATGTCCGCGATTGAGATCATTATTATTGTCACGCTGTTTTACCGATTCCTCAGTTCAGCGGAACCAGAGTGGACGATCTGGCGGACAAATTGGTTTATCAACAAAGTCTTCGTCCTCTCCTGCTTCATCCTCATCCTTAGCACCTTCGCATTTTTCCGCAAAAATCCAACCATCGCATCAACACCATGAACCGCAGACACTCGCTCAAACTATTCGGCACCGGCGCCAGTGCGCTCGCCTTTTCGCCCGCCACTGGATTCGCGCAAGAAGGGAAGGGAGCTATGAAAAAAATTCCCTCCTCTGGCGAAGAACTTCCTGTGATCGGCATGGGCACGTGGCGCACCTTCAATGTCGGCAGCGACACAGTATTGCGCGATCGCTGCACAGAAGTGCTAAAAACCTTTTTTGCCCATGGCGGCGGCATGGTGGATAACTCGCCGATGTATGGCTCTGCCCGCGAAGTGGTCGGCTACGCACTGAAGAAAACGGGCATCCCCAAGAGCCTTTTCTCCGCTGAGAAAATCTTTACAGAGGATGGCACCGCCACTCGCAATCAGACTGCCGAGTCCGCTGGCTTGTGGGGAGTGAAGACCTTCGACCTCATGCAGATCCACAACCTCGTCGCGTGGCAGGAGCACCTCGCCACCTTGCGGAAAATGAAAGAAGAGGGCGTGATCCGTTACCTCGGCATCACCACCTCCCACGGGAGGAGGCACGAGGATTTGGAGAAAATCATGAAGAGCGAGCCGCTCGATTTTGTGCAACTCACCTACAACATCACCCATCGTGAGGTCGAGGAGCGTTTGCTCCCTGTCGCGGCGGAAAAGGGCATCGCCATCATTGCGAACCGTCCCTTCGATGGTGCCGATCTTTTCAAACTCGTAAAATCGAAGAACGCCAAGCTGCCCGATTATGCGGCGGAGATCGGCTGCGCGACATGGGCCGCATTTTTCCTCAAGTTCATCGTCTCCCACCCCTCCGTTACCTGCGCCATCCCTGCCACCAGCAAGGTCGCTCACATGCAGGAAAATATGGCCGCCCGCCTCGGGGTCATGCCGGATGAGGCCACCCGCAAGCGCATGATCGAGACGATTACCAATCTATGATCGACAATATCAGCAGCTACTCGATCGAAAATTTCATCCCCTTCGTCGATGAAGTGTATTTTCGTCTCTTTGAGCGGCATTTCGAAAAATGGTGGCCGTGGCATCCGCTGATGCTCGCGCTCGGGGTAGGGATCCTTGTCCTCGCGTGGCTGGGGAAAACTCGCGCGCTAGCCGTGGCTCTCGCTGTGCCGCTTGTCTTCTGTGCCGTGACGTTTCATTTCCAACTTTACGCCGAGTTAACCCCCTTGGGGAAATACTTCGGCTGGGCCTTTCTCCTGCAGGCTGCGTTTATTTTGCTTTGGGGTTTTGTCGCGAAGCCGTGCGGAAAATTGCGCATCAACGTGCCCTCGATTTTCGGAGCCGTGATCGCGTTATTTGGCATCGCCCTCTATCCCTTTCTCGCCCTCGGCGAAGAGCAGAAGATGACGGGTGCTCAATACCTTGGCATGTCGCCCGATCCCACCATTTGCTTCGTGCTCGGCATTCTTCTCATGGCCGTGCGGCCCCTTTGGTTTTTCCTACTTTTTCCCATCCCTTTCCTATGGGCCTTCGCCACGGCAGGAACCCTCGACACCTTTGAAGTGCCCATGGCCATGACGCTGCCTATTATCGCCGCCATCGCGTTAGTTGTAGCGATCGCGAAAAAATTTCTCTGGGTGAGAGTCTCCTAATCGTTCGGCTGAGCTTACGCTTTCACGTCGGGCAGTTCGCGGCGGGTGAGGACTTTGTCCACGAGGCCATAGGCGGTGGATTCCTCAGCAGTCATGTAGTTGTCGCGATCCGAGTCGTGTTCGATCTGCTCGACAGTCTTGCCGGTGTGATGGGCAAGAATGCCATTGAGGCGTTTTTTCAGATTGAACATGAAGCCGATAGTGCGTTCGACATCGGAGGCCGTGCCGCTCGCGCCACCGGAAACTTGGTGAATCATCACGTGGGAGTTCGGCAAGCAAAAGCGTTTGCCCTTGGTGCCAGCGGTGAGTAGCACGGAACCCATCGAAGCGCAGATGCCGATGCAATAGGTGTTCACGTCGCAAGTCATGAACTGCATGGTGTCGTAGATCGCAAGACCTGCAGTCACGGAGCCGCCGGGGGAGTTGATGTAAATGTGAATGTCTTTTTTCGGGTCCTGCATTTGCAAGAACAGAAGCTGGGCGATCACGGAATTTGCAACAAAATCATCGATACCAGTGCCGATAAAAATGATGCGGTCCTTGAGCAGGCGTGAATAGATATCGAACGAGCGCTCACCGCGACCGTCGGACTCGACGACGACTGGCACGTAGTAGCTATTTTTCGGAGCGATGGAAGTGGGAAATTGGTTCATGCGTCAGGTGTGGTAGTTGCGGAAGTTTCCGTGACTGAAGCGTGTTCCAGCAGGAAATCAAGTGCTTTGTTGATCAGCAATGAATTGCGGATGCCGGGGATTTGGCCATTGCGTTGCAATTCTTTGATGAGCTTTGTCGGCTCTTCTTTGCGGCGTTGGGCGATGGCCATGATGTGCTGGATCATTTCTTGATCGTTGACGACGATGTTTTCCTTCTCGGCAATCTCTTGCAGGATGAAATTGGTTTTGATGTTGGTGCGCGCTTGGACAGCTGCGGTATCGAGCAAAGCATCACGTTGACTGGTGATTTCTTCGTCGCTCATGCCCGCCTGTGCGGCACTGCGCACGAGGGTATCGGCCTGACTCTGGGTCTCCGCTTGCAGCAAAGAATCGGGGATTTCAAATTCCACCAATTGATCGAAGTGTGCGATCAGTTGATTGATTTTCATGTCGTCGATTTCTTTTTGTTTGTTCGACTTCATGCCCTCGATGATGGTGTTTTTAAGATCGTCCACAGTTTTTTCCGGGCCCATCAATTTTTCCGCAAAGGCGTCATCAAGATCTGGCAACACTTGCTGCTTCACTTCCTTGAGGTTGACGTGGAAGGTGATGGCTTTTTCGCGCAACTCCTCGATCGGGAAATCTTCTGGGATGATGATATCGACATCTTTTGTATCCCCCGCATTGAGACCCACAAGTTGTGGTGCGAAGCCAGGGAGGAATGAATCGTCCTGCATTTTCACCCAGAAACCTTCGCGTCCAGCGAGATAACCTGCGGGGCGGCCGAGTGCTTCTTCGAGGGGCTTGCCCTCGATGCTTGAGGTGAAGTCGATGACTGCGAAGTCTTCCATGGCGACCGCGCGGTCTTCGATGGCTGTGAAGTCAGCAAAACGCTGGCGCAGGCCTTCGAGTTGTTCGGTGATTTGTTCGTCGGTGACCTCGTTGGTGGGAACGCTGACGGCGATCCCTTTATAATCGGGCAAAGTGAAATCGGGCGCCAAGGTGAGCACCGTTTCGTAACTGAATGAGCCATCGGCGGTGAACGTCAGCTTGTCGGGATTGCCGAAATCGAGCACCTTGACCGCTTCTTTTTTGAGCGACTCTTGAAGAGATTGATTGATCAGACGCGATTCAACTTCTTCCTTGATGTCGTTCTGATAGCGTTTTTCGATGACCGCGAGAGGTGCTTTGCCAGGACGGAAGCCGGGGATTTTCGCTTGTTTGGCATAGGAGGCGAGAATCTTGCTTTTTTCCTCGGCAACAGTGGCGGCGGGGACTTCCACGCGCAGGGTGGCGAGGCATTTTTCTTGGCGTTCGATCGTAATGTTCATGAGTGAAAAGGGTGGGACGAGAGTGGAGGGGCGGGAAACGTGGGGAGTGCGTGACGGCTTGTCAATGGAAAAGGCGGGAATCGGTGGGAGTGGGGTGTTGAGCTTGAGAACCTGGGAGGCGAGACCCTCCTTCGCCGAGGCTACGGCAGGGCAGGCTGCCTCGCCACGGTTAGTCTCCTGTCTTCAGGACTCGGATGAAGGCGTCTTGGGGGATGTTGACTTTGCCGATGGCCTTCATCTTCTTCTTGCCCTCTTTCTGCTTCTCTAACAATTTCCGCTTGCGGGAAATGTCGCCGCCGTAGCACTTGGCGGTGACGTTTTTGCCCATCGAGGAAATGCTTTCGCGGGCGACGATCTTGCCGCCGACGGTGGCTTGGATGGCAACGACGAAAAGTTGGTTCGGGATGACTTCTTTGAGTCGCAGGGCGAGCGAGCGACCGAAAGATTCCGCTTTGTCGCGGTGGACGATGGTGCTGAAGGCTTCGACGGGTTCGCCGGCGATCATCATGTCCATCTTGACCATTTTTGCCTCGCGGTAACCGTTGTGTTCGTAGTCCATCGAGCCGTAACCGCGGGTCATCGATTTGAGGCGATCGTTGAAATCAACGAGGATTTCGGCAAGAGGCAAAAGGCTGGTGAGCATCACGCGCGATTCATCGATGGTCTCGGTATTGATCACTTCGCCGCGTTTTTCCATGACCAGCGACATCACATCGCCGATGTATTCGCCGGGGACCATCACGAAGACTTTCACGATGGGTTCGCGCACTTCCTGGATCATTTGTTGCTCCGGGAACATCGCGGGGTTATCGACGATGAGTTCGTCGCCATTGGTGAGGGAAACTTGATAAATCACCGAGGGATAGGTGGAAATCACGTCCATGTTGAACTCGCGGCGCAGGCGCTCTTGGATGATTTCCATGTGCAGCAGGCCGAGGAATCCGCAGCGGAAGCCGAAGCCCAGCGCGGTGGAGGACTCGTTCATGTAGGTGAACGCGGGGTCGTTGATTTGCAGTTTGCCCATCGCCATTTTCAGGGCCTCGTAGTCTGAGGTATCGATGGGGTAAATGCCCGCGAAGACCATCGGCTGGATTTCCTTGTAGCCGGGCAGTGGCTCGGTGCAGCCGCGTTGGGCATCGGTGACGGTGTCGCCGATTTTCACTTCTGCCGCCGACTTCATGTTGGCGATGATGTAGCCCACATCGCCAGCGACGAGTTGATCAACGGCGGTCATTTTCGGTGTGAAAATGCCGACTTCTTTCACCTCGTAGTTGTTATCGGTGGCGAAGAGTTTGATTTTCTGACCGCGTTTCACCGAGCCGGAAAAAACGCGCACATAGGAAACGACACCGCGGTAGGTATCGTAGAGCGAGTCGAACACCGAGCAGCGCAGGAGCTTATCGGGGTTCTCTGTCGGATGAGGAACGCGTTCGACGATGGCTTCGAGAATATCAGTGATGCCGATACCATTTTTCGCCGAAGCGGGAATGGCATCTTCGGCGGGGATGGCGAGGATGTCTTCGAGCTGCTTGCGGCATTTTGGGATATCGGCGGCGGGGAGGTCGATCTTGTTAAGAATCGGGATGATGGTGAGATTTTGCAGCAGCGCGAGGTGAAGATTTGCGACGGTCTGGGCTTCGACGCCTTGGGCGGCATCGACCATCAACACCGCGCCTTCGCAGGCGGCAAGGGCGCGCGAGACTTCGTAGGTGAAGTCCACGTGGCCGGGGGTGTCGATGAGATTGAGTTTGTAGGTTTGGCCATTTTTCGCTTTGTAGGCCATGGTGACCGGGTGCGATTTGATGGTGATGCCTTTTTCGCGTTCGAGGTCCATCGAATCGAGCAATTGGTCCTGTTTTTCCCGATGCGTGATGGTATCGGTGGACTCAAGGAGGCGGTCAGAAAGCGTAGTTTTACCGTGATCGATGTGAGCGATGATCGAGAAATTTCTGGTGAATTCAATGGACATGGCGAGGCGATGAACGGGTGGGCAGGGGAGGCGCGGAGATAGAAAGCATGAAACGGGGGCTTGGTCTATATAAAATCCTTGGTGAAAAGCAGGTATTTGCGCACGAAAGAGGCTTTGAACCACAGATTGCACAGATTTCACGAATTAAGAAACCATGGCAGTTCTATAATTCCAAAAATCTGCGCAATCTGTGTAATCTGTGGTTGAACGTCAATTTTCGGTTGATGAGGGCTAATACAAAACCGGCGCTATGATATGTCGCGCATGGCAGGGGTCTGGCTGGATATTTCGAACAGAAAGGTCCCAGAGGGTTTCGGGCCCATGTTCTGGAGAATAATGATTGCAGATAGAATCTGATGTCATATCATAAACACCTGAGCGTATTAGCTTTTCTAGGCAGAAATTAATCATCACCCACGATGGCAACTGCATACATCGAGACTACGATTCCAAGCCTCTACACCGCGCGGCCTGCGCAAAGACTTGTCGAAGCTGCTCGCCAGAATCTGACACGAATTTGGTGGGATCAGCATCGACATGAGTTCGATCTCTATTGCTCGCAAACCGTATTGGATGAGTGCGCGGAAGGTGATGCCGAGATGGCGATTATGCGCACGGAACTGTTGGCTGGCATTCCACTTTTGGAGCTCACCAACGATGTGGTTTCGATTGCCCAGATGCTTTTGACAAAACAGATCATTCCCGCGAAAGCTGCAGATGATGCCATCCATATTGCTGTGGCTTCGGTTCATAGCATCGATTATTTGGTGACATGGAACTGTAAGCATCTCGCCAACCCACGAAACTGGAGGCGAATTTCGGATTGTGTTGCGGGATTCGGTTTCCGTGCTACAGTAATCTGCACCCCAGAAGATTTAATCGGAGATGATAATTGACCACCAAATGACTGTTGTCGAGGAAGTGCGCTCCTTCAAGGAGGCGGTCGCCGCCAAACACGGTTTCGATGTAGCACGAATCGTACATGCAGCTCGTCAGCGACAAGAGGCGTCCGGCCGGCGGATCATTCGACAAGGGGAACTAACCAGCGCCGGTCAACTCGCTACCCTCCCTGAGTCGAAGTCGGAGGGTGAAGACTATCCTCAATCTGAATCGGAGTTGCGGAGATAGAAAGCATGAAACGGGGGCTTGGTCTATATAAAATCCTTGGTGAAAAGCAGGTATTTGCGCATGAAAGCGGTATTCGGTTTGAAGAATTTAATCCACTGATACACTGAGAACCACTAAGTTCACTGAATAAAAGGCAAAAGAAATCAGAAATTAATGATTAATGCCTTCCCACCAGTGTTTTCAGTGGGCTTAAGTTTGTCAGTTGTTCGAGGCATGAATCTGCAACCCAATTTCCGAGCACCACCTTGCGATATCTGTTAGAGAAACGAATCACGACTATTTCATGTTCCAAGAAGTCAGCACATCCAAAATGATCGGAAAAAGCTTTGATTTTTAAAGGTTTGAGAGGTTTTAGAAAATTGCCTTTTCATCATTTTTCTGTTTGATATCATCTGCAAGGTAACTAAATAACTGTTAGCTCAAGAAAATGAACAGACGCCGCTTTCTAGGACTCTTTTCGGCGACTACGGCCGCAGCCCTCGCAAGGGTTCCTGGTATGATGACCCAACAAGACTCGTGGGTCATCAGCCAAGTTCTCGGAGTTCGCTTCAAAGTTCCTCGGTCATGGGACTTCTTGTCGAGCGAGCGGCTCTTGCTGGTCGGTTCCGAGCAGGTTCTTTATGATGACGGGATTTCGCCTACACCGTTCTTCGGTTACACCAAGTATCCTGAGCCAACGCCGAGGATGAATCCAAGTATTGGGATCTTTCTGGATCGTCACGATGAGTGGATGGGAGAGGACTCTGAAGATTTTGCAGTTAAGAATGCAGCGTTCTACGCCACTCAGGTTGAGAATGCCTTGATTGAGGCAGCGGGCGAAAAGGTTCTAATCGACGGTCACCATTGGACTCGAACTGTGATTGCCTTCGACTTTCACGGTCAAGACGGCTTTTTTGAGCGAGTTCGAATGCTGACGATGACAACATTTACAGAAGAGCATGTCTTGCTGCTAAACCTTACTGACTCTTTTTCAGGTGCAGAGAAGGCTCAAGAGGAGTTTCTGGCCTTGCAGAGCAGTATCCAGCATCGAAAGAGCTAACAAGACGTCACTCCTAACGCCTGACCCGCCTCCAATTCCAGCCGTCATGACAGCTACCACCTCAACCCCGTGTTCGACACTCGCCCCCGGTCAGGCGTAGGAGGACTCGACGTAAAAAAATCCGGCACGGAATCAACCGCGCCGGATGGATGAGAGAGTTCGCCGTGCTTACAGCATCGAAGCCACGAGTTTCTCCAGCTTGATGATGTCGGCGGAGAACTTGCGGATGCCATCGGCGGTTTTTTCGACGGCCATGGCGTCTTCGTTGTAGAGGAAGCGGAAGGCTTTTTCGTCGAGCGTAATTTTTTCGGCAGGGTCTTGCGCGGCTTCGGCGGGATCGAGGCGGCGGGGCGCAACCGGTATTCGGTGCGAAGTGCATTTCGGAATCGGGAAAAATACACTTTGCAATGCCCCCTAATCCAAGTATCCTTATTGCATGGCAACGCTGATAGAACTTGAGGAGCAAGTGCTACAACTACCGGAAGATCAACGCGCTTTTCTTGCTGCACAGTTACTCGAATCTCTCCCTGCGATGCTTCATGACGATGATGCTGGCGTGGCAGAGGCCATGCGTAGGGATGCAGAGCTTGATCGCGATCCTAGTTCAGGGATGTCGCTGGATGAATTTAAAAAATCCTTTGGTCGCTGATGGCTACAACCGTGATCTTTCATCGACTTGTCCAGCGGGACATGAATGGAATCCTGAGCTATTACACTGTGGAAGCCTCAGATGCCGTGGGCGATCGATTTTTTCAGGAATTTCTCGCTGTTGTTGATAAGGCGCTTAAGAATCCGAGGGGCTATCATCTCATTTCCCCTGCATTGCGCCGAGCTGATATCCCGGGATTTCCTTATCATTTTCTCTATCGCGAGATGGCTCATGGAATTCGTGTCTTGGTCTTGCGTCATGATCGAAGGCATCCGTCCTATGGGCTCATGCGACAATAACAGCATTGGCCTCCAAAAAAAATCCGGCGCGGAATCAACCGGGCCGGATGTATGAGAGTAGTCGCAGAACTTACAGCATCGAAGCCACGAGTTTCTCCAGCTTGATGATGTCAGCGGAGAACTTGCGGATGCCATCGGCGGTTTTTTCGACGGCCATGGCGTCTTCGTTGTAGAGGAAGCGGAAGGCTTTCTCGTCGAGCGTAACTTTTTCTGTCGGGTCCTGCGCGGCTTCGGCGGGATCGAGGCGGCGGGCGAGTGGCTCGGTGGATGCCTGCAATTCCTTGAGCAAGCCTGGGCTGATGGTGAGCAGGTCACAACCAGCAAGTGCTTGGATTTCGCCGACGTTGCGGAACGAGGCGCCCATGACTTCGGTTTTGTAGCCGTATTTTTTGTAGTAGTTGTAAATGGCTTTCACCGAGATCACACCTGGATCTTCATCGCCTTGGTAGTCCTTGCCGGTGCTGGCTTTATACCAATCGAGGATGCGTCCGACGAAGGGGGAGATGAGCTGGACCTTGGCTTCGGCGCAGGCGACGGCTTGGGCGAACGAGAATAGCAGCGTGAGGTTACAGCGGATGCCGTCTTTTTCCAAAATCTCAGCGGCCTTGATGCCTTCCCAGGTGGAGGCGATCTTGATGAGGATGCGCTCGCGGGTGTGGCCTTCTTTTTCGTAGGCAGCGATGAGTTCGCGGGCCTTGGCGACGGTGGCATCGGTATCGAAGGAAAGTCGGGCATCGACTTCTGTCGAAACGCGACCTGGCACGATTTTGAGGATTTCGAGGCCGAAGAGGATCAGAATGCGGTCGAGTATGGCGGCAAGTTGCGCTTGTCCGGTGAGGCCCGAGTCGCGGAATTCCGCTACGGCTTTCTCCACGAGAGGGCGATACTCCGGTTTTTCTGCGGCTTGCAGGATCAATGAGGGGTTGGTGGTTGCGTCCTGTGGTTGATAGGATTTCATCGATTCGAAATCTCCGGTATCGGCTACCACCACGGTGAACTGCTTCAGTTGGTCAAGTTGCGTAAGGCTCATGTCGGCGCTGCTATAGCGTGCCCAAGCAGCGAGGGAAAGCCCAAACTGCGACTTTTGTGTCGCATTGATCATTTCCGCTATCAACTCCCTATGCCAAAAACAACTAGCTCACAGATGTTAGTTACCATCCATATTGGATCAGTGAGTCAAAAAATCGAATCACTCCCTTCCACTGAATTGGTAAAATGTAACGTTGACGGTTGGGGGAATTTTCATTATCTAACGGTTCGCCATAAATGAATGATTGAAAAATCAGCAATGCCAGAAAAAGCGGGTGAAGGCGCGGCGATGGCTATGCCTGCGGGTGACGCGCCCGAATCTAGTCAACCCGATGCAGAGGAAATTAGCCCCTTTCGCTTCAGTGTTTTGTGGCAATTTGGTCGCACCTATCTGAAGAGTCATCTGGCGTTGGTGTTGCTCTACATCGTCGGTCATCTTTTGGTTCACACGGTTCTTCCGCAGCAGGCCGCGGTCTATTTGGGAAAACTCACCAACCATTTTTCGTCCTCCGGTCTGTCCAAGGAAGTTTTGCCTGGTGCTGGCGGTGAAAATTTGATGGTCACTTTCAATTACTGGATTGTCTTCACAGTTTTACTCGTGATCGGAATGTTTTGCTTTCAGTGGTTGGTCGCCCGACTTGATGGGAAAATCACTAATGGTGTGAAAGCGGATTTGTTCGCCACGCTGTTACGTCAGCCACCGCAATATTTTCACGAAAACGATTCGGATCGCTTGTCGATGATCGTCAATCAATACACCAATCAAATTGCCAGCTCGATCCGCAGCATGTTGATCGAACCGCTGCTGCAAGTTGTCGGCATCATCATCATCGCCCTTACGATTTATCAATCGCTCTTGGGACTCACGCAAGGGCCTGCCGTGTTCACGATCTTTGGGATCAATGGCGTATGGGTATTGTTTGGTGCCACCTTTGTGTTCGCGTTGACATCGCCCTGGATCGTCAACCGCATGGGCAAGTATTTGCAACGCGACACCTCCGCCGTGCAAGAACAACAACTGGGTCTTGCGACATTGATTGGCGGTGCTTTGAAAGCTCCCGAAGAAATCCAAGCGATGCGCGCGGAGACGGTATTTGAGAAAAAACTCAATGTTTTATTGGATCGTTCGCTCGCCTTACGCATGTCGCAAACGATGACGATGGAACGGATCAATGCCTTCAGCCAGCTTCCCGGCACTATCGTATTAGCGGCCTTTCTGGGGCTTGCCATTTTTCTTGAAATGAAAGGCGTGAACGGCCAACCGGGGACCATCGTTCAGGTGGCGCTGCTGACGCCCTTGTTGATGGGCGCGATCCAACAACTATCCAGCTTCGGCATCGACATGCGGATGAACTGGCCGCCGATGGAAATGATCCACACCATTTTGGAATCCAAACCGGCACCGGAGAATCCGACATCAACTGAATCGAACGCACCACTCACGGCATCGCTTGAAGCCCGCGATTTGGTATTCAGTTATCGTCCCGGTGAACGTCCCAATGTGTTGTAAGGCACTTCCTTCATCATTCCTGCGGGCAAAGTCACGGGCTTCGTCGCCCGCCCCGGACAAGGTAAAACGACGTTCTTCCGCCTCGCATTGCGCTTCTATCCCTGGCAGAGCGGTGACATTTTGTTAGGCGGCACACCGATTCGCGATCTGCCCCTTGCCACCGTGCGCCGCCATCTCGTGCTGATGTCGCAATTTCCCGCATTTTTCTATGACACCGTGCGTGAGAATATGTGTGTCGCTTGCCCCGAGGCCACGGACGAAGAAATCCTCCATGCCGCAGCACTGACCGGGCTCGATCAAGTGCTGATGAAATCCATGGGGCCCAAGGCCTTGGATATGCCGTTTGCCGCGGGCGCAGGTTTGTCGGGCGGTCAGAAAAAACTGTTCGCTCTGACGAGATGCTTGTTGCGCAAGCCCTCGGTATTGTTTCTGGATGAGCCGACCACCGGCATGGGACCGATGGAAAAATTCCCCTTGATCGATACCATGCGCCGATCGCTCGAAGGTCGCACCGTGGTGGTGGTGGATCACGACATCGTATGGCAATCGCGTTTTTGTGATTACTTCCATGTCCTCAATGAAGGAAAAATTATCCAGTCGGGAAGCGCTGAGGAACTGATGAATCAGCCTGGCTTGTTCCGCGATCTTTACGAAGAAGCTTCTGGACAAGGAAATGATTCTACGCATGATTGCATTGATTCATCCATGACCATTGATCCTTTATCGAATCTTTCCACCGAAATCCCCAAGGAGATTGGTGGTCTTTAACACAACACTAAAACAACAAATATATGTCAGACGAAAGACAAAAAATAGAAGTAGGACTCGGCGAAAAGTGCGAGCCACAAGCAGACGCCGAAGTCATTGATACCGTGAAACCTGAAGATGATGAAGTGGGTGGTCGTTATCGCCGCTATAACAACGTCATCTGCCCTTATTGCTATGCATCATGCCGCATTCTTGAGGACACCAACTATCGCTTGCGCCATCGTTGCTGGAATTGTGGTTCCACCTTTGTCTACTAAGCGAAACTTTTAAGATGGCGGACGTCGACCCTGTGTTGGCGTCCGCCGTTTTTTTTACTGATTCGGGCCGCGTATAGAGGGAACCCAGGGTTCGGAAATTTCCTGCAACAAGGCCTTTGCCACGGGCGGCTTGAGACTTGGATAGACTGACAACAATCGCGCTAATAATCCCGAGACATGCGGTGCGGCAAAACTGCTTCCCGACTGTTTTGTCCATCGGCCATTTTTCCAAGGCACTTCGAGATCCACACCGCGTGCTGCGAATTCGACAAGGTGTTTGGAAAACTCTCCTTCGGGTTCGTCCCAGCGGAAAAATAAATCATCGCTCAAAGTGTTGGCCATGTTGACCGTCACTACCGATGGGAAATGTCCAGGCCACTCGGCACTACGAAAATCTTCGTTATCACAAGCGCTTACGATGTGAACACCACGTCGATACGCGCGATCCACCCATGGCTTGAAATGTTCGATCTTCGATAAATCGGCGCGACTGCCAAAACTGCAATTGATGATTTGATAGCCGAGATCCACGGCCAAGGATGCTGCTTCGCGGATGATTTGAAATTTGCTGCCGAGCTGTGCATTCAGCACGCGGAAACTGCCGATTTGTGCTTCGGGGGCGACGCGGCGGATGGCATGAGCGACTGCGGTGCCGTGGCCGAAGAGATCAACTCCCCAAGCGGGCGATCTTTTCACGACTCCCTCTTCTGTTAATTCGAATGCAAGATCATCGACCAATCGCAAACCTGTGAGTGCCGGATGCGATAGCTCGATTCCGGAATCGATCACCGCAATTTTTACGCCACGTCCACGTCCTATCGTCATCGCTTCACGCGCTGCTTCTGGTGTGATCCATGTGGATTGATGGTTCATATGGATTCGATTCCCAAAGTCGCGCGGATCAAACGGTCTTCAATCAATCGACCCAATAAAGAGGCGAGTTCGGCAGGCGCTCGCAGTGGGGCGGTAAGATTTTTTTCATAGCTGACTCGACTCAACACCAAGGTGATGTTTTCAAACAAAAATACGGGACTCGATGCCATCGCTTCGATCTCACAGCCACGAAGCATTTCTAGATTTGTCCAATCCGCCGCTTCTAATGCATCGGCTACGGCGCTTTCTGATCGTCCACTGCCCATCACCCGTGCAATCATGCCTTCTTGCGCATCGGCCCGTGCATAACCTTCGACTAACTCCTTAGGCGCACGCGTCGACAACGCGACAACAAAGTTTTTTCCTTCATTTGCCCATAATAACAGCTCGCAATTCGAATCATCGGCGGCCGCGTGGAAACTACGCAGCGCCTGCGTTCCCATCACTTGGGCAAGATTATGAGCATTGATTTCACGCGCAATACCCACAAGGCGAGGTTTCAACGAAAAACCAAGCGCTTCGTGCGCATCATCGGGAATAATCACAAGTCGGTTCATAGAGCGATGAGTTTCAGCTAGTCTGGAGGCGGAACAATCGATCACCGCGACCATCGACCACGGAAATTCCCGCGTGTTCAAAGCGGATGCCGCGCAACGATTCCAATGCGGAGAGTGCGGAAAATGTTTCGGTCGCATAGGCAACACCCCTGGGCAATCCAGTGGCCATGGCCGCTGCGCGTGTGATCGCAGCTCCTTCATGCGCATAGAAATTCAGCACAGGATTGATCATTTGCCACACTGGTCCAGCATGAAGGCAAAGGGACGGCAAGCATTTCGCGTTTGCCTGTGGCGCTTGTAAAGCCTCCAGCAAACTGAGCGCCATGGAGGCGGCGGGAAACAATTGATCGAAGACGAATAAATAATTTCCACCAAATCCTTGTCGATCGATAGGCGGGCATTCGGCAAGTGCGAGTTTGGTCGCGATCACGCCTAACACATCGGTTTGAAAGGTCGCGAAATCTGCGTCGCTCATCTCGCTGTATTGGGGGAAATGAAGCAACAACATCGCGCAAACGGCAACCTTGGGTTTGGTGGAGTTAGACTTAAGTGCGCGAGCGAACGGAGCGGGTTCCGATTTCGCATCTTTGTCGGGAATGCCATCGAGTTCCGGTTTTTCCGGATGGATTTGATGCAATGAGAGATTGGGTTGCGTCCACAATTTTGCCGAGGTGTTCGACATTTGTTCGCCGACCCATAAGGTCCGCAGGGAAAATCCGAGATGGTTGGCAAGCAAGGCGCCGCGCGCCGCGATCATGCGGTCGGTGAACTCCACGGCTTCGGTGGGGGCGCTGGTCACTTCCTGCAAGATCGTGATCGATATTGATTTCTCACGAACGGCGGCAAAGCGTTGCACCCAAGTCTCTCCTTTGGGCTGCAGGATCAACTCGCAATATCGCTCTGCGGAGCAGGGGAGAATCAAATGCGTTTCGATTCCGGATGCCTGGAGTTTTTCTAACAGAAATAAGTCCCATCCCAGACGCGCACTGCTGAACACGCTGCGAACCGAATGAGTGGTCGCCCACTGCATGACGCGCGATTCTACATCGACAACCCATGATGCCTCGCATTCCACTTGATCGGCTTTCAGCGCTTCGGCCGATAGGACGGCTACAGCTCCCATGGGAAATGCCGCATCCATATGATCCCTGCGGCCGTAAAGTTTCAGACTGAGTTCCCGACACTGCTTGCGTGTCGATGCTAAATCCGCCCAGCGATTTTCTCTCGCTGCGAGCTGGGCCGCGGCGCGATAAAGCTCGGTCGCCTCTTCACACTTTTCAAGAATCAACGAAGCTTCGGCTCGCGTTGCGATTCCGTAATAGCTGTGATCTTCTGACGCTTGATCTAGTGTGCTCAGCGCCAACTCCTGAGATTTCTCTTTGTCATCAATCAAGGCCGACAAGGCTGCCGCGTTGATTCCACAATACGCCGCGCCGCCGCGATCTTTGGCTTCGAGAGCACGACGGTAACCGATTTCGTAGTGCTGCCGTGCTTCGCGTAAAAATGCCACACGTTCCTCCGGAGTGGTGGCTGTTGCCGCGAGGTCTTTCTCGATCCGAGCCAGCAATCCCAGAGTCTCTGCATCATCCGCCCGACCCAGTTCAATCCTTGCTAACAAATTTTTTGCCTCATGGCTTGATCCAAGCACCGCCAACGCGCGTGCCATCTGCTGCTGGATGGGAACTGTGTCGGGAATATTCCCTTCTCGTAACGCTGCTTCGCCGATTTCAAGTACGAGTAAATGTTCGCCAGCGCCATTTGCCTTTTTGAGTAAGCCATGAAGGGCGGGGCCATTCTCTAAAAGCATCCGTCGCTCCGCCAACCACCGTGCGCGTGGCGTTTCCTGCATGAATTCAGAGCGGTGCATAATTCTAATAGTATCGGCAGCAGTTTCTTTTATGTGTAAGTTGACTAACAGTGTTAGCATGCCCGATTCCGCCGAGTCACGCAATCCGAGAATCTTGGCTTTTTAGGGAATATTTTTATCAATACAAGCCAGACAATTTTTTGTGATCCTTTTGACGAGAGAATTTCGCATATGATAAAGAGAAGTGATTTTATCGCTGAGAGTGTTTTTCAAGGTCGGAATTTCATTGCCAAAGATGTGGCAAAAACGAGAGAGTAGAACATGCCAGACGACAGCGATAACGTGACGCGAATTCTTCATGCGGCGAGTGCGGGCGATAGACAAGCGGCAGAAGATTTAATCCCGCTGGTGTATGATGAGTTGCGCAAGTTAGCGGCGTGGCGTTTGGGGCAGGAAGCGCAGGCCCATACGTTACAAGCGACGGCTCTGGTGCACGAAGCTTACTTAAAACTCTCGCCAGGTGAACAACAATGGGAGGGCCGCAAGCACTTCTTCTGCGCCGCCGCGGAAGCGATGCGTCGTATTCTCATCGACCGAGCAAGGCATAGGAAAGCGGTACGGCATGGCGGTGAAATGCAGCGTACGGAGTTCGTGGAAGATGGAATCGCCGTTCCCTCTGCAAAAGACGACGAGATCCTTGCCATCCATCAAATCTTGGATCGCTTTGCACAAATCGAACCGCGCAAGGCCGAGGTGGTCAAGTTGCGTTATTTCATCGGCATGACGATCGAAGAAGCTGCTGATGCACTCGGCATTTCGACGCCTACGGCGAAGCGAGACTGGATCTTCGCTAGGGCTTGGTTGTTTCGGGAACTGAAACGGGATGATTGAGGAATCGTTAGTGTGCTATGCCCGATTCGTGCATTGACTCCCACCTGTTTTTTTACCACTCTCCAGTCACGACAAATATACTACCATGAAACTATTTCCCAAATGCATCCCCACTCTCGTCCTGATGGCTCTCGGCTTCTTTGCCGCGCATGCCCAGGAATTAGAATCCACCACACCAGTCCCTGGTAAAACGAACGGCGAAAAATGGTGGAATGGAAACTATGAGCGAATCAATACCGACCTCAAGACTGCTGGGGAAAAGATTGACGTCTGTTTCGTCGGCGACTCGATAACGGCTCGTTGGCGCGGCAGTGAGAACTGGACCAAACACTGGGGGAGCTACAAGGCCGTCAACATGGGCATCGGCGGCGATAGCACACAGATCGTCTTGTGGCGCTTGCAAAATGGCCAATTAGAGGGCTACAAAGCCAAGGTGTTTGTCGTGATGATTGGCACAAACAATCTCTGGGGTAAACAAGCCAAACCAGAAGATGCGGCCGCTGGTGTGAAAGCGATCCTTGATTTGATCCAGGCAAAGCAACCACAGGCGAAAATCCTTCTGATGAGTCTCCTACCCACGGGTGAGAAGCCTAACCCCGGCCGCGATTTGAGAGCCGCAGTGAATGTCATCATCTCCAAATACGCCGGAGGCTCCATCACCTATATGGACATTTACGACAAATATCTTCAGCCGGATGGCACCATCAGCAAAGAAGATATGGGCGATTACCTGCATCTCGCTCCCAAGGGCTATGACATCTGGGCGGATGCCATCAGCGCCAAGGTTAAGGAACTCGTCGCCGAAAAATAGATTGAGAAGAAGGGGGATGGTCTGAAACTGGCTGGAAGCGTGTTTGCCATGCAAGGCGAGACGCACTGTCCTCCTTATTTGATCTTTTCTCCACCGATTTTTCGCATAGGAAAGTGGTAGGCAAACATTTCGATGGCCTTACCACTAACCGATATGTCGCAACCACTTGCAGCGGAAATCATCATGGAAGAAGCCCTGGACATTCCGGGTTTGGCGGAGCGTGCCGACTACCTTGCTGCGGCCTGTGGGGGTGATCCTCTGCTACGAGAAGAAGTGGAGTCTCTCATCGCCGCGCATTTGGCGGATGACAGCTTTATGACTACACCTGCGGAAGCCTTGTGGCGCGAAGCCCGCAGGGAAGGCGAGGGCGACATGATAGGCCGATACAAGCTACTCCAGCAGATCGGTGAAGGTGGTTTCGGTACGGTTTTTCTCGCGGAGCAAAGTGCGCCGATGAAGCGTCAGGTAGCGCTGAAGGTGATCAAGCCGGGAATGGACTCGAGAGAAATTATTGCACGTTTTGAAGCCGAGCGTCAGGTGCTCGCGCTGATGGATCATCCGCACATCGCCAAGGTGCATGATGCGGGAACCACCGAGGGTGGGCGTCCCTATTTCGTGATGGAACTGGTAAAAGGCGAGCCGATCACGAATTATTGTACTGAAAAAAATCTCGATACCAAGGAGCGACTGGAGCTTTTTATCGATGTTTGCGCGGCGGTGCAACATGCGCATCAGAAAGGCATTATTCACCGAGACTTGAAGCCATCGAACATCTTAGTCTCTCCCCACGAAGGGAGTCCCTTGGTAAAAGTGATCGACTTCGGAATCGCGAAGGCCATCGGGGTGGAACTCACCGAAAATACGATCTTCACGCAGTTCGGTCGGATGATTGGTACTCCGCAATACATGAGCCCCGAACAAGCAGGACTGAACACACTGGATGTGGACACGCGCAGCGACATCTATTCGCTGGGAGTAATCCTCTATGAAGTGTTGACCGGGACAACGCCGCTGGATGGGAAACAATTGCGCAATGCGGACTACGGCGAGATGCAACGTCTCATTCGTGAGGTGACTCCACCGAAGCCGAGTACCAAACTCGCCGAATCATTCGCAACACCCAAAGCGTCTAACATTTTTCGTCCCGGAGTTTCACCGCGCATTCTGCGGGGGGATCTCGACTGGATTGTACTGAAAGCTCTCGAAAAAGATCCCGCTCGCCGCTACGACTCCGCAGGGGCGATGGCGGAAGATTTGTTGCGTTTTCTCCAGCATAAACCAATTGAGGCCCGTCCGCCGAGCATGGCTTATGCAATGATGCGTTTCACTCGTCGTTATCGTGGTCCGGTATTTGCAGCGTCGACGCTGTTGATAGCTCTAATATTGGGAACAGTAGGCACTACGATTGGCCTGAATCGGGCGCTCGATGCCAAGGGGGAGTTAGAGCGGAAGAACGCCGAACTGGACCAGCAAAAACTAGAGCTCGTGGATACCAAAGAACGGTTAGCAGGACTCCTCGAATCGAACCAAAAAATGCTCGACGAAATCAGCAAGATGAGCACGAATGAAGCAACACTTCCTCGTGAATTTGAGGCCCTGCGAAAAGAGAACAAAACCTTGTTAGATAAAGTCAGCAGCGAGGTGGCGAATCAAGAGCGCTACACGCAGGAAATCGAAAATCTCAAGCAGATGAAGGGGGAGATGGAGGAAAGGGTGGGGAGACAAATTCAAATAAATGCGGTCCTCAAAAAAGAGAAAGAGCAGCTGCAAGGTAAACTCACCGGACTTCAACGTTCGATATCGATGATGACTCAAAGCCAGTATGAGGGAACATCTAACAATTTCACCGATGTCGTTCCCGTAGACCGCAAGACCGGCGAAGTGACCGTCGCGCACACCGTTGTCGCACTCACGGCGGAACAGATCGACGAAACCCAGACGCTCGGAACGCTCACCCTCACTCCCGAGCAGTGGAACGAAGTGCGTGCGAAGTCACCGCAGAGCCCGAAGCGATTCACCCACATATTGCCCCTGCCATGGCCTGACCGCAGTTTCGGCGCGGATGTGGAATATGTGATTGAGCTATCGCGCGACCGCATGGCAGTGCTGCACAAAGGTGATACCAGCATGAGTGTTGCTTCGTTGCGTGACGAACTTTTTAAAGACAGCATCACCTCGCTCCGCGTGAATGATCGCGGTATGTATTACCTCGGCGGAAATCTGATCCCTTTCCCCACGTTGCTTCAAGCGTTCGCCACACCGCCTGACGATGCCCAGCGCGACGCTGAAGGGAAACTTGTTGTCACCGCGACCATAGCCGGCCGCGAAATAACCGCGCCACGCTGGCTAGGAGTAAAGTTGCCCGCAGGCGCCAAGCCCACCGATGCCGTCTTTCATTTTCGTCTCACACAACTCGCAGCCGCCGCAGATCAAATCGGCCTCCGGCATGAGCTTTTTTTGGAGAAACAATAGCGGTGAGGAAAGTGGCGGCGATAGCATCGCACGTTACACATCTCTTCCAAAAATTTCAGAGCAGCAAATTTTTCTGATCTATTGGCGGAAGGAATTTCGCATCTGTGACTGATCTCATCTTCAAAGTCATGAAAAAATTTATAACGCCTCTTCCTCAACTGGCACTCATTCATCCGGGCATGGTTGGGAAAAACGATCTTCCTCATCTTCGTGATGGCATGGCGGCCATAATGATGTTTGGCATCGGATTCGCACCCATCTCGGCTCTCGCGTTGTCGCTCATGGGAATTTTCACTCTACCCGTTGCCACGCTCATTCTGGTCATTCCGTCACTCGTGATTGCCATTGGTTTGAGCTTTTATCATCCTGAATATGGCAGATTGATGCTGCGTGCATATTTGATGGGGATCATCGCGGTCGCTTGTTATGATTGCGTGCGCATTCCTTTTACGATGATCGGATGGATGGATGATTTCATTCCCAAAATTGGCGGCATGCTGGTGGAGGATGGCAATCCACATGCGCTCATCGGCTACCTCTGGCGCTATCTGGGCAACGGGGGAGGGATGGGTATGGCATTTGTGACTGCCTATGCTCTTTTGCGGCATCGATTTTTGATGCTTAGGTTGTTAGGCGGACTGAAGACCGCGCTCCTTTTTGGGTTTTTTGTGTGGGCGTGCCTTATCATTACATTGAAAATTTCGCCCCAGGGTGAGGATCTGATGTTTGTCATTACTCCTAGTAGCCTGCTGCTCAGTTTGATCGGGCATCTGGTTTTTGGGTGCACACTTGGGTGCCTCGTGAACCGTTTTCGACCAGAAGAAATGGGAAAGTAATTTTTTATGATCCTTTTTATAGGCAAATTTCGCATTTCTAACTGACAGGCCAAATCAACATTTAGTCATCACAATTATGAAAGCCATTTTATGCCTCATCACATCGTTATCCGCCTCTGCTTCACTTGTATTTGCTGATGGAATTCCGGTAGATCATGAAACGGGCCAAGTAATGGTTCCGCACACGATCCTCTCATTGACCGATGAGCAGATCGATGAAATACAGACACTCGACACCTTCACTCTCGCTCCAGAGCAGTGGAGGCAAATGCGCGCGAAGATGCCGCAGTGTCCGAAAAGATTCCACAATGTTATTCCCGTGACATGGCGCGACTGCCTTTGCTGTGTCGGCCATGATGGGCCATATGTCATCGCGCTGTCGCGGGATCGCATCGCCGTGTTGCATGAGAATGAGAGTGGACTAAGCGTCGAATCCATTCGTTACGAACTTTTTTTTGATGTGCAAACCACGCTGCGTATGAATGAACGCGGGGAGTTTTTCTCCTGCGGCAAACTGGTGCCTTTCCAGACTTTGTTGAACGCGTTCGCGTCTCCGCCGGACAAAGCAAAGCGCAACAATGAAGGAAAACTCGTCGTCGCCCGCACCTCTAGTTATGGAGAAGAGTATTTTGTGTTCCTTAGTTTGTCTGTGGCATTGCCTGTGGGCGCGAAACCGACAGATGCCGTGTATGAATCACGTCTCAAACAACTCGCGTCCGCCGCAGAAAAAATTGGTATCGAGCATAGTCTCTTCTACCAAGAAGGTGACGATTCAGATGAATGAGTCGCCTTGAATTCACTCACTTCAAAAAAACTCTAACATCAATCAATTCATGAACAACGATACCACAAACAAAACATCAGAACGCACCTCTAAAATCCACCTGCTTCCCTTCGGAGCCGCCTTAGCCATTGGCCTTGCCGCGGTCTTGTCCACGTTGATCGCGGCAGGCACGTGGAAGGAGGTCCGCAAAGCTCCCGATAAAAATAACATCCGCATCACTGGCTCCGCGCGCAAACGGATTGTCTCGGATTTGATCCAATGGTCCGCGACCATCGAAGCCAGAGCCCCGGAGCGCACCGCCGCCTATATGTCGCTCAAGAGCGGCACCGATCAGGCCGTAGCATTTCTTAAGGCGGCGGGTCTCAAGGACGATGAAATTCAAACCCAGTCCGCTTTCCTAATTGAGGAGTTTGAAACGATTCAAGAGGACAAGGTGCTGCCTGGAACAAACGTCGCACTACGATCGGAAAAGCAAGTTTCGAAAGGCTTCCGTGCAACACAAGTTGTTTCCGTGAGTTCCACCAATGTCGCGCTCACCGAGAAGGCATCCCGTGAAATCACCTCGCTACTCGAACAGGGAATCGCAGTAACATCAAGAGCACCCAATTATTATTATACAAAACTGGGTGAGGCTAAGCTGGAGATGCTCGCAGAGGCGGCAAAGGATGCCCGCAGTCGTGCAGAAAACATCCTCGACTCCGCTGGCAAAACTACCCTCGGCAAATTGGTGCACGCGCAAATGGGCATCATCAATATCAATCCCGCTAACTCCACCGATACCTCCTCCCAAGGGAACAACGACACCACTTCTCGCGAAAAGGATATCATCACCATCGTGCACGCCGAGTTTAAGGTGAATTGATAGCAGATAAGCTTCCCTAAGGATGGCTTAACCCTTCCGAACTCACTTCATCATGCACCCTCACTCCTCCGAACGCGAAATGCCCCACCGCTGGCAGGCCATCGCCTTTTATGGGAAAACGCGCTTGTTTCAATTGCGTCGCACAGTCGCGGAAATCGGTAAGCGTCCTCTGGAGCACGGGAAGGCACGAGCGCTGATCGATGCTCCGTTGATGGCGGAAAAACGGGCTCGGTTGTGGCGGGAATTGAGACCCGAAGAGTTTCCCCTGACGGCAGGCAAGGTGGAAAACCTACGCATCGCCGCACGCGCGTTTCACGGCCTAGAAATCCCTCCCGGTGAGATCATGAGTTTTTGGCGTCAGTTAGGTCGGACCACTCGGCGCAAAGGATTTCTCTCGGGACGCGAGCTGCGCGAGGGCTGTATCGTTCCTGCCATCGGCGGGGGGCTATGCCAGCTCAGCGGCCTGCTGTATCAGGCGGCGCTCGCTGCGGGGTTGGAAATAATTGAGCGCCATGGACACTCGCGCGTGGTTCCCGGTTCCCAAGCTGAGCAGGATCTGGATGCCACGATTTTTTGGAACTATGTCGATTTGCGATTCCGTAGTCACTTGCCGTGGCGCATCGAAATCGAACTTACGACTGACGAGTTGGTAGTTCGGCTCCGCGGAATTTCGGGTTCGCGACAACAAGATCCACCTGCGCCGTTGCGACTGTCACCCCCGCGTTCTTTGCCGTCCGGTGATTGCTTGACCTGTGGCATGATCGAGTGTTTCCGTCACCCATCCGCGGTCAAAGAGAACGCTCCTGCACTGGGACACTCCGCGTTTTTGTTAGACGCACGCTGGCCGGAATTCGACCGCTGGTGCGCGGAGCATTCAAGGCCCGGCGACCGCTGGTTCACACCTATGGATGGTAACCGATGGAAGAAGCCGAATTATCAGTGGACGGCGCCAGTTGGAATAGCCGTGCGTCACGCTACTTTAGCCGCGCTACGACGATCTTGGAATCAGCGTCGACTGCCAGCTCAAGGAGCTCTCCGGCAACAGGTCTTGATTGAGGGCGAGAAAGAAATTGCTCGGACATACGCGAGAATGCTCCATCCTCAATGCCGGCATGTGGTGGTTTCACAAAACCTCCTGCCGCATCTGTGGCGGCTCGGCGCGCTGGGTGGACGCAGTTTTGATGTGTTGATGGAACGTTGGCCGATGGAAGAAATGCAACGTCGGCTTGACCAAGCGCGGGCTGCCCACCCACAATCCACCACCTTAGGCGACTTTCGTGCCGAAGAAGAATTACTGCAGGCCGAACGGGAGGCTCTCGCAGCAGCCGCGCGCCTTATAACGCCGCACCTCGCGCTAGCAGCGTATTTCGGTCCGCGTGCATGGATTATCCCGTGGGAAATGCCGGTCCCTATGCCCCTTCTTACTAGTCAGGGAAAACCTTTATTGTTTTTTCCCGCATCTCGACTGGGCCGCAAAGGCGCTTTCGAGTTAGCTGATGCGATGAAGTCTGGCATAAGCGCAGAGTTGCACTACCTCGGGGCAGCTGATGAAGGGATCGCCGATCCGTTTGTGGGTCTGAATTGTAGCCGTGGTGTGAAGAGTGACCTAGCATCAGCATCCGCCCTGATTCTTCCCGCGTGGATCGAGCACCAGCCCCGCCTCGCACTGCTCGCACTTGCCAGTGGAATTCCTGTGATCGCCACCGAGGCCTGTGGGCTGCCACCGCATGAAAAATTGTATCAGATCGCTGCTCCCGATGCCGTTGCTTTGGCAGAAGTGATTAGCTCAGTGTTGCGGCCTACTTTGTCAACTTGTGTGGCCTGATGCTGTCGTGCGAAAGTTAAGGCAATAAGAATTCCCCATTCGTCCAAAACGGGACGCATATAATAGCAGCCTTGTTCAACCTGACAAAGATTTCGCACAGGAAAGCTTGCCAAATCGAGTTGGTGTGCATCAACATGGGTCATGAATTTCACCGAGTTTTCTTCGCGTTATCTCGTCAAGCACGGCGCTAAGATTCAGTTGAGTCATATCGACCCTGATGACAAAGTTTGGGCACCGCCGGAAGAACGTCATATCGCTGAGCGCAAACTCGACTCACTACGTGATGAAATTCAATCTTTGCAGAAAGTTCTCTATGCGCAAGGCAAGCATCGCATTTTGATCATTTTGCAGGCGATGGATACTGGGGGTAAGGACGGTTGTGTGAAGCATGTGTTTTCCCGTGTCGACCCTCAAGGCATCACAGTGAAGGCATTCAAAAAGCCAACGGATGACGAACTGGCACATGATTTCCTCTGGCGCTTACACCCCCACGTTCCGGGCAATGGCGAGATCGTTATTTTCAATCGCAGCCACTACGAGGACATCATCGCGGTTCGCGTGAAAAGCCTTCGTCCGGAAGAAGTGTGGAAAAAGCGCTATCGTCATATTATTGACTTTGAAAAAATGTTGGTCGATGAGGGCACGGTCATTTTAAAGTTTTTTCTGCACATCTCACCCGATGAACAAAAAGCGCGATTAGAGTCGCGCCTCCGCCAGCCAGAAAAGCATTGGAAGCTCAATCCCGAAGATTTGCAAGACCGCGCACAATGGGGTGAATTTATGGCAGCTTACGATGACCTCTTATCGAAAACATCATCGCTCCATGCGCCATGGTATGTCGTTCCGGCGAATCGCAAATGGTATCGGAATCTGGTGGTAGCGCAGTTAGTGGTCGGACGTCTACGCCAACTACAAATGACCTATCCTAAGCCTAGTTGGGATCCAGGATCAATCGTGATCGAATGATTTTATCTCATTTTCTGAAAAGTATCTGGTAGAGTGCCCAACCGGCAGGTTAGGAAAACATGAT
>CAMDCV010000037.1 GCA_945890645.1 Akkermansia muciniphila
ACTGGGGTTGTGCACGATACATGCCACTCTGTTACGTGAGAGGTGCACGGATTTTTGCGACGAAATGTGCAATTCCGTGCATTTGTGTGAGGCAATCATGCCAGCATCGATTGATAGCTAAAGGCTTTTCGCGTTATTCAGGAAGCTCTACGTAGGACGCAAGCACCTGCATCACATCCACAATCACTCTCTTCGCCGCAGCCACTTGGCGCGGTTCGTAGTCTTCCACATGGCGGGGTTCTTCAGACATTGGGAGGCCCTTTCCATTCTGGTTTCAAACACTGCTCCCAAATTGCCTCCGCCGCTTCTTCTCCTCTTCCACCTGCGTTCTTGAGATCCAACCAAGTCTGAACGGGATTCGTCCTGCCGAGAGCCCTACGTAGTCTGAACCGATTCTCGTAAAATACCCCATCGTCTTCAGGGATCAAGACAACAAGGTTTGCACCACTATCGACACGCTTGGCTTTGACCATCGTTTCAAAATCATCCAGGGCCGCATCATTCACATACAACCATGTTTTGTTTTGCCTTACGTGCGGTGCCTCTCGTTCCGCAGCAGAAAACACAGCATATGCCGCCTTGCCCTCCGAGTTCAACAGCGTGGCCAATTGGTATTCCAACTCCTCACCTTTCAGAAGAGTGAAGTAGGAAAGCTGACGATGCCGATCGTAGCGATAGTCTTTTTCCCACTCTTGAAGGAGACCAAGCGGGTCTGATACAAAGAAGTGCCCATCGTCATCAAGACTTACCCATGCCTGCTCACGAAGATAGGTCACGACTTTATTCACTAGCCCCATACTAACGCTCGGATTACAAGCTTTCTGCAAAGAGGTTTGAGTCCAGCGTTGCTGCACCGGATCCGCCATCAGAAGAGCACGCAGCACTCTTGCTGAAGCGGCAGTCCCCAGATTCGCCTTCGGTTTCGGCCGCTCATGCACTGCGGCAAGACCGGTCCGTTCGACATAGAGCGCACCGGGAACCACCAAGCGGCAGTTCCCCGCCAGATCAAACCAGCTCCATCCATGCTTTTCACAAAGCTCCGCCATCCGGGGTGAAATGTGGGGAGCTGCCAAGACAGGCACACGTATGGTCCGCGTGCCATCAGAACGGAAAGCATTCGTCAAGCCCACATAAGGAAACTGCGAAGGCCGGGGCAAGTCTTTGCACTCGACCCGCAGTTCGACTTTGTCCCCTGTCCGCAACTTCATCTCACCCATGATGTCAAAACTCTTGTCCGCCGCCGCCGGATTTCTCCACACCTTGCATTCGCTCGCTAAGCCAGGCAGCGTTTCAAACAACTTCAATAGCTGCTTCTCCAGTGCCCGTTCCAGCGAGTCACCCTCTATTTTCATCAAAAGCGCCTGTTTCATGTCTACGTGAATACTAGTTTTTCCGTGAAAATCAAGTCTTATTTTCACGGAATTTCATTTTTCACGCAATCGTGAAAACGGCTAAAACGTGAAAATTGCTTTTGATTTCACAAAAATAGCATGTTTCACCAAATGGTGAAAATATCGCTTTTAGTGAAATCAGGAAATCATTGTTCTCCGGGACCTCCAGTTTTGCATCCCGCCCCTGATTGCTTAAGCCACCGTTCCATCCTGACCTTCGTAGCTCCTGCCGTTCGAAGCCTCGGCGAAGAATGGTTAGCGAAGAAGGTTCTCCATAGCAATTCACCACATCCCAGCCCAGCTCATGCTGCATGAGCTGGATCGCAGGTTGCTCGACTAGGCGGTCTTCGGAGTAGACGGTCATAAATGTTCGATGATTCGAAAGTGAATCTCGCATCGTTCATGGCCACCAGCCCACGGATGACCGGGAAGAATATCGTCGATGACATCGAGGTGTGGGTGGCCATATTTATTGCTGAATCCAGAACTCGTGAAACAAACAGCTCTATCACCTATGAGACCAAGGATTTGAGGCTCCCATGAATGGGACGAACCATGATGGGGCACTTGGAAGAATGCAGTTTCCTCTAAATACCCCCGGTAATGATCTTGGAACTGTCGGAAATCGTGCTGAAGGTTTAAATCGCCGGTCAGAAGTGTGCCACCAGAATTGCCCCACCAGCCAAGATAGTTTCGGTAAGCCTGGTATTCCCGAGTGCGATCGCCCCAATAGCACATGGATTCACGTTCCTTCTTAAAGGCAGGACCATGCCAAAGAGTTAAACTAACGTTGTTGTGGTCTTTCTTAATTTCTTTGTAGGCCTCCTTTAATTTCACTCTCGCTGCGGGATTCTTCAAAATCTCAATTATAGCGGTTGGTAATAGCTCCTTCAATCCCGTCCCGTCTAAAACGGCGTTAACAAAGCGCTTCCACCGCTTGAGTTCATCTGAGTCTTGTAGTGCAGGCGCAGCGCTTATCTTGTCTCTAATCACAGAATAATCAGAAGGAAACGCATCGTAGTTGAAGAACTTGAGCTGCCAGCAATAACCGACCCGGACTTTTTTGGAGTCATCGAGCGTTTCTGAATCAGTAAGCGCATCCGAATCTTCCTCGGAAATGGTTTTCATTGTTGGTCCTGGTGAAAACTTTATGTCGAATCTAACCCGAGCAGCGTCGGGAGGTGGAAAATCGTCAAAAGGCTGTTCTTCTCCTCCTGTCCCATCCCCACTCAAAACAAAGACAATCCTTCCTACGCCTCGGTCTCGAAGAAACGCCGCAGGATCTACGAGAAACTCAAAATAGCTATCGGACTCTGTAGCGGACCGAGCTGCAATCGCCAGACGCTGAATAGGCGTCAAATAAGGGAGAAAGACCGTAGCAACCGGGAGTGACCCATCTAACAAATAATCTAATCCATTGACGTGATCGGCGTCAAAGTGCGATAGCACCATGAAATCTAAACCCTTGTCGCGCAGCTCCATCCGGAGTCTATCAATCGATGAATGGAGAAACTCTTGTTTGCTCAACGAACCGCAATCATATACAAAGTCGATCGAATCAGAGTGAGACGGGCAATTAACCCTGCAGCGGTATAGACCACCTTGTCCGATAGGATAAAGAATCGCATTTGCATGAAGAGTCATATGAATAATAGAGCTTATTTTTCAGCTTCCTGAGCAGCCTCATCACCTACGGTAACAATGGCCTCTGAAGTGGAGTCGTCACTAGACACCCAGCGCTTAGTCAAGTCGGCGATCTTGAAAATAATCGGCCTAGCAGACGAAGATGCCTTTCCAACCAGAATTGCCGTGAACTGTGGCAACGTGGATATAGCATGAGAATACGCTTCTCCCATGTAGTTTTTCAAAAAATCGAGGCCCGTCTGATCAAATGAACGCAGTGCAAAAATGGTATTACATTGGTTGAGAATTGTCTTAGTTACATTGGCAGTGCGCTGCGTAATCAACAAACTCCCTAGTCCATACTTCCGACCTTGTAGGACTACACGAGAAGTTCGATTGACATGTCCAGTATCATCTTTTTGGGCTACTTGATTCCATTCAGGAACAAGTGCGTGAGCTTCTTCCATTACGACACAAAGGGCCGCAGGAGCATCCGAACCAGCTTTAAGTATCACCTTACTCTGTAGGTGAGTGAATGCAGCTTCCACAAAATCTGCTGTTGCTTTTGGAAATCCTCCGGCGGCGTTAGCGAATTGATGAATACCGAGCAGAGATTCGGTATTGTCAATCCACGCCGCCACGTCAGCCGCTGCCTTCAGTGTAGTCGGCTTACGGTGCTGAAGGAACTGATAATGTTGCCGCGTGATGTCCAGAATCAGAACTTTAATTCCAGCGTCTAGGTATGCCTCGATCAAATGGAAAGCCAAATAAGATTTTCCGCTCCCTGTCACACCAACCAATGCTGTATTGTGGGTAATCGAATCCTCAATACCAACGTGGATTGGAAACGAAGAGCTTGGCACAAATCCTACATTAGCGCGATCCTTTGGCACCTTCTTTTCGGCGTCGTCCAGAGACAACTCAACCAACTCACCCGCCGGAGCAACCCAATCGATTGGCTCAAACGTGGCCCGCTCACTCTCCCACAATCCAAGTTGACCACAGACCACGCGTACTCCCTGAGACACGTTCCCGTCCTGAAGCGGAGCCTCGATCACACGTGCTCCGACAATTTGGTAATAGGATACACGCCCCGAATGGATCACCGAAACAACTTGCCCTTCGTGAAGTTCAATTCGCGGATCAATGTCCAAGATCAGTTCTCCAATGCTCGATCCGGGACAAACGACGCCGAGCGGACGTCGTGAAACTTTCTCGTCCAGAGGTGTTTTAAATTCGACTATAATTTTGTCTCCTTTGCTAACCTCTGGCCATTTCTCTCCAAAAATGGATAGGTGGATACGACCTACCCGACGTCCAGCAGTCACCCGATCATCAAAAATTGTCCCTTCTGCCGCTATTCCACCGTGCGCCAGCTTTAAGGTGACTTCGTGCCCAACGAGTCGCTGAGGCAACTCGGGACTGAACTGCACCTCTGCAATTCTGGGGCTGTGAATCGCAACCAAAAGTCCAGCAACCGAACTACCATTAGTTTCAATCCTGCTGAAGATTCCACCGATGGTGTTAGCTATCGACGGAACATTGAGAATCATGAAAATCGCCCAAAACAATAAAAGGCAATTGAGGGGTAAGGTGTGGGCTGGATACGAGAATTGCAGAAAAACACCCCAGAGGAAGAACGCAGAGAAGATAGCCTCAGGGCGCCCGATCTCGCGATTCAAGCGGGAAAAGAACTGAATTGCAGGTCCTTCTGAAGCCAATTCTCGATTGCGGAGCAGTATCAATACACAACTCGAAACCAAAAGATAGCCGGCCCAAGCTGCGAAGATGCACCATAAGCCTGTCCTTTGAGCTGGAGCGACAATGAAAAGCGAGACCCATGCGGTGGTTGCGTTGACGAAAACGTTGGCGTCTTTCGAAAAGTGCGGCTGATCTACAAGCGAAAGCAAAAGCACCATCAAAATTCCAGCGGTAAACCAGAAGTCAGAAACTGCGAATTTGAAAGAACCGGTGGATAATTTCCCGATCCCCAAGAAGATGAGGATGCCCAGCATCAAAAAAGTTAATCTAGCCACACGGTTCATTCGTTCTTAGGGTGTGAGAAGTTGGGGTAGTAGTAGGTCGCGAGTACGGCGGAGGTTTTGAATCGAGAGTGTCAGTATTCGGGCTTGGGCAAGCATCGCCCCTGCGCACTCTTGAAACCTACTTTGCAAGGCGATCGGCGGGATCAAGGTTTGAAGACTATGGATGTCATTGCGGTTTAGAGTTGGAACAGCAGCGCCAGAGTTAAAACCTTTGAGGTCGATGCTCGACAAAACAAAGTAGGCGTAAAGAGGTTCCGACCTAGGGAATGCCTTCACCCAAAGTGCTGTATTCAAAGGCCAGAAATCTTCGTGTATGTAGACCACTTGCCCGATCGTGCCTGAACGACCTGTTACAATACCGGGACCTTTCACCTTTGACTCGCTATGATAGCCCGTTATTCCTGATGCCGCGTAAATGGGAATATCGCCTGCCGCGCGCTCGGCTTTGGGTAAATCAAAACCACGCTGAAGCACCAACACGTCTTCCAATTTTCCAACCTCCCACCCATTAGGAATCTGGCCGAGTTCCGAGTCAATGAATTGCACGGAGTCGTGGCCGGGGAAGCGTA
Source organism: Akkermansia muciniphila (assembly GCA_945890645.1). Taxonomy (GTDB): domain Bacteria; phylum Verrucomicrobiota; class Verrucomicrobiia; order Verrucomicrobiales; family Akkermansiaceae; genus UBA956. Next base: position 5,629 of record CAMDCV010000037.1, read on the forward strand.
AGTGGACGAACCATTCGCGGTAGAGGGATTGTGCCATCTCTTCTAGGATCTTGATGCGGCGGAGGTTGTTCTCGATCAGGTCGTCGTAGGCCGAGAGGATGCCCGCGATCTTGCGTTGGGTGGGGAGAGGTAGAGTAGGAGCAGGCAACGACTTAATCATTTCAAGACTAACGTAACCTTGAGCCACTCCACCTTTGGTTGCAAACAGTGCGCTCTGAAACTTTGGTCCCCGCATCCAGTAGTAAAGAAACATAGGATCTACATTCTCTGGTTTGGATCTGACGATTGCAACGCTGCTTGAGATCCCAAAACGGTCAGTATCTCGCACCAAATACGGTTCTCCGATTGTTCCGATGATACTGAATACCAAGTCACCCGGTTGCGGGCATATAAGTGCCTTCTTGCCGTTCTTGAAGTACTTCGTGAAATTCTTCTCAGATATGTAGTAGACTTTACTGTAGTCTACTCTCCCGTCCTTGAAATTGCGGCAAGTAAGGTATAAAACTCCCGAATCTTCGCGCTCTATCTTTGAATGGGTGCCATCGCCCACTTCGCAGCTTTTCCCAATGGTCTGAGATTCGAGGATCATGCTTCCAGTAGCTCCACAACATTTTCCGCAATTCTCGCCTCAAGCTCACGCGCTTCCGCATTGAGCACTTCAAGCTCCTCGTTGAGGGCTTCCAACTTTTCTTTGAAATCTTCGTCACTGAGATCTTCCCCTTTGGCGACGCCGACGTAGCGGCCGGGGTTCAAACTCCAACCCTGTTGTTCGATCTCTTGGATGGTCGCAGCTTTACAGAGCCCCTGAACGTCGCGGTAAGTGATTAGTGCCGAGTCAGCAGTGATCAGTGGGTGATTTGCGGCTTCGCCGAAGGTTTCGAGGAACTTGTCCTGCGAACCTGCGAGAAACTCACAGGGTTGACCACGATAAGAGCGGACGACGTTGGCGAGGAATTCGAGCTGAGCCTCTGTGAAATCGCGGTGGGCGCGATCGAGCTGGCGGAAGATGTGGCGGGCGTCGATGAAGAGGATCTTGTCGGCGCGGTCGGTGCCGCGTTTTCCTTTATCGAAAAACCACAAGGTGCAGGGAAGCGTGACGGTGAAGAAGAAATTCGGGCCAATGGCGACCATGACGTCCACATCGCCCGCGCGGATGATTTTTTCGCGGATCTCTTGCTCAGAAGCGCGGGCATCAGCGGCGGAGTTCGCCATGACGAAACCAGCGCGGCCTTTTTGATTCAGAGCGGAGTGGAAGTGCTGGATCCACAGGTAGTTGCCATTGTCCGTGCGTGGAATGCCAAAGGGATAGCGCGGGTCGGTGGCGATGCGTTCTTTGTCGATCTTGCTGACATTGAACGGCGGATTCGCCAGCACAAAATCGAAGCGTCCGACAGAGTCTTGCAGATCCTCGTAGTAGGTATTGCCCTGCTTGACATCGCCACTCAGCCCATGCACAGCAAGGTTGAGCCGAGCGAGGCGGGCCGTGTCCGTGACGCGCTCTTGCCCGTGCACGGAGATTTCCGACGTGGGGTTTTTCTGATGCGCCTCCACAAAGCGGGCGGACTGAATGAACATACCACCCGAGCCACATGCAGGATCAAGAATGCGACCGTGATACGGCTCTAGGATTTCCACGATCAATTTGACAATAGAAGTGGGTGTGTAGAACTCGCCGCCCTTCTGGCCCTCGCTCATGGCGAACTTGCCTAGAAAATATTCGTAGATCAGGCCAAAGGTATCGCCGCCCTTGTCCATGGAGATGGAGGCCATGGTCTTGAGCAAAGAGGCGAGGGTTTTGCTATCCAATATCTGATAATTCTTCGGCAGGACATCGGATAAATCCGGGTTCTCCTTCTCGATGGAGCGCATGGCTTCATTGATCGCCTGCCCGACTTGCGCGCCTTCCGGCAGGCTTAGTAAATGGGAGAAGCGGGCCTCGTCGGGGAGATAAACCACGCCAGCGGCATGATAATCCGTCGGCCCGATCTTGCGGCGGGAACCGGCCTGCGGTTTCAGATCCTTTTCCACCGCCACGAAGCGGACATCCGCATAGCGCAGGAAGATGAGACCGAGCACAGTTGGTGAGTATTCGGAAGGCTTCAGATCCGCCCCAGCCCAAAGCTGGTTGGCAGCGTCCCAGAGTTTTTTCTCGAGTTCGGCGTGGGAGTCTTCAGAGGTGGCTGGTTCAGTCCAATGCATCGTTTTTGTAGCGCTATACTAACAAGTGCAAAATCGCTGCCAAGGAAAAACGGTTGTTTGTGATTGAATTCGGGACGATCATACGGCCACTTACGATTCCGCAATATATTGCGTATAACAAAGCAAAGCGGTGATGCTCACCGCAGTCCAAGGCCTTCGGCTAAGACCATGAAACAAAGGCAATTTGTGATGGAAATCTCTTCGATTCCCTTTTACAAACCTTTCCCCCGCCGTTCTCGCCATGACTCTTTGCCAACAACTTGAATCTTCTCTCGCCGCTGTTCTTTCGCAAATCCTTGGCTCGCCGACTATTGCCCCGGTCACGCCGGCGAATGATCTGCGCTTCGGCGACTACCAATCGAACGCGGCGATGGTTCTTGCGAAAGCGCAAAAAATGAACCCACGCGCGCTGGCGGAACAAGTCATCGCCGCTTGGCCCGCCAATGCGATCGCCACCACGGAAATCGCTGGGCCCGGCTTCATCAACTTCCGCATCAAGCCCGAAGTCTATGCCGCTCGCACGCAGGCCGCGGCGACCGATGATCGACTCGGCGTCGCGACTGTCGCCGATCCGCGCACCATCGTGCTCGATTTCTCGGCGCCGAACGTCGCCAAGCCGATGCACATCGGACACATCCGCTCGACCATTCTGGGTGATAGCCTTTCGCGCATCGCGCGCTTCCTTGGCCACAAAGTCATTACCGATAACCACATCGGCGACTGGGGCACACAATTCGGCATGGTTACCTGGGCGTGGAAAAACATTCTCAATGAAACCGCGCTGCTCGAAAATCCCCTCGCGGAATTACTGCGCCTCTACCGTCACGCCAGTGATGCAAGCAAAGCTGATGAATCAATCCGCGAGGCCTGCCGCCTAGAACTCGTGAAACTGCAACAAGGTGATGCGGAAAATTTTGCGATCTGGACGCGTTGTCTCGAGCTCTCGAAATATGGCCTGCAACAAATTTACACGCGTCTGGATGTTTCGTTCGATCACTGGCTCGGCGAGAGTGCCTACAACGACGCGCTGGCTCCCTTGGTCGAAAAATTGTTAGAGAAAAACCTCGCCCGCGAGAGCGAAGGGGCCGTGTGCATTTTCTCTGATGGCTCAGTCAGCGATCCTACCAAAGACCCCTTCCTCATCCGTCGGGATGGTGAGTGGACCGATTTCCCGATGATGATCCGCAAGAGCGATGGTGGTTTCAATTACGCCACCACCGACATCGCAACGCTGCAATTCCGCCACGAAGAATGGAACGCGGATGCCATATGGTATGTTGTCGATCACCGTCAATCATTGCATTTCCAACAACTTTTCACTGTCGCCGTACGTCTCGGGCTCGACACCATGGATCTGCGCCACATCGCCTTCGGCACGATTCTTGGCACCGATGGCAAACCGCTCAAAACCCGCGCCGGTGACTTGCCGCAGCTCGCCGATGTGCTCGATGATGCCGTCAGCGCCTCGCGCAAAACGGTGGAGGAACGGAGTCGTCTCGATACCGACGAAGAACGTGCCGCGCTTGCGGAACTCATCGGCATCAGCGCCGTGAAATTCACCGAGCTGGCCCACCATCGCTTGTCGGACTATGTTTTCGATCTCGATAAAATGGTCGCGCTCGAAGGAGACACCGCGCCGTATCTGTTTTACAGCTTCGTGCGCTCGCGTTCGATCTTCCGTAAGCTCGAAGCCCCCTTCACCGCTGGTGACGCCATCGAACTCACCGAAGAAGCCGAGATTCATCTCGCCCGCCTGCTGGCCCGTTTTGCCGAAGTAGTGCCCAGCGTGCTCGACGATTGTCGTCCGAACATTCTCACGAGTTACCTGCTCGAAGTAGCTCGCGCCTTCCACAGTTACTTCGAAGCATGCCCCGTATTAAAAGCCGAGGGCATCACTCGCTACACTCGTCTGACACTCTGCGATGTGACTGCCCGCACCTTGAAAAAAGGTCTAGCGCTGTTAGGCATCCCCGTGCCGCAGAGGATGTGATCGTGGCGGAGGCGTCTCGCCTCCAAGCCTTTCAAGGAGATGGCATGGCGGCGAGACGCCGCCGCCACGATTACTTCACCTCGATCATCACACTGGCGCTGTGGCTATTGAACTCGGGGGCATACATGCATTGGATTTCGGCAATTCCGCTGGGGTAACTACCACGCAACTGTACTCGGGCGCTGGTCTGGAACACATAAGTGCCGCGACGCAAGTGCTCAATGAAGAAGTGATCGGCGGTGTCCTTGGTCATTTCATAGTAACCGAGACCATCTTGGTATTTGTAGCTGGATAGCACATTCACCGGCTCCAGACCACTGCCGCGCTGACTTTTCAGGTGAATGTATTCCATGTCGCGATCGACGCGGATTTCGATGCGGGTCACGACCTCATCGCCGGGTGTCAATGGGCCAGTGACGGGCACGATTTCCTCACCGGCTTTGGTCATGCGTTTGAGATACAAGCTTTTCTTAATCTCTAACGGATTTCCTTCGTGTGGTGTGATTTTCGATACATCTTCCAAGTACTGCCAATGCAGCGAACCCCAGGAAACGCCTTTGTCTGTCTTGGTGAGTTTGACATTGCCCATCGCCGCTTTGACTTCGGTGGCCATGAATTTTTTCTCGTAGTAGCCAGTGCCGGCTTCTACGTTTTCTGGTTTCACAGCGACTCCACCTAATTCAGCGGTGACGAGGGCATCGGAGGCGAGACGTTTCACATCGCCGCCGAGTAGCAGCGCGTAAACGGCATCGGCAGTGGACTTGGTGGTCTTCCAACCTTGGGTTTGTTTTTGCTTGAGCAACCACACTTGGCAATCGTCCACTGCTTTCATGTCCTTCGCGACTTCGCGGAAGGTTTCGATGATCATCGCCTGCGTTTCGATGGGGGCCTGATACCAGTAGTAGTTTTCGTTCATGCGCCAGTGCATGCCGAGTTCGTCGGTGTTCAGTGCGTTCTCACGTAGGGAAGCGACGATTTCTTTCGGTGCGTCGTCATTGCCGAAACGGCTCACTGCGATGGCTGTGTGGCATCGAGTCATGAGCGATGCTTGATTGCTCCAGTACTTCGCGCCTTGCTTGACATAATAATCGACAGCTTCTTGATTCTTTTTCGCAATCGGGCGCTGCGCCAAATAGAAACTGCGACCGTAAAGATACATCGCAACAAAGGATGAGTAATGATCTGCATCACGACCTTTCGGATCGATGTCTTCATACATTTCACGAACATGCGCATCGAGCCAATCGAGGGCGCGAAGTGACATTTTGGTATCGACAGGTACGCCGAGATGCTTCAGTCGCGCTTCACCCGTGACGATGTAGAGGGTGATGTAGGGACTGCCATCGCCACCAGGAAACCAAGGCCAAGCCCCGTTGTCGAGTTGTAGGTCTGTGAGACGTTTGCTGGCACGAGCCATCTCGCTTCCGAGGCGATTATCGTCAAACAACACAGCGATGTTGCGGCGCGACTCGGTCTCAGAATTCGCATCGCGCAGCCATGGAGTTTCCTCGATCATCAGGCTCTTAAGGTCCTGATTTTTTAGGAGTGGGCTATCGAGCGTTTTCGGGGCAGTGCGCCAGATTTCAAAAATGCGTTGGATTTTCGGATCGCTTTTCGCGATGTGACGGGCCAAGTGATTCGCATAGTAGCGATTAAACGTTTGCTCGGCGCATTCGTGCGGATACTCCATCAAATACGGTAATGCCATGACTGCATACCAAGCGGGCTGCGAAACGATTTGCAGGCTGACGCTTTGATGCTGCAGGGTGTTGGAGTTGCCACTATCGATCAGTTTTTTCATCGCGAAGTCGCGAGTGCTCACATCGCGGATTGGCAGCGTGATCGACTCGGTGACGAGCTGACGCTTCGACAACACCGGAATCATGCCTTCTTCGCCATCGCTGCGGTCGCCGCTGCGGGCCTTGGCTGTGAATGTAAGAAAGCCTGCGCCATCGGGCACCTTGATGCGCCACGAAAGCGTTTTGGATTCCATCGCGGGGATGGAAAATTCTTGATTGATCTGCGTTAATCCAAGCGCGGCATCGCGCGATTCGAGCGTAGCAGCATCGGCAAAGTTCAGGCTCGCAGTACCGGTTTGCGCTTTGTCGGATTGATTCGAGATCTTGGCCGTGAATTCGATTTCATCACCCTCACGCAGGAAGCGTGGTGGGTTCGGCTGAATCATGAGGTCTTTGGCGGTGACAGTTGATCCCTCAAGGTAACCACTGCGCAGTGCAGCATCGTGCGCGAAGCCCATGAAACGCCACTTGGTCAGCGCCTCAGGCATCGTGAAGCTCATGCTGATGATGCCTTTTTCATCGGTGATGAGATGCGGTTCGAAGAAGGCTGTTTCTTGCAGATTCTTGCGGATAGCGGGTGGTGCATCCACTGGTGGCACGCCGTCAATAAAATCACCGGCACCACGATTCGGATTGTTGAGAATTGAGCTGATCGAATCCCGAGTAATAGCAGCGCTACCTGAGCGATTGCCACCGGTAATTATATTGGTTACACCTTCGCTTGCATCCATCTCCATCGCAGCCGCGGGTGCGGCAAACATATCTACTCCGTTCGCGGACTTTCTCATCACTCTTCCACCAAAGCCTCCGCCTCCAGCGCCGAGCACATTATAATCAGAGTTTCCCCCTAGATACTGAATCGAGTCAGGCAGAGAACGATACTGGATTGATTCGGCTGAACGCATCGTATACCAACTTTGCTCCCACTGCTGAAATTGAGCTTGCTGTGACATCGTAGTCCATTGATACATCGATTGATTATTGTAAAAATACGATGCTAAACTTTGCGACCACCGGTGAGGTGCATACGCATCGAGTGAGGCGTCATACATGGCGCCAAGCATTTCCACAGCGTCCTTCTCTGCTCCTTCGATCCGCACGGTCCAAGTTTCTTTCGCACCAGGTTCCAGTTTATTGCGCATGGTTTCGAAGCTCAGTTTGAGGTTCTTTTGCGTCCAAGGCACATTGATTTCCTGCGATGTCACGTAGCTGCGATTTTGACGTTGGAAAATGGTGCGCAAAGCAAGTCCGCCGCGATGTTCCTCCGTAATGGCAACGCGTATGAGTTCCTGTGTCTTGCTACCGTCCGACCATCCTTTGCGGATGATTTTCCCGCGATGTTCCAGCTCATAATAAAACTGTCCTACTTCATAACCAGTGCCCCACAGTGCCACAAACTCTGTGCCGGGCTCGATGGTCCATGACTTTGCTGTGAAAAAATGCGGCACCTTGGTGGTGAATCGCGGCGCTGTGAGATCAAGCACACGTAATGGCAGCAAGGCCGTGACTTTCTTACCCGCGCGGTCCATCGTTTCCAGCACGGCACGGTATTCACCGGCTTCGAGCTTGAATTCACTTTCGGCAAGTCCTTTGTCATTGGTGGCAAAATCATTTTTCTGCACCAGCTCGCCGAGCTCCCACGAGTTCGGATCCGAGGGATCTTTTTGTGGTTCGTCACCGCCATTCGGGAGCAATCCTGGCATTCTTCTCCCATAATATCCGGAAAGGGTTTTAGTACGGATTACTTCTTTCGGTTGTACTAAGCGATGGATGGCAATGGTGCCCTTGGCAGCAAGTGGTTCCCCATCGATGCTTCGAGTGCTGACTTTCAAGATCACGGGAGCGGAACTTTCGAGCCAAGAATCAGCGCTCATGGATGCCGCCAAATCGACATATGCCGCATTCACCGAGCGGGTTCCTGTGCGCGCCTCACCTGTGCTATCTGTGACATCAACTGTGACTTCATACACAAAAATCGGCTCTTGCTTGGGATCGACGCTGAGATCGGGTGCCGCAGTAAAAGTCACTTCGACTTCGCCATTACTGCCAGTCACTGCGGTGCCGTGGGCGATTTGTTTGCTACCAGAATTCCCCGGATTAAACCACCAGCACCAACGCGACCATTCCGGCCACTGCGCACGACGTGTGACCGTCCACTTCACCTTGGCACCATCGATCGCAGAACCAGTGTAGGCTGTCGCTTTGGCAACGACTGTAACTTGTTCTCCCAAACGCGGCGGCGCTTTTGCCGCACCCACTTCTACGGAAAATTTCGGACGTTTGTATTCCTCGACGCGCACCATCACTGAATTATTATCGCATCTGATGGAAGTGCGACCGAGCACTCGATCCGTGGGTGCCGTGAAGCTACCATTGAAAGAGCCGAGTCGATTGCTACGAACTTTGAGTTGAGAGATTTCTTTGTTGTTCGCATCGTTAAAGACAACCGTGAAGTCCTTGTCGGCAACGGTATGATAATCGTTTTTATCGCGATCATACCACGTCGCTATTCCCTTAAAACGAATGGTCTGACCTGGTCGATAAATAGCGCGGTCCGTGAAAAGATGGATCACTTGATGCGCTTTGTTTTTACCCCGATCATGCATCCATCCGCGATCGCCGAGGAGTGAGTCGTCTTTGTGCACAAAACGATAGAGGAAACTATTATTTTTAGCGACGGGAAACTCGTATACGCCATCGGCGTTGGTGCTTACGCTGCTATTGATGACCCAAATGTTTTTGATTTGACTCCAGCGCTCGACCGTGACACCCGATAGAGGTATGCCACTCAAAGCGTTCATCACGACACCCCGCGCAGGTCCTGATCCTTGCGATTGGACCAATGCCAAATCACTGACCCACACAGTGGCCTGATGTAGACTGTTTTTGTCAATGGAGAATGACTCAGTGGCACTTACCACCAATCGATAAGCCCCCTTAGGTACATCCCACTGCGCGGTCAGTGACTCCATGCGTTCCAGATAATCATCCGTAGCAGGAAGTTCCACCGACCACTCTTTCACTGCTTTTTGAGACAATAATTTTTTCCAGTTTTCCTCATCATAATAATGGTTTTCATCCTTCCAATTTTTGGAGTAAAGGCGGAACCAAAGGCGCGTCACATTCCGGTAGGTCACCGAAAATTCTGGCTGCGCTGCATTCCAAACTGTCTCTGTTTGCAACTGAATTTCAGGCGCGCGGATACGATCAACGATGGACAAACAGAGATCGCGATAGTTCTGATTTTTACCCGTTTCGCCCCCTAACAAAGCAATATCCAGCGCTTCCTTCATGCGCTTTCCTTCGATGAGCAATTCGGCGAGCTTGGCTCGCACCAGTGCCTGCTGGTCAAGCCCCGCACTGAGTTCCACACACTCGCGCAAGCGTTTTTCCATGATGGCCTGCGTTTCACTACCGGTCACGGCACTCTTGGCCCATTCAAGTCGCTCCAAGTTCCCATGCATCCGTGCAATCGGGCGCTGCTCGTGAAAGCGCAGAAGTTGTTGATACAAAGAAATCGCCTTGCGCTTCGATGACGACTCATCAGTACTCTGCGGATTCCAAGCGAGAAATTCTTCGATGGTGCCAAACGCGGGTGAATCCACACCAAAAGAAAATGCATCTTCCGCTTCTACGGTTGCCAATTCTTGCGCAGCATAAAATCGCAATACCTCATGCGCGACGAGATCATAGACAGTGGGGCGCTCCGCATCGTCGGAATTGTTTTTCACGTAGAGCTTGTCGAAGTCAGCTACCGGTATCGCTTTCAAGGCATCGCTCTGAGCCAATGCTTTTTGAAAACCTCCATCGATCTCATTGAGAATGCGTCGCAAGTCCCATGTCTTAATGTCGTCGCCCACCGGTCCCGCATCGGGACTGCGTTGACGAAAGGTCCATTCATTTTGCTGAAAATAACTCCACAGCCAGAGCGAATGAATCACTCCGAGCATCGGCTTCATTTCGGCAGGACTATCGACGATGGTTATTTGCATCAACTCAATCGCCGCCGTGGGTCTGGCACCTTCCTCGATCCGTCCTTGCATGTAAATGCGTTGCGCGGTCGCACGAATCGCTTCTGCCCAGGCTTTTTCCGCACGGGCACTGGCATCGATGGCTTCCAAGGTCGTGATGGCAGACTTCGGTAAATCTTTATTAATATGTTCCTCCACTTCTTTCCATTGCTCCTCGCGAGTCGCGGCTCCGGCAAAGGAAACGCTGAGTAATAGTGCGCACAGGTATTTCATGAAGGGTCTCATAACAAAGAAAAGACCCCCGAGACAAATGTTTCTTAGAAAATTTGTGAAAATTATCTGCTATTAGTCGCCTAACACCATCGCTACAGGTGTAGAATTTCCGAAATTCACAAAATCAGTCATGCTCCAGACGACTTTTTTCTTTGCATCCACTTCGATCAGCTGTGGATTTTTCGGGCCGGCGTGGCAATTCACAAAGCGTGTATTGCCATTGGGCAGACGTTTCACACCACAGATCCAGGCTAGTTCGATACCGGGCATGTCATCCGCTTCGAGTTTCCAAACAATTTCCTTGGCTGGTGTGACTTCCAAGACCCGGTGACCATTGCCACAACCGATCAAAGTATTGCCATTATCCAGGCGTTGCACACCGAAAACTTTGTTACCATAGCCTTCGACGCCGTGACCACCTGCTGGTTTGCGATCAAATAAGGGAATGGCATACTCCCAAACAACCGCTCCATCCCTGTCATATTCTCGCACAGCACCATCGCGTTCGTGAGCCGCAAGATAATGTCCATTCGGCAACTTCACCACCTGACGAGTATCGCTGTGGGCACTGGGTGAACTGACTTTCATCGGTATTTCTTTTGTGATTTTCCCTGTGGGTGAAATTTCCAGAATCCGACAGGTGCCCGATTCCGCAATCATCGTGTCGCCATTGTCGAGTCGCTGAAATGCATGAATCTCGATGGGCCGACTTTTATCCTGCGCTTGTTTTTTGGCATCGTATTCCCAAACGACCTGTTTTTTCTCATCAACGGTGACCTCGATCACGCGGGTCCAATTTACCTGAAAGAGCAAATTCCCATTGGGCAACAATTGTGCGCCATGAATTTGCCCGATCGGATATTGCCACTCGAGTTCACCCTTGGCATCAACAATGGCGAGAATTTTCTTGGAGTCATCCGCACAAAGAACACGCCTAGCAGGCTCCATTTGCTCTGCGTGAAGAATGGTGAAAAATAGCAAACTTATTCCAAGAAAACGCAGTGTCTGTTTCATTACATAACTACGTATGCATTTCACTGTCTTTGTCACAGTGAGGTGAACTTCTCAATCTCCCGCTCCAGACCATAAACGACCAAACGATCACCTTGCTGGAACACAAAATCCGGCCCAGGCAACCCGCCGATCACGGGAACGTCTTCCGACAATTGATCATGCTTATCCGCGCGGCGCACAGTCACGAGGTTTAGCCCGTGCTTACTGCGCAATTGCGACTCCACTAATGTTTTCCCGATTAAATCGGTCGGACATAGCAACTCCACCACGGCGTGCGTAGAGTCCACCACGAAATGCCGTAAAAAGGCGCGATTCGAAATATGCCGAGCAAACATTTCCGCCGCCAAAGCCTCGACACGAATTTTTCCGCTGACGCCCATCAAATCAAGTAATTGCTCCTGCACTTCGGAAAACACCCGCGTGTAAATTCGCTTTACGCCTATCGATTTCAGATGAGCTGTCATCATCAGGCTAGCTTCGAAATTTTCTCCCACCGCCACAATCGCAACGTCTGCATCAGCAACGCCAAGCTCTAACAAAACAGCACGATCTGTGGCATCGCCTTGCACCGCAATCGTCACTAATTCTTTCACGGCATCGAGATGGCTTTCATCGTTATCGATCACCATCACCTGATGACCCGATTGCGCTAATTCGCGCGCAATGCTGGTGCCAAATGCGCCCAATCCTAAAATAACAAAATTCATAATCGTAAGGTTTTGTGTAAATTTCTGTTAGCCAAGCGGCACGCGTGCTTCGGGCAAGCGCACCTTCGATGGTTTTTTTGGTCCAATCAAACTCAAAGCAAAAGTCAATATGCCAATCCTTCCAGCAAACATCGTCAGCGTGATGACCAACTTGGAGGGATCGCTCAGGGACATCGTCAATCCACGACTCAGTCCAACCGTACCAAAAGCACTAATACACTCGAAAATCACATCCGCACTTGCCGCCAGCGGATTAAATTTCCCAACGAGAAAACTCGCCATCCCTACCCATATCAAGCACAGCGCGAGAGTCGCCAGACTGCGCTCCACCGCATCGCGTGAGGCACGACGGTCCCACAGTTGCAAATCTCGCTGACCCGTGAGAATGCGCCGCATTTCTAACACAATGATCGCGAAAGTTGTCGTCTTAATGCCACCCGCTGTGCCGCCTGGGTTGCCGCCAATCGCCATCAATACACAACTTAGCACCAATGCCGATGTGCCGTGATCGCCAAACGCAGAGATGTTGAATCCCGCCGTTCTCGTAGTGACCGAATTGAAAAGCGATTCCCATGGGGAAAGCCCGCTCAACCAATAGCCTAACATGCCAAAACACAGCAACCACAACGTGGTGGTCGCCGCCAGACGGCAATGCACGCTCAATCGTGGCAGCGGCTTGCGTTCCTTTTTATACCGGCGGCGCAGCCAAGCCGTGGTGTAGCGCGACAGTTCCGTGATGAGAGCGAATCCAAATCCACCCAGTACGATTAATACCATCACAATGGTATGCACCGCATAGTTGTCTTTTACGAACGGATGCATGAGTCCATCGCCATAGGTCGAGAAGCCCGCATTACAAAACGCGGAAATTCCATGAAAAACACAGTCCCACCACAACTCCGGCGAGTTTCCGTGTGATGGCGCCCAGTAGATGCGCAATAGCACGATACCAATCAGCTCTATCAATAATGTCGCCCCTATGATGTGCCAGACGAAATTCCCCACACGCCCCATGTTTTCCTCACTTAGCAAGTCACGCAATGCCACGCGATCGCGCAAATTAATCCCCTGCCCCGCAACTAGGGCGAGAAAGTAAGTCAAGGTCATCACGCCCAACCCACCAATCTGAATCAATACTAACAAAATCGCCTGACCCGTAAACGTCAGTTGCATTTCGACATTCACCGACGACAAACCTGTTACACACACCGCGCTCGTGCTCATAAAAAGCGCGTCTACCGCACCCACTCCCGCAGGGGAGGCATTGGGCGTCATCAACAAACCTGCTCCGAATAAAATTACGATGGCGAAGCTCAGCACACCAATCAATCCCGGCGGCATGCGGTTGAACCAGCGTTGGTCACGCATGATACGAATCAACCGCACCGCCGTGGGCAAAATCAGCGTTAACTGCACCACACCCATCGCAATGTATGGCACCGACTGCGGTGGAAAAATAATTTTCAATATGGGCCCTAATTGCTCACCAAATAGCAATTGCAAGCCTGCAAGAATCGGCAACGCCAATAATATCATGCCACGCCAAAAATGTTCCGGCTTTCTCTCAAGAAGATTCAGACACAGTTCCACGAGTGCTGCCACCGCCACCATCAACCAAGTAACCCAGCGAATCCATGACAGCACTTGTCGCGATACGGGCCAGCCAATCTCCCAGATCAATGTCACGAGCGCAAGACATCCACAAAAAGCCGCCGCAAACAACAATCGCCTGGTCCAGACACTGCGTTCATCAATGGTCAAGTTCGTTGCGAACCAAGGCACGAACGAAGCATATGACTGTCAGTAACCGAATACAAGCACAAAGCCGACAGTTGCGGTCGCGTCACTCCTCCATGCCGAATACTTTTATATCATTGCAAAAAACGACTTGTGATCAGGCATGCCATATTAAACAGAATTTTTCAAAATTTCTTTGGATGGATCATTTCTTTTCATTCCATGATCGATTCCGATAGACACTCTCACAACGTTCTTCCATCCACGTAACATTTGGCTCTAACGAAATCCTATTTACTTCCTGCGACAACATTCTGGCAAGTCTTTCCCCTCGTCCTTCCGCTAATCCACTCACTTGCAACGAACCTTGATGCAATAGTCCCTGCTTGCCACGACGCTGACCAGCACCGGCGATTTTTTTTCCGTTATCAGCCACCAGATCATACACCACTGGACAAACAAAGCACTCTTCGCTCGGGTCGTCCGACTCCTGCGACACAAGTTCGCAATCAATCTTCTCTGCACACAAAGCCTCCCGTATCGCCAGATGAATCATCCGATAACTCTCCGCACCAGGCAACTCCGCAAGTCCAAATCCACGCGGCACCACCAACGTATAAGTCCAGTCCTCACGATGATCCACCACGCCACCGCCCGTGGGCCGACGCACAAAATCACGCCCCTCTGGCACGGCAGTCGAACTACTAAAATAACCGATGCTCATCCATTCGCCCTGCCAGCGATAGACTCGCAAGGTCGGTATAGTAGCGTTTTGCCACAGCCAATCATCGATCGCCATATTGATCGGACCATCATGCGGCACGGCATCGTTCCAGAGCATGAGTTCAGCAAGCACGCGGCGATCTCACACCTTTTTTTCCTCATCCGCAATTATCATTTTACAAACGCGCTTTCCTCTCTCCATTATGCCCAAGATGTCCATCGCTCCTAAGCCAAACGCCGCCCTTTTCATCGCCGGTCATGGATCCACCGAGAATCCCGATTCCTCCGTGCCCTACTTCGAGCACGCCGACGAAATCCGCAATCGCGGCCTCTTTGCCGAAGTCCACTGCATATTCTGGAAAGAAGAGCCATCGTTTCGCGAGGCGTGTTATCTCACGGATTGCGAGGAAATTTACGTTGTGCCAGACTTCATCAGCGAGGGCTACTTCACACAAGATGTTATCCCCCGTGAACTCGAACTCACCGGTCCTACAAGCACTGTGCGGGGAAAAACGTATCACTATTGTGCGCCCGTGGGCATCCATCCATCAATGACGCAACTCCTCCTTCGCCGTGCGCGCGAAGTCGCGCCCGACATCGACCCAAGCGAGACAACACTCATCGTCGTCGGCCACGGCACCAATCTCAATGCTAATAGCACCAAAGCGATCAAAGATCAATGCGAGCAACTTCGCCAAGCCGGTTATGCCACCGTGCTCGATACCTACATGGAAGAGCAACCCTTCATCGCCGATTGGCACAAACTCGCCACGACGCCGAACGTAGTCGTAGTGCCATTTTTCATCGCCGATGGACTGCATTCATTTCAAGACATCCCCGTGCTTCTCGGCATCGAATCCGAAGTCGGCGCCGCCGCCAGTCAGCGCGAAGTGTTCCGTCATAACCCGCACGAGCTCCACGGTCGCAAGCTTTACTACTCCTCCGCCATCGGCACCGAGCGACTCATCGCCGATGTGATTCTTGATCAAATTCACGACTTCGACCAACAACACAAATCTTCTCTATGACTCAGATCGATTGGCTCAAACAACTCCTCGACCAAGGCTTCCATCGCATCGGTCAGATCGAAGTTTTTCTCGCTCCTGCCCCAGCGGGAACTTACTGGCTCTGCCATGAAAGTGATCGCGATGCCGTCATCGAAACCAACGGAGATCCGGCGGATTTCCTCATCACCAGCGATCCCTATCAAGCGCGCGAGATTTCCACCTACTCCCTCGAAAACGAATACCGCTTCACCAAAGGTCAAACGAATCTGCGCAGTGGCTGGTTGATGAAACTCCATGGTCTCGCGGATGTGCTCGCAGCTATCGATGGCTTTTATCCCGCCTGCTTCGGCTTGTGGGTAGCGCAGCAGCGCAATGTGTTAGAAGTGCAAAACTTACGCGATAAACTCAACCGCCAAACTGGCATGTATCGTTTCGCCCGCAGCATTAGCGATGAAGGAGCGCAACAACTCGTGCAAGAAGTTTGCGGACCCGCTCACCAATGCGCGAAAAAAATCCTCTGGCAGCTCGATGAAAATACGCCACTCGCCGATAGCGAGGCATCCCGATTCAACGGCATCGGCAGTGGACTCAGCGAACCGCAGGCGATTCCCTTGCTCTGCCGCGAAGCCTGCAATCACTTCGTAGCCGAATGCCGCAAAGCCTCCAAGCGAGAATTCGAAGCCAAAGCCCAGTCGTGAATTCCAAGGCCCGCATCGCCCTCTTCGGTGGCACCTTTGACCCGGTGCACGAAGGGCATATGCACATCGCCCGGCTCGCCCATCAGCAAGCGCAGCTCGATGAAGTCATTTTCCTGCCATGCCAGCAGTCGCCGCATAAAAGTGCCCACAGTCAGGCATCGATGGACGACCGCATCGCCATGCTACAGCTCGCCACCGCCGATGAACCCTGGATGCGCGTGGACAATTACGAAGCCACCACCTCCTCTCCCTCCTACAGCTATCGCACCGTCGTACATTTTGTCGAAAAAAATCCTGACACCGATTGGTTCTGGCTCATGGGCTGCGACCAATGGCTCGCCCTGCCGCAGTGGAAGCACCCTGATATTCTCGCCAGTCATCTCACCTTTCTCGTTTTCAGTCGCATCGAAACTCCCCAGCCCCGCGAGGGCTACCGCATGCAGCATCTGTTAGGCGATCACCCCGCGTCCGCAACAGCACTGCGCGATCCTAAAAGTGCGCATCATTTGCATGCAGACTGGCTATCTCCTGCTGTTCTAGAATACATTCATTCAAATGGTCTTTATCGATGACGCCCCCTTGATCCGTAAATTTATCGATTTTGCCACGCTTCTCCGCTTGCCAAGAGAAGCATCAGGCGGTAAGACTTGCCTCATGCGAAAAGTCATCTTCTTCCTCTCCTTCATCGGTGTTGCGCTTTCGGTACAATCTCTGAGCGCACAAGCGGTATCCCCTACGGAGCCTAGGACTGATAAAACACCAGAATACTCGGAGGAGATGAAGGAATTCACCAACCTTCCCGAGCAAAAGCGCTTCGACTACATCAAACGCGTCCAAGAGGCGAATCGCTTATTCAATCAGAAACGCATTTTTGAGGCCTTCTCCGAGATCGACGATGCGCGCAAAATTTTCGACAAAAATGCGGACGTTTTCAACCTTATGGGCAGTTGCTATGTTGAATTCCGTGACTTCAATAAAGCTTCCACATTTTATCAAAAAGCTCTCGACCTGGCCCCCAAATCTTCCATCATTCATTTTAACGTCGCAGAACTAGAGTTTGTCACTCGCAAGTGGAAGTCCTGTCTTGAGAAGATGACCCACGTCCTTACTCTTCTGCCCAAAGACGAAACCGTTACGCGACGCCTCGTCGAAATGAAAATCCTACTTTGCCACATCGCCCTCGGGCAAAACGACGAAGCCGACCAATGGGCAAAGAAATACGATCCCTTGCTCGACGACAGTCCCTATTATTATTACGCACAAGCAGCGCTTTTTTACCGTGAAAAAAACCTGATCAAAGCCGAGGAATACTTGCAAATGGCAAACCGCGTCTTTGGGAATCCCGCGATCATCGCCCCCTGGCAGGATACATTGATCGAGTTTGGCTACATTTCTAGCTACTACGGTGGCGACTCAGAAACGAAGCAAGAGTAACACTCTCAACAATTTTTTTCGGCCACAACCGCCACAGCACGTGTCTGTGGAAGAATGAATTTTTCAATCGTAACTTTGGCACTCTGTAGCGGATAGTTCGCCATAAGAAAATCCACCGCATCTACGGCTAAAGTCTCGATCAAGCGCCGCGGTCGGGCACACGCCAATGACTCAAGCTCAGCCACTACCGCAGCGTAATCTATGGTCCGCGTAATATCGTCGTTCAATTGCCCCCAGTCCGCCAGTGGTTCGAGCAGAACATGAAGCAAAAGCTCCTGCGCCAAGGCCAATTCATCATCGGGCACGCCCACATGGCAACGGATGCGAAGCCCATCGATCACAATCTGCTGTCTCATGATATGGATGAGGTTCGCTGTTCCATAAGAGTGCGGAATTCCAATAAATCATTCATCAACCAATCAGGTTCACAAGCTTCCAACACCTCGCGATGCGTGTATCCGGTTAGTAACGCGACACTAGAGACCCCACCGTGCTTGGCAGTGACCACGTCGTGAATCATATCGCCCAGATAAGCCGTTTGGTGCAAAGCCAGTTGATGCTGTGCTAAGATACCACCAATGACTTCACGTTTGTCGAGTACACCAGAGTAAGTAGCTTCGAAATAATGGCGCATGCCAAGCTCATCAAGTTGTAGCTCAAATGTGCCGCGATCCATACTCGTCAGCACGAAGCAACGGATGCCATTGTCTCGACACCAGTCCAACTTTTCCCTTGCATGGGGCAGCACCGTGACGGGCACCTGAGACTCGGCAAAAGCACGACGGAAATGATGTTCCAGATCCTCCAAGCGTATACCCGGCAGATGTTCCTCGTAAAATTCCGAGTAGGGCAAACGAAACAATCGACGGAACTCGTCACGATCCAAAGGCGAACGACCATGAATCGCAAAGACTGCGTTGGTAGCTTCCAGCGTGGGCCCCATGTCATCGACCAAAGTGCCTGACCAGTCAAAGATAAGATTTTGATACATAAAAATAGGTGTTACCCAACGGATATACGCAGGGACTGGATTTTATCATTGCCAGCTGCCTGCTGGATTTTTGCGAGCAAGCTGCCACGCATTTGTTCCAAATGGAATCGCATGGATGGCTGCGTGACTCGAATTGTGAGACATCCTCTCTTCAATGAAACCGGCACGCTTCCCTTGGCGATGAATTCCCCCGCTAGCTCACTCCAGATTTCCTGCAAGCGTTGTTCTTCCATGCCATCAGCCAATCCGGCCAGTCGCACAATCTCCGCCACAAAATCCGAGGCCCGATGGACGTTCGCATTGAGATCAAGAGCGTCATCGACCCCATGCCACTCGCGCCGGACTTGACGGCGCATTAGCTCTTGGGGCGAAAGTCGTTTCATGGTTTACTGTCCGTCCTCGCCGATCGCCTCCACGGGGCATCCCTCCATGGCCTCACGGCATTGTTCTTCTTCTTCCGAGGACTCCGGCTGCTTGTAGACATACGAATAGCCTTCATCGTCGGAGCGGGTGAAATTCTTAGGAGCCGTCTCACGGCAAAGATCGCAATCGATGCATTGACTATCGACATAAAATTTTCCGATTACGTTCTCTTTGTTACGATCTTCTCTGTCTGCCATGGCGATAATGTTTTGCTGCGTTTCAATCGCCTGAAATTGACGATCTTGCAACCAGATTTTTCGATTTTCTCTTTCCTCTTGAGCTTTCCCGCTTTATCTTTTTCCTTCCTTCCTCACAATTCTCTATGGACGAACCACATTCTGATCCTCCCGCGCAAAAAAATGATCGCTCTCAGAAAAGTGACGGTATTCCGCGGCATAGGACAAGTCTATCGATAGAAACAGACCTTTGGAATCTGGATGACGAACTGCCAACGGCCCGCGAAATCACTTCAGCAGAACAAGTAGCATCCCACGAAGTACCGGATGACAAACCAATCGTCCGTATACAAAAGGGTACGGTCAATCGAGCATTGCCGCCCGTAATGCCGATGACACCGATTGTAGCGCAGGAAATATCCCCTAAACCACGAGAGAGTGAATTGGGATCCATAGACAGAGGGAAAGTCGAGCCGCCATTACGTTCTGGTAAAAACCCACACAAAGGCGTTGGTTTGACGGAGGAAGCCATATGGGATGATTTTGACTTTGATTATACCGCCACTCAAGCGCCAGAACTGCCGGATGTTGTGGAGCCCCCTATCGTCGAATCTGTCGCAGAGACTGAAACGAAACCCGCCTTCTATCGCAAAGAACCGATCGCTGTCGCAGCGAAAATTGAAACGCCGCCAGAAGTCGCAGTGCCGGAAATCAAGGAGTCGAATATAGCCTCTACTTTCGAAGACGAACTGACTCCTTCTTCTAATAGCGATCTGTTCGATAGTGAAACCGCATCCAGCGATCGACCATCGGATGCGCCGAGCTTGCAAATCCAAAAGTTTTCTGGCGTCGAGAAAATCGCTTCGCTGGCATTCCTTGCTTTATTGATTGGTGGTGCGTTTCTTGGCCTGCAGCTCTTCCGCAGCAATGTGAAAGCACAAGAAGATCCCTATGCCATGCCGGATTTCCCGATCAAAGGCGCTATTGCACAAGTGGATAAATCCACGACCTACTGGCGCGCTCCCATCCGCGAGGGTCCTGACGCCGACCCGACCCAGCGAGACGTAACGCTCATTCCTGTGATCGATATTACACTCGACGACACCTTTTCCAAAAGTGGAGTCTTGCGTGTCATTTTCTACAACGAAGTTGGCACGATCACCGGTGATATCATCACACGTGAGTTTAGCAACAGCCGCTTTGAACAGAATGGCGCATCGACTCTACCCTTTTCCTCGACTTCGGGGTTTTCTAGCTTTGGCGAGCAGGAAGCCTATCGCGCCAATCTTGGAAAACCCTGGACGATCAAGGTTTTTGAAGGGCCTCACGCCGATGCACCAAGTTCTTCGTTCTTGCTGTTGTTTAGTACACCGATCTCTACCGAACGAAAATAATATTTTTTATGAGCACACACTCGACTCCACTGATTCCACGCGAGGGCTGGCACGTCATGCACTTGTTTTATCAAATCGATCACTCGCAATGGCAGTGCTTAAGTCAAGAGGAACAACGCAGTGCTAAGACTAAACTGACACAGTTAGTGCAGGAAATCCGCTCCACTCAGGACACCCATCTTCTTACCTATGCCGTCGCTACGCCCAAGGCAGATATCGGATTCATGCTGCTCACGCCCGATCTTCAAGTCGCCAATGCCTTTGAAAAACGTCTCACTCTCTCGTTAGGCCCAGACATTTTGAACGCCTGTTACTCTTACCTTTCTCAAACAGAGAGTTCGGAATACACGACCACCAGTGAGCAATACATCGAGGATACCTTAATTGGCGAAAAAGGTTTGAGCCGCGACACTCCAGAGTTCGAAAAATCCCTCAAGGAATTCGAAGATCGCATGTCGCACTATTTGCAACATCGCTTGTATCCCGTTCTTCCCGATTGGCCGGTGATCTGCTTCTATCCGATGTCGAAACGCCGCAGTGGCAATGACAATTGGTATTCGCTAGACTACAATGCTCGCCGTGAACTGATGGCAGGCCACGCCCGCGTGGGGCGCACCTACTCGGGTCGTATTCTTCAACTCATCACCGGTTCCACCGGCCTCGACGAATACGAATGGGGAGTTACTTTGTTGGCAAAAGACACCATCGATATCAAATCGATTGTCTATGAAATGCGCTTCGATGAAGTATCCGCCCGTTACGCAGAATTCGGCGATTTCTACATCGGCATGCAATTGCCACTCGACGAATTGTTCCGTCGCGTTTGTTTGTAATACTGCAAGTTCTTATGGCTTTTTTTCGGGTGCAAGCGGTGGCGTTCCGTCAGGCGGTTTTGGCGGAGTTGGGATCACAGGGGGAAGCTCGACTCGCGGCTCCTTTATAGTATCCTTCTTAGTGCCAAAGATATCTAGGACCGTATCGACAACACCTGTCGCACCATTCACCGCTTGGTCAACAGCACCCGTCCCTTCACCAATGATTTTGCTGCCCACATCGACAGCTTTTCCTACAGTGCCTGTAACACCAACGGTATCTTCGATGACTTGCTGAGAATATTTCAGCACCTTTTGACCCGTTGCAGGGATAATTTCAAACATCCGCGCCCCCGCTGCCGCCATCAAGCGATCGCTCAGGTCTTCCTTCGGGTTTTCGGTTGTACCGCTTAAGCGCATGGGGGCCCACAACAGCCCTCGCGGACCGGGCACAAACACATCCTCTTCCGCGCCAGGAATCCGTGCTAGGGTGCCAGGGGCGAGTCCTACTTGGAAATCTCCATTCATCGCATACGGTTCTCCGGCACCCATGCGGGTTAAGGTAAGTCTTCCCTCCATACGAACAAGCCCTTCAGAACCCAACTTAACATTCGTCAGCACAATACGATCCCCACTCCACTCGTAATCACACTCAGCCGTATGCAGTGTCAATGTACGGAAACGCAGAGATTGCGAATACGCCGCAAGCTTGTCCAAGACCGGCAATGCGGTTAAGATGCCTTGTTGAATCGTGAGTTTGCCTTTCAAGGTTGGGCTAGGTAGTCCAGAGCGCAGCGAAAACGACGATTCGATAACGCCTGTCAAACGTTGCCGCCAATCCGCCGGCAATACATCATGGCACCGGATATCGCTGAGTGATCCCTCTAACGAATAACTCTGTGAGGCCAAATCCATTTCTCCGCCTAATGTGAGGCGACCATTTTCATACACCCGCATGGTGGCATCCGTCAGATACAAATAGCCACTTTGATAAGTCAATCGCATGCGCTCTAGCTTTGCCTCAGGTGCCCACTGATAGGGCAATGCAATCCGCCCGGAACTAGCGCGCAGCTTGCATTTTTCTAACGAATCTGTGGGTTCGATCTCCCACCGGATACCACTCATCTGTGCATCGCCATCACGCGTGATCAAGCGAATCTGGGAATCATTTACAATCAATGAATCGGTCTCAAATTTTTGCGGGACCCACGAATCATACCATGAAGCTTTTTTGGGCATAGCCTCCACAATGACTGTATCGTCTTGCGGTGGCGGAGGAGCCGTGGTGTCGACTGTAGCAGAAATCTTCGTGATACGACTCGGACTCACGCTCCAGACGCCACGCAGTACACCGGCGGCATCAATGCCGGTTTTCACCCCTTCGATCGAGAGTTGTTGCAGAGAGGATTCCCCCGACGCTTCGAAATAATCAGCATTGACCTGAAACCCGTCCCAACGAAGAGGACTGAGCGTTGTATCCGCACGCAGAGCTTTTTCCGCATCAGTGACAATCATTTGGCGAAATTCTTTGCTCGAAAGATACTGACGCAGCCACACATAACCGGCCACCGAAACCACGGCTGCGAGGAGCATGGTCAGCAATGTCAATCGTGCCACCCAGCGCCCCCACGGAACGGAATGGGATGATTTACTTGAAGAGGAAGCTCTGCGTTTGGCGCGACGACTCATGAAGATCAAATTACTCGTTTTCGAAACTGAATCAAGCTAGATTGCTGCATCAGGCATACAACACTTGCCGCAGGGTCAAGCCATCGGCCGGAGCACAGTGAGGGCAGGTCACAGAATAGGGAACATCACCTGGATTGATGTAGTCGACGAGTTGCTGGCGAGCCATTTTCCCTTGTGCCACCATAACAGCGGCACCTGTCATCAAGCGAACCATCCGATAGAGAAAACCTTCACCAGTGAAGGTCAAACGATAGCCATCATCACGTGTGGACACCGATGCCTCAAGGATCGTGCGGTGATAATCCATCTGCGGCGTCTCATTGCCACGCACGGCGGAAAAGCAGACAAAGTTATGCCGACCTTCGTAACATCGCATCGCATCGCGCAAGACATCGACATCAAACAGTTTCGGAATGTGCCAAGCCAATCCAGCTAAGAGCGGAGGCAGCACCGGCAATGTGCAAATGCGATATTCGTAAGTCTTACCAATCGCCGAAAATCGCGCATGAAAGTCATTCGATACTTCCTCACAATCCATCACGCGCAACGTCGGCGGCAATTTGGCATTCAGCGCAGGCAGCCAATTGTAAGGGTTCATCGTGAGGTGATCAGGAGCATCGAAATGTGCCACCTGTGCTGACGCATGCACCCCCGCATCGGTGCGCCCCGCCATATGCAAGCGCACAGGCATTTTAGCCGTGGCCTCAATGGCACGCTCTAGGTGATCCTGCACTGTACTGCCACAGGGCTGTGACTGCGATCCCGCAAAGGCTCTGCCATCGTAGGCGATCGTGATTTTAATGCGCATGAGGCGAAGATCCTCACGATTATTTTTTTAACAAGTCGCGGATCTCCGTCAGCAACACCTCTTGAGCTGGTGGTGCGGCAGGGGCGGCGGCTTCGGCTTTCTTGAGTTTATTGATCGTTTTTACGACTAAGAACATCACAAATGCCACGATGATAAAATTGATACCAATCGATACGAAATTGCCCCACGCAACCACTGGACCAAGTTTTTTAGCGTCGGCTAAGGCCAATCCACTAGGAACTTTTTCCGACAAAGAAATATACGAATTGGAAAAATCGACTCCGCTGCTTGCTTTCGCAATGAAAGGCATAATCAGATCATCGATGAAGGAAGTCGAAAACTTCGAAAACGCCGCGCCCATGACGAATGCCACGGCCAAATCGATCAAGTTTCCTTTCAGGGCAAATTCTTTGAATTCTTTGAGCATAAATATAGTGTTAGATGAACGTGCCGTTCATCGACACGAACAGTTAGTAATCCGATTACGCACCCTAGCTCAATCCAAAAAAGAAATTTCAGGAGACAAACTCAACTAACAACTGAGGCTGATAAGATAGAAAATTAGCGAGCTTGCAAAGTCGCTTGACGCGCCACGCGCTCAAACAGCACCTTGCGCAGATCATCCAATCCAATTTCTAGCTCAGCAGAAATGGGAATAATTTCGACCTTTGCAAAGCGTTTGCGGAAATTTTTCAGATTTTCCTCGGCAACTTCGGAGTCCATTTTATTCGCAACAACGAGCCATGGGAACTTTGCCAACTCCTCATCATATTCGCGAATCTCCGCCCGCAAAACTTCAAGATCGCTCACCGGATCGCGATTATCAGTACCTGCCATGTCGATGACAAACAAAAGCAAATTGCAGCGCGTAATGTGACGCAAAAACTCATGCCCGAGACCTTTGTTCAAGTGCGCGCCCTCGATCAAACCGGGGATGTCAGCGATGGTGCAACGCTTGAACCCTTCAAACTCTGCGACACCTACCACGGGTTGCAAAGTGGTGAAAGGATATGAGGCGATCTTCGGATGTGCGTGGGATAGTTTGCCAATCAGAGTAGATTTACCGGCATTCGGGAATCCAACCAATCCTACATCGGCGATGCGACGCAGTTCTAAATAAAATACACCCAGTTCCCCATCTTCGCCAAGCGTATGCTCCACCGGTGCACGATTCGTGGGAGTTTTGAAATTCCAGTTGCCCTTGCCACCTTTGCCACCGTGACAGAGCACGAACTCTTGCCCATCTTCGGTGAGGTCAGCAATCGGTTCCATATCGATCCCCTCTTCGCTGCGTTCCAGTTCCACGGCATCTTGGACGTTGGTAGCCGTTGTGCGATAGACGACTGTGCCCGGTGGCACTAAGGCGATGAAAGGTTTACCACCACGACCAGTTTTGCGCACGCCCGCTCCGTTCACGCCGCCATCGGCGATCATTTTGGGATCGTAATGAAACTGACGAAGGTTGTCAGTATGAGGTGAAACCCGTAGGATCACGTCGCCACCTTTGCCGCCATCGCCGCCATCAGGACCGCCGCGGGGAACATACTTCTCACGGCGAAAACTCACCGCTCCATGGCCGCCATCGCCCGCCTTGGCAAAAACTCGAATGTGATCAATAAACATAATATCCCTTACCGGAAGGAAATTCTACCACTACGCGGCGGGGAAAGTCAAACAAAGGATTTTTTTCGTTAACCGATTGCTCCACTGCCACCTGCACAGAGCACATATAGCAAACATTGCATTGTAAACGCCATAAAAAGTGCCACCGGCCGGACTCGAACCGGCACGCCCTCGCGGGCAACGGATTTTAAGTCCGCGACGTCTACCGATTCCGCCACGGTGGCCTTATTATTTCTTGCACATTCATGATGCAAGGCGGCGGGAAGATAGACGCATGGGAGGAAACTCGTCCAGAAGAATCACACGGCCGGAATAAAATTCTCGTAATGAATCAGGGATTGCGCTGTTTGATCGCCTCTAAAGCATTTTGAAAACTCGTTTGTAATTCGAGGTCATTGGTGGTTTTCAGGGCTTCTTCCAATGCGTTAATGGCCGCATCCGAACCCACGCGACTGGCAATTTTTGCGGCGGACATGCGTTGTCGATTTTCACCCGTCATAAGGTGATTGATGATGTGCGATTCCGCCATCGGACCTGATTTCATGAAAATTTCTTCCCAGGTAGTCGGATCTTCCGTCCATAACTCTTCCAAAATCGGATAGATTTCCGGTTGCTGCCATTTGGTAAGAAAACTGACAACTTCCACCGATAGCTTTTTTTCCAGCTTATAAACTCGGGCCGCTGCTTTCATCATCACTTCCGGCGCCTCATCCTTGCCATTGCTCCATTCAGTGAGTGCTCGTGCGAGATTAGTGAGCATTTCCCGATCACTCATCACCGCTAACTCCTTCATGCGTTTGATGATGTCATCACGGGACTGAACCGGTTCTGCCAATGAGAGACGCAATAGTGCTTGGTTAACTCTACGTATGTCCATGCCTTGCAATTCATGCAGATTCAGTTGATAAAACGCGCCATCTGTCTTGTCGCTCAACTTGGCAATAGGCTGCTCGGCAAATAGCGCGTTGTTTACTGTCGCTTCGATCAAATGCAACTCAGGCACCGTCTGATCGACCTTCCCCATACGCTCGCATTCCAGCGCCAGTTCCTCGAGATTTAGCACTGGATTGATCAGAACCAACAAATAGTTTTGGTCCACACGGGGATATAAATGCGACGACTCGGACGCTCCGCTCACGCGCATCATGTAGGTCTTCACCAATTCAGAATTACTGCTGAGCAGACCTCTTAGCCATATTCCCACTACGCGTCCATTTTGTCCGGCCTCGAGAATGGCAGTCTCCATGGGACCGTAGCCCACCGTCTCCTTTAATTCAGCAGCGTCACTCGGTCCTTGATTGATGATCAAAGGCGCTTTGATTATGTTAACATTCGAAGTTTGCCCAATCAATTCTTTAGCACCCTCTTTAAAATAGAGCGGAGCACCGATCAAGGCAGCGGCACCGATCAAGGCGAAAACAATCGCTTTGGCACGCGTTCGCGGATTTGCATAAATGATCATAGACGCCCCTACGACTGCGGCAAATACCGCAATAATCATGCGCCGATCCGTCGTTACACCATCTAAAAATCCATTGGAGGAACCGCCTGTGATGAGAATCAACAACGTAATCGCCATCACGGCACCACCTACGAGACCCACAATAATTTTGCCCAAGGGCGTGGGTTCAAATCGTTCAACGTCGGGAGCAGCTGTATACTCGGCAATCATCATCTGGGGCGGTGCAGCCACTTCGAGATGCGGTTGTCGCGAGTAGCGGATCAATGTCGGGTCTTTTTTTTCTCCCGGATAAAATTTGCGATTTTTGACTAACGATTCTTCATCGACACGGAAACGAAATTCACATGCTCCGCACTCCACCATGCGCCCCTTCAACTCTGGCCCGACACGAAAACGCTGGGCACATTTGGGACAGCGGATCTGAATTTGTACAAAATCGTCAGAGGACATTTGCCCATACAATAGCTCAGCCCCTGTCTTCTGGCAACCATTAGCTGCAAACGATATTTTTTCTAGCGAACACTTGCCCGCAGCAAAATTGCCGTGCAAGATGCCTTTATGCAGCCAGTGATCAAAGATTTACTCATTCTTCAAGACCGCGACCAAAAATTGTTAGGCATCGCTCGCGATCTGGAAAAAATCCCACGCGATGAATCGCACGCCAATGGCTTGCTGGCGGGAGACAAAGCTCTTCTCGCCAAAGCCACCGATACGCTGCGTCAGTGCGAAGTCGCCACCAAAAAAGTCGAACTCGATATTGGCACGCGTCGCAACACCATCATCCGCCTCAAACAACAACAGTTTGAAACGCGCAAAAATGAAGAATTCACTGCCATTGGCAATGAGGTGATTCGCTACGAAAAAGAAATCGACAAGCTCGAAACCGAAGAGCTGGAATTCATGGAGCAAGCGGATGGCCTGCGTCTGAAAGTCAAAGAAGCCGAAGCCCAGCTCGCTCGTTCGCAAGCACTCGTGAATGATGATCTGACCGCTTTGAAAACCAAACAGCAACAGCTCTTGGCGCGACGCGACGAAATTTCAGGGGAACGCAAAAATCTCGCTGCATTAATTGATCCTGAGATCTTACCACTTTACGAACGCCTCATGAAGTCCAAAAATGGCTCGGCGGTCGTGCAGGCCATCAATGGCATGTGCACGGGCTGTCACATGAAGCTAGTGCCCACCACACTCGTCAAGGTCCTCGCCGCTACCGAGCTAACCCAATGCGAAAACTGCGGTCGCATGCTCTATCCGGAATAAGATTCCGTTGAATCGGATTCTAAATGGGAAAAATCCCCCGCTTTCCTTCCAGCGAGCATTTTCCCGCTTGTCAGTGACGGCATACTTCTCTATGCCAACGCCGTCATGGCACTCATTAACGAAAATTTCCTCAAGCTTAAGGCAGGCTACCTGTTTCCTGAAATCGGTCGACGCGTTACCGCCTTCCAACAGCAGAACCCAGAAAAAGCCACCCGCTTGATCCGTTGCGGCATTGGTGATGTGACCGAGGCTCTACCTGCTGCGGCGATCCAAGCCATGCACGAAGGTGTGGACGAACTCGCCCACCGCAGCAGCTTCAAAGGCTACGGCCCCGAACAAGGGTATGCCTTCCTGCGCGAAGCCGTCGCCGAGCACCAATACGCTGGTCTCAACATCAGCGCGGATGAAATTTTTATCTCCGATGGTTCCAAGTGCGATACCGGCAACATCCTTGATATTTTCGGCAAGGGCAATCGCATCGCCATCACCGATCCTGTTTACCCGGTGTATGTCGATACCAATGTCATGGCGGGCAATACAGGAGATGCTGATGCATCTGGAGCCTATGAGGGCCTGGTGTATTTGCGCTGCGATGCCAGCAATGGCTTTGTCGCCGCTCCACCTGCCGAGAAAGTGGACATGGTCTATCTGTGCTTCCCGAACAATCCCACTGGGGCTGTCGCGACGCGTGCGCAACTCACCGCTTGGGTCGATTATGCTCTCGCGAATGACACCATCATTTTGTTCGACTCCGCCTACGAAGCCTTCGTTCAGGATAGCGATGTGCCGCGTTCAATTTACGAAATCCCCGGCGCGCACGAGTGTGCCATGGAGTTCCGCTCATTCTCCAAACATGGTGGCTTTACTGGCGTTCGCTGCGCCTACACGGTGATCCCCAAAACTCTCATGGGATCAACGGCTGATGGTCAAAAAATTCCCCTCCATCAACTTTGGTCACGTCGCCATAGCACCAAATTCAATGGTGCCAGTTACCCTGTGCAAAAAGCGGCCGCTGCCCTTTTTAGCCCTGCTGGAAAAGAGCAAGTCGCCGCGCTGATTCAGCACTACATGGGCAATGCGAAATTGCTGCGTGAAGCCTGCCAAACTGCTGGCCTCACGGTGTTTGGTGGCGAAAATGCGCCCTACGTTTGGGTCGGTTGCCCGGCCGGAAAAACATCGTGGGAGATGTTCGATGCCATGTTGCACGATGCCCAAGTCGTCATCACGCCCGGTTCAGGTTTTGGTGCCGCTGGCGAGGGTTGGTTCCGCATTTCTGCATTCAATTCGCGTGAAAATGTCGAGGAAGTCTGCCGCCGCATCAGTGCGCTGCTGGCGTAAGAAACATCGTCACAAAAAGTTCACGCATCGCCCGCTTTCCTGCTTCTCTTGGATGGCGGGTAATGTTACTTCTGTTGCGTGCCGCGACAGACATTTCTAACGATTGTCATCTTCCCACTTCTGCTCGTCAGTTGCAGAGAGGATCGCACGCAGGCACAACGATCCTTACAAGCGAAAGGAATTCCCCTGCACGCCGAGCAAATCAACGCAGCGGTAGAACGGGGCGACGAAATTTCGTTAGATCAACTACTCGTTTGCGGAGTTTTTGCCAATCAATCCGATGACGCGGGAAAAACGCCTCTCCTGCGTGCCTGCGAACGCAGCGATTTTCGCATGGTGCGCCAGCTGCTACAGAAAGGCAAAGGCGTTCAGTCTTCGGATGCCAAAATCCAACGCGGCGGTCCATTGGCGACGGCAGCTTTGCATGGCGACATCGCCATCGCCAAAGCACTGCTGCATCACGGTGCGAATCCCAATCAAAAAATGGCCGACGGTCAATCGCTGCTGCTTTGGTGCATTCAAAATGGCCGATACATCATCGCTGACGCCCTGCTTGTCCATGGAGCGGACTTGCATGCCTCCGACCGTTTCGGCAACAACGCCCTTGCCTATGCGCTTCAATACGGCCGACGTAGCCTCGCGGATCGCATGCTCGCACTCGGTGCAGATGCGGGACGCCCGACGAATCAAGAAGGCGCATTCACGCCCGCACTGATCCGCTGTTTACAACTCAATTGGCTCGATCTTCTCCCCACTCTCGTCAAACGCGGAGCCGACCTCTACGCCACGGATCACCAGGGAAGCACAGCACTGGATTACGCCATGGCCAGCAACGATAGCACGCGCTTGCTCCTCGTGCTAAACCTCCACCCGGATCCGAACGTCATTCTCCCCGATGGTCGATCGCTGTTTCTGTGGAGTCTCTCCTATGAAGAAAAAATTTCGTTAGATTTACTCGAAAAAGGGGCCAACCCCGACACCGTTGATGCTCAAGGAATCAGCCTACTCGCCCACTCCATCCACCAAGGAAAACGCAAACTTTGCGAGGCCTTACTCGCCCGTGGAGCCAGCGCGAAAGACAACACGACCATTTCTAACGAAAAATCACCCATCCTGCTCAGAGCCATGGAACAAGGGTGGATGGATCTGATAGAGCCTTTGGTCAAAAATGGAGCCGACATCAACGCCGCCAATACCCAAGGGCAAAATGCCGCCATCGCCGCACTGGAACTAGGCAAAGTCGAGGCATTTCAACTTCTCGTTCGTCTCGGTGCCCAACCACCCAATGCGACATGGTCGGCCACTTTGCATGAGGCCGTCGCCACCACAAAACTCCCAAAATTGCGCTCCCTTCTCGCCGCGGGAATTCGCCCCGATCCCGCTACGGAAGACACCCATCCGTTACTGCAAACTGCCGTTCGACAAAAGGACTTGAGCTCCCTTGCGATATTGTTAGAACATCAAATTCAACATGCCGCACTGTTTCATCAAGCTTGCGAAATGGGTCGCATCGACATTCTGCAAATGTTAGAAAAACACGGAGTCACGCATGATCCCTTGCTCGATGGGACGTATGATCACCCGCTCCACGCGGCAGTACGCAGCGGCAATTCCGAGGTATTGCAACACCTTTTACAGCGACCTTATAACATTCATGTGCTGGGCATCGAAAACCAAACGCCACTGGTCTGCGCCATCGCCCGTCATCGGCATGACATGGTGCGCCTCCTCCTTAAATACAAAGCGGACCCCAATCGATTGTTAGAGTCAAAAGCCAATCCCGCGTTTTTGTCATTATTCTCCAGCAAGGGCATGCGTTGGTATCTCACCTTTGATCGCAATCTCACGCCACTGATGGTCGCCGCCGATAGCGGTCAAGTAGAAATAGCCCGCACGCTCATGGAAAACGGCGCCAAGCTCGGCACATACACCGCAGTCAATAAAACCTGGCCACTCAATTTTGCGTGCCGCAATGCCGACGTGCCCATGATGCGTTTACTCCTGCGCAAGAACCCCTACCTGGAAACCCAAAAAATAGTGGTTAGTCTCACAAAACAGGAAGCACAGTTGTTCGACACCTGTGGCAATGTGATTTTTTCCACCAAAGTCTCCACCGGCAAGCGCGGTTTTGCCACCCCCACGGGCACCTACGTCATCACGAACAAACACCGCGAGTGGAGTTCTACAATCTATCAAGGTGCTTCCATGCCCTGCTTCCAACGCCTCAGTTGCGGTGACTTCGGATTCCACCAAGGCATCGTCCCTGGCTACCCCGCCTCACACGGCTGCCTCCGCGTGCCCTACGGCAATGCACAAAAGCTATTCGCCCTCACCCAAGTCGGCGACCGCGTAGAGATCGAATAAGGCCCATGGAGCGCGGACTTTCTATGGCCTTCGTAGCCTCCTAGGCCATCGTAGCTTTAGCGAAGTTGGCGGCGTAGTAGGCAGTCCGCTTCAAAAAATCAGGAATCAGGAATCAGGAATCATGAGTCAGAAAAAACATCAAACATCAAACATCAACAATCATCACTCCTCAATCAACTTGCCTTTCCGCCTTTCTCAATGCTTTCAGCGGCTTCAGCGTTTCAGTAAATAAACGCTACTACCTTCCATACAAGACCCATGCCAAAGACCAACAGCTCCCCATAAAACATTTCCCTTTCGACAGCCTTTCATCTCATGCTATCCTCCTCTCACATGGATCTCTCTGATTTTCGCAAAGAATACTCGGCCAAAGGACTGCATCGCACCGACCTCGATGCCCATCCTCTGCAACAATTCACTAGCTGGTTCCAACAAGCCATCGAACTCCAAGTCCATGAGCCCAATGCAATGTCGCTGGCAACCGTCGATGAACACGGAACACCGCTCCTGCGCACGGTTCTGTTAAAATACTTCGACGCCGAGGGCTTCGTGTTTTTCACCAATTACGAGAGCCGCAAGGCGCAGCACATCGCTCACAACCCTCAAGTCAGCCTGCTGTTTCCGTGGATCACGCTGGAACGACAAGTCATCGTGCAAGGTCGTGCCGAGAAAATTTCCGCCGCTGAGTCCTTCAAGTATTTTACCTCACGCCCGAGAGAGTCACAGCTCGGCGCTTGGGTATCGCAGCAAAGTTCCGTCGTCAGCTCGCGCCAATTGCTGATGCAGAAGCTCCACGAAATCGGCGAGAAGTTCAAACACGGAGAAATTCCCCTTCCCTCGTTCTGGGGTGGCTACCGCGTAGTGCCCCAAACCATCGAATTCTGGCAAGGCGGCCCCGCCCGCATCCACGACCGCTTCCTCTACACAAAACAAGAAGAGCAATGGTCCATCGAACGACTCAGTCCCTAACAGGCCTTTACCCCGTTAGACATGAAATTTCGCTTTGCGAAAGAATCCCCTACTTGACCATTTTCGTCAAATCTCCTAGGCATAATGCGCAATGCATCAATGGTATTACTTGAAAGAAGAGAAAGAAGAAGGTCCAGTCACCGCTCAACAAATCGCAGCGCTGGTCAAAGACCGAACACTGAGTACGACTGACCTAATGGTCTGGCGCGATGGCCTTCCCGAGTGGCAATTTTGGAAAGATTCCGGCATCCAACAAGAAGCCCCCATCATTCCCCCCCCCTCGCTGTCGCCTTCCATTCCAACGCCCTCTCTTTCGACAGCATCTCTCGCTACACCATCCCATTCTACGATCACCCCCGAACATTCTGTAGCTACCAATCCGTATCTTCTCTCGGAGCGCAATCAAAACGCTCTGAGCATAACCCTACCCGACAACAACTTTGGCTACAACGGGTATGGCCGCCTGCGTTACTTTTTGACCACCATGATCATGACGGTTCTATTCTATGGGATTACTTTCGCCATCATTTTCGGACTCAGTGCTTCCAATTCGATGTCGCCCTTGACCGTGTCACTCGTAACCCTAGTTCTTATGGGTGGTTTTACGGTCGCGTCCCTCTATATCGGCGCCCTGCGTACACGAAACCTCGGCATGTCGGGCTGGGCGGTTCTGTGGACATTCGTGCCCATCATGAACTTCTGGATCGGTTGGCGCATGATCGCCTGCCCCGAGGGTTACGAAGACCATCGTACGCTCGACACGCCTGCCAAAGTCATCACCGGCGTGTGGATTGGTTTTATCCTGCTGGCTATTGTAGGTTCCGCATTCGGATCCTGAACCATTCAAACCACACGAAAAAAATCACATCCTGCCAATCTTTCCCAATCAGCTTTCCTAGCAAAGAAGCTATTGAGTCACTGAACCACTGATTGATTGCGAATAAAAAGGAATGAGATGATTTTTTCAAAATCACTATTCTCTACTCACTATTCTCTACTCACTATTTCTCCCCCCACTCCACCGGCTTTGCTTTCGCCCACATGGATTCCAGGTCGTAAAATTCGCGCATCTCTGTGTGCAAGACATGCACCATGACATCGATGTAATCGAGCACCACCCAGCGGCTGTCGGCATTGCCTTCGGACAGGATTGGCTTCACCCCGTGCCATTCGATCACATGACCTGCGACATCGCGCATGATCGCGCGTAAGTGCGGCATCGAGGATCCCGAGCAGAGCACGACGTAGTCAGTAATCGTGGACTGGCCACGCACATCCCACACCTGAATATTTTCCGCCTGCATTTCATCAGCCGCTTTAGCACAGGCCTTGGCCAGCTCGATTCCTTTCACTTGTTCACTCATAACTTGCAACATCCCAACACCGTAAATCGCGCATCGGGACAGGAATGCTAGCACAGATGCCGCAGGATTGAAGAACCAAATCAAAAAATTTCACGATCTCACCATCGCTCTTTCTCAAACGCGGTCGCTGTCTCAGGAACGCAAAGCTTGCGCCTCTTCCTACATAGGCTGTCGGATGGCGAAAAAACGTTCACACAAATTCCGAAAATCCTCTTCCCTATATCGGCACATTTGCTAGAATGCTAGCAACGAAAAAAGCCATTGCTCTTCAGTGGATTTCGCACCGCCATCTCCCCAAATCACCAAGTAG
>CAMDCV010000038.1 GCA_945890645.1 Akkermansia muciniphila
GGTTGTGCACGATACATGCCACTCTGTTACGTGAGAGGTGCACGGATTTTTGCGACGAAATGTGCAATTCCGTGCATTTGTGTGAGGCAATCATGCCAGCATCGATTGATAGCTAAAGGCTTTTCGCGTTATTCAGGAAGCTCTAATTATTGCCAATGGATAATTCCACCGCGTTAAGGTCGATGTTCCCGATCCAGTCAACCCCGGCCGTTAATGTCTGGTTGATCGTTGTGCCCGGACCGTTGTCGCCCCCGCTCCAGCCTACGACTTGTGCAACGGTACCGACCGCGCCGCCGTAGTCTCCGCCGATTTGCAGGACGGCGGCGGTGGCAGGGGTTGTCGGCTGAGGATCCAGATAAATGAGCAAGTCCGAAGTCCAACTGTCCGACACGGCGGAGTCGAGTCTTATGGCAGCGGAAATCGACCTGACGATCGAGCCTGGTGGCAGTGCTCCCTTGGCGATCCATTGTTTAAAACCGGTAGTGCCCGTCGGAATGGTCGTGCCTGCATTCTGAGGTCCAAAATTGTAGGTGTTAGTGGTGGTAATCGCTTGCGCGCTTCCGGGCGTAAAACCCGCCGCCAGCGCGAGCGCCAGTGCGAGGTGTGTGAGAGCCTTTCTCATAGGCTTGCTGATATCTGATGTTTTCATAAATGTTTATTGTGTTTTTTACTGAGCTTCTTTCAACGGTGATTTGGGGAGTATTGGCGGGCCTATGGATAAAAAGACAATCTATGCCAAAAATTATTAAAAATACAATTACTCAAAAAATGTTGAGAAGGGAAGAAAATTCTATCACAAATTGCATTCATCGTCATGGCGGCGGCGCTGCCACAACGGTATCTACGATGGTGCTGATCGTGGGTTGGAGGGCGCCAGGGGTGGCGTAGATGATAAAAATCCGTCGGCTGGCGTTGAGAAACTGCAGTTGACGCTCGGCGAAAGCCACCCATGCGCCGCCTTGCTGGTAATAAAAATTTGTTTGCGCCATGTGGAACTCATTGACCTTCTGAACGCGTGGCACCGCGGTGATTTTGCCCGGATTGATCGGCAGTTTGTGCTCGCCGGCTTGGATGGCGGTCTCCACGTTGATCAGGGAAAGGGCGCGCGATTCACCAGGGGGAAAGGCTTTTTCGGAATCATCGAGCACCACCATGCGGTAGGCCGGTTTGGCGTTGGCGGGAGCGGGTAGGATAATGACTATCGCCCGCTTGGTGTTCGGCGGCAGGGTGACGCTGGCGGCTAAACTCGCTGCGGGGTTCTCAGGATCGATGGTGGCTTTGTCATGCAGCACCAGCGTGCCATTGACCGGCAGCATCAACAAGGGCTGGGTTAGGTCCTGAGGGCGAAAAATGATTTGGTTCAAGGCTCCGGATGGATCGGGGTAAAATAGATCGGCATTTGGTTTCACGGGATCGTGCAATACGGCGCGAATCATCACTGGCGACGGCTTTTCTTTTTCTTGAGCTTGGCCGACAAGGATCAGTCCGGCGACGGTGAGAATGACGAATAATTTGGCGAACATGAGAATCAAATTTCATTTTTCGATAGCCAGCGGAAGGAAACTAACTTCATGCGGCGTCCGAAGGTCTTATTAGCAGGTGAGGCTGAAGTTTCCACTGCGGCATTGAGTGAGGGGCGATCGGCGGGATCGACGTATTCCGGTAGGCGCTGGACGACGGCCTCGGCGTAGGCGCGGGCGGTAACTTTCCCTGCGGCATCCACGGCTTCGCCATAGGTGCGGACGACGAAGGTATCGCCGCGCACTGTGGCGGTTGGTTCGAGGATGCGGAGCAGATCACCTTGGCTGATCCAGCCGGGAGCACCAGCGGCGGGATTGCCTGTAGTGGCTTGCGGGGAGGTGTAGTTGTAGAGCTTGGCATTGGTCAAATCCGCGGTGGTGATGGGGACTTGGTTCAAAAACGAGTTGAGAGTCGTGGCATCTTGTTTTTCATTGATCTCGGCTTTGGTGATGGCGGCTTCTAGCGCACCGCTCACGGTCAATGGGCCGCTCGCACCTACGCGGCGGTTGACGAACTCCGACATCGATAAAAACGGACCCCGCTCCCGCACCTCGGCTACAATTTTCACCGCGAGTGTCTCGATTTCGACATCGGTGAGTTCGCGGTAGCCATTCCAGGCGTTAGCGCGTTGGTTGTCGATTTTGGTGGCATCCAGCGCGGCGGCGGGATTGGCTCCTCCATTGACGAGCGACATGGCGGTGATCGGCACGCCGGTGGATTTCTTGATTTCCAATCCGGCAGAGCGCGCCCAGAGGGTGGCAACGTCACTTTTGTTCATTGAGGAAAGCATCGCTTTCCATGCCTGCACGCTGGTGGAGTTGACATTGAAGGGCCCACGAATCATCTGATACTCGGCAGCGGTTTTGTAGGCCGTGCCATTCGGTTTGCCTGAGGCGAAAAGCTCGGCTTTGGCGCTGTCCACGGTTTTGCCGTTAGGCAGGTAGGGCTGAAAGGCTTGTGCGGCCAGTGGCGTGGTGCCTTTCATAAATTGCTCAAATACCGCAGCGGGGTTCGCAGTGCCCCGGGTGGCAAATGTCGAGAAATAGAAGCGGTCATAGAGCGCATGATTGGCCAGCACGGAGTGATCTAACATCGGGGTACTGGTGACGCTCGTATTGGTCTCGATCACCTTATTTGCGGACATCAACGGATGAAGAAGGGAATTGCTCACGGGCTGAACGAATTGCGGCAGATAGCTGGTAGTGAGAGCATTCGATCGGCGGAAATCAGCAATGGTCTGGAGCGCGCCGGAGGGAACTTCGAGATAGCTGCCGGATTTGATGCCGGTAGTGGTTTTGTTACCGCTGAGGGAAGGGACTCGATTCGCGGCATCCACATCCATGTAATCTTGGAAGTCCCCTTTGCTCAAAAAGGGCTGGAAATTGAGCTCATAGGCATGAATGCCCGGCTTTTCCGTGGCGAGATTCGATGTGAAATTCGAGCGTGATGGGTTGTGGAAAAGAAAGGGTTTTCCTGCTAGGCGTCCGTCCTTGAGGAGGTTAGTCATTGGGCTTTCATTTCCGCTCTTCGTGCGCTTACCGGTTTCATAGACGCCGCCGTTAGTCGTGCGAGAATAGGCAGAGAAAATGGCGAAGGGATGGACGAATGAGCCCTGACTGGAATAGGTCGTGCCGGGGGGGGCTGCGAATTCGCTCGCTGCAAAGGATCCTACGGGCGGATAGCGATACACTCGGTTGTCGAACAGGTTCTGCAAGGTGGATTCATCCTTGTAATCAAACTGGAGCTTTGCAATAGGCTGGAGCGCGCTACTTGACGTGGCTTGGATTTGGGCGGAAACCGCGAAAGATGGATCAGCCGAGGTGGGGTTGACGGTGGAATCACTCACATACCAATAGGGCCTCACGATTTTGTATTCGAGGAAGAACCGATCGGTGGTGGTAGAGTCTGAAATTTTCGGGCTGGTGTTTGTATCTCGCAGCAATGTGAACGGGTGACCTCTCCAGGCTCCGGGGAAGTAGTTTGGTTTCCCCGTTATGTTTGTTCCCGTGGGGTAGTTCGCACTGCGGAAACTACTGATTGTCACCGCAGAGACCTCAAATCCAAGTCCGGGAGTAAAAACGGGTTTTGCCTTGATGACGTTAAGGAGATCGCCTTCCCAATCAAACCCTACCGCATTTGAACCACTTTTGGTGTCCTGATCAAACGATGAGTTCGGCGGCAAGGTGGGTCCGCATACGATGGTTTGTCCGGGTCTCAAGACCATAGGTCCGGAGATCGTTGCATTGTTTTTTAGAGTGTCATCCGTGGCCCAATTGGCGATGGATAGAGTAAAACGCTTGTCGTTGCGGGCCAGCTCCCCTGTTTCCGGATTTTTATGACCTTGGTATGCCATCGTATTGTAGCTCTCAAAAGTTCCGGGGATGACGCTTTGGGAAACTGCTCCACCACCGGAACCATTTTCGAACATGAAATTGAAACCGATCGGAATATTCCGGAATTCCACCTGCATCTTGTGGAAGGAGATGTTAACGTTGTAAGGATTATGAAGGGTGACTACGGGAGTCACAATCAATGTCACCATGTGATCATAAGTTCCTCCGGCACTACTCGCATTTTGAATCCAATGAGCCATGTTGCTCAAGGGTCTAGCCACAACGCTGAAAATTGTATCGACCTTGGCAATGACGGGTGCCGGACTAAAGGCAGTAGGAACCAGAGCGGAAGAAATGGAGGCTTGGTTTAAGGTCGTACGCGGGCTAGTCTCGATGTTGGCAAGGCTCCTGAAAGAATTATAGTAACTGGCCAAGGCACTCCAGTTGGGATCGGAAATGCCGGTGATGCCATGCGTGGATTGGTAGAGTTTCTTGCCGGTGAATTCGGTCGGCAGAGTGTTGACGGTGGAAGAACCCATCTCGAACATGGAGGATAAATCCTGCTTGAGTCCTCCGCCGCGCACGTCGGCCACGACACCAAAAGAATAGGGTGAGATGTCATTGCGAAGCGGCTTGATCTTTCCTTTCGCTTGATCGAGGAGTTCGACTTGTTCAAGATCGATGATTTTACCAGATGAGGCTGTGGCTTTGACAAAATCGGCAGGTAAAAAATCGGTGGGAAGCATGTCTAACAGAGTGCCGTCGGGGCCTTTGATGACCGATGGATCGGGACGATGGCCGGCAAGCAGGGCGCGCTTTTGAGCGAGGGTCGTATTCTGGCTGGGATCACGGTACAGATTGATGCGAGCTTTCACGGATTCATCGGCCACATGCCATGCATAAGAGCCCTGCACTTTGTTGTCCCGGGAGACGGGCACCAGACCAGCGGTCGCCTTCGCGGCATCGGTCGCATTGGTGCCGAGTGATCCCGTGCCCACTAATTCGACGGTCTTGCCCGTCCACGGGTTCGTGGCAAAATCACGGGTCTTGGGAGCTGACAAATCGCTACTGGATACCAGCCAACGGCGGAAGCGGTTGGTTTTTTCGGCCGTATAGTCCGGCGCGGCGTTTGGATTAAAGTCCCACCACGATTCCCACACTCCCGTGGTGTTGGGTTTCGCAACAGTCGTCGATGCCGTAGCGAGGATTTCCGACGTGGCGGTGATCGCACGGTCAGGACCTGCGTATTTTTGTAACTCGCCAATCGCAAGCAGGAGAGCCAATTTGGCATTTGCCTGCGCCTCGGCCTGGGCCATGCCTTGCGTGCTATTGCGCAGCGTCACCGATGAGAGACCCAACAATGCCACCGCGATCATGGTAAGCAGCATGAGCATCGAAATCGTCACGATCAAAGTAAAGCCCTCTTCCTTCTGGCGGATGGCTGGTTTGTTCGGTAATAACTTCATAAGACAAACGCGGAACTTAATTTGGTACATTCTACATAACTGCATATACTTTGCAATCACAAAAATAAATTTTACGCAATTGGGCGGGGGCTTCAGCTTCGTCAGCTCGGACCGTAGCCATGGGCCTTGAAATGATGAGGCAGGCAGTAAGGAAAGGAGGAAAAGAAAAAGAGGCTTGGAGCAGATTTCCGAATACGGGGTGAGTTGACGGGATGTTTCCGTCGGCACATCTTTTGTCGGAGATTGAATTTGCTGGCTTTTACGCTGCTGGCTTCATGTGAAATTCGTTTTTTGTGAAGTGCTCGCCCCTGAGAACGTAGCATTCCGAAGGCTGGGCAACGTCCGTGGTCTTGAGGAAACGAGCCTTCTTGATCTGCATGGTTGCCTTATCCAGCGCGAGTCGGAAGTCCCATCCTGAGACTGAACCGAGTGATATCCCATTCGTGTTACTCGTGGGAAAAATGCCATTGATTTCTCCTAGTATCTCCCGAACGGCTGATCCGTGCCAGCACCGTCAAGCTACGCCTGAAAGAGCTCATCGAAATAGGCTCCCTCGTGCCGAAAGGACATGGGCGCGGGGCGTATTATGTGAGGATGGCGGGAAATTTTTCGAGGCAAATTGGATTTTCGATCCTACTTCGTCCCGCTCAAGACTACGAAGGACAAGTTTTTGATTTGTAGAGGCAAATTACTTTTTCCCTAAGTTGTGCGTCGCCTCGGCGAAGGCTTTGCCGATGGGGGCCAAGATCTTGGCGGCACCGAGGTAGTGGTAGCCGCCGTTCGAGACACCTTTCAGACGTTTCCATTCGGCAGTGGTGAATTTTTTTGCCATGTGTTTCATTTTGTTTTCCTGGGAGTCGTCTTTTTCTTCGGCTACCTTGGCATCGACTTCGGGCCAGGCGGCTTCCATGCGTTCTTGGAGTTCTTGCAGTTCGTCGTCCCAGAACGGGGCGGTGGGCACGGCCATGACGTTGCCTTTGAATTCTGGTAGCGTTGCCACATTCTTCTGGGCCTCACGGAAATGCTTCTGCGTGCCAGGAGTCTTGTCCACCTTCTCGCCGTCAATTCCCATCACGCCGATGACGAAGGGTAACTTGGGTGCCGCTAGATCCTTGCGCACGTCGCGGATGAGCTGAGCCAGCAAAGTACTATAGAGATCGTAGCCGCCGGGTTGATCGCCTTTTTCATAGGTCCAGTCCGAGACCAAATCATTGAAGCCTTGGAACCAGACGAAGCCGGCTAGTTCGTAGCCCTGCTTTTCATCGTATTCCGGCACCACGCGTTTGATGTCGCCTAACACTTTTTTAACATGCTCCATCATCGCTCGGTAATAAACACCCGTGGCCTCGATCTTCTCGGCCTTACTTTTTTCGATGTCATCTCCCCTCTCCTTGAACTTACCGAGTTCAAAATCGCTCCAAACGTAAGGACCAGATCCTGGCGGACGGAAGTCTGTGTGCAGGCTCCTTCCACCCCATGCTGTCTTAATGATGAGAACTGGATCACCGAGTTTTTCCATGAAGATGCCGAAGGTGAATTCGGGACCGATTTTGTCATCCGGCGCGCCGAAACCGGCCGTAAGTTTTCCGGTCTTTTCTGTTAGATCGGAATAAGCATCGCCGAGGCAGCCGATGGAGGAAATCCAGACCTTGTCACAAACTTTCGGTTTACCGTCAGCTCCGAGCATTTCCTTGAGAAGCGGCGCGGTTTTGCGATCGGCCGCCATGGAGTCAAAGGTGGAAATCGCCGCATGGCCCTGCATGTTCGATTGTCCAGCGAGGATATACACTTTCAGTGGCTTGCCCTGAGCGCCGGGCTTGCTGGTGCTGCTTGTCGTTTCTTGTGCGGTTTGTTTCGCGATGTAATCTTTGAGAGTGATGAGCTTCGGTTCGTCGGTACTGGCTTCGATGTCGGCGATGGCCTTGATGAGGATTTTTTGGTTGTTGCTGGGTTCTTGTCCTTCCTCGCGCTTTTGCAGATCGCGGCCCAGTTTTTTCAGGGCGGGCAGCATTTCGCGGGCGCTTTTGCCGTAGCGCAGGAGGTAGTTCATGCGCGGTTGCAATTCCAGCCCCCAGCGCCACTCGATGCTGGAAACGCAGAGCAGCATGCCCTCGCGGATGTGGCGTTGCGTGAGGATGTCGAGGCCACCTTGGCGGATGTCATCGCCCCACATTTCGTTGGTGGGGGCGAGCGTTTGAACGGCGTTGGCAAGGGTGGGCAGGAGAGGCGCGAGGTCGCGATCACTGAGCTTGCGGAGTGCGGGAATGACAGCAGCGCGCACAACGCTGTCGTCATTTTCCAAAAAGGATTTCATGACCGTGAGGAGCTGCTTGCGATCCACTCCTTCGAGGGAATCGGAAAGGAGGCTGACTGGCTCGCTATTGCCCGGATAGGGAGAAAACAAAGCGCGAGAGGTGGCGCGCTGGTGCATGCGGCGTGGGTCGGCAGGCGTTGTTTGGAGGGAAATGGCCAGCAGTTCTGTGGCGCTTTCTTTATCACCGAGGCGGGTGAGAGCTTCGGCAGCGAGACACTGGAGCCAGGAGTCGGGATCCTTGAGGGCCGCACGCAATGAAGGCAAGG
This sequence comes from Akkermansia muciniphila, assembly GCA_945890645.1. GTDB lineage: Bacteria > Verrucomicrobiota > Verrucomicrobiia > Verrucomicrobiales > Akkermansiaceae > UBA956. The sequence continues at coordinate 7,901 of CAMDCV010000038.1, forward strand.
CACTTGTCCCATTCTTGCCGAGGCGCCCGAGGGCTTCGACGGCACCGTAGCGGGCGTAGCGATCATTTCCGGTGAGCATTTCCAGCAGCGCGGGAGCGAAATTTCCCCCGCGTTTGCCGATGGCTTCCGCTGATTGATAGCGCATGGCGGGCGACCAACTCTTCAAGCCATCGAGGAGCTCTTCGTCGTGTCGTTTGTAGTAGCCGTTTCGTTCGCCTTCGGGGTAGCGGTCGCGTCCGGCGACAATGACGGGCTTCACTTCATCGGGACTCAAAGCAGGTGCGACAGATGGCTTTTTCCCGAGGATGTGCAGGCTCTTTTGATAGAGACCGAAAGAGAGCAGATAACCGCCGGTGAGGTCCCAATCGTTGTAGTTGTTGTTTTCGTCACCCGCTTCGATTTGCTGATAGACGAAGGCGCCTTTCCAGTTGCGGGAGAGATCGTAATACCATGCCTGTTCCTTGAGATACGCGCCCGTAGCATGGGGACCACTGCGCGAGGCGCCAGGGATGGCCCAGAGCATGTTCCAGAAATTTCCGCAATGTCCCTGCTCGCGGTGATCATAGGCGGCGGTGGCCATTTTGGAGTTGAAGGCGGTGGCTTCGTGGTCGCCGAGAACGTCGAACAACACAGCGGCACAGGAAGATTTTCCGTTGTCGTCATGGGCATTGCCCCAGGGAGGGTGATCGCCGTAGGGGATGGCTCCTTTGTCCACATAGTAGCGCAAAAATGTCGCCGATTTCTCAATGGCCTTGTCCAAGGCGGGATCGCTGACGCCAGCCTCGCGGGCGAGAACGAAAGAGATGGTCATCGGCAAGCCGATTACGTTCATGCCACCGTAGCCTTCGGAATGTCCGTTGGCTAATGCGGGAGCGTGTCCCCACATGCCATTCATGCACTGGTTTTTCACGCCGCGCATGGTGACTAGTTTCAATTCGGATAATGCCGATTTTTTTTCAGTGGCGAGCGCATATTCGCTGAGGAAGAGATTTCCATAGGCGATATACCAGTTCCATGTGTCTTCGTTTTGCACGGATTCCTCAACTTTTTTGGCGTATTTGCCGAGCGTTGAGTGATGTTTTTTGTCGCCGCTGGCGAGCAGCGCGAGGGCATTGAGGTGGTCGGGGATATCGGCGTTTTCAAAGCCTCTCTCTTCGATGAGTCGGCAGCCCTGCTCGAAGATCGCCTTTGATTTCGGGCAATCGTAGGGAGCGGTAGCGCTGTAGGCGCCGAGGACTTGCAGTTTGAGTTCGACCGAGGATGTTTTGCCTTCGCGCCAGATGGTGAGAGGAAGGATGCCGGTTTTCTCTTCCGCCGCAGCGATGGCGTGACCAAAGCTGCGACGCGCATCGTCGGCGAATGGCTTGCCAAAGACGCCGAGGATCACATCGTTCACTTGCAGAATGCCATCGGCGGGAGATCCTTTGTCCACGGCGGTGATGATGATTTGCCGGGACGCGGCAGTGAGGTCCTCGTGGCGGAAATACATCCATCCGCGCAGGCCCGTGGGGCCGAGGAGCCAATCGTGCGATCCATCGGACTTGCCGCCGGTGGTGAAATCTGGGATCGGCGGGCTATCGGCTGCTTTCACTGGCGAAAGGAAGCCGCCTAAAAGCAAGGCGATGAGGAAGGTGTGTTTCATGGAGGTGTTTTTTGGAGAGCTCGAACGGTGCTACTTTTTCATCATCTTGAGGTTCGCTTCCGCGAAGTGCTTGCCCATCAAGGCGAAGGTTTTGGCGCAGCCGAGGTAATGGTAGCCGGCATTAGAGGCACCACGTTTCCAGAGTGCTTGATCGGCGGGGGAGATCAGATCTGCTTCGTATTTCTTCAGGTATTCCTTCTTCTGCTCGTCAGTCATTTTGCCGTCGGCATTCGCATGGTCTTTGTGATTCGAATTCAGGAAATGGTTCATTTGACTTAGTTGGGCGCGTTTGGCATCGATGGCACCGAGTTCGTCCGCCCAAAATGGAGCTGTCTGCACAGCGAGGACGTTGCCCTTGAACGCAGGCATCTCTGCTGGTGCTGCCATGGCTTGGCGGAATGCGACCATGCTGGTGGATTGGTCCTTGAGTCCGCCGACGCCCATGACGCCGATGACGAATGGCATTTTAGGGGCGTTCAGATCCTTACGGACATCGCGGATGAAGTGACCTAACAGTTCTGAATATAGGGCAAAGCGATCGGGTTTGTTGTGACCCGGGTAAACTTGACCATCGACCATGTCGTTGAAGCCTTGGAGCCACGCGAATCCGGCGATCTCGTAACCCTGCGCGGGATCATAATCCGGCATGACCTGTTTCGGATCGGCCAGAACCTTTTTCACATGCTCCGTCATCAGGCGATAATATACCCCCGTGGCCGCGATCTTTTCGGCATTCCATTTCGGTCGATCCTCGGCCTTGGGAATCCCGTGGGCGCCCTGAGGATGCTTGTCCCAAACTTCCTGGGTCTCCTTTGGCATCACGTAGGGCCCAGCGCTCGGCGGGCGGAAATCGGTGTGCAGGCTCTTGCCGCCCCACGCCGCCTTGATGATGAGCACCGGCTCATCGAAAGCCTTGTCCATCGCGAGACCGAAGGTGAATTCCGGGCCGATCTTGTCGCCGGGCTTGGTAGGCTCCATTCCCCACATCGAGCCGTAGCCTGCGGTGAGTTTGCCGTTGAGGGTGAAGTTTTTATCATACGCACCCGTGAGATAGGAAATCCACACTCCGTCGCAGGTGGTGGGTTTGCCATCGGCACCGCGCATCATTTTGAGCAACGGCGCGGTCGCGGGATCATCGCCGATGTAGTCAAAGGTGCTGACATTCGCGGGACCCTCCATGTTCGACTGCCCGGCGAGGATGAAGACTTTGAGAGGTTTGGCTTCCACGCCAATGACGGTGACAAGCAAGATTGTGAAAATTGAGGCGATAAATTTCATGGGATGCTGTAGTTTTTATCATCATGAGACTGAGGATAGCAGAAGGCAAGGAGGATCTCGATCCTATGAGCCAAATTTGATGTTCGATTCTTAGTGATATCAGAAAAGGAATTGCCCTCTGAATCCCGCACCCCAATCGCACCTGATATACACACTCAATGCAAAAAATTTCTTGTAATATCGAGGTTTTTTGGGTCTTGTTCATGTGTAGCAAAAACTTGATATAACACGCAAAGTGGCTATGAATAAAAACTGTTAGGCAAGAAATTTAATATACGACATAACGCAACATGATCCACTTACGACCATTCCTTCTTGCCGTTCTCGCAGTGGCAGTGCAGCTATTCGTTTCCGCTTGTGAACAACGACCACCTAAGCAGCCGAGTTTGGACGACTCTCAAGTAAGACAATTTGCCACTAAATATAGAGATGAGTGGATTTCGTCGCAGAAGTCTCCAGAATCAGAGATCTTGGCTCGCAGCACAATTGACGAGATAGCAACAATTGCCAGCGGATGGAGGGTGAGATTTTCTATTGATGTCAGCGACCAGCCATCAGAGATTGATACTCACTACTTAACGATATTTATCGATTTTACAGGCAAGCTGATTAAGGCGGAGACTAGCCGTGTAGTGTCATGACATTCCAAGCCTAACAAGCCGCGCCACGCAACCGCTAGTAGCCGTTCTGTTGAGATGATTTCCTGTAACTACAACCCCAAATCCGTGAGTGACTTCCGCCGCCGCTACTAGCGGTGCGTGCGCTCTACATTCGCTAAATTTACATGAAGTTTTCATACAACGACCATTCTCGTAAGAGCGTCAAGCTGATGCTCTGTTTTGTCTTCATGCTCCTTTCTTGCAATGCCGCTACATTGAAGGTTCTAGTGCCTACTGAAACTGCCATAGGTTTCCCCCATTTCGGCATCGTGCCTCTTGATCAATTCGATGAAATAATCACAGCCCCGCTGAGTGCGTCAGACGCTGTTTCTGGAGCAGATGCTTATTGGGTAATTCTCATCGCCGGAGGTGGCGCAACCGCTCCTTTTTATACAAATGATGAGCTGAATTCTCTCTCGTCAATCCTAAGTTCCAGCGCTCCTGCTGTCATTTTTTTTGAATGGCTGGCTTGGCGAAACTCAAGCCAACAGCTCGCTGGGTTACTTGGCTCAACTTATCTAGAGTCTGGTCTGCCTGCAGAGGCTGCTCCACAGGGCGATAGTCTTTTGGTTAGGGATATTTCAACCCCCTTATTATTTAGCACGCCTGGAGGATTGTCTGGTGCGGTAACTCCTGTGTTTGGAGATGTGGTGACCCTAGCAGGACCCAATCAGAATGTCGCACTTATTGGTGACACAACGACTTTTACATCATTCAATCCCAGTAATCGCCAGTTTGCCGAAAATTTAGGAGATTTTCTGGCCATTCCAGAGCCAACGACGATTTCATTACTTTTGGTGGCTTTGTCTTGCCTATCGCTTGCTCGTCAACGTAGAGAAACTAACTAATCGCTTCGAACAAGATATCTATCTCAACATCGGCCACTGCATATTCAAGCTGCCATGTCCATTCAACCTTCAAACTACAAACGAGGCCTCGCCCTGGTCAGGGGAAATAGGCCTCGCAATTCTGCGAAAATATGAATACTACCATCGGCACTTCCACGGTTAAGCGCATCAGTCCCATGTTGGCGGTGGCCGATATGGACCAAACACTCGACTTCTACACGAGCCAGCTTGGATTTTCCGTGACCATGAAATCCCCCGAGTATTCCATCGTAGAGCGAGATGGAGCGACGATCCACTTCATGAAGGCTGCTGACGAGAGCGTGATGGCTGCCGTGCGAGGGCACACGGGAATTTATATCGAGGTAGATGATATCCAGTCACTCTGGGAACAGGTCGATGCCCAGAGGGGATCCCACAAGATTCGCGATCTATTCGATCAGCCCTATGGCATGACAGAATTCCACATGGAAGACCCCAATGAGTGTCTTGTTTTCGTGGGTCAACCGACAAAACAAAAATAGCGCGAACCAGCCGGCACATGCCATGGCGGGCAATGTCTCAATTTGCATTCAGGCTTTCCACTCCGTCGCGGATGAGTTAGTAGTTCCTCAGAAAATGAAGTGCATCACTGAGAGCCAGATTGATGAGTGGTTGGGTCAGCGATCCATCCACAAGGATCCGTATCATGGCAATGCTTCACCCACACTCTATCTTCAATTCTACGCACCCACGAATCATGGCAGAATCGATGCGTTTGTTCGCTACTACTATAACTTTATCGTGCCCGAAGTGGATTCTCTGATACAAATGACTGATTGGGGGACTTACGAGCAGAGCGAGATGATCGCGATTGAAGGGATTCGTTCGAATTGCGGCGAAGATCGTATGCTTATTGATGCTCCTGGACACATTCTCCAATTCGGGGAGAAGGAGATTGGGATTTCGCTTTTTAGCCTTTCTGCTTCGTTCGCTTGGAGTTCTTATCTTTACTCCCCACGGGATCACTCGACTTTATTCAACTGGGAGGGCGAGATATTCGATTTCTGGACGGATAGTGTGCATGCCCTGTCAATGATCAGAATCATGCTGAACCAATTCGACCTCACCCTTACACATAAATAAGGTAAACGTTGATCTCAATCTAGTTGGCTATCCTCTAGCCCTGAAGGGGTGACACCATGCGACTTGCCACCATTTGGCTCGCCCCTACAGGGCTCTGGATTCATGAACCGCCAATACCCAGGGCGTTGTCCTGGGCTGGTATGTTGCGCACCGTTGGTGCTATAGAGATCCCGAATCGTTCATGACATTGATCGATTGTCCGCACAGGAACGTCATGCAATGAAACGGGAGATGGCACCCAATTGATCGAGTTTGTTGCGGGACATTTCGACATCGAGGTCGCCGTAATGCTTGATGGGGTTGCCGTGGGCATTGAGGAGAGTGGTATACCAGTTGCCGAGGGTCTTGTGCCCTTCGGTGGCGTGGTAGGGCAAGCGGGTATAGCGACCGGTCATGTCGAGGTTGCAGTTGTTGCCCGCCATGATGATGAAGGGAGCCTCCAGACCGAGGCCGTGGTGGGATTCGCCGTTCTCCGGGAAATACATGATCATGGTGTTGTCGAACATCGTGCCTTTGCCCTCGGGCTGTGCCTTGAGCCGTTCGACGATGCGCGCGATCTGCTCCATGTGGCCGATGCGGACTTTCTCGCGGATCGTGTCGGCGGAGACCCCGCTGTAGCTTCCGTTGTGGCCGATGACGTGGAGGGAAATGCGGTCGCCCTCGTTTCCGGGGAGGCCGAAGATCGGTGTGGAAAGCTCGTCGATGGTGTAGGTCACCACGTTGGTAAGACCGGTGATAAGTGCGGCGATGAGGATCTCGGTCATCGCTTCCTGCTTCTCGGGCGTAGTGGCGCTCGCCCCGCCGTTGGCGTGGATCTTATCGAGTTGCGGGATGTGTTTTGCGATGGAGCCGGCCATCTTCGACAGCTTCAGGTTGCGCGCCTGGATCTCTTCGATCGAGTGGATGTGGTTGCTGAGTTTGAGCTTTTCATAGCCCTGCAAGATGCCCGCCTTGAACGACTCCTCGCCTTCGAGAAATTTCAGCATCGAGTTGTCGGTTTCGACGGCACCCGGGTTGGTCACAGAGCGGAACAGTTCGTTGTGCGCCGTCTGCGGATCCGCGTAGCAGTAATTCCTCTGATGGGGGCCGGATGCCGAGTAGCCCGCGACGATGCCCGTCCTAAATTTCGAGTAGTCTCCCGTCAGCGACAATTCGATGTGGCCGAAGGGTGAGGGGAAAAGTTTCGCCAACTCGAAGTCGATGGTCGCCCTCTTGATGCCGCTGAGGGAATTCGCATTCGATTTGTAGGCGCCCATGACCGAGGAGTAGGAGGCATGGCCGTTCTCGCTCATTTTGGTGGACAGGCCTTGGAGGATGCAGAGGTTCTCCTTGTGCTTCGCCAGCGAATTCATCCATGATGGCAGCTCGTGTTTGTCGAGATCCACTTCAAGGGCCTGTTTCTTTTCATCCTGTGCTTTTTCGGCTGCTGAGAAAGAGGGCAGCGCCAGAGCGAGCGGCGGTTCGCCATTGGATTTGCGGATGAAGATAAAGCGCTTGGGAAAACCGTTAGCCGGGGCTGCCGCACCAAATGACTTGAGGCAAGGTGTTAGAGAAAGGGCGCCTACGCCAAGGACAGCGGATCTGAGGAAATCTCTTCTAGTTTTCATATGTTTCGTTCTTGATTGATTTGCGATAGATAAAGGAATCGGAGGTGAGGAGTGAGATGATGACCGCATCGAAGCTGCCGCCGCTTTGGACGTAGGCCTGATCCGCATCGATGAGTGTTTTGGAATCGGAGAGTGTTTCGTTGCGCCCCATGAAATAGCGGAAAGCATGGCGGATGATCGACTGCCGTACCTTGGTGGATTTCCCGAGGCGCTCGGCGAGATCGAGGGCGTCCTTGAGTTCGCCGTCCAGCTGCGGATCATCGGTTCCTTCAAGGTAGCCTCTGGCATCGACGGGCAGGGTTTTGAAAATGTCCCTCAGATCCTCCTGAGGCGGGCCTTTGTCGGGTCTTTTTTCGAGAAGATTTTCGGGATGCTCCAGGAACTCCTCCATCCGGTAGCGCCCGAAGTCGTCATACATTTCAAACGGCAGGCCCACGGGGTTCATCCGCTCGTGGCAGCCCCAGCAATACTCCTCCTTGGTTTTTTTATCGAGACGGGTGCGCAGGGTGTTATGATGATCTTCGGGAATCACGGCATCGACGGTGATCGGCACGTCGGGGACTGTTCCGGCCAATAGTTTTTCGCGTACCCATTTGCCGCGGCGGATCGGGTCGGTCTCGGTGTTCGCGGCGAAGGCGATGAGCCACGCCGGGTGCGTGAGGATGCCTTTGCGGTGCGCCATTTTCGTCGGCTGAGTGGTCGGGTAGCTCCAGTTTTTCAAGTCGATGTTGAAGCTCTTGGCGATTTCCGGGCCGCGCATCTGTTTCCCTGTCCGCGTCGTGCCCTCGGTCTTACCGTGACCCGGCGTGGAAGAGAATGGAACCGCATTGGCTTGCCCCTTGCCCAGGAGATCCTCGTAGCTGCTCATCGTGGAGATAAAGCCGCCCATTGCTTCTTTGCCGCCAGAGCTCTTCGCGAGTACTTCGGGATTCACCCCTCTGACCTCGTTGGCCTTCAGAAACTCGAGATGTTCCTTCAATTTCAATGCGTCAAAGTTCCTCCAGTCCTTGTCCTTGAAATAATCATAGATCTTGCGGACTTGTGCCGATGACTTCGCCATTTCCTCGTTGTTGCCGGAGTGGAAAACGTAGAAGTCCTCGGTGGTCAGCAGTTTTTCGAACACGTTCTTGTCTTGTTCGAGGATGTGCTCCACCAGCATGTCGGCCTCGCTCACAGCGCGACCGGATACGGAAATGTAGTCACCGCCAAAGCGCTTGTTGTCCTTGAAGATGGGCAGCGCCCTCGGGTAGCCGAAGAACTCGCGGAAGAAGCGCAGTTTCCGGATCGGGATGTTGGTGAAGCTGTCGGCACTGAGCAATTCCACCGACTCGTCGATGATGTAATACTGGCTGCGGATTTTCAACATCCGCTCGACCTCGCGGCGGTAATCTTCGCGGGTGTTGAGCCTGCCGCTGCTGGCCGCTTCGGCGAGCTCTTTGTCGGGGCTGCTGTCGGTGAGCGCGTAGGCGATCGCATAGCTGGCGTCGCGCGGGGAAAGCATCCTGCGGCCATGCTCGTCCGTTTCCCCCTCGCCGAACTCCTGGCGATAGACGTAATCGGTGCGGAGGATGAGGGTCTGGATGAGCTTTTCGATGGCCGCTGCGCCACCGGTTTTTTCGACATACGACTTCACCAGCGCGGAGTATTCGGCGAACTCCTGCGAATCGGGGGAACGCTCGATGATCTTGTTGAATAGCTGATCCACGAGTTGGCCGATCTGCTCGTCGGTGACGCCCGTTTTCTCGCGCTCGAGCCTAAATCCATCGCTCCAGTCGCTGATGCACTTGGCGACGATGGTGCGGTAGTTGTCACCGGCCTTGCGATGTTTCAGGAGGGCGGTGCGTATGACGGCAAGCTCCGCTTCGGAGGGAGGCTTGGGCACAGCGGGGACGGTCTTCGGCATGCGCTTGAAAAACTCATCCATGTAGATGCGCATGTAGTTCACGCGCACCACGATCTCCCTCTCGCTGAGGCCGGCGTTGACCCAATCCTTTTCGGATCTGACGATCATCGCCTCGTCCATTTTCCCGTCCTGCGAATACCGCCGGATGGCCGCCCAGATTTCCGCGCGATCCTCGTTCGACATCCCCGCATAGTCGAAGCCGGGCAGGTTCACCGGCTTGCCATCGGGCCCGACTTTCACTGGCGGCGACGGCTTGGTGGCGGTGAATTTCGGCAGCATCGCATCGTGCTTGTCCTTGAAGACATCGAGCAGAAGCGGCTCGATGTTCGCGTTGAGATACGTGGCGCGATCCGTGAGAATTTTCTCATGCTCCCATTCCTTTCCCATGATCGCATAAATCGCGGGAACGTAAGTCCTGTTTTTCGCGCGCGACATCATGTAGGCCGATAGCTCTTTTCCGTTCGTGAGCATGGTCAGCAGATGGCCGCCATCCAGCGTTGTCGTGTCGTAGTAGCGGACGCCGCTGTGCGTGGGCAAAAGAAACGGATTGGTCAGGTTCACCTTCGCACCGCTGCGGTTGTTCTCGCCGATCACCTGATAACGCTTGCCGTCGATGTCGCGCTGACCGACAAACTCCAGCAGCTTGTTCATTTTTGCGTCGAAGATAAACTCGCTGATCAGCCAGCGCCGGTCGTAGGTGAAACCCGGCAGATCCTTGTATTTACCGGAAAATAATTTATCGTGATCGACCTTGTTGCCGTAGGCCGGCATGCGGAGCTTGTCCGCCAGCTTCGACGAGTTGTTCGCTTCCAGCACGCCCGCGAGCCAATTCTCCAACTGCTTGCGCTCTTCCTCGGTGGGCTGATCCTTTTTCTTCGGCGGCATTTCCTCGAAGTGCACTTTTTCAATCATGCGGTTCATCACATCGAGACGTGCGTCCAAAGGCAACTCCGCGAGATTATCCAAGCGGAATTTGCCCTTTTCCCTACCCTCTTCATGGCAATCGATGCAATATTGATCCAAGAGTTCCGCCACCTCAGGAGTGATTTGGAATGGGGCGGGTTCGGCAGCTGCGGCAAACAATAAGGAAAAGATCGCCGCCAGTGCAGCGGCAGAGCCATTGATTTTACTCGAAAATTGATTGGGGAAAAACATGTGAGAAACAGAGGGAATATAAAATTGGGCAGATCAGCATAGCTGGGCCATGTGGATGATACGTCGATACGCGAGTGAAAAATACGGAAGATTGGCGTCTTGCAAAAGAAAAATAATTCTTGCTAACCTGCCCCTTTTGTGGTCATTTGAGGCTCATGTCAAATCAGCGATTTTCCTCCATTGCGGAACAAGTAGCGCAGCTCCTGCGGGAGGGACTACGGCAAGGTCGATGGCGCGGCACCATGCCGGGGCGGATCAAGCTGGCGGCAGCACTCGGGGTCAACCACAAGACGGCCAATGCGGCATTGCAAATCCTTGAAGAGGAGGGTGCTCTCGTTTCGCGAGGAGCTGGGCGTGAGCGCGAGATCGTGGCAACCACACAGGTCGTTGCAGTAAAATTGCGGGTGGTGATTCTGCTTTTCGAGCCTGAGGACCGACAATTGTATTTTATCGTCGATCTGCGGCATCGGTTGGAGGAGGCAGGGCATACTGCGTTCTTTGCCACCAAAACCCTGTGCGAACTGGGCATGAATGTGGCCCGAGTGGCCCGCATGGTAGAAAAAATGGACGCCGATGCCTGGGTCATTCAGGCTGGTTCCCGCGATGTTCTGGAATGGTTTGCAGCGCGCCCGGCTCCGGCCTTCGCATTGTTCGGCCGGCTGATGAATGTTCCCCTAGCCAGCACATCGCCTAAGAAAGCAGGAGCCTTGCTTGAAATGCTGGAACGCCTCGTTTCTCTCGGACACCGCCGCATTGTAATGCTGGTTCGCGAAGATAGCAGAAAACCACAACCGGGCTACTTCGAGCGACTCTTCCTTGATCAGTTGGAAAACTATGGCATATCGACCAGCGCCTACAATCTTCCCGACTGGAACGAACGACCGGAAGAGCTCCAGCAGATGCTCGGCTCGCTGTTTCGACATACGCCTCCCACAGCGCTTATCGTCGGAGATGTCATCCTTTTTTTCGCGATTCAGCAACATCTCACGCGACTTGGATTCATCGCACCCGAGCAGGTTTCACTGGTCTGCACCGATTTCAGTCCGCATTTTGAATGGTGTCGCCCCACGATTGCGCACATTGCCTGGGACAGCAATCCGGTGATCAATCGGGTGGTGAAGTGGGCTGACAACATCAGTCGGGGCAAAAACGACCGCCGTAAAACTTCGAGCCTAGCAAAGTTCATCGATGGCGGCACCATCGGACCGGTGCCAGCGACTAAAAGTTAGTGCTTCGGCTTCATCTGCCTGTCTTATCACCGAAGGGTGATGTTCGCGTCGAGGTTCAGGAGAGCTTGGGCTAATGTGGTGAAGGTGGCGATTTCGGTTTTGTCTAAGGCTGGGTCGGCGGGCGAATCGCCGATTTTTAATAGGGACTCGGCCATGGAGGATTGGGTGGTGAACATGTCACGTTGCTCGGTGAGGATTTCTGTGAGTAGGGTGACTTGCTCGGCGGTAGGGATCTGTCCGATGACTTCGCGGAAGGCCCATGTTACGCGGGCTTCGTCGGTGGTTCCGCCGTTTTTCATGATGCGCTCGGCGAGCTTGCGGGCGGCTTCGACGAATTGGGGGTCATTGAGCATGACGAGGGCCTGCAACGGGGTGTTGGTGGTCATGCGGCGGGTGGAGCAGGTTTCGCGGGTGGAGGTATCGAAGCTAACCATGTTTGGCGGGGTAGTAGTGCGACGCCAAAACGTGTAAAGCGAGCGACGGTAGAGGCCAGCTCCTTTATCGGGCTCGTATTTGGGTAAAAAATTGTTGATATCATTCCACATTGAACCAACTGGTTGGTATGGTTTTACAGGGGGGCCGCCGATGGTTGGTGCGAGCAGACCGGAGTGGGCGAGAGCGGAGTCGCGGAGCATCTCGGCGGTAAGGCGTCGGGCGGGGCCGCGGGCGAGCAGCGCGTTGGCGGGATCGCGTTCGCGGAGGGCGGGGGTGGCTTTGGAGTCTTGGGCGTAGGCGGCGGAGAGCACCATTTGTTTGATGGCACGTTTTTGATCCCAACCGTGCTGGATGAAGTCGCGGGCGAGCCAATCCAACAACTCGGGGTGGGTCGGGTGTGCTCCTTGAAGACCGAAGTTATCGGAGGTTTCGACGATGCCGACGCCGAAAATTTCCTGCCAGATGCGATTGATCATGACGCGGGCGGTAAGCGGATGCTCGGGTGAGGTAAGCCATTTCGCATAGCCGAGGCGGTTGCGCGGCTGATCGGTGGGAAACGGTGGCAGCCAATCGGGGGTCTCGCGTTCGACCTTGTCGGTGGGCTGGGTGTAGTCGCCGCGGGCGAGGAGGTAGGCGGGGATGGGCTTTTCCGTTTCGCGCATGGTGACGATCTCGTGGACGGGTTTTTCTGCTTCACGATAGGCAGCGCGGGCGGCGGCGAGTTTTTCTGTGAGAGCTCGGGTAGCGGGATCGATGGCGGAAAAGTAATAAGCGCGGAGTTGCTCGGGGGTGGTCGCTATTTCTGCGAGGGTTTTGTTGGCGTGGAGGGCGGCGACTTCTAGCGGGGTGATGGCGCGGGTGTGGATGTGGACTTCATCGATCATGCCGCCGCGTATGCCGGGGTCGCGGCCACGGGCGGTGAAATTGAGGGCCTCGCCGAGGAAATAATCGCGGGTGAGGTTGTCGCAGACGGTAGTGGTCTCGGCGGCTGTGCCGTTGACGTAGATTTTCAGGCCAGCGGCTTTGCGCGAGCCATCGTTGGTGACGGTGACGTGGGTCCACTCGCCAAGAGGAAGGGTGTTTTTGGTGCTGATGGAGGCACCGCAGCCGGGGAGTTCGCGGGCGAGGGTCCAGGTGAGGTGGCCGTTTTCGAGGAGGAGTTCGTAGCCGGAAAAGGGCACATCGAAAGAGGAAGTGTTAGCGAAGACGACAGCGCGTTTGTGATTTTCAGCGGGCTTGAGCCAGAGAGTAATGGAGAACGGTTGGTCGGCGTGATGGAGGTCGAAATCGGGCAGTGCGGTGAGGCTGTCGCCATCGGCGAGGAGGCCCTTGCCGTGCTTGCCGGGGGCGAGGCGGTTGCCGCCGGTCTTGGCGGGCTTTTTCGGGGCAACGTCGTTGACGAGAGCGCCCTTTTTTTCATGTTCGAAGGAAAATTTTCCGACGAGTTCGGGGGTGGGGAAAGTTTTTTCGGAGCTGAGCCAAGTTTGGAAGGCGGGTTCGGCGGCAGCGATGTGGGCGACGCGCTCGGCCTCGGCGACGGTGATTTTTTCTTGGAGATTGGCGAGATTTTTTTCCTGCTCGGCGGTGGGGAGCAGCAGGGCGGGCTGGGGTAGGACGGTGCCGCGGGTGCCGCCGCCTTGGATGAGGCCGAATTCATCGACGCTGTTGAAAAACGCGCCCATGGCATAGTAATCCTTGGCGGAGATGGGGTCGTATTTGTGGTCGTGGCAGCGGGCGCATTCCATGGTAAGTGCCATGAAGGCGATGCTGATGGTGTGGATGCGGTCAGAGACTCCCTCTTGGCGGAATTCTTCGGGAACCGAGCCGCCTTCGTTGGTTTTGCGGTGGATGCGATTGAAGGCGGTGGCGAGTTTTTGGTCGCGGGTGGCTGCGGGGAGGAGGTCGCCGGCGAGTTGCTGGATGATGAATTGATCGATGGGGAGGTTGTCGTTGAAGGCTTTGATGACCCAATCGCGGTAGGGCCAGGCGTTGGTTTCGATATCGGCTTGATAGCCGAAGGAATCGGCGTAGCGGGCGACATCGAGCCACGGCGTGGCCATGCGTTCGCCAAATCGGGGTGAGGCGAGCAGGCGGTTGACGACGGTTTCTTTCGCGGTGGGGGTGGTGTCGGCAAGGAAGGCATCGAGTTCGGCTTGGTGCGGCGGCAGGCCAGTAAGATCGAAGGTGACGCGACGCAGCCAACGCTCGGGCGAGGCGGGCAGGCTGGGAGTGAGTCTTTCCTTTTCGAGGCGAGCAACGATGAAGTGGTCGATGGAATTTTTCGGCCATGTTTTGTCGGCGATTTCCGGCACGGGAATTTCCTGCAGCGGGGCGACGAAGGCCCAGTGCGCTTCGTATTTCGCGCCTTGCTCGACCCAAGTTTTGATGATGTTTTTTTCCTGATCGGTGAGGGTCAAGTGGGATTTGGGCGGTGGCATTACCTCTTTTCGGTCGGTGGAGAAAATGCGGATCAGCGCCTCGGATTTGGGCGGGTTTTCCAGGTCCCAGGCCATGGCCTCGATGGCATCCGCGCGGACATCGAGCCGCAGATCCGCCTCGCGCTTGTCCTTATCGGGCCCGTGGCAGAAAAAGCACTTGTCCGAGAGGATAGGCAGCACCTCGCGGGCGTAGGAAATTTTTTGATCCGCCGCCTGGGATGGCTGTAGCGCCAGGAGCAGGACGAGAGATGGAAAAAAGCACTTCATGATGGAGGAAACAGCCGCGTGGGGTAGGCGGGAAAACTTACGGGTGCGAGATCTAGATTCTTTCTGATTCAATAGATTGACAGAGGAATCTATGCTTGTGTGTATTGATGGCTCTCCCATTCCTCTGCCCATCATTCCTCTGTCCATAAAGGCAAAAATTGCTGCCATTCCCTGCTTTTTACAATCGCTAACTCATTCCATCGTTATTTATATTAGATAAGGAAGTGCCACCCAAAACGCCGCGTTGAAAACTGCCTGATATCTTATCGCGTGAGGCGTCGCCTTTTTACGCGACACCTCAAAACTTTCTTGTAAGATCGAGGTTTTTTCGGTTTTGTTCATGCGTAGCAAGAACTTGATATAACACGCCAAGTGGCTACAAATAAAATCTGTTCTGCATTAACTTCCAGATGACGCTATCCACCTACAGTAGTATCGGAATCGCGCTTTGCTGGCTGGGTTTCGTCGCGATTGCCACATCGATCTTTCTCTTCCTCGCATCGAGCAGAGGCATTTCGATCGGCGATCCAGATGGAATTCATCTGCACAATACGTATTTCATTTTATTCAGTTGGGGTCATCGTACGATCCTGTTATTTCCTCTGGTTGCCGGGATTCTGCTAATCTTCACAGGACTTCAGGCTCGTAAGCAGGCCACGACAATGAGCGCAGAATTACAACGAATCCAAGAAGAAGAACAAGCTGGCTCATCCAACGGCGGGTAACGCTCCTGTTTGAATTCAGGCTTCCTTACCCGCCGTGGATGGCCTAGACGTAGTGCTGAAAACCAATTCATGAAACTAAGCATCCTCGTAGCCGTAGTAATTCGTCTATTCGCAATTTATTGGTCTGTCACTTGTGTGTTGGGTTTCCTTAGCGGTATTGGCATCGTGAGCATGATGTTTCCGAGTAAGAATCCTGACGTCTTGCAAGCCGCCATACAGTTTATAATTCCCATCGTATACGGCACGATGGCCCTCTTGGCGTGGATCTTCGCCGGCACAATTAGTCTTCGAGTAGTGGGTCAAAACGATCCGAAGTTGCAGTTCAATGAAGTATCGGCAGAGAACTTATACACACTGGGAATCCTCGGTTTCGGGCTTTACTATGCAATAGGCCACTTGGCAGACACCCTTAATTGGATTCACTATTTGATTCTGAATCGTGCCGGACAAGCGCTCGTGAATCAAGAGGGCGGACTATCGCTGTATGATGTGACATCAAAGATGATTCCCTGCGTGGCCGGAGCTGCTCTCGCGATACTCTCTCCGAAAATTGCGAAGAGGCTTGTCTCCGCCGGATTGGCGCGGAAGATCGATGAAGAAGCAGAATAAGCTAGCTTATCCAACGGCGGGTAGCGTCCAGTTTGAATTCGGACTTCCCTCCCCGCCATGGATGAGCTAGAGGTTCGGCAAAGAAAAAGCATGAATCGATTTACCATCAGAAGATACTCGAGAGACGATGTTGATGCGATCTACGCAGCAGCTGATGAATCGCGTGAACATGTTGCTCGGTGGATGGGTTGGATGACTCCAGAATATTCTAAAAAAGATGCCGAGGAATGGGTGTCACATGCGACGTCATCTTGGCAGAATGAGGCGAGCTACGAACACGTAATTGTTGATGCTGCAACGCAGAAAGTGATAGGATCATGTGGACTCAATCACCTCAACAAGATCGATTTGGTCTGCAATCTCGGATATTGGGTATCTCGTAGCTACCTTGGGAGAGGTGCCGCTGTAGATGCTGTGCTTGCTCTTAAAGAGTTTGCATTTGATTCACTTGGATATGCGCGACTGGAAATTGTCGTCGCGGAATCGAATCACGCAAGTTATCGTGTAGCCGAGAAGTCCGGAGCTGTCCATGAAGGAATCCATCGTGCGCGGCTGCGTATTCAAGGTCTGTCCCATCCCGCCCATATTTTCGCTCTCATAAATCCAAAAGCCGAACAAGCCAGCACTGGGAAACTCGCTGCCCACACCGAGACGAAATGACCTTTTTGACGACAACACTTACCCCTATTGCGGATAGGCGGGGTATAATGGAAACTGGGGAGATTGAAACAGGCGAGAAGCCCTTTTGCCGAGATCACCGCTTAGCGGGACAGACGCGCTGAGCTCCTGTCGTTCTTGAAAATTCAAGAGATTGCCAGCGGCGGAAAGGGTCGCTAGGCTAGCCGGGAATGAAGAGCCAATCCAAATACGCGCGCACTCCGGTCAAACCCGTTGAGAAGGGTGGTGCGGTGATTGTATTGTTGGTGTTTGTTTCGGGCTTTGCGGGATTGGTCTATCAGGTGTTGTGGATGAAGCAGCTGGGGTTGTTGTTTGGCAGCACTTCGCAGGCGGCGGCGGCGACACTGGCGGCGTTTTTTGCAGGGCTGGGGGCGGGCAGTTGGTGGTGGGGGAAACGGGTTTCCACGGTTGCGCGTCCGCTGCGCTTGTATGCGTGGTTGGAATTTGGCATCGCGATTTCTGCGCTGACTTACTTTGGGGTGTTGAAACTTTTTCATGCGATTTATCCTTCGCTCTACGGATCGATTTCGGGGACGCACTGGATGTTAGTGGTGAAATTTGCGCTGGCTTTGTTGTTAGTGTTTCCGGCGGCGTTTTTCATGGGCGGCACAGTGCCCGCGATGGGACAAGCGGCGATCCGACAACCGGAACGCCTGGGCCGTACGGGGGCGCTACTGTATGGCGTCAATACCTTAGGCGCGGCGCTCGGGGTCGGGTTTGCGGCGTTTACGCTGATTCCTTCGTTGGGCTTTACGATGACGTATGTGGTTGCTTTGGTTTTTTCGTTAGGCGTCGGTGCCGTGGCTTGGCGTTTGCCGGCACCGGCAGAATTACCGAAGGCCGCTCTCGCAAAATCTAATCAAAAAGCTGATGCCGGGGTTTCACGCACGGAGAGCATCGCGGTGGCGGGGCTGTGTTTTATCTCGGGCTTCGTGATCCTTGCCTTAGAAGTGGTGTGGACGCGGATCTTTGCCCAGGTGCATGAAAACTCGGTGTATTCGTATGCGATCATTTTGATGGTGGTACTTGTGGGATTGGCGATCGGTGCGGGGATCAGCTCGCTGGTTTCCCGTTTTGTGAAAAACCCTTGGGCGGCACTGGGCGTCATGACATTGCTGGGCGGCGGTTTGTTAGTGTTAGGGCCATCGCTCTTGATGCATGTCACGCAGGGACTCAAGGCAGTGAGCACGGTGGAGCCTTGGGACGATTATGTGAATGGACTTTTCCGCACAGGATTTCGGGGCGTGGGCATCGTGGTCATTGCGATGGGGACGGTGTTTCCTTTCCTGATGAAACTCGCGGAACGCGGCGACGCCGCACCGGGCTGGAAGTTGGGTCGGCTTTTGGCCATCAACACGGCAGGTGCCATCGCGGGGGCTTTGCTTTGCGGATTCGTGATGCTGCCCGCGTGGGGGATGTGGGCCACGCTGCAGGTGTTAGCGTCGATTTATTTGATGGTGGGAATTTTACTGCCCATGGGTTGGGGGAAATTTGGCATCATCGTGCGAGTCATCGGCGTGGGATTTTTGATCTTAGCGTTCACGGCACTCAGTCCCCGTGGGCTACCCGTCGCGGGGAATTTGTTAGCCAATCATGATGGCAAAGTGTTGCAAGCGTGGGAGGAAAGTGATGGCACGGTGACGGTGATCGAGCGACCCAGTGGCCATCGCGTGATCAAGGTCAATGGTGGCTACGGCTTGGGATCGACCGAGGCGTATTGGGAGCAGGCGAATCAAGCGCGGATTCCGCTGTATCTTTTTCCAGAGACGGAGAGCATTTGTTTTATCGGACTGGGCACGGGCATTTCTGCAGGGGCGGCGCTCGATGAAACATTTCCGCAGGTGCGTCGCGTGCTGAGTTGTGAACTAATTCCCGCGGTGGTGGAGGCATCCAAGAAATGGATCCCCGCGGAGATGACCGGTGGCGTTTTTACTGATCCGCGCTCGACGATCTTGATCGAAGATGGCAGGCATTTGCTGCAAGCATCCGAGGAAAAATTTGACATGATCAATGCCGACTTATTTCTCCCGTATCAACGCGGCGCGGGCAGTCTCTATAGCCTCGATCATTTCCGTGTGGTCGAGTCGCGTTTGAATGACGATGGCGTGTTCGTGCAATGGCTGCCCCTCTATCAGCTCACCGAATATGAATTCGGAGTAATCGCCCGTACGATGTTAGAAGTCTTCGGTGAAGTGACCCTGTGGCGTAACAATTTCCGACCTGGGCAAGAAAAAGTCGCGTTGATCGGCAGGCGCAAGTCATCACCATTCGCAGTGCCACCAACTGGCAAAAAAGACGCCATGCTCGCTGCCGTCGATGGCCTCACTTGGCATGTCAGCAATCCTGATATGTTCCGTGTCGCCGCCGAATCCATGCCGTTTCTCTACGCCGGAAATCTCACCGAATGCAAAACTCTTTTCAATAGCTACCCCATCAATACCGATGACAGACCAGTCATCGAATATCAAACACCGAAAACCTTCCGCAAAGTGGCGGAACATGACAAAGTGATTTGGATGGTCGGCCCGCGATTGGTTGGATGGATTGATAGGCTGCTAGAAACCTGTCCACCAGAGAAAGATCCGGTGTGGGCGGGCCACCCGGAGTCGAGCCTGCATCTGGTCAGAGCGGGTGCGTCCTTTCACAGCGCCATGGTGGCGAAAGTGAAGGGCGACTACATCGCCGCCGAGACCGAATGGCAGATTTTCCTCAGCGAGTGGAGAGAGGGAGCGAAGTGATGGGCGGCTAGAGTCCTAACTTCACCAACTCGGGCTTTTCGGTCATGGCTTTGATTTCTTGGATCGTTTTGCGAACGGCGTCGGCTTTCTGCAGGCTGAGGCTTTTGGGGAAATCTTTTTCCTCGTTTTCGAAGTAATGGATCGCTTTCTCCAGTTGGGGGATGGCGCGTTGGGCATGCGCGCCGTAGCGCTTGAGCATATCGAGCAATCGTGGCACTGATTCTTGACTGCCGTGCGGTTTGACCAAGCGGACATAGTCAGCGAGCAGCTCGATCCCCTCACTGACGTGATGCTTGCTGAAGAGATCCAGCCCCGCGTATTGAATTTGGCCATCAAACATTTCGCCACTGGGTGACTTGTCTTTGATCGCGGCGACGATGGTCGGCATCAGGGGCTTGAGTTGCTCAAAGGGGAGGTTTTGGTAAATCGAAGAAAAAGCACCTCTGGCGTGTCCATCCTCGTTGCGCAAACCAGCACGAACCACTTGAAACAAAAGTTCACGATCCACACCTTCCAGCGACCTACCGAGGATTCCGCTTCTCGTATTAAAGAGGATCTTCACGAGGTAGCGTTGTTCCATGCCGCGAGGGTCCTCGGCGGAGGGGCCCTTGGCGGCCATGCGCAGCATGTCGGGCACGGCGACCATCGCGGGTTTGCCAATCGCACTGAGTGCCTCGGCAGCTTTCACCCGCAACCACAGATGATCCGCCTGGAGGGTTTGATGGAGCTTAGGAATCGCGGGGGCGGCTCGGTCTTTAAACTGGGCCAGCGCCTCACACGCGCCAAGGCGTGCCTCGATCGACGGGTCATCCAGCAGGCGCAGCAAGGGCTCGATGGGCATTTTACGCCGCGCATAGGTGCTGCTGGCTCGCGCGCGAACGATAGGAGACCAACTGGTGAGCAACTCCAGCAAGTGATCGGGCGCCAAGTCATCGTAGGCAGTGAACGTGCCGTAGCCCGCAAACCCACGACCATCGCGCACCACCTGCCGCGCCTTTGCCTGATCCAACGCCGTGAAGGTGGGCGCTTTGCTGCCAGTCAATCGGATCGCTTTCAAAGGCATGGCGTAGGCAATCAAATAAACCCCCGTGGCATCCCATTTGGCATAGGAATCATCGCGCGCTTGGGCTGGCCCTTGATGGGGAAACATCCCATCGGATTGGCGAGCCAGATCGAAATACCAACTGCCGAATTCCTCCATCCAGGCTCCCGTTGCCTGAGGTCCACCAAGTGCCACACTAGGCATCGCCCAAGTCATGTTGAAAAAATTGCCGGTGTGTCCTTGATCGCGCTCGTTGCCATGCGAGGCGGTGCTCATTTTAGCGAAAAACTCGGCTCCTTCTTTTTCGCCGAGTTGATCGAAGAGAACCGCACCCATGCCGCATTTACCGTTATCCTCATGACTTTGCATGAAAGGCTCGTGATCGCCGTACGGAATCGAACCCTTGCCGACAAAAAAGCGCAACAAGTTGCCGCTGCGCTTGATCGCGGTGGCCACTACGGGGTCATTCACTCCCGCCTCGCGTGCCAGCACCAAGCCCACGGTCAATACCACACCGGGCGAGTTCATCATACCGTAGCCGCTAAGCCTGCCGTCGGGTAGAGCAAATTTGTGCCCCCATGAACCAACGGCACTCTGGCCGGTGGAGGCTTCCACGGCGATGCGACGCAGACCGGGCAAAACGGATTTGTCACCCGTTGCCAATACATACTCCGCGAGAAATACCGTGACATAGCCATACCACCAGGCTTGGTAGCCGCCTTCCGCATAGGCGGCCGCCCACTCGGCTTCTTTTTTGATCACGGGAAGGTATTTCGGATTCCCACTAGCCAAGAGCCCGAGCGCATTGAGTGAACGAGAAATCGCATTCTCCTTGTAGCTTGGCTCTGCGATTCGCTTGGCAAGCACCTCACAACTCCGTTCGAGGATACGTTTTGATTTTTCGCAATCGTAGGGAGCGGTCGGGCTATAACTTCCAAGCACTGGCAGAGTGATGACGATCTCTTCCGTCTTTCCGGCGCGCCAACGGGTGAGAGCGAGTTTTCCGTCCTTGGCCTCAGCAGCAGTCAGCGCCTTGCCCATCTCCTGACGCGGATCATAAGAAAAGGATTTCCCCGCGACGCCCAGCAACACATCACCCACCGCTAACAAACCATCGCCAGGAGAACCCTTTGTCACTTGGGTGATAGAGACCTGCCGTGCTTGAACAGTGGCGTTGTTCGACGTGTAGATCCAACCGCGAACACCCGTAGCTCCGAGGTTCCAGTCTTTCGGCGCTTCTTTCGGGATGGTTTCACCCTTGGTGAAATCCGGATTCGGCATGGGCTGCGGCGCGGCCTGGAGCGAAGCGCCAAGAAACAGCGGGATCAAAAGGGCGAACGGAATAAATTTCATGGTAGTCATGGTAGCGGGAGGAAACGGCGGAGTGGGAGGCGGAAACCTTACGGGTGCAGAGGAAACAATCTATCTGGTAAGACAATATTGCTGTTCCCATTTTGGGGCGACAAAGATTCAGAATCAACTAATTTCTCTGTGTTCCGTCTTTCTTATACCCGCCTCTTCTCTGTTAGTTCAGGAAGGAAAGTGCCCCTAACTCTCGTTGCTGAAAAAAACCCTGATATACGAACCCGCCTCAATATAATCCTTGCTAGAACTAAGAATTTTGAGTCTTCTTCAACTGTCGTGCCCACTGATATCACACTGCGGGAAACTACTAATAAGCAACTGTTAGGTGAGAAATTCAGTTCTGTAATGATTAGCGCGTTTTCATTTTCTACATGGCTCATGCCTTGCCTCTTGATTGCGCTCGGTGCTGTGTGTGCGATAGGAAATTGGACATCACTCATTGGCGCCCTTAAGTCGAACAGCTCGACGTCATTTGCTCCGATAGTAGGAGGTTTAATGCTGTTTGCTGGATTATCTTTACTCCCGATTTCTATGCCTAGTTATATTCCCTACCTAGCGTTTATTATTGATTTTGGATGTATTCCTTGGGCGGTTTGGGTAATCTGTTGCCTGCTCTTTTCCAAGAAACGAGAAAACACCTAACAAGACGAGACACAGCAACCGCCACTAGCCGCCTTGTCGGCAACGTCTACCGTATCATGAACCCCAACTCCCGTCTCGACGTCCGCCCTCGCTATTGGCGGCGCGTGCTCTTTGACGTTCTGCCAGAAAAAGACATGCGCAGACGCATCAAGAGAATCTTCATTTGGCTGCTTATTGCGGGTCTTGCCTGGTGCGTCATTCTAGGAACCATCGTTTGGAGAAACGGAACGCATGACCGAGCGGCCAAGTCTGATTGTATCATCGTTCTTGGAGCAGCAGTTCAGGGGACTACAGCATCACCCGTATTTGAAGAGCGCATTCGACACGGTATCAGTCTCTACGATTCCGGCTATGCTCCCAAGCTTCTGTTTACCGGAGGCATTGGCGACGGGCAGATTCATTCGGAGGCTAGCGTCGGGCGATCCGCTGCTATTCAGCATGGGATCCCTGCCGCGAATATTCTCGTTGAGGAGAAGTCGCGAACGACTCAACAGAACCTCTCAGAAGCACTTGCCGTGATGAGGCAGCATGGGATTAAGTCCGCAATTATTGTGAGTGACCCACTGCACATGAAGCGATCGATGATGATGGCGGATGACTTGGATATTGCTGCTGTTTCGTCACCAACGCCAACATCCCGATACCGATCACTCAAGACGCAGCTTGGCTTCCTACTTCGTGAGATCTATTTCATCCATCACTATTCCGCCACCGGACACTGAAAAAAGGATGATCGACACTAAGTCGTAGCTGCGAAATAGATCTCTTCTCTGAGTGAGCAAGAGGGAAAAACTAGTGCGTGATGAGCAAACGCAGAAAGTGGCGGTCGTCATTGGCCACTGGGGAAGAGTGGACATGGGTGTATGGTTGGCCTGAGAAGAGGAGGTGAGTAATTTCAGTTTTGCCCCATAGGGAGAGATTGGGAGAGGCTTCTATGTAAAATCGCAAGCCAGTTGTGGTGGCAGGAGTGAAGCTGAGTTGTAATTTGTCGTTTTTGATTTCGGAAGAAATTTGGGGGGTCGAAGAGGATGAAGTTGGCACCGTGCCGAGGGCGTATTCGAGCAGGTTATTGGCTCCATCGAGATCGAAGTCGGCGTTTTCGGCGGCGTTGCCGAGAGGGAGGATGGTGCTGAAGTGCAGGCGACGCCATGCTTGCGCGGGTGTGTCCTGCGGGACACTGTGGGTGATTTGAACATCGTCGATGCGATAACTCGTGGATTGCAGTGGCCAAAGACTGCTGGACGGTGAAACGATGAACTCGATGTTGGAGACGGCAGGATTAAACCCCGCGTTGGTGGCTTCGTTGAGGGGGAACTCGACTTCGGTCCATGTTTGGCCAGGGATGGTCACGCGGTGCGTGAGTGTTTGGTTGTTGCCGGATTTGAGGATGATGTCGATAGGAGAGTTGGCGTTGAGGCCGGACCAGAGCCTGAGTTTGATGGTGTAATCGCCGAGGTTGTTGAGTGCAAGCCCTGGAGGGGTGGGAAGTGATGTTCCCATGCCGGCATACCAGTAACTCGCGGTGGGAGTAGTGACGGTAACGGCATGTTGCAGAGCGGATGCGTTGGTGCTGAGTGCGCCACTGACTCCAGCATCACCTTGATACGACCACCAGGCATGGGAGGCAGAGAAATTTTGTTGATAGAGAGTAGTGAGGATTCGATCACGCACGCTGAGGCGGAAAGTTTGCGTGTCGCTTCCTTGCGCGTTGTTGGCGGTGATAGTAATAGAAAAATCGCCAGCGGCACGGGGCGTGCCGAGGAGTTGTGCGTTGGGGGCATCGAAGGTGATGCCGTCGGGTAAATGGCTCGCGGTGAAAGTCACGCCATTGCCGGAGGCAATGAGTGCATGGGTGAAAGGTTGATCGATCACTCCGATGGCACCTTCTGCGGAGGAGATTATGGGTTGCTCGGCAAGAAGAGCGGGCAGCGTGAGGACGGTGACGGAAAGCGGAGGCGCGGTATACGTGAGCGCAGATCCGCTGCGAGAAAGAGTGAAATTTTCGCGAGTGTTGTTCGAGAGGACTGGCGGGATTTGCAGGGATTTTAGACGTTGTTCTTCGTCTTGGGTTTTGCCGTAGCGCGAACCTGTGAGAGTGGTTTCATGGCCCGTGAGATCCGTGGTTTGAAGTGTGAGATTGAGAGCATGGGTGGTGTCCGCTTTGTTGAGGATGAGAAATGTGTAGTCCCCGGAAGCACGGAGCGCGGCGAAGACGGTGAGGTCGTGACTGTTTGTGTTAAGAGGCGATAAAGCGGAGGCGCGGTAGATGACATCACCGGGTCGGGAAAATTCCTTGAGGAGCGCGAAGGCATGGAAAGTCGGAAATTTCACGCCAGCAAACATACCAGGCCAGGTCAGCGAAGTAGGGCTGGGGGTTTGGCCTGTCTGGGGGGCATCGGCAATGAGACCCCAGTTGTGGTATTTCCGCCAACCGGTGGTGGAGGCGCTGTTGTATTGAGAGGAGCCAGAGGTGAAGGTGAACCAGCAGAGATTGGCGACGTCGTTTTGCAAAGCATCAGCAAAGGAGCGTGCGAGGTTAACGGCGTTGTTGACGGTTGTGGAGTAGGGTACGGATTCGTTATCCGACCAATTGAGTTCTGTGACGTGGATGCGCGGCTGCGAGCCTTGCCCCGGAGCGAGGTAGGCATTGAGAGCTCCGCGCAGGAGGTAATTGTTGTTCCACTCGAAATCAGTCTGCTGCGTGTAGCGGTGGGCGATGATGAAATCGGGCGTGACACCGAGTTCTCGAAGACGTGTGAGCACGACTGGCGTCCAAGCTTTCGTGGTGCCTGACGGACCCGGGAAAAGATAAGGCACGGCAGGGCTGTCGGTGTCGTTAGCGGCTTGCGTAAAGTATCCTGCGCTGGCACCAACCTTGATGGTGGGATCGACCTGTTTCATCAACGCGGTAGCAGCGGCATAAAAATTCGCATAGGTGTGAGCGTCTGCTCGACGACCACCAAAGCCGGTGGCTCCTTGCGTGATGGAGTTTTCCCCCAGCAAGCGGTAGCGCAGGCAGGGAACAAATGAGTAATCGGCCTCATTCCCGCACTCAAAGTATTGCACTGGAAACGGCGCGGGATGATTCAGGCGGAGTTTGTTAAATCCATCGTCCACGGGCAACGGTGCCGAGGCGCGGAGGTTTGCCCAAAATCCCACCGTGCGCCAATCTCGCGTGCGAGTGAAGGGAGAAATAAGGGAAGGCTCTACTACGGCGGAACCGAGCGATCGATTGAGAATTTCCGTAGAGGCATCTGTCGGCACGCGGAGGTAAGCAACGAGGGCGGCAGCCTGGGCAGGACTGCCTGCGCCGTAATTGATGTGGATCTGACCCGTCGTACCTGTGGCGATCAGAAATCGCCCGAAGTCTGCTAAGCGTTGGGCTCCATAGTAATCGACGGCGGTGAAATCCCATTGATTGACCGCACCCTGCACGGTGTGTGGATCGTTGTACGTGCCGGGGTGGTAACGGAAAACCGTTAGCCCCGCCTCTTGGGCAGCGGCAGTGAGGGTCGGACCACTCACCTCGGACCAATAGCCTATGTTCGCTCCGAAAAAAGTGCTCGGTACGGAGTCCGACAATCGAGCTGAGGGGGAAAGATCCAATGCACGATCAAATGTAGCAGCTTGAACATCGTGAAAAACGACTAATAAAAATGAAAGCAATAACGAGAATATTTTGAAGATGGGCATAAACTTTTTTACGCCACTATCTAACTTAGAATCCACGTCATTGCACCAGAAAATTTTGTTCCGCCTAGCGAGACGACGATCATGCTCTCTTGCGAGACGATTCAAAGAGTAGATCTGCCATTCTAACGCGATTTAGTCGTGCTTGTGTAGCGGTAATACACTTCGAGAGTGAGCACCGAGAGACAAGTGCGGAGGTGAGCGGCGGATTTTCCGTCTAACAAGTTTGCCATTCCTGCACAGGATGCTGGTTGTCCAGGATCGGTGAAGGAGCCATCGGGTGCTTGGGCTTTGAGAAGTTCGGGAAGCAGGGAAGCATTGAATTTCGTCCAAGTATCGCCTCCTTGATGAAACATTGCATGGGTGTCGAAGTAGAGAGTCCATAAATCCGTTTGCGCGGGAGCCCAGCGGAAGGGAGTTGGTTTGCTGATCGCTTGATAGGCGGCGCGTGCTGCGGGGATCTCGCTTTTATCCCAGATCTGATAGCTGAGAGATAGCATGCCGGCAGGGTCTTTGCGATCCTTCAGCGCAGTGATGGATTGGGAAATGCATGCAGCGAGTCCGCGAAAGTCGAGACCTGTGTGTTTGCAGGCTTTGAGGGCTTGGAGGTTGAGGCAAGTCAGCAAGGTGTCGGCGGATTGTCCTTCTTTGCTGAGCGCCCACCCACCTGATTTTAAGGAGCTATTGATGATGCGCTGACCCGCTAAGCGAACGGCTTCATCCAGACCTGGCACGGTGATCATGAGTTGTTTATTGAAGACGCAGGCCTCGGCCAAAGCCATAGTGGCAATGGCATGTTCGTGCGGGGAAAGAGGGTCGTTGGCTTGGTCGATGAGCAGTCCTTGATGGGCATTCGATTGACTTACTAGAAACATAGTAGCTTTCAGAACCGACTCGCCGTATTTCTCGGACAGGGGTGTTTCGCAATGACCGAGATAGGCAAGGAGCGCGAGCCCTGTAGCGGCGGCGCGGTGGGTATCGCACCAACTGCCATCGGGCTTTTGCTGTTGTTTGATCCAATCGAGAGATTTCACGACAACGACTTCGCAAGCGGGTGTGCCACCATTGGCTGCGAGGCGTTCGAGTCGATCTTCCTGCGAGCAACGTTTGCGCATGGTGGCGGGAATGGCGCCAAATCCGCCTCCCCCGCCGCCGCCATCTCCTCCACTGCCCCAGCCGTCGCCGAAGTCTTCTGAGTTGCCGAAATTGCCAGAAGGACTGATGCCATGCGGTATTTCAAGTGGCACGGGGATGGTGGTAGCTGAGCCGCCTTCGGTGAGGTGTTGTGCATCGACCGCGACGAAACTTGTGAACGGTGTAAGCAATGCATAGGTGGTGCCCAGCTCGATGATTTGTTTTTTGATAGCGAAGTGCGGCTTACCGGATTCCTTGCGCGCAGCGTGCTGGATCGTGAGGTCCTCAACTTTCGCGCGCGCCCACTGCGGAGCGAGGACGGCATTTTCCGCATTCTGTTCAGGCAAGGTGATCGTGAGATCGCGTTGATAGGGTCCGGCGGCATTGCTTCCAGTCAAACGCACAACGCCGGTGCCGGCCTTAGTGTAGCGGCCTTTGATCACGACGGGTTGATTGGCAAATAAATCAGTCGGACGAGACGGGTAAATTTCCTCGACTGCAAGCTCACCGAAATCAAGCGCGAGATCAGTCAACACTGGGGCGTCGATGCGTTCATAAAAACGTGTAGCGGCGGCTTCGGCAGTGCTATGCGAAAGCACGAATTGCGCATCGCCCTTGCCTTCTTGAGCCATGGAACTCAGGAGGAACCGATTCACCGAACTGCCGATGCCGAAACTGAATACGCGTGTGGTGCGCGCATGATTTTTGACGGCGGTAATAATTTCTTGATCATTGCCGACATAGCCATCGGTGAGAAAACAAACGATGCGGACTTTGTTCGGATCGAGGTTGCCTCCTAGTGCGGTGTCGATGGCTTTCATCATTTCGGTGCCACCGCCGCCTTCCAGGGTATCGATGAAACGCAGGGCACGTTGGCGATTGGGTGCGGTGTTATTGAGTGGCTTGGGTGCCATGATGGCCGTGCTTCCAGCGAAGGTGATAAGATTGAAGCGGTCATCCGGGCGTAGATTATTGATGGCTTTTCGCATGAGTGCCTTCGATGTCTCTAACGGAAATCCAGACATCGATCCGCTGGTGTCGAGCACGAAGATCAATTCGCGCGGCACGACTTGCTCCGGCTTCACGCGGGCGGGTGGTTGCAACACGATGGTGAAAAATTTTCCTCTCTCATCGGTGTGGGTCAGCACCGAATCAGTGATTGTTTCGCCAGCGGTGCGGTAGCTCATGGCGAAGTCGCGGTCGGGCAAGGTGGTGCCTTCTTTCAATCGAATGAGCGCGCGTGATTTGTCACCTTCGGGTTCATCGATGGTGATCTCGTGCGTGTCGCATTTGATTTCCTCGATCGGGATGCCGGCGTGAATTTTCACGGTGACAGAGAGATCATGTCCGGCGCGGTATCCTTCGCGAGCGACTGGTGGCGAGATGCGATGCGCATCGGGCACTAGATCGGTGGGCGTGGCGGGTGTGGCGTTATAGACAGGTGTTTTACTGAGATCTTTGGCTTGTGGTGTGGCGGCAGGAAATAGCGATGGCATAGCCTTGGCAGCTTCAGGCGTAATGGGCGCACCGGGAATGTAGCGCGGACCCACAACAGTCGGCACATCGAATTCATAACGTCCGTCTTTCCAAGTTAGTGTTAGGGAGTAGCGGATCATGATGGTCACCTGCTGACCTGGCTCGATGTTCGCAACAGCCTGAGTAAAAATGTTCGGACGTTCTTGATCGAGCAGCGAGGCAACATGACCTTTGCTTTTGGCATTGGTGTAGATTTTTTTCGCTTCGTCGCGCTCCTTGACGAGTCCCTTGATCAAGCGCTCGCCGATCTTCATTTCCATGTCATCCACTGCCGAATCCTGGTGCAGCGGAAACACATAAACGGCTTCGATTTTTTCTGGAAACGGATTGTGAAATTGCTGCGTAACCGAAACGCGTGCCACCATGCCACTGAGTTCCGCCTCGATTGCGGTGTGCTTGAGTGGACATGAGCCGAGACTCGCGCCTGCTGCATTCACGGCATCGAGTCGGCCTGCGGGACGATTCTCGTCAGCCGCCCAAGCGAAATTGACAACAACGGATGAAATGGTAGCTAGTAAAAAAAGACGAAGGCTCATGACGATACGGGTTTACGGTTTCCAAAGGGTTCAACGCGCCAACAGATTTTTCCTTGGAATGATTTTCCCGTATCGTCCGCGTATGGGCTTATCTCAATGATCTAACAAAAATTATTTTTTATTCTAACCATCGCATGCGTATCATGACAGCGGCGATGAGGCAGCCGATGAAATTGAAGATCAAATCCCAGCCGGTGTTGAGGTAACCACCGACGTTGGTATTGGGAATGGTCAGGACGGCGATGAATTCGATGACTTCATTGAGTGCGCCGAAACCCATGCCGCCGGCCGTCGCAAGCGTAAGCATGCCGATGGTGGGAAATACTTTTTCTTGCGAACGGGCGAGCAATTGTCGGTGCAACCCATGCCAGCAAATCCAGGTGGTGATGGCAAAGCCATAGGCGTGAACGAGTTGATCGTATTTTAAATAATCGGGCACTATCCACAAGCTATACAACACGCGCGAGCCACCATCGATGGGCCAGCTAGACGGCACGGGAATGAGACCGCCTGCCATATGCATAAGCCCCCAGATTGATAGGGCCCACAACTGCGCGCTCAACAATGGCATGCGCCGATGAATCAGCATCACGGCTCCGATCAATACGAGCATCGTGATGATGTAGAACAAAAATTCTTTGTTGCCGAATCGCAGCGCCGCCAGCACGGCGACGATCATGTAAGCGCCCGTGAAAATCGCGAGTGGCACGAGTCGGACGTTTGAGGGTTGGGGGTTCATGATCTTATGTTAGAGAAAAATCACTCGCTCATCGTCACGCGCACGCGACCGAAACGACTCGGGCTGTCTTCACGCGTCACGGCATCGATCACCTTCACGCGCTCCCATCGCTCGTTGATCGACGTGACATTGACCGTGCCGACTGTTTCCCACTCATCCAGATCGGAAGAAAATTCATGCGTGTAGGTGAGTGCCGCTCCGTTGCTATTTTTGCGGCGGAGAAATTCGATCGTGAGACGTTCATCGCCCTCGATCAGTTCCTTGCGAATCAGGGGCAAGCCGCGAAATCCCGTAGCGGCATCGACAATTTTCTGCTCGTTAAAAATCGGGTCGAGATGAAAAGCATACTCTAACAGATTAACGATGCCATCTGCATCGAAGTCCGCCAAAGGCCCGCTTTGCACGGGCGCGGCAATCTGCGCAGGAGTAAAATAGAGCTTCTGCCACGCGGTGAAATTTTCCATCGCAATCGTGCCTGCTTCTGGCGCGATGTCTATAATTTCGGACAAAGAAGCGGAAATACGCGAGGCATAAAACGCACTGGGCTTGTCATCGACCTCTTCTGCAATCGGAAACCATGTTCCATCCTTGTATTCCATGCCACCACAGTCAAACAGCGCAGCGAGATACCCTTCGTTCCCTTCCGATAAATCTTTTCGAAACGGTCCGTCCACCGAGAAATTGATACCTGCCAAACGCCAAAGTCCCTCTTCTAGCACAAACAAGCCACCTCCCGAGTCTCCGCCGCTGAGATGGCATTCATTGGCGATGCTGTTTCGGTTGAAATCACAGTAGAGTAGTTCGCCAAACCCCGGCAACGTTATAAAACCTGTCACCACATTTCGCCCCCAGCGTTGTACCGCATCTGCAGTGCCGTGCTTCCAACCCTTCAGTTCGGATGCTTTGGTCACAGCCACACCGCGCCGAGTGCCCCGGCCCATCACCGTTGCCAAAGCACCGATATCATTCACCCCACTCGACAACGGCGCGTAACTAGGAAACGGCTTGGCATGATTCACTTCCCAAATTTGCAAATCGGTGTCTGGGATGTCATGGAAGGCAATCGTGGTGTAAGCATCACCGTGAAAGTGAAACACTGTGCCGATGTGACTACTTGCACTCCCGCCTAAAATATGTGTCGCCGTGATGAAAAAGTGTGGCGCGATGGGCACACCCTGTAACGAAAAAAATTTCCCCTCATACTGCCAACCCGAATTGTCACCCGGTGTAGTGGTATTATGAGCGGGATCCGCCGTTTCCCAAAACATTACCGCCATGGCCGGGTTGGTGCAGAGTGCAGACCCTAACCATACGGCATAACACGATTCCCTAAAACGCATATGAAACATTATCATGCCCACCCCATTCCGCAATGAATTCCCTGCGTAACCATAAAAATCTTCGCTAAAGGTAGACAAAATTCTCAAATTTAACTCGAAAAGGCTCATCAATTCAAAGAATTTTTGCGTATTTTCCTACTAGGACACCGCAATTTATCGTAAAAATCCTCGAAAAAAATTCTCGGAACCCTTGATAAATCAATGATTGCTAAAAAAATCTCAAAAAAATTCAAATTGGTGCTTGCGCTAAAGTCGAAAATAGCGAGAATCCGCGCCCCACATCGCGCCACGCGAAAGGCATTCCCGCCCTACGCCGCGCTTTAACTAACTTTTGCTATCGGGTGCAGCTCCGGAAAACAGGCTCCTGCGAAGAATTTCGCGGCCTGCGGAATGTCCCCTGATGGCAGACATCTAACCAACAATCGCAGGAATCTCATGCCGACCATCAATCAACTAGTTCGCAAAGGGCGTAAAACACCCGTGGACAAGTCCAAATCTCCCGCCCTCGCTAACTGCCCGGCCCGCCGTGGTGTTTGCTTGCAGGTGATGACCCGTACGCCCAAGAAGCCCAACTCCGCGTTGCGTAAAGTGGCGAAAGTGCGTCT
>CAMDCV010000039.1 GCA_945890645.1 Akkermansia muciniphila
GGGACTTCACTCGATGATCTGACTCAGAGCACTTGCACGAAAATCGCAAAGAATCTCAATGATCGGCCTCGAAAACGCTTGGGATTCAAAACACCTAGCGAGATATATTATGGCCTACCGGTTGTCGCACTTCAAACTTGAAACTATTCTCTGTATTTTCATTCTAGGGTTTCTCTTGCTGGGATAATCCATGCGGAATCATGGGGCTTAAATCCGATCCTTGGATAATACTCAGTGGCTTTGGGGGCAGATAGGAGAATGATCTTGGCTCGTTCGCCGAGCTGGGACTGAGTCAGACGAATCAACTCACGACCGATACCTTGCTTCTGATAGGCAAGGTCAACTGCTAGATCAGACAAATAACAACAGTATACAAAATCTGTAACCGATCTGGCTACCCCAACAAGTGTCTCTCCGTCCCATGCTGTGCAAAGCAGATTGGCGTGCATCAGCATCGCTTCGATGCACGGTGCATCGTCGACCGGTCGTCTCTCCGCGAGTGTCGACCGCCTAAGTAACCCCGTGAATTCATCTCGGCTTATCGCGCGGCTGTGTTCGTATTGGATTGGCATGTCTTTTCTGCCGAACAGTCTTTATTCGTAGTATCCTGCCGTGATATATCAAGCAGGGTTGACCTTGATACAAAACACGAAAATCCTAGCAATGACAAGGATTTTTTTGCGAATCGTGTGTATATCAGCAAGTGAAACAAGGTTTTTTGTTGGGCAACTTTGTTTGCTGATATACACACTTCGGAGGCAAAAGAGGGAGCGCTCCCGTGGCCGATGGTTGCGGTCGTTAGTGCGATCACATGAGAACAACGCGCCGGCACGTCTGTGGAATTGCGAAAAATTCCCAGCTGAGTCTGGAGAGACTGGCACGGCGACTGGCACAGCGTATCGGCGACAGTCAAAAAATCCCCTTTTTCAGGATTGCTAGCCAAGAGCAATCCGCGCATGGTTTGCCCGTTACCATGGCGAAGAGAGAAAAATCGTTAAAAGTGGTCATCGCCTGCGGTGGTACGGGCGGACATTTGTTTCCGGGAATCGCCGTGGCAGAGGAGTTGCGGGCGCGCGGCCATCAGCCGCTGCTGCTGATTTCCCAAAAATCTGTGGATCGCGAGGCCTCGCGCAAGTACGGCGACCTCGAGTTCATCGCAATTCCCGCCATCGCCAAGCCCGCCACGACTTCACCGAAGATGCTGCCGTTTTTATGGAAATTGTGGGGCGCTACTCGACAGTGCAAAGCCATACTCCGCGAGCGCGGTGCCGATGCCGTGATCGGCATGGGCGGTTTTACGTCGCTCGCTCCCGTTTATGCTGGCAAAAAGTTAGGGCTGAAAACTTTCGTTCACGACTCGAATGCCCTTCCCGGAAAGGCGAACCGACTGACAGCGCGATGGTGCCATCAGGTCTTCGTTGGCATGAAGGAGGCAACGGCCTATTTTTCTGGTCGATCCGTAGTCGTCACCGGCACGCCTGTGCGCAAGGAAATGTTAGTGCTGCCCGAGCGTGCTACCGCGGCCCAACGCTTCGGGCTCGATCCCGCGCGTCCTATCTTGGTGGTGATGGGTGGCAGCCAAGGCGCCCGACGGCTCAACGCGCTCGTCGCCGAGGCCTTCGATCATTTTCCCGTTGGCACGCAGGTGCTACACGTCGCCGGCAGCACTGATGAAGCCCGCGTGCGCGAGGCGGCCAATGGTCGCGCTGGTTACGTGGTGCTCGGCTTTTGTGATGACATGGCCGCCGTTTATGCCGTGGCTGATCTGGCATTGTGCCGTTCGGGAGCCTCCAGCCTCACCGAACTCGCCCATGCGGCATTGCCCTCGATCCTGATCCCCTTTCCCTACGCGGCCGATGACCATCAAACCAAAAACGCCGAGGTTTTTGCCTCCGCGAGAGCTGCGACTCTGGTGCAAGAGGCCGTTCTCGATGGCCCAAAACTAGCGCAACTTGTCAGCGAAATCATTGATCATCCTGAACGCAAACGAGCCATGCAAGAAGCCGCGCGTGCGCTCGATGTGCCCGATGCGGCGTCGCGGGTGTGTGCTGCCATCGAAGCGAGCGCAGGTAAATAAGTTATTTAATAGTTGCCATTTTAGCGATTAAAGCTAAATTGAGCCTATATGGACAAAATAACAGCTTTTATCCAGCGAAATCCA
Organism: Akkermansia muciniphila; assembly: GCA_945890645.1. GTDB lineage: Bacteria > Verrucomicrobiota > Verrucomicrobiia > Verrucomicrobiales > Akkermansiaceae > UBA956. Next base: position 2,162 of record CAMDCV010000039.1, read on the forward strand.
TCGAGCATTGCGCGGGAGATTGGGCGACGGCTGCGAAGTCATCGATTGGCAAAAGGATGGACGCAAGAGGAATTGGCCAGCCGTGCGGGGGTTTCTCTTTCTACTTTGAAATTACTTGAAGCCAAAGGACAAGTTTCGTTTAGCAGGCTCATTCGGGTGGCTGTGATGCTCGATGTAGACGGTGAATTGCGCGAATTATTTTCACGACCGCTGGTGATGGAATCAATCGAGGCCATCAAGCGCAGCGAACGCCAACGAGCACCGCGTCGGGCCGCCAAACAGAAGAATACTCCCCCCAAAGAATAATTGCCGTATGGAACTCGAAATTCACTGGGCGGGCAGCGGACTGGAGCGCATCGGGCGGCTTTACCAAGACGCAAGCGGCGCGATCTACTTTGAGTACGATCCCGAGTGGCAAACGGGACAACGGGAGCTATCGCCGCTTTACTTGCCGCTATCGCTGACCGGAGCTGTGCGCAGTAGCACTCCGCACTTCGGCGAATTGCATGGCTTGTTTCAAGATGCCTTGCCCGATTGGTGGGGCGAGCGATTGATGCAAAAGTTTTTCGAAGAACGCGGCATTCCGTGGAATCGTGTGAGCACCTTGCGAAAGCTGGCTTGTCAGGGCACACGGAAAATGGGCGCATTGCAGTTTTTACCTAGCCTGGACGATGACGTATACGCCGAACAGATGTTTCTGGAAATCACCGCACTCGTAGAGGCTGCTCGTGCGATTCTGCGCGGCGATTCTTCCACCGTGCTCAGTGAACTCATGCGCACGGGCATGTCGCCAGGTGGAGCTCAGCCGAAAGTATTGCTCGCGATCTCTCCCGACTTCCGTGAGATCTCACTCGATGACGCAGCACCCGCAGACTACGGTCACTGGCTAGTCAAATTTGAGATGGAACCTGTGCTGCAAGAAGGCCGGATTGAGGCGGCATACGCAGCAATGGCGCGGGCGGCGGGCATCACGATGGCGGAAACGCGCTTGCTGGAACCGGAAGGAGTCGCTCACTTTGCCAGCCGTCGATTTGATCGCAATAAACAACAAGGCAGACTTCATCTTCACTCCTACTCGGGACTGACGCACACGCCACTGCGCGATGGTCTTGAGTATGGTGAACTCATCGCGGTTGCTCGCAGCCTCACCCAACAGCAACACGCAGCGGAAGAAATTTTTCGTCGAGCGGTATTTCATGTTCTCGCCGCCAATGATGATGACCATGGTCGCAACCATGCGTTTTTAATGGATGAAAAAGGGGTGTGGAGTGTTGCGCCAGCTTTTGATGTCACGCTCGCAAGTTATCCTTTAGCCACGGGTTTCCGTGCGGCACGGGTGATGGGCAAAGCCGCTGAGATCAGCAAGAAAGACATACTTCGACTCGCGTTAGAAAATGATATCCGCAAACCAGAGGAAATCATCGAGCAAGTCCAATCAGCCATAGCCGAGTGGCCGCGCTTCGCCAATGAAGTGGAGTTGAGTAAAAGCAACGCCGTCCTGGTGCAGGCGCAGCACAGGAGGTGGTAAGGTGTTTACTCTGGTCTCAAAGACTCTTCAGATACGCGGTGATGTCGGCGATGGACTGAGGTGTTAGGCCGAGGGTGGATGGCTCGTACATGAGTGATTGTTTCATGGGCTTCTTCGATTTGATGCGCGACTGGGCGATCACTTGAGTTTGGCCGCCGAAACATTTGACCATCATGGTATCACCGGCACTCAGAACGATGCCAACGATGGTAATGCCATCTTTGGTGACGATCTCGGTGCCTTCGAAACCATGCGAAAGATCGGCACTGGGTTCAGCGATGGCTTTGATGATGACATCGGTGGGTTGCTGGCGACCGAAGCTGGTGAGGTCGGGGCCGTAGTCGATGCCTTGGTCGCCGACTTTGTGGCACATGTAGCAGGAAGCCATGGCTGCTTTGCCGCGCACTTTATCGCCAGTGAGCTTGGCGATTTCGGCGACGGCGGGAAGTTTTACGGCATTGGCGGGCACTGGCGGCAAGACAACGGGAGTGAGTTTTACCGTGTCGGGATTTTTGCCCATGGTCGTCAATGCAGCATCGAGGTTGTGCGCTTTCCACAAGTTGCCTTTGCGATTGTTGAGCCACCAGAGAGCCATGTTTTTTTGCGAAAAGGCATCGGCGCCTGCGAGCTCTACCATGGCGGCAGATGCGGCGGCTGAGGGATTGAAGGCGATGGCAGTGAGCATGAGCTTGGCTTGCTCCGCATCGGTGGTGACGAGGGCGCGGGCTTTGCAATCGGCGATGGCTTGATCCGGATGCAAGCGCCAAGCGATCCAAGCGAAGGCGTCGCTCCATTTGTCGCCGCTGCTTTGTTTCATGAGAGTGCGCGTGGCCTCATAGACGGCGGCCTCTTTTTTCGAGGAGCCGAGGCCGAGTGCTTCGAGATAGGCGCGGTCTTTCCCATCGAACTGCGCGGCGATTTTTGCGAGAAACGGCACGCTTTTTTCCGCAGGGACATCGCGTAAGCTGAGGGCAATTTCACGACGCACCATTGGCGCGGAATCGCTGACCATGAGTTCGGCGAGTTTCAGAGTATCGAATCCAGCAGAACGTAACGCGCGAGTGGCGACGAGGCGTTGGCGTGGCTCGGTTGCTTTGAGTAAGTCGATGACAATTTTTTGTCCGGCATCTCCCATTTGTGCGAGAAGCCAGACAGCGCGCGCAGCGATGTAGGGGTTTTTATCTTTGAGGAGTTCGGCTACGGCGGGCACGGCGGCAGTGCCTTGCGCTTTGAGGCGCGTGAAGCCGCTGTTGCGGACATTCGCGGCGGGACTTTTCAGTGCGGCGATTTGACCAGCGGTGTTGCTGAGATCGATTTTCGGCACGACGGATTTAAAACCTTTCGGTGCGATGCGATAGATGGTGCCAGAAAGAGTTTTGTCCCCGGTGCCGTGGCCGCCGACGCGTGGGTCGAACCAATCAGCAACGTAGAGCGCGCCATCGGGACCGACAGTTACATCGCTGGGGCGGAAGCGGGTGTGGAGTTCATTGTTCGCACCGCCTATGAAGTCGGAGCCAGCGAATTTTTTCTCGGGGTTGGAATCCATGAAGTCGATGCGCTTCAAGGTGAAGCCGGCACCATCGGGGACGGGCAAGTATCCGAACACGACATTTTTTCCCGCTTCGCAAGCGAGCAAAAGACCCTGCCACTGATCACCGAGTGCGCCGTTTTCATAAAAGGCGACACCCGTTGGCGAACCACCGCCATAGATATCTCCGGCGGGCATGGTGCCGGGGTCTTCCTGACGCCATTCGGCGATCGGCGTGCTTTGACCAGGTCGTTGGTCGGCTTTCCAGGAACGCTGGCCATCGGCAGAGGAAAATCCCGCATTGCCGCCCTCGATGATCTCGGCGACGCGGCAGGCTGGGGGGTCGTCGTTGTCGCTCTGAAATAGATCACCGAATGAGGTCAGCGCTTGCTCATAGGAGTTGCGATAGTTGTGACCGACGATGCGCACATTCGTACCATCGGGATTCATGCGTACAGAAAAACCACCGACCCAGACGTTGCCATCGTCGCTGGGCTGACCAGCGATGGCGCGGGTGTCTGAATACCAGGTGCCGCCACCGCTTTGGTAGTAGCTGCTGCCGATGCGAAAGGTTTTGCCCGATTGATCCGTGAAAATACCGCCGCAGTTGCCGTTGTTGAAATTCCACAAACCATCCGGACCCGCAGTCACACTGTGGAGACTGTGGTCGTGTTGGCGGGCGTTAAATCCTGTTAGGAGAACTTTTTTTTTGTCCACAGCGGGATCGTATTTGCGATCGCCATTGACGTCGGTGTAAACGATCAAGTCGGGCGGCTGTGAGACAACGATTTGATTATCAAGCACGGCCACGCCAAGCGGAGATTCGAGATTTTTATCCTGCGTGAAGACACTGGTGAGATCGGCGCGACCATCACCATCGCTGTCTTCTAAAATCACGATGCGATCGCCTTGGGGACGAGCGGCTTGGCGCCGGTAGTTGACGCCTTCGGCGACATAAAGGCGGCCCTCTTTATCGAAGTCGATGTTGGTGGGATTGTTGAGCATCGGTGTGGTGGCCCAGACAGTGACTTCGAGTTTGTCATCGGACAGGTGGAATTGTTGCGTTGGCACGAGTGTGGGCTCGTTCGTTGGCGCAGTTTGGCTTGTCTTTTCCTCCTTCTTAGGGGCTTCCTCCGCTTTGATGAATTTGCTCTCGCGCTCGGTTTGGATCGGTGCGGCGGGGAGTTTTTTGAACTCACCTGGCTCGACGAGTTTCAGGTGTTTCACTTTTCCTTTATCATCGAGGTTGGCATTGAGCTCTTCTTCCGTGAGTGGCTTCGAGGGCACACCATCTTTCGGCACTTCGAGCCCAGCGGTCCAGACGATGGCATTCAACACGATCTTGCGAAAGTTATCAATCGACCAATTGCGGTGATAGTGACCACCCGTGAAGCCGACACCACGACCACCGTCGCGTCGCTCGATGCCCCACATGAGGGTTTGCGTTTTACCCAAGCCATCGACGCCATTTTTATTCCACAAATTGATGTAGGCTTTCATGCGCTCGCGGTCCGGCGTAGCGGTGACGAGGTCGAGCACTTTTTCGCGCTCGGGGATGAAACGCATGTGGTAGTAAAATTCATCGAACGCTTCCACTAAGGAGCCGACACCATTCGAGACCGCGTGATTGGGCATCGCCTTCAGATCGGCAACCCAATGCGGATTGACCGAGTAGTCCGTCTCAAACGCACCACCGATCCACGGACGATAGTATTTTTCGCCATTCGCAGGATCGGGGTGCACGGCATAGTGCATGAACATGATGCCAACGCCGCTCTTCGCAAGTTGATCGACTTTTTCCCATCCCTTACCGACGACGCTGGTGCCATCGGCGTAAATGACAAGGCACTTGATGCCATCGAGCACGGATTCATCCTTGGGCCAGCCTTGGATGACGGTCGCTTCAATGTCGAGCTTGCTCTCATTAAGCGCCTTCGCGAGGATGAGACAGCCGGCATTGAACTCGTGCTCGCCCGGACCGTGGCTACGACCACCAGCGAGGAAAACGATTTTGCGCGCGGCCCAAGCATCGGACGTAAATAGCGTGACGAGCAGGAACGCAACGATGCGGAACAGTGGGATGGTGTGAGAGCGGAACATAAGCGTGAATGTTTACTGAGTTTCGCAGGTGTTTTATCAATGGCACGGGAGATTACGAGGAAAAACATCGACCATGGCTTGCGGCCGCATCTCGTTTCCTTTACAAATTTCCTTATGCAAACAGACGCCCCCGTTGGCCGATCATCGCACTCGATGGAGTCATGGGTGATCGCGGGGGGTTGCGTGCTGACTTTTTTGAGTGCCACGGCGAATGCGGGATTTCTCATCAAGCTGGGAACTTCCGTGAGTCACCTCACTGGTGATGTGACACGTGTGGCGGTTGAGTTGACACAAGACACCCATCACGTCACGCAGATGGCCAATCACTTATTGCTAGCGATGGGCGGATTTTTGTTAGGTGCCATGACGGCTGGTTTTGCCATTCATCATCCGAGTTTGGAAATATCACGTCCGTATGGTCGTGCGGTGATGGCGATTGGGGTCTGTTTGTTATTGGCGCACTTTGCTTTGAAGGATCACCCCTTGGTCGCGATCGCGTTAGCGAGTTTTGGCTGTGGTTTTCAAAACGCGTTAGCCACGCACTATCGCGGCATGATTCTGCGCACCACGCACATTACGGGGTTGCTCACTGACCTCGGCACGAATCTTGGCATGCGTATCCGCGGGCATTCGATCGCCTCTTGGAAAATGCTCGTGCCACTGCTGCTCGTGGGAAGTTTCTTTCTCGGATCCGGTATGGGTGCAATTCTGGTGCTCCAAGGCGACTGGCCATTTCTCGTTATCACGGCATGCCTCTACTTGATCGTAGGCGCTGGTTGGACGTTATATAAGCACTGGTGGCGTCAGATAACATAAGTGGGGAAAGAAAGTTTCCCTTGCGTGTGAGAGAAATAAGTCTAGTTTGCGCCACCTTTTCCACTATGAAAACATTGTTTGATCCTCTGCAATTGGGTGCTGCCACCGCCAAAAATCGCGTTTTTATGGCTCCCCTCACACGTTGCCGCGCGGAGGACGAACACGTGCCCGGCGACTTGATGGTCAAGCACTACGCGCAACGAGCGTCGGGCGGATTGCTCATCGCTGAAGCCACGATGGTGATGGAAGGAAACTCCGCATTTTGGCGTGAGCCGGGCATTTATTCGACCGCGCAAGTCGAAGGCTGGAAAAAAGTAACCGACGCTGTTCACGCCAAAGGAGGTCTCATTTTCCTACAAATTTGGCACGGTGGACGCGCCTGTCATCCGCTACTCAACAAGGGCGCACAGCCTATAGCGCCGAGTGCACTGGCGATCGAGAACGATGAAGTGCATACGCCCGAAGGAAAAAAACCCTACGTGATGCCACGTGTTCTTGAGGACGCAGAAATACCGACCATTGTCGAGGGTTTTCGCCTCGCAGCACTCAACGCCAAAGAGGCTGGCTTCGATGGTGTGGAAGTTCATGGCGCGAATGGCTACCTGATAGATGAATTCCTGCGCGATAGCGCCAACCAACGCAGTGGCCCTTACGGTGGCTCACGAGAAAATCGTGCGCGTTTATTGTTCGAAATACTCACTGCTGTTAGCAGCGTCTGGGGCAGTGACCGCGTCGGCCTGCGCCTCTCGCCCTTGAACAGCTTCAATTCCATGCGCGATAGTGATCCGATCGGTCTCTACACTTGGCTAGCAGAACAGCTTAATGATTTTAATTTAGCCTATCTGCACATCATGCGTGGTGATCTCTATAAAATCCAGCACGGCGATGTGCTCACTCCGATCCGCAAGGCCTATCGCGGCGTGTTAGTGTCGAACATGTTCTACACGCCGCAAGAAGCGAAACAGGCCGTAGCGGAAGGCTACATCGATGCGGTGGCTTTTGGTACAAGCTACCTCGCCAATCCCGATCTGCCGGAACGCCTCAAAGCCGGGGCTCCACTCAATCAACCGGATCCCGATACCTTCTATGCGCCCGGTCCAAAAGGCTACAACGACTATCCGACGATGGAAGAAAGTTGAGTGATCTTTTCTAACGAAAGCTCACCTGTGAATTTCCAAGCATAACATGCACGTCTTGCCGTTGCAGCCGCGGGCGGTGCAGTATTCCCGACCCGCGAAGATGATTTGCAAGTGCAGCTTATTCCATTTCTCGCGCGGAAAGAGTTTTTTCAAATCTGCTTCCGTTTGTTCCACGGATTTTCCTGACGACAACTTCCATCGCTTCGCAAGTCGATGAATGTGGGTATCCACGGGAAAAGCCGGCACACCAAAGGCCTGCGCCATCACCACCGAAGCGGTCTTGTGTCCCACACCCGGCAGGGCCTCTAACGCGGCGAAGTCCTGCGGCACGATGCCTCCGTGATGCTCTACCAACAAACGCGAGAGCTCAACAATCGCGGCACTTTTGCGTGGCGAAAGACCACAGGGGCGGATGATGTCCTTGACTTGTTCGACCGGCACTCGGCTCATTTCATGCGGATTATCGGCTAACGCAAACAAGGCTGGTGTGACAGTATTCACGCGGGCATCGGTGCATTGAGCCGAAAGCAGCACGGCGATCAACAAGGTATAAGGGTCCTTGTGATCAAGTGGGATCGGCGTTTCTGGATAAAGTTGTTCCAGCCGATCTAACAGATACGCCGCACGTTCTTTTTTGGTCATGAAGGATGAGTTTGGTATTTGCTCTCTTGCAGATGAGCCACTTTGCGACCTGTTAACAGCAACCACCACTCACGCGCGCAACCGATGATGATCGCGGCTACCAGTACTAAGAATAAACCCGTAATGCCAATATCGACCCAGGCATTCGTAATTGCTTGTTCGCTCAACTCACGTTTTTTATCAGTCAATTCTGTGCCTAACAAAGCCTTATGTTTTTCAATCGCTGGCAAAAATCCCGCAGCCTTGGCGGAGAAAATTTTCATATAACCCGCCATGAAAGTGACACAAGTGAGAAAGACCATCGGGATTACAGTCACGAGACAATATTTTGCCTTACCCATTTTGATGAGAATCGTAGTGCCGAGACAGAAGGCGATCACTGCGAGCAATTGATTCGAGATACCAAAGATCGGCCATAGGCTATTCGCAATGCCTGCGGGGTCTTTGGCTCCTTGGTAGAGAAAATATCCCCAGCCGCTGACCAACAGAAATGTTGCCGTGACATTTGCACCCCACGAAGCGGTGTCCTTTAATTTAGGCACAAAGGTACCAAGAAAGTCCTGTAAAATAAATCGACCCACCCTTGTCCCAGCATCGAGCGTTGTGAGAATAAACAAAGCCTCAAACATAATCGCGAAGTGATACCACAGCGCGAGCGCATCCTTACCCTTGAAGACTTTTTGAAACATCACCGCCATACCGACGGCAAAGGTTGGTGCACCACCAGACTTACCAATCATCGTCTTCTCTTGTAATTCCTCTGCGAGATTGTCCATATCCTCAAGGGTCACTGCGTAAGTAGGTCCGTATGAATTGATCTTCGCGATTTGTAATTCTACCGCTACGGGATCAAGTGGATCAATGGGTGAGTTGATCGCGAAATACTGACCCGGCGGTAGGGTGGAGGCCGCGATGATCGCCATCAGTGCGACAAGCATTTCCACAATCATCGCACCATAGCCGACGAGCTTGATTTCCTTCTCGCGCGCTAACAACTTCGGTGTCGTACCCGATGAAATCAACGCATGGAAACCACTGACCGCACCACAAGCAATGGTTATACAGACAAAGGGAAATACCGGCCCCGGTACGACAAAACCCGAGCCATCAATAAAGGGCGTCACCGCTGGCATCTGTAAAGGCGGTGCAATGATCACAATGAAAATCGCCAGCACTGCGACCGTGCCTAACTTCATGAATGTGCTCAGGTAGTCGCGCGGCGCCAGCAGTAACCACACGGGCAACACTGCCGCCGCGAAGCCGTAAATCATGATGGCCCATGCCAACGAAGTCGCCTCTAATGTTAGCGCCTCATTCCACGAAGGTGGCAAAAATTTTCCGCCTACCACCGATAGCAACAGGCCAAAGACACCAGCGACTGATACTGCGGTGACACTAAATTTTCCGGACTTGATCGCCAACCCCATCATCATGGCAAGCGGAATCGTGCAAGCAATCGTAAACAAACCCCATGGGGAGTGAGCCAGCGCTTTCACCACCACCAAGCCTAGCACCGCGAGCAAGATCGTGATGATGGCCAGCAGACTAAACATCGCGATCAGCCCGACTACGGGATTGATTTCTTCTTTAAGCATTTGCCCGAGCGATTTGCCATCGCGGCGCATTGAAGCGAACAACACAATTGCATCATGCACACCACCGCCGAGAGCCGCACCAATGAGAATCCAGATAGTCCCTGGCAAGTAACCAAACTGCGCTGCTAACACCGGCCCCACCAAGGGTCCTGGTCCCGCAATTGCCGCGAAGTGGTGACCGAATACCACCCACTTCGGCGTCGGCACAAAGTCTTTGCCGTCTGCTCGAGTCACGGCCGCAGGAGCGCGAAGGTCATCGACGGTTAATACCTTGGCTATCAACCACGAGGCGTAAAATCGATAAGAGACTGCAAAAGTACAGACACCCGCGATCACCAGCCACAGTGAATTGATCGGTTCACCGCGCGACAATGCCGCCACGGCAACGGCTCCCGCACCTAATAAAGAAATACAGATCCACAGCAAAAATTTCCAAAGCCGCATGGCGCAACGTAGAAAAATGACTCAGATTCATCAAGAACGAAACAAGCCATCAGTAGTTATTAGCTGCAGTAATTTTAGTAAGCATCCGTAATGATACTTTCGCACGAAGATAACTTCGTCTTATACCATGTAGTGCACTACGATGATTTACACTGGCTCTTTATCGAGTTGAAAAGCGTCGTGAACAGCACGGGCGGCATCTTCGATAAAGCGTTCATCGACGGTGACCGCGATTTTAATTTCGGAAGTGGAAATCATGCCAATGTTAATACCGGCATCGCCTAGGGCTTTGAACATAGTGGCGGCTACACCGGAGTGGGAACGCATGCCGATGCCGACGGCGGAAAGTTTCGCAATACCGCCTTCGGTTTCGACCTTGGCATTGGTGCCGAGTTTTTCGAGAACGGGTTTGAGCGCTGCTTGCGCTTTGCCGAGATCATTTGAATGCATGGTGAAGGAATGACGCGCAAAACCATCGCTGGCGATGTTCGAAATGATCATGTCCAAATTAATTTCAGCATCGCCGAGGGCACCGAGGATGGCGCCGGACATGCCGGGCTCATCAGGGATGCCGGTGACGGTGACACGAGCTTGGGAGCGTTCGATACTGATTCCACGAATGACGACGTTTTCCATAGCGGGATGTTCTTCTAAGACTAGGGTTCCTGGATTTTGATTGAGACTGGAGCGAACTTCAAAGACGACGCCATATTTTTTGGCGAATTCTACAGAGCGCGATTGCATGACCTTGGATCCTGACGATGCCATTTCTAACATTTCATCGTAGGAAATTTCAGGGAGCTTGCGAGCTTTGGGCACGATGCGAGGATCGCAGGTATAAACGCCATCTACATCGGTGAGGATCTGACAGACATCCGCTTTGATTGCCGCGGCAATCGCAATGGCGGTGAGGTCCGAACCACCGCGACCAAGTGTGTGAATCATTCCTTCTGGTGTGACACCTTGGAATCCAGCGACAACAAGAGTTTTTCCCTCGGCGAGCAATTGATTCATCAAGGTGGGATCGATCTCGAGAATACGGCCACGAGTATGAGAGCCTGTGGTAAAAATACCTGCTTGTCTCCCAGTGATAGAAGCTGCCGAGACTCCTTGATCTTGCAACGCCATAGAGACGAGTGCAATCGACTGTTGTTCCCCTGTAGAGACGAGGACATCGAGTTCACGCTCTGATGGTTGTGCGGTTAACTCATGAGCCATCTTTAGCAAGCCATCCGTAACCCCTGACATAGCAGAAACTACGGCTACGACCTGATTACCAGCATCGCGCGTTTGTTTCAGTCGCGATGCAACATTGCGAATGCGATCCAAGGAGCCGACTGAGGTGCCGCCATATTTTTGAACAATGAGTGCCATGGTAAGAGCGGCGGTCAATTAAGAGCAAAGCAAGCTCCTTGGCAAGCGGAGAAACTAAGTCGGCGAGCGCTGATCTGAATCGATTAGGGAGCGATCTGCTTTAAATATACGTCGAATCATGCCTCCTCGAACCAATCGCCTGAAAGCATGGGGTATAAGTTTTTGACAGGTTCAAGATATTCCCAAGCCCACGCATGTGTGTGCTGTGCTTCTGAAATGATGGGAATTTTAATACGACGATATTCAGCACCTTCAAAGATATCGAGCGTCTGAAGCTGATCTAGGCTTAGGCTGTAAAGTTCACCGATGATGTTTTTTGCTGCTGAGTTATCAAAAATCGCGGCTGGATACCAATCGACGCGGTAGAGGTGGCCTTTTGCCGTAGCTGTAGACAAAAATGTAGCTCCGTTCATTCGCCACGCATTACTTCCTGAATGTCGTAGAGTTCCATAGACAAATACATATTCTAGCGGCGGAGATGTCGTTTCCGATTTCATTGTTGTAATGCCATTGAGAATAACGTGGATTTTACTGCGAACAACTTGGGAGTTTTACAGGGATAAGTTTGTAAAATCCTAGGAAGCAATTGGCATTCGGATTTTTTGCGCGGTAGATTCACAAGTTATTTTTCTTGTGGAACCTCTACGCTTATCAGGTGGAACAGCATTTTTAGAGACTTATTCACACGTAGAAGAAGATGAATTTATTCGTTTATTTTAAAAAGTATTCTTAGACTATGTGAATGGTTTAGGGTTTCTCTGTTACAGTTTGATTTCTGCACGACCCATAGATCAGAGCTTGTCGTTCAACAATAGCGAACTTGACCATCACAATGGAGACTTGCGGAGAACCGACCCTGTTTATAGAAAAACCGCCTGCTTCCTGAGAAGAGGCGGTTGATTCAGAAAGCGCTTGTGAAGCTTCCTTAGTTGGCTGCTACAGCCACCACGTTAACGCGTGTGCCATCTTTGTCGAAGAGCACGCGTCCGTCGCTGAGAGCGAAGAGGGTGTGGTCTTTGCCCATCCCTACGTTTGTGCCAGCGGTCCAGCGTGTGCCGCGTTGGCGAATGATGATGTTGCCGGCAATGACAGCCTGGCTACCGAATTTTTTCACGCCAAGGCGTTTGCTGCGTGAGTCGCGTCCGTTTTTAACAGATCCTTGTCCTTTTTTATGGGCCATAACGAGTGAGTGGTTGAGGGTTAAAAGAGATTAGGCGATGATGCCTGTGATTTCGAGTTTGGTCAGGTGACGACGGAAACCGATTTTCTTATGGAAACCTTTCCGGCGCTTGAATTTAAAGGCGACTCCTTTTTCGCCGCGGAATTGCTCGACGACTTTTGCAGTCACGGAAGCACCAGCAACGGTGGGTTTGCCGACGGTCACGGAAGCGCCTTCGCCTACCAAGAGAACGTCGAACGTAATTTCACTATCGACATCGAGTGCGAGTTTTTCCACATCGATTTTGTCGCCTTGTTGAACGCGGTATTGTTTACCGCCTGTTTTGATGACTGCGTAGCCCATGATCGTTAGAAGGTTGTGCTCTTGCGAGCGGGGCGCGAACTTCACCATAAAAGAAACTTTGTGGCAAGTTTTTTTTGAAAAAATATTTACTGCTTTTTCTCGTAATTTTGATTTATTGCGTGCTATGATTTTTTGACTAATTATGGCACCACAAGAATGGCTACTGGATGATGCGCAGGCAACGGAAAATTGCGCTTTTGCCCTGGCACAACAATTTGTTGAGCCAGTCATGATCGCATTGATAGGACCCATGGGAGCTGGAAAAACTCATTTTGCCAAAGGTTTTGCTCGCGGTATTGGATATACGGGAGAGGTGACCAGTCCGACGTTTTCTATTGTGCAGGAGTATCATGGTGGTCGACTTCCTCTTTTTCATTTTGATCTTTATCGCATGAAAAGTGCTGCCGAAGTGATTGCGCTTGGTTGGGACGAATATTTTGAGCAAAATGCGATACTTTTAGTCGAATGGGCCGATTTGTATCCGGAGCTCTGGCCAAAAAATGTCCAGAAAGTTTCCATTCAATTGACTTCTACGGGGCGAAAAATTCTGTATCAAAAATAGTATCAGAAAACAGTGCGTCCGACACTTTGCATGGTACGCTGTGCCGTTTGGCCAAGCCCCTGAGCCAATCCGCAGGAGGATGACGCAATGGCTAAAAGCACAACGATAACCGTGTAAATTAGAGATTTTCTCATGCGCGGATGTTATTTACGAGATGATGCGACTGTCGAGATTAAAAATTTGTCCTGAGGTATGGATGAGTTCGGTGTGAAGACAGTAAATGAATGTGGCAACGGCTTCTTCTGTGTTGAATCGACCAAGAGTATGGGACTGAAGAACTTGCTTTTTGCGCGACTCGGCCACAGCGCTTGTCATGCGATTATCTAAAAATCCCGGCATGATTGCATTCACGCGAATATTGGCACGACCCCATTCCTGTGCAAGGGATTTTGTGAGTCCAATGAGTCCTGCTTTGGCACTGGCGTAGGCAATTTGTCCGACGGGTGGTTGCACAGCGGAGTAGCTCGTCAGAAAAATGATATGACCTTGACGCTTTTTTAGCATCGACTTGCTGGCGAGCTTTGCGGCAAATGCTGCTCCGCGCAGATTGCTCTGCAGAAGTTGGTCCCAGGTTTGCGATGATATTTTGGCCAAGGGCTGATCGGCAATTTCTCCCGCAGCGGCAATGAGTAGATCGCATGGATGATCAATAAAATACTCTTGCAATGAGCTCAATTGCGTCACATCCAGTTCTTGACGTGAGGGACAAGAAATCGTCCATGACGGTTCCTTTTCCTGCAAAATTGCAGCGATGGTCTGTGCCAGAGAACCTTGTCCTCCAGTTATCACGACATATTGTTCCATCCGCTCGGTTATTTCGCCTCAATTACGATGGCATGCTCTTCGTAGTCAATTCGGCAATTGGTCGAGGAAGCTATGTATTCTAAAACCTTCGCTGCGGGAATATTGGCAAGCTTCAGTGTGACGGATTTTTCCTTCAATTTCCCTTGGGGGTCCCTCAGGATAAAATTCGGGGTGAATTTTTGTTTTGTGGCGTTTTGCACTTGGACGGTGAGGGTGTCTAAGCATTCTGAGACGGTGGCGTCGGAGTAGTCGACTTGAGGAAGCATGGTGCTCTTCATGGTGATTTGCCGTTGTGTGGCGGCAATTTTCGTGCGATTCAGCATTAACTGACTCAGTTGATAGCGCGCATGAGGGTTCTGTGGCTCCAGTTGGAGTACAGCACGAAATTCTTTTTCGGCCGTTGTGACATCGCCGCGATTCACAGCGAGCACGCCGCGAGTGTAGTGGCTTTGGACCGTGCTTTTTACGTCGCTGACGGGTTGACCTTGTTGGGCCATGAGCGAAGAAATACTCAATAACAAGAAGCTGGCGAGGATGGTTTTCATGAGTTTGGGTTCACGTTTTTTCGTGTATAGGTTACAGTGCCAGAACTGCAGAAAATGACAAGTGGAAAAATCGAAAGGGATGCTCAAAATTTGACTTGAGAGAAAATTACGTTGGATGTGTTTGAGATGATTGTCGATCCTGTCCTTTTTCCATCCAAATCGCCAGCAGGGCAAGGTCAGCGGGGGTGATGCCGCTGATTCGCCCGGCTTGTCCCAGTGTGCGGGGCTGGATTTGTTGCAAGCGCGACTTGGCCTCGGTTTTCATGCCGTGGATGACTTGGTAGTCGATCCAGGCGGGGATGAGTTTTTCTTCCTGACGTGCCATGCGATCAATCTGAACTTGTTGGCGGTCGAGATGTCCAGCGTATTTGACTTCGGTTTCAATGAGCGGCCAGAGAGAGTCTGGGTAGCGTGCGAGCATCTCGGCCGGGAGGTCGGTCCAGGTGTTTTCCATGCGACGGAACCATAGGTCGAGCTTGATGCCCTCGTGGTTGGTTTTGGGGACCCATTGATGAGCGTCATCGAGGAGGTTGATTTTCTCTGCGGTGCGGCGGCTGCGTTCTGGTGTGGAGAGACCGATTTCCGTGGCAAGGGGCGTGAGGCGAATGTCTGCATTGTCCTGGCGGAGTAGCAATCGATACTCGGCGCGGCTGGTAAACATGCGGTACGGCTCGGTGCAACCGCGGGTGACGAGGTCATCGATCATTACGCCGAGGTAGGCCTGATCTCGTCCGAGAACCAATGGCGGTCGTCCGAGAACTTTGAGCGCGGCATTGGCTCCAGCTAAAAGCCCCTGCCCTGCTGCTTCCTCGTAACCAGAAGTGCCGTTGATTTGTCCGGCGAAATAGAGGCCGCCGACGGTTTTTGTTTCGAGAGTTGGGTGGAGTTGGGTGGGTGGGCAATAGTCGTATTCCACTGCGTAACCGGGTCGCACGATTTCGCAGCGCTCTAAACCGACGATGGTGCGTAGGAAAGCTAACTGGACTTCGTAGGGCAAAGAAGTTGAAACGCCGTTGACATAGAATTCTCCGGTGTGGCGACCTTCGGGTTCGAGGAAGATCTGGTGGCGCTCCTTTTCCGCGAAACGGACGACTTTGTCTTCGATGGACGGGCAGTAGCGCGGTCCGACGCCTTCGATGATGCCGCAATACATCGGTGATTGGTCCAGGTTATTGCGGATGATTTCATGAGTAGCGGGGTTCGTGTAGGTCATGAAACACGGCATTTGTTCCACGTGGAACATTTTATCCGACCAAGGGTTCAGGGTGAAGATGTCGTTATCACCGCGTGTTATGGTGTCGTAGAGGTAACTGAAATGGGGAATGGGAGTATCTCCGCCTTGGATTTCGCAGCGGTCGAGACCGAGAGAGCGGCCATTGAGACGGCAGGGCGTGCCGGTTTTGAAGCGTTCGACGGTGAAGCCGAGATCCTTGAGGCTGTCGCTGACCGTGGAACTGGCATCGCCCATGCGCCCGCCCTTTTCGTTGCGGAGTCCAACGTGCATGAGGCCACGCATAAAAGTGCCCGCACTGAGCACGACTGACTTCGCCCGGAACTGCATGCCGAGGCTGGTGGTGATGCCGGTGATTTGATCGTTCTCTACCAATAAAGAGCCAACGTTGCCTTGCTGCAGGTCGAGGCCAGGGGTGTTTTCCAGAATCCACTTCATACGGAACTGGTAGGCCTTTTTGTCGCACTGGGCACGCGGGGCACGGGCGCTGGGTCCCTTGCTGGCATTGAGCATGCGCCATTGGATCGCCGTGGCATCGGTGTTGAGTGCCATGGCTCCGCCGAGGGCATCGATCTCCCGCACCATGTGGCCTTTGGCTAGTCCGCCAATGGCGGGGTTGCAGCTCATCTGACCAATCGTGTCGAGATTTTGTGTCAGCATCGCGACCGAGCAACCGAGTCGGGCGGCAGCGAGTGCAGCCTCGATTCCAGCGTGGCCGGCACCGATGACGAGCACGTCATAGTCTTTTGGATAAACAAACATGGGCAAAGTGGAGGCGAATCTTAGCACGAGTCCGCACGTGCGACCACTGAATTTTTGAAATCGGTCAATTGTTCCACGTGGAACAATTTCAGCGATTCAGTATCCCCTCACTACTGCGTGGCAGGAGTTGCTCGAGGGTGAAAATCAGTTGTTCGTTGCGATTGCAGAGAATGATCTCCGAAATACCAAATTCTGCCATAACCTGTCGGCATGCGCCGCAGGGTGACACGGGAGTATCGGTATCGGCGACTACCACGATCCGAATTAGTTCTCGGGAACCCGCAGCAATGGCGGAAGCGATGGCGACGCGCTCTGCGCAGATGGTAAGGCCGAAGGAGAGGTTTTCGACATTGCAGCCCGTGAAAATGTTTCCTTGGGCGTCTAGGACGGCCGCGCCGACGTGGAAAGTGGAATACGGGGCATAGGCGCGGTCGCGAGTTTGCCAGGCGAGGTCGATGAGCGGTGTCCAGTCCATGGGACGAGGGTAGCGGATAATGGGTATGAAGGGAAATAGAAAAACAGGGAGAGTGTCACTCTCGGAGCCTGTTATGGTAGCACTATTTATCATTCTAGACTGTTTGCCAAAAATAATTGCCGAAATGCGAAAATAAAAATTGTACAAGCGTTTGAATTGCTTCAACATGAGGCATCTCACGTCCGCGCATTACTCCTGATCTTGATTCCTGCACACTCCCTGAGTTTGTAGTAGCCAAGCATGCGTGCGCGAACGAGAAGGCGCGCAAGCGCCTTGATGCCATTCACTTATTACTGCTTGGTGTTGATTACCAACAGGTGCTGCTTTTTTCTTGTGTCAAAGAAAGAACCCTCCGTCTTTGGGTCAGTCGCTACAACGAATTAGGAGTCGACGGTCTCATCTACCGCCCACAAGCGGGTCGCCCACGTAAAATGAAGCCGCCTCAAGTTACCAGTGAGATTATCCCCTTGCTGGAAGACCCATCGCTCGCTGAGCAAACTCACTGGACGCTCACCAAATTGCATGGATATCTCAAAGAGCAAAAAGACATCGATGTCTCCTACCGCACGCTTCATCGTTACATCAAGGAGCAAAATTACGTTCGTCGTATTCCGCGCCCCATGCCCGAACCGCCAAACAAAATTGCCTGGCAGCAAAGCCGTGAAGAATGCGCCCAGCAGTTGATCGAGGCCATCAACGATCCACAAAAAGTTGTTTATTTTTCAGATGAAGCGGGATTTGAGGGTGATCCACGACCGCGACAAAAATGGGTCAAGCGCGGCAGTAGTCCGACACAACCTTACTTCGGCGCACACGTTCGCAAA
This sequence comes from Akkermansia muciniphila, assembly GCA_945890645.1. Lineage (GTDB taxonomy): Bacteria > Verrucomicrobiota > Verrucomicrobiia > Verrucomicrobiales > Akkermansiaceae > UBA956. The sequence goes on from CAMDCV010000039.1 coordinate 20,053, forward strand.
AACATCGTCGCAGCGGTTCATCCTGAGAGTGGAGACTTTGTCAGCCTCATCGTTCCCCATAATGACAAGGAAGTCTTTCAAGCCTTTCTCGATACCTTTGCCCAGGAAGTGCCGCAGCAAGAAGGAAAGGAAATTGTTCTCGTGCTCGACAACGCCAGCTGGCACAAGGCAAAAAGTTTGAATTGGCATCACATCAAACCATTTTATTTGTCGGCCTATAGCCCCGATTTTAATCCTATCGAGAGGCTGTGGCAACACATCAAAAGCCAGCACCTAGCGGGCTATATCACCAACAAAGGCAGTGAGCTGGAGCAAAAGCTCTTCGACATATTACAATCACTCTTGCGAACTCCCGACAACGTCCAATCCATCTGCGCTAATCGATCCTTTAACGGCACGTAATTTTGGCAAACAGTCTAACCGTACAACCATTAAAAGCACGGATTTTACAAGCTTTTGGAACCGCGAAATACACAAAATACACGAAAGCAGGGGTTGTTATGACTGGTTTAGAGATAGGCTGGGAGGCGAGACGCCTCCGCCAAATGTGTCGTTTTATTTGATGCATTTTTGATAGGAACAAATTTCGCTGGCATGGGGCTTGGTTTTGTGGCACATGAGGTTCCATGCATCGTTGGTTTTCGTTTGTGGCACTGCTGGTTTTGTTGATTGCTTTCCGTTTGGTGGGCGCTTGGCAGGGCTGGATGAATGTTTCTCCCCTGCCCGCGCTGTTTCTGCTGTGTATGGTTTGTTTCAAGGGTCATGATCGCTGGCTGCTACCGCTGGGCGCTTGGGTCATTTCGGATCCGTTGTTGAATTTGTTTTATGGGCAAGAGTTGCTGGTTTGGGATCAGCTTGGATTGCTGCTGGGTCTTGGCGCATCGGTATCATTGGTGCCTTGGGTGAAGGCTTCGTTTTCGTTTGGCAGAGCTTGTTTGGGTTCAGTGCTGGCGGCGGTAGTGTTTTATTTGGTGACGAATACGATATCGTTTTTTGCCTTGCCCGAATTTTATGAGCGCAGTTGGCAGGGCTTCGTGCGAGCGCAGTGGACGGGGCCTGTAGGCTTTGGTCCGACTTGGGTCTTTTTGCGCAATGCGTGTGCGGCCAATCTGCTGTTTACGACTCTTTTTCTGCTTGCGCTCCGCCCGCTTTCCTCGTATCTCCCTGCGCCTCTTGCAGGTTCGCCTTCCCGCTGATTCATCTTATTGCACCATCGCTTATGTCCTTTCCCGCAGCTTCTTCGCATCGTCTGGATTTTGCTTCATCGTCGATCAATCGCGCGCTGACCGCTGAACAAAAAGTGCAATTGCTTCGCACGATGATTCGCATCCGCCGCTTTGAGCAAGCTGCACTAAAATATTACAATGCGGGTCGTATCGGTGGTTTCTTGCATTTGTATATTGGCCAAGAATCAGTTGCTGTCGGCACGATTTCCCTTTGCGGCGAAAACGATCACAACATCACCGCCTATCGCTGCCACGGGCACGCCATCGCCAGTGGGATGAATATGAATGAGTGCATGGCGGAGCTTTTCGGCAAGGCCACAGGATCCGCCAAGGGCAAAGGTGGTTCGATGCACTTGTTTGCACCGGACAAAAATTTCTGGGGCGGTCACGGCATTGTCGGTGGTCAAACTCCGCTCGGTCTGGGTCTTGCTTACGGCTTGAAATACAAAGGTTTGCAGGGATCTGCGCTTTGCTACATGGGCGATGGCGCGGTCAATCAGGGAGCGTTTCACGAATCGCTGAACCTCGCTGCTTTGTTTGAATTGCCCGTCGTTTATATTATCGAAAACAACGGCTACTCGATGGGCACTTCGCAGAAGCGTTCTTCGGCGTATCGCGGATGCTTGGCCCAGCGCGCTGAGGCTTACGATATGGAGTGGGATCTCATCGATGGCTCCGACATTTACGAAGTGCGTGCCAAAACTCAGATCGCCATGGAGCGCGCGCGCAAGGAATCGCGTCCGACCGTTTTGGAAATCTCGACCTATCGCTACTACGGCCACAGCGTTGCCGATGCGAATGCGAAAAAATATCGTTCGCCTGAAGAGATTGAGAATTACAAAAACAATCACGATCCGATCAACACTTTCCGCACTCGCTTGATTCAAGAAGGCGTCATCACGCAGGAACAAGCCGACGCGATCAATAAAGAAGCCGCCGATGAAGCCGCCGCCTCTGTGGCTTTTGCCGATGCCTCACCTGCTCCGACAATCGAATCGATCATGGATGATGTCTATTGGGAAGTCGATGAAAAGACCGTCGCCGGCCAAACAGGTCGCCATTTCTTTAACGACTAAACGAAGTACGATACCCTTAGTAGTTCCGATCAAATCACTCAATACCCTTTAGCAACTGGAATATGCGCACACTGACCTACAGAGAAGCCCTTCGCGAAGGCATGGATGAAGAACTGGCCCGCGATGAAAATGTCGTGTTGATGGGCGAGGAAGTTGCCCAGTATAACGGTGCTTACAAAGTCACCGAAGGCTTGTGGAAAAAGTGGGGCGACAAACGCATTGTCGATACACCGATTTCCGAAGCGGGTTTCATTGGCATGGGCATTGGTGCATCGATGCTCGGCGTCCGTCCCGTCATGGAGCTGATGTTTTGGTCATTTCACTCCGTTGCCTTTGACCAACTCGTGAGCAACGCTGCCTGCGTTCGCTACATGTCAGGTGGCTTGATCAATTGCCCCATCGTGGTGCGTGGTCCGGCGAACGGCGGCACAGCCGTGGGCGCGACGCACTCGCACATTCCCGAGGGGATGTTCGCAGCATTTCCTGGCTTGAAAGTCGTGGCACCAGCAACTCCTGCCGACGTCAAGGGTCTAATCAAAGCGGCGATCCGCGACAACGACCCAGTGTTTTTCATGGAAAATACCTTGCTCTACGGAACTTCTGGTCCCGTACCTGATCCGGCAGATGGTGATTTTGTGATTCCGTTAGGTGTCGCTGATTTGAAACGCGAGGGTTCCGATCTGTCGTTGATCGCTCATGGTCGTTCGGTCATTCATTGTTTAGAGGCCGCGGAAACGTTGCAACGCGATCACGGGATTTCCTGCGATGTGCTCGATCTGCGCACCATTCGCCCGCTCGATCAAGAAGCGATTTTTAAGACCGTGCGCAAGACGCATCGTGTGGTGTTAGTCGATGAATCAAAAGCGTTCGGCGGTGTTTCCGCGATGGTTGCGACATTGATCCAAGACCATTGCTTCGATGATCTCGATGCCCCGATCAAGCGTGTCACCTCGCTCGATGCCCCGGCGATCTACTCACCATACGTCGAGAACGAACAATTGCCGAATCCACGCCGTATTGTCGAAAAAGTTCTCACGATTGCATGAACGCAAGATTCTTTATCCCAGCAGCATTTTCTGTTTGACCCAACCCCTTCTCCTTCCTTAGTATTACGCCCGTCATGAAAAACCTTTTTCTGTCCTCTCTCTGCGCTGTGACCGCCCTCGGTCTTTCTTCCTGCTGCTGCTTGTTCGGTAGCAACAATAGCTACAAATCCAAAGAAACCGTCTTGGCTGGTCATAAGACCGTGACCAAAGAGGTAACCGTGTCAACTGGTTCGAAAGGTGGAATCGAAACCCGCACCGTAACGGAAAAAGTTCCAGTTTACAAAGAGAAAACCAAGACCCACCACGTTCGCTGCGTGCGCTCGTACTGCCCAAAGCGTGGCGTATGCGGCACAACCAGTGATACCATCGTCAAAATGTCCACGGGTCAAGGTGGTGTAGGCAGTCCGCACATGGGCCTTATTCCGACCATGAAGCCCTTGGCTCCTTGATCGCTTTACTCATGAAATTTTCCCTACGCACGGAGATAACTCCGTGCGTTTTTTTTGCCAAAAGGAAATTCGTTGCTGAATCACAAATCCATTTCTTCCAACTGCCGTAAATAAGCAAAACGTTCTTCATCGCTAGGCTCACCGCCGAGTAGTTCGAGCACTTGTTGCCACTCGTTCTCATACCCTGAACTCTCGCGAGAAACATTTTTCGCGGTTCCAATCAACCAAGACAGCGCGAGAAAATCACTCAACCACAAATGTGCGCACGCATACATTACGGCGATTGCTTCAGCCGGACTCCCGAGTTGTGACTCTTGTGGGCAATCCAATTGAAATGCTTGCGGATGTGCCATCAACTGCGCGACATACGGATTTTGATGAAGCGCCTTCGATAGTAAGACATTCGCTGTTTCATCTTGCCATGACGAAGCAGCATCGACATCACCCGTTTGTTGATAACGCTGCTCCGCTTCATCCGCCGCTTCGAGAAATCGCAACAGAGCTCGATGATAACAAAGAATCGTGCTTTCCTCCGTTACCAGTCGATCGAGCCAAGTGCGTGCTTCGGCAAGTCGACCATCGATCACGCACAATGAAAATAATTTTTCCGCGCACCCTAACGAATCGAGTGGATCTGCTTCCCAGACATTGAGATAAAATTGCTCCGCATCGCTCAGGTTTCCTAGCATTTCTGCCGTGGCAGCACGACCGAACAATGATAGCAGGTAAGGATGAACGATGCTGTCGGCCCAGGATGACGGGCTATGTCTGGCCTCGGCAATCTCTGCCGCGACCTCTTTTTCCGCATGTTGAATCGCAGCGTTGTAGAGCTTTTGAGCTTCTTCTGGATCGTTTGCTTGTTCGGCTCGCTGCCATAACATGGTAAGTCGAAGGGCGGGAGTTGCACATTGCTCAAAAAATTCATCAATACTGCGATTTTCCGATTGCTCACGCAACCATGTCTCTGCTTCTTCGGCGCTTTCAAACTGGTGCTGCTCCAGAATGGCATCGAGGTGCTTGAGCCATTGTTCGATCGGTTGCGACATGCGCGAGAGTCACTTGTCTACCGCTCAAGTGTCAAGGCGGCATCGCGAAGGAGGGCCGACGACCACAAACAAATCTTGGCAATACAGATCGAGTTGCTAGACTACATATAACAAAAAACAGAAAATATGAGCACAGATCGTTTCACAGAAGTTACCAATACTGGCTGGTTCTCTCGGCTTGGCAAATCGATCGTAGGAGTCTTGTTAGGCATCGTGCTGACGGTTGGCGCTTTTCCGCTGCTGTGGTGGAATGAAGGTCGCAGTGTCAAAACGTATCAAGGGCTACTCGAAGGCGAAAAAGTTACGGTCGAGGTTAATGCAGAGGCCGTGGATTCTGCGAACGACGGCAAACTCGTACATACCATCGGCAAAGCTGAGGCAAAAGATGCGGTCCGTGATGATTTATTCAATGTAGCTAGCCCTGGCATGATCAAGCTGCAACGAGAGGTGGAACTCTATCAGTGGGTCGAGAAAAAACAGACACGCCAGAAAACCAAGATGGGTGGTGGCGAGGAAACGGTGACGGAATACACGTATGAGAAAAAATGGGATGCCGAAATCAATAAGTCCGACGAGTTCAAAATTAAGGAAGGCCACGTGAATCCACCACCCGCGTATCAATCGAGCACCTTTATTTCGAATCAAGCCACGCTTGGAGCCTTTCGTTTGCCTGAATTTCTGATCAACACATGGAACGACTACAAGTCACATGATCTACCGACTATTGAGAGTTTGCCTGAGCCGCTGCGGGCCAAAGCACAGTTGCGCGAGGGTTGGCTTTACCTCTCAGCCAATCCTAGCTCACCGGAACTCGGCGATGCGCGTGTGAAATTCGAGTCGATCCCCGCAGGCGAAGCGAGCGTGCTGGCGAGTCAGCTCAAAGACACCTTCGAACCTTACACGACCCAAACGAATACGCAGATCGCCCGTATTGCATCGGGTGCACAATCCAAAGAAGCGATGTTCGCTGCTGCAAAATCAGAAAACAAGATGATGACTTGGATATTCCGAGGGCTCGGATTTTTCCTCATGTTCCTCGGGCTGGTCATGGTCTTTACACCATTCAAAGTATTGGCAAGTGTGCTTCCGATCGCCGGACGCATTGTGGGTGCCGGTGTTGGCTTCATTGCCTTTTTGCTCAGTGCCATGGGATCTACCCTTACGATTTCACTGGCGTGGTTGTGGTATCGCCCGGTGCTTGGGGTAAGTTTGTTGTGTCTTACCGTTATTAGCGTAGTGTTTCTCGCTAAGGCACTTCGCAAGAAAGCGGCTTGATATTAGGGAGTGGAAACAAATAGCAAGTCGCACAGTTCACTTACATCTTCGATTAAATGAGTCGGCTTCGCGTCGAGTAGCACATTGCGGTTGTGATAACCCCAAGTCACTGCGATCGATTCAATCCCAGCCGCTTGTGCTGTGTGCAAATCCATCACGCTATCGCCTATCAATACCGCGTTCTTGGCCGACCAGGAGGGCGCATGAAGAATTTCCCACAGTCCGGTAGGGTCCGGCTTGTGTGGAATACCCCGGCGCTGTCCGACTACCCAGCCAAATGTATTGGGAAAAAGTACTTCTACTATGGTCGTCGTAAATGGATGCGGTTTGTTCGACAGCACCGCCAAGCAATCGCCGCTTGCGCGCAGTTTTCCCAACAATTCTTGGATGCCGACGTAAGGCTCGGTGCCCTCTTGCCAATGCGCCGCGTAGTGCTCGCGGAATTTTTGCAGCACGGCGGCAAACGTATGCTCGTCCGCATTCTTTAATGCCCGGCGCACCAGCATTTCCGCACCGTCACCAATAAATGTACGAACTTGCGCGGGTTCGTGGGTGTCTTGGCCCTGCGAAGCTAGGGCAGCATTCAAGCTGGCGCCGATACCAGGCAATGAATCGACGAGTGTACCATCCAAATCGAAAATCCATCCTCTGCTCACGCGCCGAATTTATCAGAAACCGATCAAGGTCACCAGCTCGGTATCGGAAAATTCGCCCAAATGATCCGTGGCTGCCAGCAGTACTTCCTGATGAGCAACCTCATCGAGAGTGGCGAAAGCATCCACGGGTTCTGCCGGTTGTGCGACGATCGTTTCCGTTGGCTCTGGCAAGAAGATCATCACTGCCGCAATTGTGAGGGCGGCGGCCATAGCTCCGACTGCCGTGACAACCCTGTACGAGCGAGCCCAGAAGGAAGAGGGTCGTTCCGCCGTGCGGGTCGCTTGAATGACGCGATCCGCGAAATCAGGCGAAACCTTGGCCGCAGGCGACTGACGCAACAAATCCCACACGGGATCGTGCGATACGTCTTGATTGGAATGATTTTTGTCGTTTTGTTGCGGTGCTGTCATCGGAACCTCCTGACCGATCCAACAAGCAAGAGTCGAAAAAGTCGCGCAAAAATTGTAAATATTTATGCTGCCTGGCGCAACAGTGCCACTAATACGCCCTGCACGATCAATTCGCGAGCGGGAATGAGGTCGGGGAAATTCTTGTTTTCGGCGTGGAGGAAGGGCTTGCCGTTTTCGACGACGTAGCGTTTCAGCGTGGTTTCGCCGTCGATCAATGCGGCAACAACATCGCCATTGCGCGGCTCGCGGAATTCCATGATCACGACGTCGCCATCGCAAATGTGGGCATCGACCATCGATTCGCCACGAACTTTCAGTGCGAAGGTGCGTGCGGACCGCTGGATGCCGAGCGAACGAACATCAATCGATAAACAGCCTTCTTTCTCCGGCGTGGTGTAATCGCCAAATCCAGCGGCAATGCGACCGTAGATGGGGATATCCACAATTTCTTCGCGATCCAATTCATCGGGAAATGCGACGGCTCTGGCTTTGCCGGGTAGTCGCTGAATGGCGCCCTTTTTTTCGAGGGCACGCAAATGACTCATGGCCGCCGTTTGACTGGCAAAGCCAAAGTAATGCTGAAGCTCGCGCGTAGATGGCATGATGCCGGTCTTGCGCTGCGACGATTTGAGATAATCGAGGATCTCCTGCTGACGTGTTGTTAGGTTGGTTAAGCTCATCTGATGAACAGTGTTCGACAGAACAAACCAAGAAATTTACTCCGTGACAAGAAAAAAGGTGAGGAAAATTTTCATGCTCCACCGTAAGCTTAACTATGATTACTGATTTTAAATCGTGGCTTCAAGAAGTGCTGGCTGAATTTTCCTGTCAAACTGGCACCATCCATCGCAGCACTGCCGAGGGCACACACCTCACACTAGTGACACAGATCGGCGTGCCCGAAGCTTTGTTGGATAAAATTTCGCTCATTCCCTTCGGTAAAGGAATCGCGGGAGCGGCCGCCGAACGTCGTGCACCGGTGGAACTGTGCAATCTGCAGCAAGACCTTGGTGGTGTTGCTCGTCCTGATGCGCGTCAGACGAACGTGTCAGGTTCACTGGCGGTGCCTATTTTTTCCACCGATGGCGAAAAAGTGTTAGGAGTGCTCGGTATAGGCATGATGGCGCCGCATGATTTTACTTGCGAGGAACAACAAGCCCTAGCGGAGAAAACCATGCCGTTGCGAGAAGAATTCGAACGCTGATAGTTGACCCCCTGTGCGAAGGCTGCTAGTGTCACTTTATGAAACCTGAAGATGCCGCAAAAAAAGTGCTCGATACGATGCTCGGACACCTTGGTTTCACTGCAACCATTGAACTCGAGCACGACGAGGAAGGGCCATGTTTGCAAATTTCCACGGCACAGCCCGAGCTACTGATTGGGGATGAAGGTGATCGCCTCGATGACTTGCAGTACTTGGTAAATCGACTATTGCGCAAGCACTATGAGGAAGCCCCGCGTATCAAAGTGGACTGCTCGCATTTCCGTCGCATTCAAGAAGACAAATTACGCACGGAGGTGAAGCAGCTCGCCGAGAAAGTCAAAGGCAGCGGGAAGCCCTTTCAAATGCGTCCGCTCAATGCGTATTACCGTCGTCTGGTCTATCAAGCCGTGCTCGATGATCCGCAAATCGAGGCTCACTCTCCCGATGGCACTAGCCGATTAAAACGAATCACGCTTAGTCTAAAATCGAACTAAATCTATGAAAAAATGGCTCTTTAGTAATGCTACGATAGACCCCATGATTTCGGTCGCTTTACTGATTCTTCGTGTCAGTATTGGGGCGATGATGATTGGGCTACACGGGTGGGAGAAATACCAAAATTTCGCGCAGAAAAAGGATTCCTTTCCTGTGCCGAGCACTTTCCTTCTCAACTCATGGATGAACTCCACGACCAGTTTAGTCTGCACAATTTTTGCGGAAGTCGTTTGTAGCGCGCTGTTGATTGTAGGTTTTGCGACTCGCCCTGCTGCCGCGGTGTTGGCTTTTACAATGGGAATCGCTGCTTTTGTTGTGCTCAAAACGCAGCCGATGGCAGGCAAGGAATTGGCGCTGATGTACCTCACGGCCGCAGTCGTATTACTCTTTACAGGAGCAGGTGCCTATTCATTTGATGCGCGATTTTCCATCGTCAAAAAGCGCATGTTCAGTTAACGCGCGGCGCAACGAATTGATACGCCATGCAAACGCAACGTCTTGTCCTCCCCGCAGATCTGAATCAATACGGTTTTCTTTTCGGGGGTCGTTTGCTGGCTTGGGTCGATGAAGCTTCGTGGATTGCGGCAAGTTTGGAGTTTCCGCAGTGTCGCTTTGTCACGATCGCTATGGATGATGTACAATTTCACCACAGTGTACGCGAAGGCACCATTCTCACGATTGATTCGCGGTTGCAAAAAACGGGCAATACTTCCGTGACTTACACCGTGCAAGTCATCGATACACGGCGCAGTCTGGAAGAAGTTCTCTTTGCTACTACGGTGACCTTTGTCAATGTGGACGAACAAGGGAAGAAACAAGCCATCGCGCCACTTTCCAAGTGCCAAGCCTGAGGTTGAAAATATTAGATGGCCTGATGCTTGAAAAGCATCGTCATTTTAGACCAACATCAGCGCTGGACTTTCGATCAATTTCTTCACTTCGCTGAGGAACGCAGCGGCGATGGCTCCATCGACCACGCGGTGATCGCAGGAGAGCCCGAGATTGATGCGTTGGCCGACGACGATTTGACCGTTTTTCACCACGGGTTTTTCGATCACAGCACCGACCGAGAGAATGGCGGCTTGTGGTGGATTGACAATCGCATCGAAGGACTCGATGCCCCAGGCACCAAGGTTCGAGATTGTGATCGTGCCACCATCGAACTCATCCGGACGGAGTTTGCGATCCTTGGCGCGCACGGCGAAATCCTTTACTTCGCGAGAAATTTGCAGCAGCGATTTGGTTTCGGCGTTTTTCACGACGGGAGTCACCAGACCATCCTCGATGGCGATGGCGACCGAGAGTCCGACCGAACCGAAGCGCACGATGTGATCACCGCCAAAAGAGGCATTGATCGCAGGCACTGCCATGGTGGCATTGATGAGCGCCTTCATGATGAAATCGTTCACCGAATATTTGTTACCGGTGGTGCCTGCGGCTTGATCGTTGATTTGCTTGCGCAAGCTCATCAGCGAGGAGGCATCGGCTTCGACGTGCAGATAGAAATGGGGTATCGTCTGTTTGGAAGTCAGCAGACGACTGGCAATAATCTTGCGCAGGGAGGAGAGTTCGATGATTTGATCTTCCGCTTTCGCGACTGGGAGAATCGCCGTGGGTGCGGGCGCGGCCGGTGTGGGCGAAGTGGCGCGTGCCTTGGAGGCAGCCGCAAGGGCAGAAGCAGCAGCGGCGAGTGGGCTCGCGGTTGAGGGAGCGGGGGCACTTGCGGGCTTGCCTGCGGCGGCTTCCACGTCCTTGCGAACGATGCGTCCGCCAGGTCCGCTACCGGTAAGGGTCGCGAGGTTTACACTGAGAGAAGCGGCAACCTTGCGGGCCAGAGGAGAAGATTTGATGCGATCGCCAGAGGCTGCGGGAGCTGCTACGGGTGCCGTAGCAGTCGAGGGTGTCGAAGCGGCAGGAGCGGCGGCGGTTGCTGTTGGGGCTGCTGCAGGAGCGGCAGCGGGCGCGGCATCATTGCCATCGAGCACGCCAAGAACAGTTCCAATAGCAGCTTTTCCACCAGCAGGAACGTGGATGGCAGTGAGCACACCCTCATCGAAGGCTTCCATTTCCATCGTTGCTTTGTCGGTTTCGACCTCCGCAATGATGTCGCCGATTTCCACGCGGTCACCGACATTTTTGTGCCATTTGAGCAAAGTGCCTTCGGTCATCGTGTCCGAAAGCTTGGGCATTTCAATATTTACAGCCATGGTTTTGAAAAAATCTGTTGGAAGCGGGCGGAATCGTAGGCGAAGCCTTGCGAATATGCCAGTTTTTTCTGTGGCAATTCATCAAGTCACCAAGCCGCGACGAGGCATCCTGTTATCAAAACGTGCGCGAAAAAGCAATGCCGAGACTGTTCACGCCCCCTTTGTCAAAAAACTCAAATCCACCCGACTGATGTGCAAGGTAGAAACTCACCCGCTCATTGTGTTTTCCGGGCAGGTGAAAGCTTAATTCGATGGGTAAATTGAATTTCAAATGTGAGCGATCCTCGCCCGGATGCCGCTGCAAATCCATGGCATAAATTTTAGATGAATAGGATAAGCCCAAACCGACGGCAAAACTCGTTTGCACTTTAGAATTCCACGGAAAATCAACCCAGCGCAATTGCACCGAAGCATTGTAATCGAGAAATGGATCGCGCCCATTTTCATCGACCATTTCCAAGCAAAGCGGCAGTTCCACATGGGGACGGAAAGTTTTTCCTGCCATGTTCCATGTGAGAATATCCAGGGTTTTGGTAGCTTTGAATTGATAAATCTCACCCCCGGCAGGGCCGTCACCGCGGGTGATGTTACCGCTAAAAATTTCCCCAATGTCGTTTTTCGTGATTACTGCAACCCCGAGCTCAAAGGCCCAATTGTCGAGCTCTCTCGGTGAGTCGAAGTCGACCAAGGCTTCCGCTTCTGCCGCCGCCATGAAGCATGAGGCAAAGCAACAAAGCGCTGAATAAACATAGCATTTCATGAGTCAAAAAGCCTTATTGGGAGCGAATGTTCTGTCAAGAGGAGAAGCCGAATCGTGGAAAAAATTCAATTGCTTTTTATGTCATAAGCGACGGATACGGATGCCCTTATACCATACAGGATCGAGGTGATCGGTGAGCATGACGCGTCCCTTGCCGGGGGCAAAACCGGGTTTGTTGCGAAACTTACTTTTTGCAATGAGCTGCGCCCAATCGGCGGCTTTTGTGTCTGCCTCAACTACCATTTTACCATTGAGAAAGTGTTGGATTTTTCCGTCCTTGATCACAATCCGGCTGGTATTCCACTCACCCGCAGGCAACAATGGCTTATCGGCGGCGGCGGCTTTGATATCATAAATACTGGCGGTCGCGCGGTTGCTGCCGGGTTTTCCATCTGCATGGACGCCATCGTCGATCATCTGGTATTCAATGCCGAGCCATTCCTTACCCGCCACCTTGGTCACCCAATACTTGATGCCGTTGTTGCCCTTGCGATCAATTTTCCATTGCCACTCCAATTCAAATGATTCGTATTCTTCCGCTGTGACAATGTTTCCCCCTTTGCCATTCAAATGGAGAATGCCATCGACAACCTTCCAACCATCACCCGGGGCTTTTCCCTCCGGCGTTGTCCAACCCGCGAGTGATTTGCCATCAAACAACGTTTGCCATTCCGGTTCCGCCGCTGACAGTAGTTTCATACTAGCGATTGCGATTATCATGCAGAGCAGTGATTTCATCGGTCTATCATAGCAAAGCTCGTATCGCCTGTCGAGCATTACACCCAGGGGAACGATTTGCCAAAAATAGAATCTGTGTCATAGGTGGGATTGCACTATGACTGATACATCCGCAAGTTCTTCGCGCGCCTTTATGCCCTATCCGGTTTCAACGCTCAGTCCGCCCATCGTGCCGAATGATTTGAGCAGCTTCAAATCTCGTGGCATCAGTGAAGTGCAGCGCGATCTGCAACAAAAACTCCGCGAACTGCGTGAACAATACTTGCGTGCCATCGATCACTTCAATTGGAACAAACTCGTTTACGAAGCATCGATCCAGTTCGAGCCAGTGGTCGGACAAACCTATCACCTCTATGCCATGAGTCGCGGCAATGTGCTATCGATGATTTCACCGGAAGAGTGGCCGATGAAACACCTCGCCACCGTGCGGTTAAATGTCGATCGCCAATGGCAAGTCGAATCCCTGGGTGGCGACGTCGACCCGAAAGACATCTTCGGGCAAGAGACCTAACGTGGCAGAGGTGTCTCGCGTCCATGCCATTCACCAGGCTCCGCGTGCGCTAATGATATTTCTGGCAATCCTGCGGCACATACGGCAATATGCGGGCATGACGCGCGTGCTGTTGGTGGAAGATGAACCGGCGATTGCCGATACACTGGTTTATGCGCTGGAGACGGATCGTTTTGTGGTGGCACATGCACTCACGGGCGGCGATGCTCTGGAGATTTTCGCACAACAGGCATTCGATTTTGTGATTCTTGATGTTGGACTGCCCGATATGACGGGATTTGATGTCTGCCGCAAGCTGCGCGAAAATTCGCAGGTTCCCGTGCTTTTTTTGACAGCTCGCGCGGGGGAAATTGATCGTATTCTCGGTTTGGAAATCGGGGGCGATGATTATGTTACGAAGCCGTTTTCACCCCGCGAAATCACCGCACGCGTCCGAGCGATTTTGCGTCGCAGTGGCGCAGTCGCGGAATTTTCTTCTTCAGCAGGATCCCCGAAATCGACACGAGCTCTCCAACACGATTCTGTGGCGATGCGCATTCATTGCCATGGTGTTTGTCTCGATCTTACCGCGCATGAATATAAGCTCCTGCTCGTTCTGTTAGAAAATCAAGGCCGTGTGTTCACACGCGATCAGTTGTTAGAAAAAGCGTGGTACGATCCCGGCGCGGTGACCGATCGCACGGTGGATGCGCACATCAAAACCGTGCGCGCAAAAATGCGTCATGCCGCACCGGGGGCTGAGGATCTCATCCAGACGCGGCGTGGCTTAGGGTACGTATTAGTTATGGAATAACTTTCATTTCTCATGAGGCTCACTCGCATCACTCTTTTGCTCATCACTGTGGTGATCGCCGTGGGGTTTTATCAACTAAACAAGGTTTTGTTAGATGACGTCGAGCCACAAATTCTACAAGCCACGGAAGAAGTCATGGTCGATGTAGCACATGTGTTTTCCGAAATGGTTTGGCAGGAAACGAAGGGCGGCGAACTCGATAAAGACCGCTTGCGTGGCATCTTCGAAAGAGCTCGTGAGCACGAGTTTGAGGCACAAATTTTCGCTTTGCAGAAACAACAAGTCGGATTGAATTTGTATGTTACCGATTTTAAAGGCGTGGTAATTTTCGATAGTGACGGCGGGCGTCGCGAAGGGCTTGATTACGCGAATAAGCGTGATGTAAAACTAACGCTGAATGGTCAATACGGGGCTCGCAGCACCCGCGAAGATGAAGGTGATGCGACTACCTCGATCATGTATGTCGGCGCCCCTTTGGGGCCGCGTGCGTTACCTTACGGAGTTGTAACGGTGTATAAAAAACAAGCGGATGCGCTGCCTATGATCGCTGAGCGACGTGCAGTGATCTTGCGAGCCATTCTCAGCATTGGCGTGGGTATTTTGTTGTTGATTGTAGCGGTTTTTCTTTGGGTGTATCAGCCCATCGGTGTTCTAACGGATTACGCCCGCGCGATCGAAAAAGGCCATCGCCCGCCAAAACCCAAGCTAGGCGCGGGCCGCGAGGTGAATACGCTTTATCATGCGCTCGAAACCATGCGCGAAGCGCTGGAGGGACGTCGCTACGTGGAGCACTACACGCAGACTTTGACGCATGAAATGAAAAGCCCGCTGGCAGCGATCCGCGGCGCGGCGGAGTTGTTGCAAGAGGACCTCCCCGCCCCGCAACGGCAACGGTTTTTGGAAAATATCCGCGCAGAGAGCGGTCGTGCGGAACGTTTGATTTCGCGTCTGTTGGAATTGGCTGCGGTCGAAAGCCGCTCGCATCTCGATGCCACCGAGTCCATTGACTTCGTAGCACTGGTGCATGCGGCAATCGAAGAAGCGCGACCGACAGCGGAAAACGCTCGCGTGCAATTGCAAGTACAGGCACCCGAGACGCCCGTGCGCGTGCGGGGTGACCGCTTTATTTTAAGTGCTGCAGTGGCGAATCTGTTAGAAAATGCGCTCGAATTTTCGCCACAGGGAAGCGAATTGCAAATTAGTATTTTGTTAGAAAATCAAATTGTTGTATTGCACATTGATGACCAAGGCCCCGGCGTCCCCGAGTATGCCTTGGAAAAGGTTTTCGAACGATTTTATTCCCTGCGCCATCATCAGACCGGTCGTAAAGGCACAGGGTTGGGGCTGAACCTTGTGAAAGAGGCCGCAGAACTTCACCACGGCGGTATCTCCCTGATCAATCGGGAGGAGGGCGGTGCGCGCGCGACCTTGCGCTTGCCTTGTGAGGGGAGTTGAATCTCTGGCGCTATGAAGGAGTAAAAATCTCACGGAAACATGCCGCGCAATGCTTTGGCATCGGCGACGGTTTTGATCGCAATCGCTTGGGCGGCCATGCGTTGGGACACCTTGTTTCGTTCGGCGAAACCGGTTACCTTTTCAAAGGCCCGCTGCATCATTGTCTCGAGCTTGGTGATGACCTCGCGCTCGTTCCATTGGAAGCGTTGGAAATTCTGCACCCACTCGAAGTAGGAAACCGTTACGCCGCCAGCGTTGCATAAAATATCAGGAATCACGAAAATGTCGCCGCGCTCGTTGAGGATGCGATCCGCTTCGGGTGTGGTCGGGCCATTCGCACCTTCGGCGAGGATGCGGCATTGCAGTCGTCCGGCATTTTCTCCGGTGATCACGCGGTCGAGCGCTGCCGGGGCGAGGATGTCACAGGGCTGACACAGCATCTCTTCCGGATCGATCGCATCGGCACCGGGGAAGTCTCGCACCACGCCGTGTTCCGCCACATAGACACGCAAGTTTGCGATATCGATGCCGCCCGGATTCCACAGCGCACCCGAGGCATCGCTGATGCCGATGACTTTCACGCCGTATGCCGCCAGTGTCATCGCGGTGTGCGAACCAACATTACCGAATCCTTGTACGATGGCCGTAGTATTTTCCGGTGAGACGCCGAGCTTGTGGAGAGCGTTTGTCGCAAGAAATGCCACGCCGTGACCCGTCGCCTGCGTGCGGCCTGCAGAGCCCTGCATGCCTAACGGTTTACCGGTAACGATGGACGGCACCAAATACCCTGTGTGGCTCGCATAGGTATCGGTGATCCATGCCATGGTTTGTTCATTGGTGCCCATGTCCGGCGCCATCACGTCGATCTCTGGACCGATGAAGGGCAGGATCTCCATGGTGAATCGACGAGTGAGGCGCTCGAGTTCGCCGCGACTCATATGGCGTGGGTCGCAAGCGATGCCGCCTTTCCCGCCGCCATACGGCAAGTCCATCAGTGCGCATTTCCAATTCATCCACATCGCCAGAGCGGCTACTTCGCCCAGATCTACGGCAGGGTGGTAGCGTAGGCCGCCTTTCACCGGGCCGCGTGTGAGATGATGTTGCACGCGGTGGCCGTAAAAGACTTGCGTGGTGCCGTCATCGCGTTGAATCGGAACTGCTACGCTGATCAGACGCTTCGGCCACTTGCAGCGCTCGCGCAAGTCAGCGGGCAGCGCTAAAAATTCCGCGACAAGATCAAATTGCTCCGCCGCCATGGCGAAGACTGGATTGGCAAGGAGCTCCTTTTGCATGCCATTACTCTATCCACAAATCCAGAAAAGCAAAGGACAAGAGAGACACAAGACTGTCAGACCTAAGACTTGAGTGAAAACCCACGGATTTGAGCTGATCAGCAATTTTCCCTTCACAAGTGGGCCCGACAGGAATCGAACCTGTACCTACGGCTTCGGAGACCATCGTCCTATCCATTGGACTACGGGCCCATGTGTGACATGGTTGGAGACACAAAGTAGCTCGTGTGCTCTAGTTCTGGCAAGCGAAATAAGGCTTGCTGAAAAAGTTTAAAACCGATTTCAGCATAGTGAGCAATTTAGATTTTTCTGGCTCTGCGGCCTGGGTGACGTTGATGGAAATGATTCGTGTGCATACTCTTTCTTTGCTTGGGCGCTGGGTGGCATCGCCCAGCTGAG
>CAMDCV010000040.1 GCA_945890645.1 Akkermansia muciniphila
GCATGTGCCTGAACAATCTGACTCAGGCTAAGTGTGATCGCATCGCCCAAAAATTAAACACCCGACCCAGGAAACGCTATGGATACAAGACTCCTGAAGAGCTTTTTAACTAAATATCATTCTGTTGCACTTCGCTCTTGAACCTGAGAATCCCGCAGTTGCCGACGCTCGGGCGTATCGCGGTGGAGGACAGTCACGCCGTGGTTGACCCAAGGGAGATTGACAAAAGTGAATACCCCTAGGGGATGATGCAGGGCGACAAACTGCCGGGTGTGCTCGATCTCCATCAGCGGCTCTAAACGCAATTCGACTTTGGCAGCAGCAAATGTGTTCAGATTTTTGTCTTTGATGGTTTGAAGCAACGTAGCGTCATTGAGCGATCGCGAGGCATACTCACCAGAGATCAACTGGGGTGTATTGCCAAGCCGCTGCAAGCGCTCTGCGGCACGCGCTCTTTCCTCGGGTTTCATGCCCCACGCGGTGTGGCCATCGTCGTAATGGCTGACCACAATGACAGCTCGCCATAGCTTAGCGATTTCATCGTCATGCAGGCCGATGAAATTGCAGGCGATGGCACCGCGCGAGTATCCGGTCAAGATGACTTGTGAGGGATCGCCGCCCCAATGTCGGCAGATCGTCGGGACAACTTCCTTCGCGTAGGCAACCGTGGCATTCACATCGCCCCACCACTGATCCATGTCTTGTTTACCATCTGCGCTGACAAACGGCAGCACGGCCCAGATGACTCCTTTGCCGCCGCTGAGGGCGTAGCCGATGCCACTGTTATCCCGGAAGCGATTCTTGTTGCCGAGGTATTCGATGATGACCGGGTAACGTTTTCCCTTCTCCCAATCAGGTGGCAAGTAAAGCGTATGCGCGACTGCAGTATTAGCATATGATGGCAACGATTGCAGCACCATCTTACCCGGCGCTGGTGCGCCATCGGTAATGGCCGGATTTTTGATATCAGCGGGCAACGTCATCACATCCGGATGACGTGACTCATCCGACATCAGCCCGGTAGGCATGAGTAACAACGCGGCGAGAAGTGTGAGCGAGTAGTTCATTCTCTTCGTTTCTGAAGAACGTTTCACTCGGTCTGTTTCTTTTACTTTTTGTTAGGTTTTTTCTCGGCTTGATTTTTGGTCTTCACCCAGTCCGGTCCTTCGGCTTCGATCTCGGTGTTGAGTTTGATCAGGGAGGTTTTCATTTCTTCTAGCTTCGCGGGCTGGGCGGCACTTTGTTCGGACTTTTCCTGCGGATCGGTTTTGAGATTGTAGAGTTCAAACTGCGTGAGTTTTTCATCGGCGAGGATTTTCCAATCACCGATGCGCATGGCTATCTTTAATGGACCCGGCGCGATGGGGCAGCGCCAGTAAAGGGGGCGTGATCGCTCAACCTCTTTATTTTTAATCGCAGCCAAAAAATTTCCGCCATCTAAGACACGGTCACTTGGCAATTTCGCGCCAGCGATGTTCACGGTGGTGACGAAAATATCTGAGCCGATTACGGGCACGTCGCTGGTGGTTCCGGGTTGCGTTTCGCCGGGCCAACGCACGATGCCTGGCACGCGGATGCCTCCTTCGTAAACAGCTCTCTTGCGAGCACGCAAGCCGCCTGTGGAACCACGGCCGGGGGACTTGATGCCATCGCCTTCGGGGCCGTTGTCGGAGGTGAAAATGACCACGGTGTTGTCCGTGAGCTTCAATTCATCGAGTGTCTTCATGAGCTTGCCAAAGGCATGATCGAGTTGGGTGACATTGGCGTGATGCTCGCGCTGCACGTCGTCAGTGAGGTTAGGGTATTTGGCCCTGAATTCAGGCGATGCCTTGATCGGGTAGTGCGGTTCGTGGGTCCATACCGATAACAAAAACGGTTTCGTCTTATCGCGATGTTCCTTCAGCCACGCCGTGGCTTCATCGACGATGAGCGGCGCGGAGTAGCCTTCGAGTTTGCCAACTGGTTCGCCATTGCGCACAAAATTGATCGGGTTCTCATGACTAGGGGCCGCATTGTTTTGTGTGGCGAGCCACCAGTCGTAGCCATGATCATTTGGTTGGGGTTGGGTAGGTTTGTTGAAGTGACCATTGAGGTGCCACTTGCCGACGTGACAGGTCGCATAGCCGCTTTCCTTAAGCAACTTCGGCAAGGCGATCTCGCTAGTCCGCAAGTGGATCTCTCGACCTTCGGGAATCCATGTGAAGACGCCATTGCGAAACGGCGTCCGTCCCGTGAGGATTGCCGAGCGCGACGGACTGCACACTGCACTCGCTGAATAGAATTGGGTGAAGCGTGTTCCTTGTTTAGCAAAGGCATCGAGATTCGGTGTTTGAATGATCGGATGGCCGTAGCAACTCAGATCGCCATAGCCCAGATCATCGGCCAAGAAGATCACGATGTTCGGTTTTGGTTTTGGTGCTTCTTCGGCGGCGTGGAGAGATGCTAGCGGAGCGAGGAGTAGAGTGATAAAAAGTGTTAGACTTTGTTTCATTGTATGTTGTTAGGAAAAATTGTAACAAAGGAATGGGATAGGGGAATGATGGGATTGGGGCCGTATTCGTCCGAGAGAGGAACGAAAACTTCGTGGTGCGTTTATTTAGAGCGATTTTTTTTCTTGGGTGCCTCGTCGGACAAGGCGGGGAGCGGTAGATAGTCGAAATCGAGAATCATCTTCTCCGCTAGTGCGAGGCGGAGATCGCGCTCGATGGCAGCCACTTCGCGCTTGCCGCTGATGTTGTTGAGTTCCGACGGATCGGCTTCGAGATCGTAAAGTTCATACACAGGACGCGGCGTGTTGAAATACGTCGCACGCAATCCGTCGGCCAGTTTCCCTGCGGCGTTTGCTTGGGACATTTGTTTCCATGCGGCGCCACCGCTGCTGTCCACCGGGCTGTAGGGAATCCATGGCGTGCAATTGTAAATGAACTTGTATCGATCGCTAAGCACCGCGCGAGAGAGGTCGTAGCCAGAGTTTGACATATTGACCGTCACCGGCGCGCTGCCGTGGGGGCCGCGCTCGACGAAGATGTGCTTGCGTGGCGCGTGTGTTTCGCCTTTGAGGAGTGGGAGGAAATTTACGCCAGACATGCGCGCGGGCACAGCGACTCCGGCGGCGGCGAGTAGCGTGGGGGCGAGGTCTTCGCCGCTGAGCAGCGCGCGCGATTCGCCGCCGGCCTTCACCACGCCGGGCCAACGGACGACGAAAGGCACGTTCGAACCGGGATCGTATAGCGAGCCTTTGCCATGCGGGAGCGCGGCACCGTTGTCGCCGGCGAAGACAATCAGAGTTTGCTCAGCGAGACCACGTTGTTCTAACAGATCGAGCGCCGTCTTGACCGTGCGGTCGAGCCGGTTCACCTCGGCGCAGTAGTCGGCGAACTGCTCGCGCATACCGGGCAGGTCGGGCCAGTGGACGGGGAGCTTGAGAGAAGCGGGATCGGGGCGGAATTCTGCGGGTGCATCCCAAACGTGGTGTGGATCGCTGAAGTTGACCCAAAGACAAAACGGTTGGTCTTTCGGTTTGCGGTCGAGGAACTCCGCCATCTGCGCCGCGGCTTCTTTGTCGTTGCCGTTTTTCACATAGTCGAAGCGCTGCTCGAAAGTCCGCAGTCCGTGCTTTTCTAACAACTCGTCCATTGCGTTGCCTTTATTCGAACCGTCGAGGTGATAGCTTCTGCCGCATACGCCCACAAAATATCCGGCATCGCGTTTCAGTAGTTCGGGAAACGTGATTTCATCGCGTGCAAGTGGTGCCGAAAACCGCGTGATGCGCGCCGCTACGGGCGAGCGTCCGGTCATCAGCGCCGCTCGCGACGGCACACACTGCGGCGCGGCGGTGAAGAAGCGATGGAATTTCATTCCCTCTGCCGCGAGCTGATCGAGCACCGGTGTTTTCACGTTCGAGTCGCCGTAGCAACTGAGAAACGGATAACTGTGGTCGTCGCTGAGAAGGAAGAGGATGTTTGGTTTTTCTGCGGCACTCAATGCCTGAGCGCAGAGCAGCAGGCAAGTTGTTAGGATGGTGAGATGAGGTTTCATGGATAACGGGTAAAAGTGTTTTCATCATGGTTTCGTTAGAGCCGGCGGGCGGGCGTCTTTGAATTGATCGAGCGCATTCTGCAAGGTCTCGCGAATCTGGGTTTCTTCCGGGTTGGGAGTGGTGATGGGCTTCTTTTCCAGAACATCGTTGCTGATGTCGAAAAGTTCGCCGGATGTATACAGCTTGTAGCGCTGGTTTCTCACAAACTCTCTTTTCGCTGCGGGTCCTCCTTTCGGACTATACCAGGAATAGACCCATTCCCGTGGCTGACCTTTTTCACCGCGTAACTGTTGCAGAAAACTACGCCCATCGATTTTCAAATCTGTTGGCACTATTGCACCCGCCGCCTCGCAGAGCGTGGGGAGAAAGTCGGTGAAGTCTACTAGGTCGTGGCTCACGACACCCTTTTTCACAACGCCCGGCCAGTTCGCGATCAATGGCACACGCGTTCCGGCATCGGTGGATTGCCCTTTGCCACCTGCCACTCGCTTACCGTTCATCATCGAAACGATGGGCACATCCGTGCCATTGTCGCCGGTGAAGATGACGAGCGTGTTTTCCCGCAAACCGAGGGAATCCAGTTTCGCGATGATCTTGCCGACTTCCTTATCCATGTACGCGACCATGTCGCCGAAGTATTTTGGATCGCCTTTGTAGGTCGGCGAGCCCTTGCTTTTCGGATCGTAGTCCGGCGAATCAGGAGTCGGAACAAAGGGGCAATGCGTTAGAATCATCGGGTAGTAGGCGAAGAAGGGCTTGTCTTTGTTTTTCTCGATGAACTGACAGACGAAGTCATTGGTCAAATCGGGGGCGAACTCGCCCCGGGTATAATCCACAGGCTTGCCATTGATCTCGAGCTGCGGATTCACATAGCGGGTGTCCAATTTTCTTGTGCTCTTCCGCGTATGCTGCCAGAGACAGGCTTCGTCGAAACCAAAATGCTGCGGTGAATCCGGTTCCTTGCCCAACTGCCATTTGCCGACGATGCAGGTCGCGTAGCCCTGTTTTTTCAGCAGATGCGCGAAAGTCGTTTGTGCGCGATCTAAGGTGCCGAATTCCACATAATTGCGGACATTGTAAATGCCTGTCATCATTTGGACTCGCGACGGTGTGCACAGCGGTTGCGCGTAGCAGTGCTCGAAGCGGACGCCCGTTGAAGCCAGCTTGTCGATGTTTGGCGTATTGTAGGAAGTGCCGCCGTTGGCACCGATGGTTTCATAACCGAGATCATCGGCCATGATCAGCACGATGTTCGGCTTTTTATCGGCGGCAAATGCTTGGACGTAAAGGAGTAAGCAGGCTGCGAGAATCGCTGATAGTTGTTTCATGGGTTTTTTAGTTAAATCATGAAAAGTGTTAGAGAATTTCTCCTAGTAAATTGAGGAATGGTGACAGGGGAATGATTGAAAATTTAGATACATTTGCATTGATTCCTCTGTCCACCATTCCTTTGTCTATCATTTGGATTTCGATTAGTAGAGTGCTAAAACGATAAAGGTGTATTTCCTGTGAAATGGTGTTAGAATTATGATAGGGGAATGGGAATAGAAGAATGATTGAGAGTGCAAAAACAGTAGCATTCAGTGTGCTGTTGCTTGTGATCCGGCTATTCCTCTTTGTCCGCTCCGGCTGGGCCTTTTTCTCCAGACGGCACGGCGTCTTTGAGTAGGTGCTGGAGAACTACTTTCATCTCGGCGAGCTTTTCGGGGTTGCTGGTGGCGAGGTTTTTCGTTTCGCCGATATCGTTGGAAAGGTTGTAAAGCTGGTATTCGTTGTTAGGTTTTACTGCAGCTTTTTTCTTTCCTCCTTTACCGGCGTCTTGGCCGTGGATCAGTTTCCAATCGCCGACGCGCGCTGCTGCCTTGCCGAATGAAGTGCTGTGAAGTAGGAGCGCTTCATGAGGCGACTTGGCTCCTTGCGTGAGTACGGACCAGAGGTCTTTGCCGTCGACAGGCAGTGGTTGTTTGAGCGATCCGCCTGCTAGAGCTATGAGCGTCGGATACCAATCAATGATGTGAATGGGTTCTTCTACGATTTTGCCGGCAGGGATATGTCCGGGCCATGAAGCGAAGGCACAGACGCGCACGCCGCCTTCGTAGAGAGTGCCTTTTCCTTCTCGCAAGGAACCGTTGTCGGTCACGGTGCCGGGAGAGGGGCCGCCGTTGTCGCTGGAAAAAACGATCAGCGTGTTCTCGAGCATTTGCTTTTCCTCGAGTGCCGCCACAACGTGTCCGATGGCCTCATCCATGGCCGCCAGCATGCCGGCGTAGGTTTTGCGTTTTCCTGTTAGATTTTCGTAAGGTGCGAGGTAGCTTTCCGGCACTTGGAGTGGTCCATGCACGGCGTTGAAGGGAAGGTAGAGAAAAAGGGGTTTGCTGGGGTTGCGTTCACGGATCATGCGACTGGCTTCTTTCGCGATGAGATGGGTGGCGTATCCTTCATCCTTGCAGGGTTCATCATTCTTATGCCAGTCGAGCACGCCATCGCGCTGGTGAGTGAAATAGTCGATCG
Organism: Akkermansia muciniphila; assembly: GCA_945890645.1. Classification (GTDB taxonomy): domain Bacteria; phylum Verrucomicrobiota; class Verrucomicrobiia; order Verrucomicrobiales; family Akkermansiaceae; genus UBA956. Next base: position 6,551 of record CAMDCV010000040.1, read on the forward strand.
CCCCGAACCATAAACCATACTGATGGTCGAAGCCGCGCTTGGTCGGCAAGTAGGCGGGTTGAAATTCACCGAGGTGCCACTTGCCACTGATGGCCGTTTCATAGCCCGCTTCTCGGAGTGCCTGCGCTAGAGTTCGTTCCTCCAATGGAAGTCCCCACGGCGTGGTCGGTTTCACGACACTGTAAACGCCCGTGTGCGTGACATAGCGACCCGTCATCAGCGAGGCGCGAGTGGGCGAACAAACTGGTTGGACATAGAAGGAACGCAGAATGGTGCCGGCCTTAGCGAGGCGGTCCAAGTGCGGCGTTTTTATTTCCTTTCCGCCATTAAATCCGGCATCGGCGTAGCCCATGTCGTCGGCGAGAATATAAACGATATTCGGCTTTGGTTTTAGTGTTTCTTCGGCGGCCTGCGCGATGGAAGAATAGGAAATGACACACCATGCGAGAAAAAAGATCGGTTTTAGGATAAGCCTCATTAGTCATCCAACACCATGCGAGGACAAAAGTTGTGAGGAAATGTGTTGCCGCGAGTCATTTGTCTTTTAGCAAATGACCACATCTATTATTCTGACGCAGTAGCTATAGTATATCCACCATGATTTTTATGCGAAACATCCTTGTCAATGGCTTACTAATTCTTTTGGCGAATATGCCATTACTCGCTCAGTCTCCTGCGCCCGATGCGACTCCGTTTCCCAAGCCGCCATCGATCAAAGGACTGCAAGTGCAAATGAACGAAGACGCACTCGCGCTCGGCATCCATCACGCGGGAGTGAACATCAACCTCACCGCTCTGGTGGATCTGGAGAAAAAGCCCGGTAATACTAAGAGAATAGTAGATGGGCGTGAGTTTAGTTTCAATGAAGGCTATCTCAAGTCGCTTGATGCCCAGATCAAACCGCTCTCGGATCGTGGGGTATTGGTGTATTTGATTCTCATCGCATACGCTTCGAAAAATCCGGCGATCGATGCCTTGGCGATTCACCCCGATGCGCGCAAGGATTATAAATACAGTGTGGGCGCATTCAATGCGAAGACGCCCGAAGGCCGTGCTTGGCTGAAAGCGGTGACGCAAGAAATCGCGTCGCGCTGGAGCGGGGCTCGAGCGGAATCAGGACGTGTTTGGGGATGGATCGTTGGTAACGAAGTGAACTCTCACTGGATTTGGTCGAACATGGGGAAAAAGCCCATGGCCGAGGCGGTGTCGGAGTATGCCCAGGCATTTCGCATCGTTCATGGTGCCGTGCGCACGGCTTCTACGAACGCACGACTCTACATCTCCTTTGATCACCACTGGGCTGCCAGCATGCACGGAATCAGTGCGGAGGAAGCTACGCCGGGCAGGGATTACTTGGATGCTTTTGCGAAGCTAACGGCGGATCTCGACTGGAATGTCGCGTGGCATCCCTATCCTGAGAACCTTGGCAATCCGCGAGCTTGGGCGGACAAGACGGTGACCATCGATGACTCATCGAACAAGGTCACTTTTAAGAATCTCGAAGTGCTTTGTCGGCATCTGAAAAAACCCGAGCTTCTATTCAAAGGCGAGCCGCGTCGAATCATCCTCTCCGAACAAGGATTCCATTTACTGCTCACCCCTGAAGGCGAAACATTGCAAGCGGCTGCGTATGCCTACGCTTGGGAAAAATGCCGCAAGATGCCGCTGGTGGATGCGTTCATTTATCATCGCCACGTCGATCACGCGCACGAAGGTGGTCTGCGATTGGGACTGTGGAGAAACGCGCCGAACTCCATCGCCGATCCTCACAGCAAAAAGCAAATATGGGAACTATTTCGCAGGGCGGGAACCCCTGAGTGGGATTCCGCTGCTGCACAGCTCTTGCCAGTCACGGGTTTGAAATCTTGGAGCGAACTGACGGGCGAATGAAACAAGTGCGGTAACGGAGCACGTTACTTCGCACCCTTATTTAAGCTGGCCCACGTTTGATCCAGTCCCTCGCGGAGAATCCACGCTTTCTCTCTGGATGAGTCTTCCGCAGAAGCATTTTTCAAGACCTCCATCAGATGTTTTCGTGATTCTTTAGAAACCTCTGGAATGCTGAGCAGCGCTGTGCACGTGATTTCGTAGATAGCCGCACAGGCCTCTACGTCACCGTGATTGAACAAGGGTATGCCACGATCGATCGCTAGTTCGATTAAACCCTTCGCGGATGGGGGGCTTTTTTGTGGCTGAGCAGGAACCAGCACTTGGTCGATCACGTGGATGATGCCATTTGAGGCTGCGATGTCGGCTGTGAGCAAGTTTGCAGCACCGATGCGGACTTTGCCGTCTACGAAACGCAAGTCGAGTTTGGTTCCGAGCAAGGTGGTGCCCTGTTTGAGTTCCAAAGCCTTAGCCAAAGTGATTTTTCCGGAGACGACGTGATTTTTTAAAATGGACGTTAGTAAGCCTTTGTTCTCGGGTTTTAGCAGCGTTGCCACCGTTCCCTCGGGTAATTTGGCGAAAGCTTCATCTGTGGGGGCAAAAACTGTAAGTGGTCCCTCAGCCGAGAGAGCGCCGACTAGATCAGCCGCTGTGGCGGCGGCGAGCAAGGTTTTGAAAGTACCTGCCTGTGTCGCAACATCGACGATGGTATTACCCTTTTTATCAACGGCGGCGGTTTTGCTGATCTCATCGCTGGCCATCACCGACTCGATTTCTAGGGAAAATTCCCCCGCTTTTTTATCGGCCAGGGTAAATCCTAGGGATGAAACTTCTTCCATTTTGATCGGCTTACCCGCGACCTCTTCGCCGAAAGCTTGCAGTTTGAAATCAGAAATGGGAATGCTGGTTACCTGCCATTCGCCTGCAGTTGTTTTCAAAAAGGCGCGGTATGAGCTCGCTCTTATTTGATCTTCTTGGCGCAGATCGATCCAGTAAGTGCGACCATCGCCGCGGGCTTTGACGACAATCTCTTTCATCCCCGCGAGATCGAGACCTTTTTGCTGGGAGCGGATAGAGCTAAATCCGCCGTTGTTTTCTAACGAAATTTCTCCGCTAAATACCAAGGTGCCCTCTTCTGTGCGTTTGCAACTGCCTTTGGATACGCCGCCCATGACATTGTCGTTTACCGCGGTCCAAGAATCTAACGAATCAAGTTTTTGGAAAGTCGCTACACTTTTTTCGGCCGCCATCAGCGAGCTATGAGCGACGAAGGCGAGCAGAAAAGCGGAAATACTTTGTTTCATGATTATAGAGGAAGTTTTAGTTAGTTTCTTATGGCAAATGAGAAGACGCGTAAACTGGAGTTGATTTACGATATGTCAAATTTTTGTCATAATATACCAAAAGACCTAAAGCGATGAGCCTCGCGATCGCCGGTGATCCTACGTTTTTTAGTCGCGTGACGGATGATTTTTCTGCAGATGCCACTCTACTTTGGCGCTGAAGACGTGAGTGCAGGCTTCAGCATAAAGTTCCACCATGACCAGCAGCAGGACTCTTCCTTTAGCGGTGAGGGCTGTTTCGACTAGGGCAAGTGCTGCCGGATCGGCGGATGCTTTCGCGATGATGCGACCGTTCGCTGGTTTGCGGAATTTTGACTCGAGTTGTCTCACCACGGGAATGAAACCAGACTGAACACCAAGTTGACGCATAAGAAATTCACCGCTCGCGGCATCGGTGAGAAAAAGCAGTACTCCCGCGTGAATCGTGCCGATGTGATTCAGATACTGTGGGCCTTCCGGAAGTTCGAGCAGTGCTTGGGATCCGCCGCTCTCTCTCTTCTCGGGAGCCTCTGCGTTCTTCTCTGGTATGTTTGCTTTGTTTTTCTTCGGGAACGCCTTTGCTTCTTCCCTCGTTAGCACGCCGTCTTTATTCGCATCAGCATCGAGGAAGCGTGCGAGGGCGGCTTTTAATTTAGGATTGTCGTCAGAAGTTTGCGCCTGGGCAAAAAGGAGAAGCTCAGTAGGCCGAGGGTGAGTTTTAGAAAAGTGTAGTGCGTGGGTGTTAGTGCGTTTTCGATTGCTTAACACTGTATGCCGAAGAAAGTTGTGAGGGATTAATTCTGCCTATTTGCTTCCATTCAATATTTGTAATTTTAACAATATTCAAATCCTACCGCGGGCGCGTAATGGCATTTGTTTTTGCTTTCTCTAACAAAGCAGCAAGGCGTTTGGCATCGTTGGGTTTTTCGGCGAAGAGGTTTTGTTTTTCGCCGGGGTCTTTTGCGAGATCATAGAGACCGGGGCGAGCGGGAGCATTGGGTTTTTTCTTGTTGCCGGCTTGCCAGCCATCAGCCACGGCGAGATCGGGGATATATTTCCAATCGCCGCTGCGGAGGGCGAGGTGGCCGGTGCCGCTCATCAGCACGAGGTGATCGCGCACGGGTGCTTGTTTTTCACCGAGCAGCGCGGGGAGAAGATTGTAGCTATCGGGTAGTGCGTCTTTCGGCACGGCAATTCCAGCAGCGGCGCAGATGGTGGCGGCGATGTCGATGGTGGAGACCAGGTCTTTTGGTTCGCTGGGCTGGAGGCGAGCGGGCCAGCGGGTGATGAAGGGAACGCGATGGCCACCTTCCCACAGTTGTGATTTTTTTCCGCGATAGGGACCGGTGGGCTTGTGGCCTTCTTCGTCGTTGATGTAGGCACCGTTATCGCTGCTATACATGATGAGGGTGTTTTTCGCTAGGCCGAGACGATCGAGCGTGTTGAGGATTTCGCCGATGGACCAATCGAGCTCGTGGAGCATATCGGCGCGATTGCTAAGACCACTGGTGCCGACAAAGCGCTTGTGCGGAATGACGGGCGCGTGGACATCGTGCGGAGTGAAGAACAGGAAAAATTTCTTGTCTTTGTTACGTTCGAGAAACTGCATGCATTCGCGCGTATGGGTATCGGCGATGTCGGTGTCTTTCCACCAAGCGGCTTTACCGCCTTTGCCCCAGCCGATGCGATTGCGTCCGGCGGCATAGGGTGACAAACCTTGTTTCTGGGCTTCGTCTTTGTCGTACGTGATCTGAATCGGATCCGCGGCATCGAGGCCGACGACGCGGTGATCGCGCACAAAGACGGTGGGGATGCGATCATTAGTGGCGGGGATGCCGAAGAATTCGTGGAAGCCGATTTCCAAGGGGCCGGGTCGGAGTTCCTGATTGTAGTCGGGTTTGGTTAAGCCAAAGCCGAGGTGCCATTTGCCGATGAGGGCAGTCTGGTAGCCGGCTTCTTTGAGTAGGCCGGGTGCGGTGGTCATATCGGTCGGAATCAGCAAGGGCGAGTCACCATTGGCAACACCTTTGTTCAGGCCGACGGCATCACGTCGCCATGAATATTGGCCGGTGATGAGCGAGTAGCGAGTCGGCGTGCAGACCGCAGCAGAGGCATGGCCGTTTGCAAAACGTTGTCCTTCACGCGCGAGGCGATCGATGTTTGGCGTCTTCACCTTGGTACCGCCGTAGCAACCGGCATCTCCCCAACCGACGTCATCGGCGAGGATGACGATGATGTTCGGTGGAGTGGTCACGGATTCCTCAGCGGCGGAAAATGAAAAGACCGTGAGGGCAAGAAGGGCGCGGAAGAAATATTGTTGGATTTGCATAGGGTTGATGGTTTCCTTATCGTGCGCGGCGGGAAGTAACAATCTTTATATGGAGTGGGGAAGAAGTCAGAAATGTTCCAATGTTGAAAAGCCTGGAAGGCAAAGACACGGACTTCCTGCACGATCTCGATAAGACTATCTTCGTGATTTTTTAGCGCGGCTAGGATGCCTTCGCTTATGGATCAAGTAATTTACCACCGCCGTATTATCTACGACGCCGGCGCAGTAAGGCGAGAATACCAAGACCTCCGAGAAGAGCAGTGCTCGGTTCTGGGATGACATTCAGCGTCAAGTTGCCTGAGCTTTGGCTAAAGGACCATGTTTGATCACCGCTGTTTGTGGTGGTTTGCCAGATGCCCGAGCCCATATTGGTCAATGTGCCAGTGTAGCTTCCGGTGAGAGCGACCGAGGTCAAGTCCCCCGATTGACCACCAAGAATGTCGAAGAGATCAAAGGTGTAACTTCCATTTCCGAAGATAAATCCTAATTCGAGAGTGAGTGCACCGCCGTAGGTCAAGGCACCGCTCGTGTCCACTCCATCATAGTCTGTTCCACGATCGATTCCATCGATTTCTATGATGGTAGTAGAGCTGCTGGCTAGTGCGAGTGTAGAACCAAAGGTAATTACGCCTAGGGTTTCACCGGGGGCAAGGAACCCATTGATGGTGGCGCCGCCGTTGATAGTTCCACTGCCAGCAAGTGTGCCAGAGGTGCCAACGGTCACGACGGAACTGGCGTCTGTGCTACCCGTAGCGCTAATGACCAAGGTGCCAGCATTGATGTTAGTGGCGCCCGTGTAGGTTTGGTCACCGCTCAGTATCTGCGTGCCACCACCGGTTTTGGTGACGGTCATACTGGTGGCTCCATCGCCGATGTCGCCGGAGTAAATATGGGTGATGCCAGAGCCGGGATTCAGGGTGAGTGCGGTGAGGCCAGTATAGCCGCCGGTGGTGGTGAAGACATCCGCAAAGTTCTTGTTGCCGATAAGGCCGCCGATGTTGAGGGTGGTCACCGTGGCGCGGAGGCCACCGGTGGATGTGCCGGTCATGCTATTGGTGGTGTCGAAAGCACTGTTCTGCAGGGAGTTTTGATGCTCTACGCTCAGAATACCTGCCTCTACCACAGTTTTGCCGGTGTGGGTGTGTCCGATTCCCGAGGCAAGAGTGAAGGTGCCTGCACCCTTCTTGGTCAGGGCGACGGCTCCGGTGAGTTGACCAGAACCGGGGTCGGCACCGGTGGTGTTGTTGCCGAAGGTGTAGTCGGCGCTGTTGTTGATGGTCAGCGTAGCTGCAGTACTAGAGGTTATCCGCTGGTTCCGGTCAGCCGCTGTTACGTTAGTCAGACCGGCGAGTTCTTGGTTCTGTCCGTTCAGGTCAAATGTGACAGTACGACCGCTACCTGTCCCGCTTCCGCCGGACATGGTCAGCACCGTGGTGACCGGCAAGACGTTGGCGGCTCCACTGGTGTTCCTGATCGTCGTCGAGTTATTAAAATTCCCAGTCGTCATCGTGGTGCTGCCGGCATACGTGCCCGCCGCGCCGAGATTGATGGTTTGGGCGTTGCCACCGCTGTTGTTGTTGGGCGTGGAGAAGATGATATTGCCGCCACCACCGATCGCGCCATTGAGGGTGATAGAGCCTGCAGCTGCGGTGCTTCTGCCAAATGCAATCGTGGAGCTGACACCCGAATTGGCGATGGTGATCGGTGCCGCAAGTGTGATGCCGTTAATCACAGTGGTGAGAGTGGCGGCACTGGTTCCGCCGAGGGTGAGGCCGCTGGTGTTCTGCAGGGCGTCAACGTTGTTAAGGCTCAGGGTGCCACGGGTGATGGTGGTGGCGCCGGAGTAGGTGTTGGCACCGCCGAGTGTCACCGTGCCTGGATTGCCGGACGGGTTGCTGCCGACGATAGTCAGGGCTGACGCCGTGCCCCCCACACCGCCGGTGCTGCCATTGTTGGCGATTGGGGCGCCGATACTGATGGCGGCTGTGTTATCCATGGCTATCACCAGGTTTTTTTCCGAACCGATGATGATATTGCTGGTTCCTGTTCCGGCGTTGATGTTCACCCCTTCCGTTGCCTTGATCTGGATGATCGAATTCAGGGTCAGGGTGCCGCTGTTGGCGACGATGATGGAAACACCGTTGGAAGTGGCATTGAGCAACAATCCGTAGACGCTTGCCGCAGCGTTGGTAAGCTGAATGTTACTGGCTCCGGTCAGCTGGTATGAATTCGTCGGGTCCACGCCGGTAGCGGCTGCAAGGTTTCCGGCATTTGCTTTCAGGAGAAGCTGCCCGCTGGAATTCACGGCGGCGAGGCGGAGCGATCCTGCTGCACCGCCCGCAGCGCGGTGAAACACACCGGCATTGACAAAGGCTGTGTTTGCACCTGCGGGAAGAGTCGGGACGCTACCCCCGGCGGAGATGAATACCCGTTCCGTGGTGGATGCGGTGGTTGTCCAAGCCGTGGTCGGGCTGAAGATTGTCCCAGAACCGGAGTTCACGGTGAGCGTGCCGAGATTGAGGGTGGCGGAAGTGGCCGAGGCACCCTTGGCAATGTTGACCGTGTTGACTCCCGCGCCAAGCGAGGTGCTTGCGAAAGTCTGGGCCGTGGTGGCAGCGGCGGCGTTCTTACCGGTGATGGTGAGCGCGCCGTTGTTGATCTGCAGGGCGTTGGTGGCGGCAACGAGATTGGTCGGAGTGGCCAGATTGTTGTAATCGAGTGTCAGCGTTCCGCCGTTGGTGTTGAGACCGCCGGTGAAGGTGTTCGCAATGCCTGAATTGAGGGTGAGGTTACCAGCGCCGGTCTTGGTTAAACCAGTGCCCAGTCCGCCAATCAAATTGGTAACCGTCATTCCGCCCGCACCGATGTTCCAGGTCTGGGCGGCTCCAAGACTAATGTTGACGGCCTGATTGGCGACATTCGCTCCGATTTGCACCGCTCCGGCACCCGTCGTAATCCCCCCGCTGCCAAGGGTCAGGGTTTTGTCCACACCGCTGGTGGTGTTGGTGATGAAGGTCGCGGCGGTATTGGAGAAAATGAGGGAATTCGCGGAATTGTCCGCATCAAAATCGATGGTGAGCGCGCCCGCTATATTGAGCGGGCCGAGGATGGTGAGATCATCCGCAATCAGTGGAACCGTGATGCCTGACCAGTTGGCTCCCGTGTTCCATGTGCCGTTGGTGGCACCCGCCCAGTAGTAAGGTGTCGCGAATGCGCAAGGCGCGGCGAGTGTGAGGGAGAGAGCGGCGGCAATGAGTGTGTTTTTGCGATTCAGTTTCATGGGTACGGTAGTACGGTGATAGAACAAGTCTATTCGTGGGATTTAGGTTTTTGGGTTTCAGTAAAACTAGTGTTTTGCCATATTGTGTCCGTCCCCCAATCTGGTGAGAAACTGGGGGAAATGGATCAGGGAACTTGAATCACTTTGAGGCGCGCGAAGTTTTTCACTGGGCTGCCGGGGGTGAAGGTGTAGGAGATGGTCAGTGTTGGATCCGCGGCGGGTTGGGTGACTTGAGCCGTCCACGATCCGGGGGCGAGGGTCTGCGAGGTTTCGATGACCCAGGAGACATCGCCGTTAGCAATGGCGTCCGCTCCCTTGGTGTAGGTGATGTCGTTACCGACGAGAGCGCCGGCCGGTTGGCTAGAGACCCGTGGGTTTTGGCCAAGGGCGTATTCCACAATGTTGGAAATGCCGTCGTTGTCGAAGTCGTTGGCGGGGAGTTCTCCGGGGATGTTGCCCTTGAGCGGGTCATTTGCCCATGAGTCGTAGTTGCCCGCAGGAGCCAGTGTCAGAATGCCGGTGACCTCATCGAAGGTGTATCTCTTATTCGAGATATCCTTGGTCCATTTGTTGTCGCCAGCATCGACGAAGCCGACCACAGTAAAGGTGGCGCCATAAGTAGCCGTGGTGACATTTTCCAATGTCCAAGTGCCGGTGGCGAGGGCGTCCGCAGTGGAGGTGTCGATGACGAAGTCGCCGTCGAGCGTGGTGCTTCCCGCGCCGGTGATTGAGTTGTTGGTGCCGGAGGTGGAGCCAAGAACGAACGCAAGCTGCGCGTTGTCAGCGAGAGAAAGCGTGCCCGCGCTGACAGTGGTGTTGCCGCTGTAGGTGTTTGCGGCACCGAGGACAAGTGTGCCGCTGCCAGACTTGACCAGCGAACCGCCCGTGCCGGTAATTGCGTTGGTGTTGATGGTTTGGGTGGCGCCTCCATCGGTATTGATGGTGAGCACATTAGCTCCGAGACTGATGCCGCCGCTCAAGGTGCTGCCGGTGCTGCCGTCCGCCTGGATCAAGGTTGCGCCCCCCAAAGTGATCGGTCCGGTGAGAGCCATGCCGGACACAGCGCCACCGAAATTGATCGCGCCATTGGTGGCGGTCGTGCCGGTGCCTGTGACGTTTAATGGCTCGGCTACTGACAAGCTGGCCGTGGCCATAGCCAATCTGCCGCCCGATGCGACTACGGTATTTCCCCCGGTGGTTCCCAAGGCTGTGGCATGGGATATCGTCAGTTGTCCGAGGTTCACATTCGTCACTCCGGAGTAGGTGTTGGCTCCGGCAAGGGTGCTGATTCCAGAGCTGCCCTGGGTAAAAGTGGACGCGCCACTGATGACGCCCACCGCGCTTTGCGAGAAAACACCCGCGCCGGTAGTAGAAATAGCACCTCCGCCAGTCAGAGAGCCGGTGAGACTGAGGGTGCCTGCGGTGACGATGGTAGTGCCGCCGTAGCTGTTGACTTGGGATAGAGTCAGGGTGTTTGCACCGTTCTTGGTAAGCGTGCGGTTTGCCGTCAAGGCAATGGTTTGATCAAATGAAGCGGCGGTGGTGTCGATTACGACGCCGGAGGCAGGATCGAGGTCGAAACCGGTCAGGCTGTCGGTATTGAACAAAGCGTCAACTTCAGCCGCCGAGTAAAAGGCGGTGTCCGTGGGATGCACCCCGAGGCCAACGGTTCCAGTTGCGGCGACGGTAGCGATGCCGCCAGCCTTGGCGGCCTTGCTCCTGAACACCAAGGTGCCTTCATTGATTTGGGTGGCGCCTGTGTAGGTATTGGCACCGGAAAGTACCTGTACGCCCAAGCCATTTTTGGTGAGGGTTGTGCCCGTGGCGCCTTCGGCAATGATTCCACTGTAGCCGAGGGCGGCAGCCGGCAGCGTAGGAGGTGTATTCAGGTTGATAGCGGTAACGCTGGCGTAGTTGGAGATAACCGAAGCCAGATCTCCTGTAGCGCCGCTAAGGCCGCCGAGGTTCAGAACGGTGCCAATGTTTAGAGCGATAGAACCCGCGCCCGTGGTGACAAGCGGGCTATTCTGCAGCGCGTTTGCGTGGGTAAGAGTCAGCGTGCCTTGAGTGACCGTAGTGGTGCCAGTGTAGTTACTGGCTTGGTCAAGTGTCAGGTCATTTGCCCCAAGCTTGTTCAGCCCTAGCGAACCCAAGTTGGTGGTAGTGAATGGAGTCCACTGGGTAAGATTACCGTTGGTGGTGTCGATTCCGAGTGCACCGGAGGTTTTCGTGGCGTTGGTGAGAAGTGTGTCCACATCCGTCGTGGTCCAGCCTGCACCGCCCACTTGGGCGCCGATCGTCCCGCCATTGAAGATGACTTTTCCAGCGACGTTGAATCCGGGCAGAGCGGCCGCAGTTGTCGCAATAAGCGCACCAGCGCTGCCAGTGGTCGTGCCGGTGTAACTTTGCGTGGCGGCGAGTATTTGAGTGCCCGCGCCGGTTTTAATGAGATTCATGCCGGTGGCTCCATCGCCAATGTCGGCGGAGTAGGTGTGGGTGACGCCAGTGCTGGGATTCAGGGTGAGCGTGGTGAGGCCGGTGTAGCCACCGCTAGTGGTGGTGAAAACATCCGCGAAGTTCTTGTTGCCGATAAGGCCACCGATGTTGAGGGTGGTCACCGTGCTGCGCAGGCCGTTGGTGGCATCACCCACAATGCTGTTGGTGGTGTCGAAGGCGCTGTTCTGCAGGGAGTTTGTATTCCCCAAGCTCAGAATACCTGCCTCTACCACAGTTTTGCCGGTGTGGGTGTGTCCGATTCCCGAGGCAAGAGTGAAGGTGCCTGCACCCTTCTTGGTCAGGGCGACGGCTCCGGTGAGTTGACCAGAACCGGGGTCAGCACCGGTGGTGTTGTTGCCGAAGGTGTAGTCGGCGCTGTTGTTGATGGTCAGCGTAGCTGCATTACTAGAGGTGATCCGCTGGTTCCGGTCAACCGCCGTGACGTTTGTTAGACCCGCGAGTTCCTGATTCTGTCCGTTCAGGTCAAATGTGACAGTACGACCGCTACCCGCCCCGTTTCCGCCAGACATGGTCAGGACCGTGGTGACCGGCAGGACGTTGGCGGCTCCACTGGTGTTCCTGATCGTCACAGAGTTGTTTATGTTCCCAGTCGACATCGTGGTGCTGCCGGCATACGTGCCCGCCACGCCCAGATTGAAGGATTGGACGTTGCCACCGCTGGCGACGTTGGGAGTGGTGAAGATCACATTGCCCGCACCACCGATCGCGCCATTGAGGGTGATAGAGCCTGCAGCTGCGGTGTTTCTCGTAAATGAAATCGTGGAACTGACACCCGAATTGGCGAGGGTGATCGGTGCTGCGAGAGTTATGCCGTCAATCAGAGTGGTAAGCGTGGCGGCACTGGTTCCGCCGAGGGTGATGCCACTGGTGTTCTGAAGGGCCAGAGCGTTGGTGAGGCTCAGGGTGCCTTTGGTGATGGTGGTGGCGCCGGAGTAGGAGTTGGCACCGCCTAAGACCACGGTGCCCGGCGTGCCGGTCGGGGCTGTGCCGGCGATCGTGACAGCTGAAGCGCCGCCGCCGTTATTTACAATCGGAGCGTTGATGGTCAACGAGGAACTGTTATCCATGGCAAGCACCAGGTTTCTTTCCGAACCGATGACGAGATTACTGACTCCTGTTCCAGCGTTAATGATGACCGCTTGCGCTGACTTGATCTGGATCACTGAGTTCAGGGTCAGGGTACCGCTGTTGGCGATGGTGAGAGGCACGCCGTTTGAGTTGGCATTCAGAAACAAGCTGTAAGCGGTTGCTCCGGTGTTCGTCAGTTGCACGTTGGAAGATGCGCTGAACTGGTACGACGCCGTTGAGTCAGTTAAGTTGGTAGCTGAAACATTGGCTAAATTTCCTTTCTGCAGAAGCTGGCCACTGGAATTCACGGCGGCCAATCGGAGTGTTCCATTGGCACCGCCGGTTATGCGGTTAAATACGCCGGCGTTGACAAAGGCCGTCGTGGCTCCGCTGGGAAGAGTAGGGACGCTGCCGCCGGCGGTAATGAACACCAGTTCCGTGGTGGATGCGGTGGTCGTCCAAGCAGCAGTCGTATTGAAGGTCGTCGCGGAACCCGAGTTTACGGTGAGCATGCCGAGATTGAGGGTGGCGGATGTGGCCGATACGCCTTTGGCGATGTTGATCGTATTGATTCCTGCGCCGAGCGAGGTGTCGGCGAAAGTCTGGTCCGTGGTGGCGGCGGCGACGTTCTTGCCAGTGATGGTGAGCGCTCCGTTGTTGATCTGCAGGGCGTTGGTGGCGTCAACGAGGTTGGTCGGAGTGGCCAAATTATTGTAATTCAGTGCAAGCGTTCCCGCCCCGACCGTCACGCCACCATTGAATGTATTCACGTCAGAGCTGCTAATGGTGAGAGAACCAGCACCTAGCTTAGTGAGCCCGACACTGCCACCGATGATCGTGTTTGTAGCATTTCCGATGGTGGCTGAGAGTGAAGTTCCGACGGTAATATTTCCACCTGCGCTGCCAAGGGTAACAATACCACCAGTTCCTTCAATAGTGGCGGTACCTTCTTGAAAGGAAAGGCTTCCCGCATTTTGTGCATCAGTCAGGCTGATCGTATAGGCGCCCGTTGCATCTGAGCCTGCCGAGAAAATCAGGTCGTCAGTAGCAAGAGTTGTGTATGCGGATGTGGTGGTTGCGCCGGTAGCATCGGTGCTCCATGTGGTACCCGCAGTACTCCACGAGCTGCTGGGGGTGGCGCCACCCGCGCCAGGGGTATCGCTATTTACATCCCAATAGTAGGGTGCCGCTATGGCAGAAGGTGTTGACAAAGTGAGACTAATTGAGACAAGGGCTCCGAATGAGAAAAGGCGGTTTGGTTTCATATGGGTTATTTTTTATATGCTACGAAGCACGGCTGCAAAACTGCTGCCGGCTCCAAGAGCAAAGGGTTTAATGCTAGGGTTTTGTAGGCTACGTTACATTACTGTCAAAAAATATTCAGTAACTAAACTGTAGATCTAAACGACTAGCCAAACTGCTGCGCCCTGTCACGCAAAAAAGAATTTTTTTTCATTTTCTCTAATTTTGTTTAGTACAGGAGCCAGGCACACAGGAAAAAGTAGCAGGGAAAAGCAAATGCTACGGGAGCTGAAACTCCCCACACGAGGAAGGGCGATATTTTTGCTTTTTCCGCAAACATGCGTAGCATAGTGCATGATACTAGAAGATCAGAAATTGGCGCTTTCACGGATGGCAGGATTTTTCCAAGAAATGAGTGCCACGACAGTGGGACGTGTCGCTGAGTTGTATGCGAAAGATGCCACTTTTCGCGATCCGATTAACGAAGTGATTGGTGCGAAGGCGATCGCAGCAGTCATGGCGGATTTGTTTCATCAATTGAAAAACATTCGCATCGTTGTGCGCGAAATGCGTGGCGATGAAGACGCAGGATGTTTGCTGTGGACGATGCACTATGACTTTCGTGGGAAAAAACGCAGCATCCCCGGTGTGAGCCATTTTCGCTTCAATCAAGAGGGTTTGGTGACGGCACAGGAAGATTACTGGGATGCGTCGTTTGTGTTGTACGGCGAGTTCCCGATTTTGGGTGCGATCATGCGCGGCATTCGCCGAATGGTTCGAGTGAAGGTGTAGGCGTTTTTCTAGACAAGCGGAGAGGTGAAAAATCGTCGAAATATCATAGCAACTATTTTACGAAAATAATTTGAATAAACTTTTCTCTATGACATCATACCCATGACAATAAAAAAGGCGCACAAATCCGCAACGACAGCGTAGCGATCGAGCGACTTCTCACCTATCGTAACTACACACCAAGAAAGAACCAAAACCATGGGACTCGATAAAATCACTCAGAAAATGCAAGAAGCTTTGCAGCAAGCGCAACGACTCGCCTCAAAATCGAGCCATGCGGAATTGAAGAGCGCGCATGTGTTGCAAACCTTGCTCGAACAAGAAGGCGGCATCCTCATTCCCATCCTGCAAAAGGCTGGCGTGGACCTCGCGGCCTTGAAAGCCGCCGTGCGCGATAACCTCGCCGCCGAGCCAAAGGTGCAGGGCTCCACCTCGCAACCACAGCTCAGCTACGGCTTGCGCGCGACCCTGGAAAAAGCCGACGACGCCCGCGAATCGCTCGGTGATGACTTTCTTAGCGTAGAGCACTTTGTGTTAGGTTCGCTGAGTGCCGACTCCCCCGCGGGCAAGTTGCTGAAAAGTGCGGGCCTCACGGAGGCGAAAGCGCGTGAAGCGATTCAATCAGTTCGCGGCAGCCAAAAGGTCACGGATGAAAATCCCGAAGGGAAATACCAAACACTCGAAAAATACGGCACCGACCTCACCGCTCGCGCTCGCGAAGGAAAAATTGATCCCGTTATCGGCCGCGACAATGAAATCCGTCGCGTGATGCAAGTGCTTTCCCGCCGCACGAAAAACAACCCAGTTCTCATTGGTGAACCCGGCGTCGGCAAGACTGCGATCGTCGAAGGCCTCGCCCGACGCATCGTTTCGGGTGACGTGCCGGAGTCGATGAAAAACAAACGCATCATCGTCATGGATGTCGGCGGCATGCTCGCTGGCGCGAAGTATCGCGGCGAGTTCGAGGATCGACTCAAGTCTTTCCTCAAAGAAGTCACCGAGTCGGAAGGACAAATCATTTTGTTCATCGATGAACTCCACACCATCGTCGGCGCCGGAGCTAGCGAGGGAGCCGTCGATGCCGCCAATATCCTCAAACCACAACTCGCCCGTGGCGAGCTCTCCACCATCGGCGCGACGACTCTCGACGAATATCGCAAGCACATCGAAAAAGACGCCGCTCTTGAGCGACGCTTCCAACCCGTGCTCGTCGGTGAACCATCCGCCGAAGACACCATCGCCATTTTGCGCGGCCTCAAGGAGCGCTACGAAGTGCACCACGGCGTGCGCATCCAAGACGGCGCGTTGGTGGCCGCGGCGATGCTGTCCGACCGCTACATTGCCGATCGTTTCCTGCCGGACAAAGCCGTCGATTTGATCGATGAAGCTGCCTCGCGTTTGAAAATCGAACTCGACTCGATGCCCACCGAGATCGATCAGATCGAGCGCCAAGTGCTGCAACTTGAAATGGAGAAAAAAGCGTTAGAAAAAGAGAAAGACAAAGCTTCGCTCGCACGCTTGGAAAAAGTCAAAGAAGAGCAATCGAACCTCAAGGAGCAGAGTGCCGCGCTCATCACGCAATGGCGCAATGAAAAATCGGTCATCGATGAAGTGCGCGGTGCGCAAGGAAAAATCGAATCGCTCAAAACACAAGCGGAACAAGCGCAGCGCATCGGCAATCTTACCCGTGCTTCAGAAATCACTTATGGCGAATTGCCAAACGTGTTGCGCGAACTTGAAACCGCGAAGGAAAAACTCGCAGAGTATCAACTCAACGGCGGCATCCTCAAAGAGGAAGTCACCGAGGACGATATTGCCCGTGTCGTTTCGGCCTGGACTGGCATCCCCGTCAATCGCTTGCAAGAAGGCGAACGCTCGAAATTGCTCAGCATGGAAGCCCGCCTCGGCGAGCGCGTGATTGGTCAAAAGAAAGCCATCACTGCTGTATCGAATGCTGTGCGCCGCGCGCGTTCGGGCTTGCAAGATGAGAACCGCCCCGTCGGATCGTTCCTCTTCCTCGGCCCCACCGGTGTTGGTAAAACGGAACTCTCGAAAGCCCTCGCGGAATTTCTCTTCGACGATGAAAACGCGATGGTCCGCATCGACATGTCGGAATACATGGAAAAGCACAGCGTCGCCCGACTCATCGGCGCACCGCCGGGATATGTGGGATATGATGAAGGCGGTCAACTCAGTGAACGCGTGCGACGCAAGCCCTACAGCGTCATCCTTTTCGACGAGGTCGAAAAAGCGCACAGCGATGTTTTTAACGTCCTACTGCAAGTGCTCGATGATGGACGCATCACCGATGGTCAAGGTCGCACGGTCGATTTCCGCAATACCGTGATCATATTAACTTCGAACATCGGTTCGCAATACATCCTCCACGAAGAAAACGCCGAGCAGCGCGAAGCAAAAGTGTTAGAAGCACTGCGCGCGCATTTCCGTCCCGAGTTTCTCAACCGCATCGATGAAACCATCATCTTCGATCGCCTCGCGCGTGAGGAAATCACCAGCATTGTCGAGATCCAACTGACGCGCCTGCGCCAACGTCTCGCCAAGCAAGGTCTCGCGCTCGCTCTCAGCAGCGAAGCGAAAGAATTTCTCGGCACCCAAGGTTACGACCCGATCTACGGCGCCCGCCCCCTCAAACGAGCGATTCAGCATCATCTGTTAGATCCCCTCAGCATGGCCGTCCTCGATGGCAAATTTCAAGAGGGCGATGTGATCGAAGTCGGAGTCGAAAACAATGCGCTGACGTTTGTGAAATAAGGAGAGGGGTTTCAATATGGAGAAGGGGATTGCATCCCCTTTGTATTTAAGAAGAATTGAATTAGACTTCGCAAAAAAAGGGGTTTCAAACCCCTTCTCCCTATTTCCAAAGGCGGAACGTTCCCGCTGGTAGTTTTTCAGGATTCCTCTCGATGTATTCTCTCACCCACTGGATGTGACGCTCACTCCGAATCAGCCTATCCCAATATTCACTTTGCCAAAGCGCTCCTTCTCGACTTAGTAGTTTATTAATTTGGCGCGCACTGAATCGCTTCCATGATCCGATAACATCTTCCAAACGACTCTCTTCGAGCAGATAGAAAAGCACATGCACGTGGTTTGGCATCACCACAAAGCAGTCCAGCGCGTAACGCTCACCTTGGAAGTGCAGCAGCGCATCCACCACTATGTCGGACATCGCAGGATTTTTTAGTATACAACTTCCGTGCGCATCATCCAGCAGTGATTCGAAAGCGAGGGTAAAGAGTCGATTGTGTTCTTTTCTTTCTTTATCCGTCCAAGGCTTTGGGTGTGATGCCTCCCAGCGCTTCCGACGCTCATCGAGCTTCCGCACAACTGCCTCCGGTCAGGAATCTGCCAGCCTCCAAGTGACAAACAACCACGTCACTTCTTGCTGCCGGTGTGGCAGGTTCACCCGGTGCTTATCGATCTTCTTGTTAGGGTCTAGGAACATGGAGAAGGGGATTGCATCCCCTTTCTTTTCGAGCCATAGCCCATTGTCAATAATGAAGAAAAGGGGATGTAATCCCCTTCTCCCTATTCTCTACGATCACCTGCGCTCCAGAATCTCCACCTCATACCCATCGGGATCGGTGACGAATGCCATCTTTTTTTCATCGTTTAAAAACTTCTCACGCCACGCCGAGGGCCAGATCTCGATGCCGGACTTTTCCACTTGGTCGCAATAAGCGATGATGTCGGGGACGCCGAGACAGGTGTGCATCAAGTCCTCGGGGCAAGTGGCCGTGTAGTCAGGCGAAAAACAGAGTTCGAGAAACACGTCGTTCCCGGGGAGTTCGAGAAACACTAACTGATTGCCTTGGGGTGAGGCCTTGCGCACTCCTTCGGTGTAACCGAGTTTTTTGTAAAAATTGACGGAGGCTTCGATGTCTTTCACGCGGATGCGGGTGTGTAAAAAGCGGATCATGCGAGAAGCCTAGCGCAGCACTCACTCATGCGCAAGCCCAGGAGATTTTGATAAAAGGTGTTCTGATGAGTATTTGTGATTGGCAAGTGTGATGTCTTACGCGCATGATGCCGCCACAC
This sequence comes from Akkermansia muciniphila, assembly GCA_945890645.1. Lineage (GTDB taxonomy): Bacteria > Verrucomicrobiota > Verrucomicrobiia > Verrucomicrobiales > Akkermansiaceae > UBA956. The sequence continues at coordinate 25,047 of CAMDCV010000040.1, forward strand.
TCTTTTGGACGCCTCGCTCTTACTTCCCGCCAGCAATTTGCTGGAAAAATCTTCCTTCCTCATGCCGAAGGAAATCACCTCGCTTAAGGCCTCGGGGCTACTGACGTATGCTGATTTGCTGATGCACTTGCCGAAACGTCATGAAGATCGACGCCAGTTCGATGCCTTCCCTGTGATGCCGACCGCGCATGCGGTGTGCCTGCGCGGGATGGTGATCGATGCGCGTTCGATGCGTTTTTCTTCCTCCTATGCCGCGTATGAAGCGATCATTCTCAATGGCAGCGGCGGGGTGTTTGGCTCTAACAAAATTACCTGCCGCTGGTTCAATATGCCTTTTCTCTCAAAGATGCTGGCCGCCGGGCATGAGGTGATTGTTTATGGCAAGGTCAAGGATTTCAAAGGCAAGTTGGTCATCGATCATCCGGAATTTGAAATCATCCGCGATGAGGGCTCTGAGTCGATTCATGTCGATCGCATCGTGCCGGTCTATAAAAACTTCAGCGGCATCGCCCAGCGGCGCTTGCGGGAAATCCAGCACTTGTTGTTGCATCGTGTGAATCCTGCGAGTCTTGATTTCCCCATCGATGTAGCACCAGGGCGTGATCGATTCGCGGATCTGCGACTCGCGCATTTTCCAGAGCAACTCGAACAAGCACAGCAAGCACGCCGTCGTTTTGCGTTAGAGGAATTTTTCGCCTTACAACTCAACGTCGTCTGGCGTCGTGCGCGTCACCTTGATGTCGCGGGTCGAGTGCTGGGTCGCAAGACCACATTACTGAAAGCGTTTTATGCATCGCTGCCTTTCGATCTCACCGGTGCCCAGAAGCGATCGATCAAAGAAATTTTAGCCGACATGCGCAGCCCGCGTCCGATGAATCGCCTGCTGCAAGGTGATGTCGGTTCGGGAAAAACCTTCGTTGCGATGGCATCGATGCTGCTCGCCATCGACTCCGGTTGTCAGGCGGCATTGATGGCCCCCACGCAGATTCTTGCGGAGCAACATTATCTCACGTTTCAAAAATGGCTTGCCCCTCTTGGCGTGCGGATCGCTTTGCGCACCAGCAACCGCGAGGAAAATTCGCATCATGCCGATGACGGAAATGCGCAAATCATCATCGGCACGCACGCATTGCTCTACGATGCCAGCGCATTTCCTGATCTGGGATTTGTGGTAATCGATGAGCAACACAAGTTCGGTGTGTCGCAGCGCGCGCGTTTGATTTCCCATGGCGTGAAGCCTGATGTGTTAGTGATGACTGCCACACCGATTCCGCGCACCTTGACACTAACACTTTACGGTGACCTTGATGTTTCCGTGCTCGATGAGCGCCCGGCGAATCGCGGAAAAATCATCACCGCACTGCGCAAAGATCCGAAAATTTCCGACATCACGGCATTTCTCAAACAACATCTGTTAGATGGTCGTCAAGCGTATCTCGTCTATCCCTTGGTCGAAGAATCCGAGACCGTCAAAGCGGAGTCGGCGACGGAAGCATTCATCAAATGGCAGAAACGCCTCAAGCCGCACGTCACCGGATTGCTGCACGGAAAAATGTCAGCGGAGGAGAAAGAACGCACCATGCAAGAGTTCCGTGCGGGTGATGTTCATACACTCGTAGCCACTACGGTGATCGAGGTCGGCGTCGATGTTCCGAATGCGAACATCATGATCATTCACAGCGCCGAGCGCTTTGGTTTGGCGCAATTGCATCAGTTGCGCGGGCGCATCGGGCGTGGAGAACACAAGTCGTATTGTATCCTGCTCACCGACTCGAAAGCCCCCGAGGCCTTGGAAAAATTGCAGGCACTGGTGGATAGCAGTGATGGCTTCGTGATTGCCGAAGTCGATCTGCGCCTGCGTGGTCCCGGCGATGTGTTAGGCACTGCGCAAAGTGGCATCGCCGACCTGAAATTTGCGGACTTCCTAGCGGACCCGACTTTGCTGCGCGAAGCCCGTGCTCTGGCCGATGAAGTCATCGCGCGTGATCCGCTGCTCGATGGCGAACATCACGCTTTACGGTTATGGATTTCCACCGAACTCGCTCTTAAGGAACAGCGGGATTAATCCGATAATTTCGTCACAACGATGAATGATCCGAAACTGTTACTCGGTTTGTAGAGGTCGTCACCGGAACGCATTTGGCTGATGTCCCCATCGAGAAACAGGGCGTCGTCGCAACCGAGCTTTCGAAACAATTCAGCGAACTCATGCAGGTTGGGAAATTTGGCTGATTTGAAGTCGGTTATGACAAAAATCACTTCACCCGTTTTGGCGACGCCGATGCCATTGCGGTGCAATCGAGAAGTTGATTCTGCACGGAATACCGGATGGATTTTTCCCTGTCTGAGTAACAAAGGTCCTGATTGCACAGCATGTAGAATGTTTTTGTCGCGAAGAGGATATTCATCGGTGCGAATCACTGCAGCACCTTTGTCATGGAGTAGAAAAATTCCGTTAGGTTGCAAGAAGAAGTTGCCTTCACCGGGATTGCGATTCACGGGGTTAAGTTCCTTGCCTTCTTGAATCAGCAAACCACTGGGTATTCCGCCCGGTTCGAAAATCCCGCCATTCATCAGAGTGTCGATCGCGATGTTTTTGCTTTGATAAAATCGCGCGACCTCGGGAATGGTTCTGAGCTGCTTTTCCGCATCGTCTTTCCAAATGATTTTGATCGAAGCAACGGGCGCGGAAAGGATATAATAGGTAATACCATCGATGACTCGTTTCTCCGGTGCGGCATTGGCTTGGGTGAGACACATCAATGCGATCAGTATAGAAATTATTGGGATATTATATCTTTGCATACAGGCGGAATCCGTTTTGCTATGCTTTCACAATTCGTTGAGCGTTCCTGAAATACTTCCTCGTTACGAGAACTAATAGCCAACATCCGAAAAGAATGAATCCGGTGTATCGAATCAGCTTGCGCCAGGTGATCTGAGAACCTGACCAAATGAGACGTCCTTGCTCATCATAGCATCCAGGCTGAAAGGAGATGCGTGCCTCACTTAATCCGTAGTTTGGCGGAGGGATGCGTGCATACCATTCCCTTTCCGGTGCCATCGGGTCCTTGATCAACCTCAAATCCCCATCAGCGAGTGGCACTACCCAGTTTCCTTTTCGATCAATCAATCCGCTGCGATGGCCATCCTGCACGGCTAACACTTTCGGATGCTTGGCAAATGAATAAAACCATGATCCTGCATCCGTGGGAAATCGGCATTGGATCACTTCATTCCCGTTACGATCAATCCAACCGACATGCCGATTGGTCCAATCGGTTATCTTGACAACCTTGGCGAGTCCCCCTGCATCGAACGGTTGCACGGTTTCGTAGCGCAGTGGGATTACGATTTCCCCCCGGCGATTGATAAATCCCGCGCTGCTGACCGAGGTGGCAGCGGCGAGTCCCTGTGCATCAAATTCCGAGAGTTCGCGGTAGTGAGGACGCACAATGCGATTACCTGCTGCATTGATGAGCCCCCATTTCCCATTGCGGCACACGCGGGCGACACCCGCTTCATCGAAGCTGAATGCCTCATCCCAGACAAAAGGCAGCACCTCTTTTCCCGTGCGATCGATGAATCCCCAGTAGCCATTTTTGCACACAGCGGCGGCCTGATTTCCTTGAAATGGGTGCGCCGCTTCCCACGTTCCCGGAAAGGCCGGTTGTTGATTTTCAAAGACCCAGCGGTTGTTCCCTGGATTACGCAGCAATATCATCCCTTGAGAGTCAGGGCCGAGAGGAAGATGATCGGGGTGCATTTGCGAATACTGAATATGTCCAGGGCACTCTGATGCTTTTCCGGTGCGGTCGATTTGATAGCAATTCTTTTTACTGATGGTCACATGGCTCATGCCCTTGTCGTCAAAAGAACCGGCATAGAGCCAAGGGCCGGGATGAACGACCGCACCAGAATCATTGATGAAGATCATCTGTTGGTCTTGTCGATGTACCGGCAGAAGTATCCCGGGGCGAACCGGGAGCAACGAGAGCGATACACAGACCACGGCGATCCATAACAAAAGATGACGCATGATGATGGTGAGTGCGCGTTTCATCTCAGTCTGCGATGCGTTCTATTGCTTTGCTGAAGGCTGCGGCACGTTCCTCTTGCTTGGTCTGCGCAAAAAGATTTTTTACACGTTGGATATCACTTTCGTGAAAACGGAGTGTTGTTCTCAAGTTTTTTGGTCTATCCTGACGATTTACCAACTCGGACAACAAAAGTGTGCCGCGCCACAATTCTTCTGGATCGCGATTATCATAGCGCAGCATAATTTTGACTGTCCCAATCAACAAGTTGATCGGCATGGTTCGCGCCAATGCAGGCAACGCTTCATCAGGGCAGTCCTGGGTCGACAACAGAATCTGCAACAGGTGCGCGCGGAGACGGACGTCCAATTCTTCGTAGCGCTGCACCATGTCTATCTTTCCAGCGTATCGGGGCAGCATTTCCTGATACACGGTCGGGAGCGTTTGAAGCAATCTCACGGCCTCCTCGCGTTCTCCGGCTCGAAACAGCTTCACGACGTCACACCACGGGATGATTCCTTGTCGGGCGGTCATTTCCGCCACTTGCTGACGCAAGCCTGGTCGGCTTTTTTCCCACTCATCGAGTTTCATGATGACGGGGAAAATTTCATCGAGTTCCAAATTCCCACTCAACGCGGCAGCGAACAATAGTGCTAATGTTCTCGGTTTGCATGACTCTGGAATCATGCTTTGACTCAATTCTGGAGAGCGGCCTAACAACTCGCCGAGCTTGTGGATGCTGGTATCATCATTTGCTTTTTCGTATTCACTGAGCATCGTTTGCATTTCACCACGCAAGCCACGCACCATGTGAATCCACTGCCAAGCATCCGCTTGCTTTGCCGCTTCCATCCAGTCGGCAGTGATCAGCGGATCGAGCGGTCCTAAGGTTTTTTGCAATGAGACACTGATATGCGGATAAGGCGTCATCGCCTCAAACAATGGAGCTAGTCGCTCAGGATGTTGCAACGTGGCTAATGACGGCAGGCCCTGAGGAAATGCACGTGGATTTTCAAGGATGAATAATCCGACTTCTCGCAATACATCGGCATAAAATTGCTTGATTCGGGAATGCTTTTCTTTCTGAAAATACGTTTCAGTTGAAACCGTAGGAATACTGACGCCACTTGGCTTCCCCACGAAAATCTTCAGCTTTTCCACTGTTGCGACAGGATCGCCATGATTCACACAGTGTTCGATCAAATGCAAAAGCGCCGCGGGATCGCGCGGTGCGATCTCTTCCGCATGGGCGCAGATACTGCCCATCGCGAGCGAAAAAATCAGCTGAATGATGTTTCGGAAAATCATTTTTCACACTCCATTGGCTTTGGCCGTCTGATTTGTGACAGCGAACTCACTCCGTTTCACCTAAGAGCCAGCGGAAGGATTTCACCTGCACGGACACGGGTGGGATTTGATGGCCCCCTTCGAAGGCGAAGAGACTGACGGTACACCCGCGCTTTTGCAGAACGCGGGTGACAGTGTGTGCTTCGTGCGCCACGGCGAAGTCTTTGTTGCCGTTCACCATGGCGACACGGCAAGCGGGATAAGTGGTATCCTCGCTAGGATCTGGACCGAGCCAGCCGACGTTGGAATAGATACCGGCCACTTTGCGGTTTTCTAATCGCGAGGCAGTGTTGAAAGCAGCCCATGCACCGCCCGATGTGCCACCGAGATAAAGGCCTTGAGTGTTGTATGCGACATCTTTGTCAATGACGGGGATTAGGTCATCGAAGCGCACGAACATCTCTTCTAGCGTGCGACGATTGCGGAAATACTCGGCGGATACGACGATGAATTTCGTTTGCTCTGCGGCTTCAATGTGGCGCAGTAGGTAGCGCATGGGATTGCCACTGGGGTCGATGAGAAATAGTAGCGGGCGTGGCTTGGTGGGATCGACCTCACCGGACGGGTGATAGACATAGTAACCGGTCTTGAACTTGGCGCCTTGGCCCTCGAAACGTTTGAGCGTGCCGCCGAGCTCTTTGACTTTCGCTGCGAGTTCTTCGTTCATGTCGAGCCATTCCATGACCCAAGCGTTGTCGGTCATGCCGAGGTCATCGAAAGAGAAGGGGAGCTCGTCGCCCTTTTCATTGCGCAGAATGAGCGTGCGGTTCTTTTCATCGACGGATAAAATTTCTGCCTCCATGGCATCGCCATTTTTCATCGTCCAGCCACGCACTTCCGAGTTAGCCGCGAGTGGTCCGCATAAGAAAAGAAAGAGGCTGAATAAGCCAAAGAGTGAGGGGGAAATGTTTTTCATGTGTTTGTAATGGCAGATCTATCCAATCGCACCTTTTTCGTCAAGGAAGTTTGGTCAGGGGCGGCATCATGGAGTGCGAGATACAAGCGGCACTGTGTCTTATTTCCATGTAAGGGCACGAATGCATAGCTCGACAGAAGTTTCGTCGGACTGACGAGGAATGCGAGCTTTGCGCAGGACCTCCACCGCTCTTGCCGCTGCATGCGATGCGACAGTGCGCGAGGTGAATTTCATCACGGCGACTATCGCATTGACCACCACCACGGCAGCGATGCTGATGACGGCAGGACGTCCGACCACAATGGCAAACACTGCGATCATAATACTCAAAGGCACCACGATTTGCGCCCAAGTGTCGGCGCGTTGGCGAAGGCGCACAGGTTGTGGATGCTCGGCTTTCAGTTCTTCATAGGCGGCCGCTAGCGAAATTTCTGCCAAGGCCGCCGCATTGCGTTTGCCCTGCTTGGAGCGGGGTATTTTTCCCGTGTAAGAAATTTTTTTGGCATAATCCTCGGTGCTCAAGCGGCAATCGACTTCACCCAACTGCCGCCGTGATTTCTGATAGAAAAAATAGCGTGCCAGCCAATAGCCAATGATCGGGATCAGCCCGAATAGGATCATGAGTTTCCAAATCATTTACGGGGCAACACTACGTTCTTTCGCACAGAACGCAAGTGCTGCCAACGCCGCTCGATGTGCGGAGGCAAAGCAACCTTGCATCAGGTAGCCACCGGTTGGCGCTTCCCAATCAATCATTTCACCGGCGACGAATATGTTCGGCGCAATCCGCAGCGAGAGATTGTCGCCCAGTGCCGACCACGCCACGCCACCTGCGGAAGAAATCGCTTCATCAATGGGCCGTGAACGTAGCAAGGGCACGTGCAGATTTTTGACCAAGCGCGCCAAATCCCTTAGGTGGGTCGTTTTTTCCTCGTGGGATTTCCACGTAAGCAGGGCATGTGCCGCAGCGGAAAGTCGCCAGCGCGAGGCACATTCGTCGATAAGATTGCGTTTCACCGATTCCATCTTACGCAGCAATTGCTCTTCACTCTGACCAGGCTTCAAATCAATGATCAATTCAGGAATTTCCCTCGCTCGCAGGTATGGCCCGAGTTGATAGATGATGCCACCCTCGAGACCATAGCGTGTCAGCATGAGTTCGCCCGTGACCAATTGCGCACCAACCCGTGCCGCGATGTTTTTCAATGGCTGCCCTTCAATTTTCGGCACCAAATCTTCCGGCCACGCTACTTCCCAACCGCAGTTCGCCGATTGCCACGGTTGTATTGCCACACCACATTTTTCTAACAATTCCGTCCATCGTCCATCAGAGCCAGTGATGGCCCACGAGGCCCCACCCATGGCCAAAATGACTGCATCTGCTTCAACCACTTCGGTTCCCGCTGGTGTGTCAAATCGTAATCGCGCCTGTTCCCCCCGTGAAAGTTCCGCCAGACGATGCTTCACAAACATCGCCACTCTTTGTGCCCGCAAACGTTCCACCCATCGTCGCAGTAAGGGCGCGGCTTTCATTTCGCGAGGATAAATGCGACCGGTGCGTTGCTGAAACGTTTCAATACCCAGTCCCGCCGCCCACTCGCGCAGCATGGCAGGGGAAAATTCGGTCAAACACTGCGACCACCAATCCTCAGGCATTGACTCACCAGTGTAGCGCGACGCGAAAATCTCCGGCGGATCCGCATGGGTGAGATTGAGTCCTCCTCGACCCGCCACCAACAACTTCCGTCCCACAGAAGGCTTCGCCTCAAACAAACTCACGCGCGCACCCTGTGCCGATGCGATTTCTGCCGCAAACAATCCCGCAGGCCCACCGCCGACAATGACAATGTGCGGTGGTGATACAAGCGGCATGAACAAGGCTACATAAGTCATCGCTCAGTGTCAACGACGCCTCAAAAAGTGCACTCTCAGCGTAGTGCGACACCATCCCTTCCACAGCTTATCGATATTTTCCTGCTGCTACTATTGCCATGGAACCCATATTGCTATAGCTAACTCTCATTCCTTATCGTAAACTCCATCCATGAAAAAACATACTATCGTCCGCTGGCTCATCTCCACTGTCATTTCCCTCGCCTCCGTGATCAACGCGCAAGAACCCACCGCACTCGCGGTGAAATCCGGTGAGAAAATCGCCTTTCTCGGCGACTCCATTACGCAAGCCGGAAACAAAAAAGGTGGTTACGTCTCCTTGGTGATGGATGCTCTGAAGCAGAACGGCATCGATGCTACCCACATCCCAGCAGGGATCTCAGGTAATAGATCCACCGACATGCTCGCACGACTCGATAAGGATGTGATTAGCAAAAGCCCGCAATGGATGGTCTTGAGCTGCGGCGTCAATGACGTCTGGCATTTTCAATTAACCCTAAACGGACGCCGCTTCCAAGGTGTGCCGCTCGACGATTACAAAAAGAATGTTACTGCTATCATCGACAAAGCCCAGGCCGCTAACATCAAAGTGCTCGTTCTCACCTCCACCATGATAGGCGAAGATCCGGAACGTCAGCTGAACAAAAATCTCATCCCCTACAATGAGATTCTTCACACCATCGCCAAAGAGAAAAAATGTCTTCTCGCCGACCTCAACAAGGACATGCAAGAAGCGCTGAAAAAAATCCCCGACACCAAAGGTCGTGCCTCAATGTTTGGGGAACCTGAGTACAAGCGCGATATCCAAAACAAACTTACCAGCGACGGCTGCCACATGAATTCCTTGGGCAACATCATGATGGCGAAGGGTGTATTACGCGCCTTCGGTATGAGCGAAGAAAAAATTGCAGCTGCAGAAAAATCGTGGCTGGATAAAAAGTAAGTAGATTCGTCAAAATTACGATGCATAATGATTTGAAAAATCTTCCCAATCCATTGTATATAAATAGAAATTTGTGTTGACATTCGTGCAATTTATGATGCATTATTGCGTCGATAAATGGCTCGAACATCACAAATCACACGCGCAACATTGGCTCCACTGATTGGAGCGCGTGGGCCTATTTCCTCAACCGAACTTGCGGCGCTACTACGCACCAATCGTTCAACCATCACCCGTGCCGTGGCGAGCATGGGCGATGAAATTGTCGCCTTGGGAGCTACGCGCAGCACTCGCTATGTGTTGCGGAGGCAGATCGCAACGGCAGGAAATCGCTGGCCGATTTATCAGATCGATGAAACAGGCAAGAGCCAGCAGTGGACTGAGTTAGAGGCGTTTCATGATCGTCAATGGCGCGTCACCTGGCACGGAACCGAGCCCGCATGGGCATCGCGCTTCATGAGTCGTGACGGGCTATGGCAGGGATTCCCGTTTTTCTTGAGCGATCTCAGACCACAAGGTTTTTTAGGTCGGGCCATCGCATCGCAGGTCTCACGGCTCTTGCCACTACCGGATGACCCACGACACTGGGGTGATGAAGACACCTTGTTGTATCTGCAAGCAGTGGGTGAAGATTTATTGGGCAACCTGGTGATTGGAGAAAACTGCTTGCGCAGAACGCTCGCGCAAGAGGGGAGCGAGGCAAAAAATCATGTTGTCGAGATCGCCGACTGTGCCAATCGCTATCCAGAGATTGCGCGTAGTGCCATCACCTTGCTTCATGGTTCATCCGCTGGTGGCGAGCAACCAAAATTTATAGCTACCTTGCGGGACATCTCCGGCATTGAGCAATCTGTGATAGTAAAGTTTTCGCCACCATTTCAGCAGGAGGTTGGGCGCAGATGGGCGGATTTATTGTTGTGTGAATTTCATGCTCATGAAGTTTTAGCGCAGCATGGTTTGGCGCTGCCGGGTGCGCGCCTCGTTGATACGGAAGAGCGTCGATTTCTGGAAGTGCCACGCTTTGATCGGGTGGGAGCTAGAGGTAGATGCGGTGTCGTTTCGTTGGAGGCGCTGCATGCCGCTGCGGCAGGAGACCGACGTAGCAATCAGTGGCTGAGTGCAGCGAATGATTTACAGCGACTGGAGTGGGTGGATGAGCCAACCGTTAAAACCATCCAGCAACTCTACGCCTTTGGGGAGTGGATCGGCAATTCGGATCGGCATTTTGGTAATCTGTCGTTTTTACTGACCGATGAGCTACCGCTTCGAGTGACTCCCTCTTATGATATGTTGCCCATGCTCTGGGCACCCGGCGCCCATGGCGAAATCACCCAGCGCAGCTTGGCCCCCGCGCGCCCGAAACCGGCCGAGCAGGAAGCGTGGAGCGTAACGCGCGAATGGGCACTCGATTTCTGGCAACGTGTGAGGGATGATACTCGAGTGTCGAAAAATTTCCGAAAAATTGCGTTAGATGCTATCAAGATTACGATACAAGCAAAATAAGTTAATAAAAGTATCTCATAAAATGCCAATCAAATCCCCCCATTTGGTACGTTATATCACTAAAGGAAGTGCCCCGCGCATCTCGCTGTTGAAAACGTCCTGATATACACACATGATTTCGAAAATATCCTTGTAAAATTAGCGTTTTCCCAGTTTCTTCTTATTGTAGCTAATATCGTGATATCACACGCTACCTACCTACGAATAAAATCTGTTCTGCAAAAATGCAAATTCGTGCTCTACTACTCATCTTTATTGTAGCTGTTTCTCATTTAACTGCGGGAGAAGCCACAATCGGGAACTTGCGGTTCACCTTGCCTGAAGGATACCGACATGTGCCATCTAAAGGCATAGATACTTCTGTAGGACGTTTCTTCTCAGGAGATGGCTCGTGCGAGATATTCTATGATATTGGACCCGGCGCGGGTTCAGCATTGGAGAAGTTTTCCCCAGAGGGGCAACATGACCGAGTGCTTCGCGACAAGAAGATTATCACAGGACTTGGTGTAGGTAGATTTGTAGCGATTCGTCATCTCAAGGACGCGAAGATTAGTGCTGTTTTCAGTCCTAAAGATGGTGCCAATTTTTACGCAATTAATCTTACAGAAAAGCAGGTAGATGAATTTGAATCGATTGCCAGATCCCTTCTCGTGGTTCCCGATTCAAATCAAAAACAATCAGCTCAGGTTCAAGAGCGAAGTGCAACAGAATGATATTTAGTTAAAAAGCTCTTCAGGAGTCTTGTATCCATAGCGTTTCCTGGGTCGGGTGTTTAATTTTTGGGCGATGCGATCACACTTAGCCTGAGTCAGATTGTTCAGGCACATG
>CAMDCV010000041.1 GCA_945890645.1 Akkermansia muciniphila
GAAGAATTCGGCGAGCCGGCTGCGGAGAAGGAACCAGGTCGTCGTGAGTGGGCCGGCTTTTGGAGTATGATGGTCCAGCAGACGCAAAATGCCTTCAACGATAAGATGGCGCAATTTCTTCTCGTCCCCTTGGGGGCAGCTGTGGGCATCGCAGTGGAATCATATGCCGGGATTATGATCGCATTGCCATTCGTGCTTTTTGCTCCTTTGGCGGGGTGGCTGAATGATCGCTTTTCCAAACGTACGGTCGTGATCGGGTCGGCGATTTTTCAATTAGTCGTACTGATGTGGATTACGTTTGAAGTGATGTCGCATCGGATTGTCGGGGCGATGTCGGGCTTTTTCCTCTTGGCTGTGCAATCGGCATTTTTTAGTCCAGCGAAGATCGGACTTAACAAAGAACTGTTAGGCGCAAAGCACATTGGTATGGCATCGGGATTGCAACAGGCGATGGCGATGTTGGCGATTTTAGCCGGACAAATCACAGCCGGTGCAATCTTTGACGGGCGCTGGAAATCGCTCGGTGGTAGCGCGGAAATGGCGTGGAAAGCAGCCCTTGTACCGCTCATAATACTGACGATTGCTTCTGTGCCGGCGATCTTTATGGGTTTTATCATTCCGCCCCTGAAAGCGCATAGTCGAGAGCCATTTCGTTTATCGTTATTGGTGGGGCATTTCCAAGATTTGCGAACATTGTGGGCGGATCGTCCGCTGCGACTCGGTTCTTTTGGAGTGGCCTTTTTCTGGGGCTTTGCCGCATTTATCAATCTCTGGTCACTGAAACTGGCGCGTGAGTTGACGCAGGGCGGTGAAGGTTTTGGCACAATTTCTTCACTGTTCATGGCGGCGGCTTCCATTGGCATGGCATCGGGATTTGGTGCAGCCTCGGTGTTACAAAGACGTCGCATCCAGCTTGGCTGGGTACCGATCTCTTCGTTCCTGATGTTGGTTTGTGCTCTGGTACTTTGCATAATACCTTATGGAACAGCAGACGGATATAAAGAGCTGATCGGTTTTTCTGTAGCTGACAGCGGGGGCTCTCTAACGAACGAGATTGTTTTTTTGGTCATTTTGATCTGCTTGGCTTTCAGCTCGGCCTTGTTCCTCGCCCCTATGAATGCGTGGATGCAGAATCGTTATCCCGCTGATAAGCGTGGTGAAATGCAGTCGGCTGTGAATTTGCAGGATTGTCTTGCTGGCATATTTGCCGTTCTGGTCATTGCTCTCGTATCCGGGATTTGTGAGTGGATGAATGGCTCTGGACTCGCGGCGGTGCGTTGGCAGGTTTTGGTGGCATCGACCCTCTGCGCGATTGCAACTTGGCAATCGCTTCGCCATCTCACAGCCGAATGTCTTCGTGTTCTGGTTTTACCCATCGTGCGCATGATTTATCGATTGCGTGTAATCGGGCGTGAACATATTCCGGACAATGGCGGCGTGTTGTTGTTGCCGAATCATGTCACTTGGGCAGATGCCTTTTTTGTTTCCGCTTCCTGTCACCGTCGTGTGCGCTTTGTCATGTTTGATGGCTTTATGAAAGCGAAGGGCATCGGCTGGTTCGCGCGTTTGTTCGACACAGTACCCATCTCCGCCAGTCGTGCGAAGGATGCCGTTCGATTGGTCAGCGATGCTTTACAGGCGGGCGATGTGGTTTGCTTGTATGCGGAAGGTGAATTAACGCGCACGGGTTGTTTGCAAGAAATCAAACGTGGTTTTGAGTTGATGGCTCGTAAGGCAAATACGCCGGTGGTTCCGATGTGGATGGATGGTGCGTGGGGCTCGGTGTTTTCGTTTGAGCGCGGTCGCTATTTCAAAAAAATTCCTTACTCTCTTCCTTACCCTTTGACCATCGTATTGGGCGAACCCATGCCCGGAGAAATGGCTACAGCGGATCAAGTACGTCATGCATTGCAAAAGGCGAGCGCGACGGCTCTGGAGCGTAAGGCAAAAAAACTGCGCGCGAGTCGTGGCGAACATGCACCTTTCTGGATCAATGGTATCCAGATTGGTCAGGTCAATGCCTTGCCGCGCCAGCAAGTGATAGGTGTGTGGGAACACGATCCTATCGCGCAGGAGTTGGCGTGTATTCACACCGGATTCGCAAAGCAATTTAATTGTTCTGTCCTCTCGGAAAATTCAGATGTGCTGAGCGTTGCCAATCGCATTGGCGGTGCGGCGACCCGGGAAATGCTGCTAGAGGCTGGCGACGACGCGCAGCCGGGCGTGTTTTATGATTTCGAGTACGAGCCGGCAGCATTGTCTCCAAAAATTCTCCATTGTCCCTGTTACGCGCATGATGGCATCGTGATCGCGATGTCGATGCCCGACCCGCCGCTCGGAGTGGCAACAAGTAATGTGCAACCGGGATCGCGCGAGGGATCGGTCGGCCTTCTGTTGCCGGGGTTCTATGTCGATATTTCCGCCGAAGGTTTGCTGACGGTAAAAGGGCCTGCATTGCCTGAGCGGGGGATTACATTGCGAGCCGGCTCTACGCTGGATGATCGCGGATTTTTGAGCATTTAAACGAGCGAATCATGAGAAATGACATTGCCATAGTGTTAGGTTCTGGGCTGGGCAGTCTGGCCGATCAGTTGACGGTTAAGCGCGAGGTTGCCTTTGCTGATGCGGGACTACCGACTTCCAAAGTCGCGGGTCATGCCGGGCGTTTTTTGTTAGGGAATTTTTTCGGCCAATCGCTGTGGGTGATGCAGGGTCGGGTGCATTTATATGAGGGGCACTCAGCGCCGGACGTGGCCGCTGGTATTCGATGGCTTGCTGAACAAGGTGTGAAGCGATTGATTCTCACCAATGCCGCTGGTTCACTGAGCGCGGGATTTCCTCCCGGAGAATGGATGATGCTGAGTGATCATTTGAATTTAACTGGGACTTCTCCCTTAGAGGGCGGGGCTAACTTTGTCGACATGAGTGAAGTGTATTCCTCCTCATGGCGACAGCAGTTTCGGGATGCAGCCAAGAAACTCATGATGCCATTGCACGAAGGCGTGTATGCCGGATTGCGTGGTCCGCAGTATGAAACACCTGCTGAAATCCGCATGTTGCAAACTCTCGGTGCGGATGCTGTGGGCATGAGCACCGTGCTCGAGGCGCTGCAAGCCAAAGCGCTCGGTATGGAAGTGCTGGGCTTTTCGTGTTTGACGAATTGGGGTGCAGGGTTGTCTGATGATGGACTTGATCACGCCGATGTGTTGCAGACCGGAAAAAATGCGGCGGATGCGATGATGCAGTTGTTGAAGACAGCTCTTGCTTCTTGATCTTGACGGAGGTGTCTCGCCTCCCAGCCTAAAGGCAGATGTTTCAAATTTGCTTGGGTTGAGATCAGGCATGCGGGCGAGACGCCCGCGCCACGGTCACTGCGTGATCACAAAGATACCTTTTTTGCTCCCTACGGAGACATCGAGTTTGCCGTCTTGATTGATGTCTGTCGCGATGACATCGCAGCCTACACCGCCGTCTTCAGCGATGATTTGGCTCTGCCAATGGAGTTTGCCGTCTTTAAGGCGATTGTAAAAAATGACTGTCAAAGCAGGATCGCGGGCACCGGGATCTTTTCCGCCATGCGCCCAGTAGCGTTTGCCAGTGACGAAGTCCATGCGACCGTCTTGATCAAAGTCACCGAGCGCAAGCGCGTGAAGTTGACTGAATTGTAGGCCGTCGATGCCCTTTTTCGTAGGGTCGGCGGGAAGGATTTCGTTATAGACCATTTCCCATTGTTTGTCTTTTCCGAGATTTTCATACCATCCGAGTCCATAGCCGTGGCCATCGAGACTGGTGACGATGTCATTGTCGCCATCTTTATCGTAGTCGGCCACAAGCATCTGTGAGCCGCCTTTGCATTTTTGCGAGAGTTTATGATACGCCCATTCGCCGGGGAGAGTCGCGGGTTGTTCAAACCAACCGTCTTTTTCGATGATGTCATTTTTCCCATCGCCGTTAAGATCACCAACGCCGAGTCCGTGTACGTAGGGTGTGCCGCTGCGTTTGTCTGACACCGCAGTCCATGACCAAGGTTTGGTGACGTCTGACCAATCTGCTGTGTAGTAACCAAAACATCCTTGACGCGTGCAGGTGATTTCTTCCTTACCATCACCGGTGATGTCCATGAAGATCGGGCTTTCGGTGGCGGCCTCCGTGATGATGAGGTGGCTTTTCCAATCGCCTTTGCCTTCAGCTCCGGGGTTCAGATAGAGAGTGATTTCCTTGCCTGGCCAGCCGACCATAATGATGTCCTCATGCTTGTCCTCATTGACGTCTTTGCTGAAGGTAATGAACGAATTTTTCGCATACTCGCCAATCGGATAGATTTGTCCCGGGCGAAACGGTTGGGCTTTTGCGAAATCTGGGCCGAGGTAAATGAGGTGACCGGCGACGATGTCAGGAGTCTTATCGCCATTCATGTCATGGACAGCAATGCCTTCTGTGACGAAGTCTGTGCTGATGACTTGTTTCGTCCATTTGCTGGTGCTCGGATTGGCAGAAATGGCGATGCCGAGCACGGTGCAGGGGATAGTGATTTGGCAGAGTGAGCGTAAGGATTTCATATTTTTGTTAGAGTATTAAGTAGGAGAGCAGCACGATGATGATGAGGCAGGCAAAGTTGAGGAGTAGACCGTTTTTTACCATCGCCATTTGCGGTACGAGGCGGGTGCCAAACACTATCGCGTTCGGTGGTGTGCCTACGGGTAACATAAATGAGCACGAGCAGGCAAGCGCGATCGGAATGACGAGGCTAGCGGCAGACAGACCAAGTTCACCTGAAACGGAATAGAAAATCGGCACTAACAAGGCGGCGCTTGCGGTGTTGCTTGCGAGTTCACCACTAATGATGGCAAAGGCCACGGCAGCGGCGAGGATGAGAATTACGGGCGCTCCGTCTATGTTCGATGACAGCAGCCGGGCGAGAAAAGTGCTGGCTCCTGTGCGATTCAGTAGCTCACTGAGCGAAAGACCTCCGCCGAAAAGTAACAGCACGCTCCAGTCTGTGCCGTTATCGATATCGCGCCAACGCACGACGCGAAAATAGAGCAGCAGGAAGACAGAGGTGAGAGCAATGATCGTATCGATAGCGACAGTGATGCCGAGCCATTTTGCAATCCAACTGCCGCAGATCCAGCAGAGCGCCGTGGCACCGAAGATCATTAAAGTGGCGGTGCGATGCCAATTAAAGACAAACGATTTTTCCTCCTCAACGATGGTGAGGGTTTTATCGGGCTTGCAGACTTTGTAGAGAATGAATGCCATGCAGGGGAGAAGCAGAAGAACACAAGGGATGCCGAATGCCATCCACTGCGTGAAATTGATTTGTAGCTTCGCCGCCGCGATGCCGTTGGGTGGGCTGCCAATGATGGTGCCCAAGCCGCCGATGCTCGAAGAATAGGCGATGCCTAACAATAAAAACAATGCATTCTTATTATGGGATGGGGTGCCGCCAGTGCGATGGATCACACCCAATGCGATCGGTAACATCATCGCAGTGGTGGCAGTGTTGCTCATCCACATCGAAAGAAATGCGGTGCAACCGAAGAGCAACAAGGCCACGGGAATGAATCGACCACGACCAAGTAGAATCAACTTGCGCGCGATCCATAAATCGACTTTCTGATAGGAGAGCGCCGAGGCCAGTGCAAAGCCACCAAAGAACATGAAGATGAGTGGATCGGCAAAGGGGAGCAGCGCGGTTTTGATGTCGCTGATGCCTGCCAGTGTGGACAACAGGGGAACCAGCAAAGCGGTGGCGGCAAGCGGTAGCGCTTCGGTCAGCCACAAAAAGGCAATGCAGGCAAGAATGCCGAGACCGAGTGTGATTTTCGTGGCATCCAGGCCTTTTTCCATTTCCGCGAGGTAGGGCTGCGGCATCCAGCGCGCAATCACGAAGAGCATCACGAGACTGAAAAATACCAACCACGTTCGCTTGCGGCGGAGAAAGGGAGTGAACATCTCCGTTTGATGAATGTCTTCGTGCGGATAGTCGCTTTCCTGCAGCGATGGCTCGACAGTGCGCGGCGTTTCCTCGGGGGATGGTAATTCTGCCTTCATTCAATACGCGATTCGATTCGGCATACTGGCATAATCGTGGGCGAGTTGCAATGCGCCATCGCGGCAAACTTCGTTAGAGGGAATGAGTCGTAGCTCTTGGGGCAATGTGAATTGATCGAAGAGAAGCGAATCATCAAATCCAATGGCGGCAGCATCTTTGATACTAAATCCATAGTAGATGCTCGAAATTCTTGCCCAGTGAATGGCGCCGAGGCACATCGGGCAGGGTTGCCCCGTGGTATAAATCACACTGCCAACAAGAGAAAATGTTTTTAACTGCGTGCAGGCATAGCGAATGGCCATGACTTCGCCGTGGGCCGTGGGGTCGTGATTTTTTACCACGTGGTTGGATCCTTCACCAATGATTTGCCCCTCACGCACGATCACCGCACCGAAGGGGCCGCCGTTTCCTGCAAGCATGCTGGCGCGTGCGAGAGCGATGGCCCGATGCATGAACTCTTCGTGTCTGTCGGACATGACCGGGTCAGTGATTGAAGATGAACTCCTTGGAATTGAGAATCGCCCAGAAGATGTCGTTGAGAACTTCTCGTCGTAGTTTTGGATCGACCTTAAGTGCCTCTTGCAAATTTTTCATTTCCACTTCGGTGGGTGCTCGGCATAAGGCGCTGAGATACAAGTATTTGATGATTTCTTCGTCGGATTTTTTCTGTTCTAACAATGGCCCGAGAACCTTGCCCTGTGCTATGCGCGAGTTGGTGCTGTCGCCGTTTAGCAAGTGCAAAGCCTGCGAGAGATTCGGTTCTAGCTTCACTTCGCAGGAGCAAACCGTCGCGCGACTCGCGCGTCCGAAAGTGGTGAGGAAAAAGTTTGCGGTATTGCCATCGGCGATTTGCACCGCGCGGGCGCCCATCGGTAAACCTTTGAATTTGTTCGGAGTCTGAGTTACCTGCGAGATCGAATCGAGCAGCACCTCGGCGCGGATGCGACGAATTAGTGAGTGAGAAAAATTGCGATCGTCGGTGGCGTTGGTGGCATTCGTTTTCGATGACAGTTGATAGGTGCGCGAGGTGCAGATATCGCGCACGAGTTTTTTCAGATCGAAATTGTATTCGACGAATTGCTTTGCCATCGCATCGAGTAGTTCGGGGTTCGACGCCGGATTCGAAATACGCATGTCGTCCACCGGATTGACGATGCCGATGCCGAAAAAGTGCGACCACGTGATGTTGGCGACATTGCGTGCGAACCATGGATTGTCCGGTGCGGCGAGCCAATCGGCGACAGCTTGGCGCCGCGTTTGTTTTTCCATCGTCGGTGCGGCGCCTCCGAGGAACTTGGGTGGCACGGGTTTTTTCGTGAGAAGATGCGGCACTTCACCTTCGCCATCGAAGACGATGCGTTCGCGCGGGTCTTCGGCGGGCTTGCGTTTCACTTGGGCGAAGAACGAGGCAAAGCCGTAGTAGTCCTCCATGGTCCAGCGATCGAAGGGATGGTTGTGGCACTGGGCGCACTGGATGCGCGTGCCCATGAAGACCTGTGCGATGTTTTCCGTGAGCTTCAAAACGTCCTGCTCGATCTGGAAAAAATTCGTCGCGGGTGTCGAGAAGGTGCCGCCCTCTGAGCCTAACAATTCTTTGATCACTTCATTGAACGGCGTGTTCGCAGAGATGCGATCGCGCAGCCAATTGTAGTAGTTCAGCGCGGCCTTGTAGCTGACCTGCTTTTCTCCCGCATTGAAGGTACGAATCTGCAATAGCTCGGCCCATTTCATCGTCCACATTTCCGAGAACTCTTTGCGACCGATCAGGTTGTCCACGAGTGCCTCACGCTTCTTCGGATTGGTGTCGGCGAGAAATTTTTCGCGTTCCTCGATGGTGGGTAGTGAGCCGATGATGTCGAGATAGACACGGCGTAGGAATTCGACATCGGTACAGAGTTCGGAAGGAATGACTCGTAGCTTGTGGAGTTTCGAGAAGACAGCTTCGTCGATGTAGTTGTGACGCGGGACTTCTGGTTTGACGTAGTCCGTGCTTTCCGGAATGACGATGGCTTGCGAACCTTCGGTGAAGGTATGGAAACGTGCTAACAAAAATGCCTCGCCGCGATGCTTCGAGGTGGTGATGCCCTTATGGTAATCGATGGTGGCCGAGTTATCGTTCGATGTCGAAAATGACGATAGCGTGGTGACATCGCGGTCAGTGCCATCGGAGTATTGCGCACGAACGGTGAATGGCACGCGGATACCTTCGCCTTTGAGCACGAGCTCGGGTGGTTCCAGTGTGATCGCAGTGGGGTGGGGGATTTTGTTATCGTCATCGATGATCGCACCCTTGCGAATCCAAGCGAGCATGGTTTGGTGGGCCGCGCTGCCTTTTTCAAATAGTTTGCCGCCCGTATGCGGGACATCGCCAACGGCCTTGGTGATCATCAGCGATTCCTCGGGCAGAGCTAGATTGATACGACGACCCGGCAACTGATGCGTGATGCGGAAATGGTCGCCGTGCGGATCGAATCCATACAGTGATAAATGAAATCCATCCTTCCCGCTGGCGGCCCCGTGACAGGAACCCGCATTGCAACCGGCTGAGGTCAGGACGGGCATCACGTCGAGTTGAAATGAAACCTCGCGCTCGATGTCGGACTGTTTGACGGTGACGGGAATTTGATCCGTAAGGCCACGGTATTCGATGAGCAAGGTGGTCGTGCCATCCTTCAAGGGAGTGAGTGTGCCATCCTGCAATCGTGCGAGAGTCGGATCGGCGAGGGTGAGTTTTGCTTGGCGGCTGATGTCGCGGGTGGCGGCATCGTCGAAATGGGCGATGGCGATGACTTTGTGAAAATCGCTTTTGGTTTCGAGCGTGATGGCTTTCGGAAAGGCTTCGATTTTTTTGATCGCAGGGTCGGCTGCAGTATCGTGACGCGGCATCGCTTTGGGATCGGCGGGCTGCAGGACGAGGCCTTCGGGCCAAATGGCTCCGGCTTTGATCCAGGCGGAAAGTTGTTCGATTTCCTCGGGGCTGAGTGGCTTGCCTTTTTTGGAGGGCGGCATGATGTCGTCATCGTCGTGCGGCAGACGCACGCGCAGGAGAATTTCTGATTTTTCCGGTTGTTTGAGATCAATGGCTGGCCCGCTATCGCCGCCTTTGAGAATTGAGGCGAGTGTGCTCATGTCGAGCTCCCCCTTGACCTTATCGGGGTAGTGGCAGCTCAGGCACTTGGCTTCTAACAGCTCTGCCGGCAATTCTGCTGCGCCGACGCAAGCGATGGGCCAGAAGGAAAACAAAAGAGTGCGAGAGAAAGATAGCATCAAACGGTAGTTACGAAGTGGGTGGGGGAAATATTTCGGGAAAAAATTAGTGGCACGCCGAGTAACTGCTGACTGGTTACTTCTTCTGACAAATGCGGCAGAAATACGTGCTGCGCTGACCCTGGGTGATTTTTTTGATTGCGGTGCCGCAGTGGCGGCAGGGTTCGCCTTCGCGCTCATAGACGAAAAGCTGCTGTCGGAAGTAGCCGGGTTCGCCGTTTTCGCGGAGGAAATCGCGCAGGGTGGTGCCGCCTTGTTCTATGGATCGACGCAAGACGTCCTGGATGCTATTCACCAACAAGCGCAGACGCGGCAACGAAATTTTGCAGGCGGGGGTGGCGGGATGAATGCCAGCGATGAACAAAGATTCCGAGGCGTAAATGTTGCCGACACCAACCACGATCGCATTGTCCATCAGGGTGAGCTTGATAGCACGCTTCATTGTTTTCAGGGCGGATTGCAAGTAGCGCGCGGTGAAGGCGTCTTCGAGTGGTTCGGGCCCCAGTGATGCGAAGAGCGGGTGCGTAAGTGGATCATCGGCGATGAAGTGCGTGACGATGCCGAAGCGACGCGGGTCGTGAAAACGCAGTTGTTTGCCGGTCGATAGCGTGAAAGCAATGTGATCGTGCGTGCGGAACTCCGTGGCAGGATCGACAATCCGCAAGCTCCCTGACATGCCGAGGTGGAGGATGACGTGATGGTGGCCTTTTAGGTGGATGATGAGATACTTCGCACGCCGCGAGACTCCCGTGACAATGCGGCCCTCGATTTCCGCCAGTGAGAGTGGAACAGACTGCCGCAGATCACGTCGACGGACGATCACTTCCTTGATTGAGGCCTTGATCAAATGCGGCGCGATTCCGCGCAGGGTAGTTTCCACTTCCGGCAGTTCAGGCATCGAGCGAAATCGTAAACGACGAGGCGTTTTTGACAATGGGGAATGTAGATATTTCTAGAGCCGAAGGCCTTGGACTGCGGTGAGTATCACCGCTTTTGTGGGATCGTCGATGAGCTAAGACGGTTTGTCGTTGTTTCCGCATTTGCGACCACCCGGAAAGCTGCGATGCTCGCAGCGTTCCAAGGCGGCTGCGCCGCTGAATTTGATTTGCGGAATAAATTCCGCGCTCCATCTTGCGTTTACTTCATCGGGTGTTCTTTGAGGAGTTCATCGACTAGGTAGATGGTCTGGCGGCCTTTGGTGGCTTCGCGGACTTTTTTGACTTGGTCGGGCTGGATAGCGGGGGCTTTGTTGCCGAAGTTGTTGCGGACATACGTTAAGACCGCGGCGACTTCGTCGTCTTTGAGCATGCCGCCAAAAGCTTGCATGGGGACGAGGCCGTCGTATTTTTTGCCGTGGAGTTCGAAGGGTCCCATTAGGCCGTGGAGGGTGAGTTTGATGAGGCGTTCGGGATCTTGGTTGACCCAGGGACTGTCATTGAGCGGTGGGAAGGCGGGTGCGAGGCCTTTGCCGTCGGCTTGGTGGCAGGTGGCGCAGTGGGCATCGCGGAAATAAATCTCATGACCAGCGAGGAATTGTTTTTTCTCGGCATCGGTGAGATGAGCCGGAGGCGTGGGAGCGGGGTGTTCGATCACTTCTGTTTCTGCGACACCAGCGAGTCTATCATTGGCGGTTTTGGCGGCGGCTTTGCTCCAATCATCGAGCGGTTGAGCCGAGGCGAGGGCGACGACTTTTTTGCCGACGGCATTGTCGAGCCAGGAGGCCGCGACGATGGCTTCGAGGCGAACGCGGCCCTCCGGATCGGTGGCGGCTTTTTCGAGCATCGCTGGGTGCTCAGGGATAGCATGGTAGTTGTAGCGGATCACGCGGACGCCAGCGGCGCGAGCGCGGAAGTCTTTTGAGGCGAGGACTTGTTTGAGGAGATCGACATCGACTTTGTTCAGCCCCCAGGTGACGTAGAGGGCTTCGAGAACGTGGTGTTCGTAGCGTGGATCGCTTTTATCGAGTTTGGCGACCCAGCCTTTAAGAGCGGGCATGACTTCGGCGACGGGCAAGGCGCGGAGGGCGCGGCGTGTGCGATAGCGCGAGCGGTTCTCGGGGAGTTTGAGATTCTCTAATAAAGTCGCGATCGGTGCACCGTCGATCTGGGCGGGCTTCACGAGTGGGCGCGAAGGGTAGGTGATGCGATAGATACGACCGTGGACGTGGTCGCGGAGGGGATCGCGCGCATTGTGCTGCATGTGACCGATGAGAACGTTGTGCCAATCGATGACGAAGAGCGAGCCATCCGGCGCGAATTCAAGGTCGGCGGGGCGGAAATTTCCGTCAGAGGATTTGAGTAGTTCGTGGCGGAAGGTGGTTTTGTAGCCGGTGCCTTCATCGGTGATGGCGTGTTGTTTGATTCCGAGGAAACCAATGGCATTGCAGAGGATGAGATCGCCCTGGACTTCATCGGGGAAGTGGCGGGAGGAAACGACTTCGAGGCCGGAGGTGGGGCGCACGCGTTGGCCCTCGGGGATGAGGTCCTTGGTGAGGGGAGTGGTGGCTCCGTATTTGGGTTTCACCGAGGAAGGCATCATCCAGTTCATGGTCGGGCCGGAGGTGTGGAGGAAGAAATCTTGCCCCCATTGATCAAACACGATGCCCCAAGGATTCGGGATGCTGACCTGAGCGGTGCGCTCGAGCATGCTGCGTTGTGGGCTGTAGCGCCAGAAGCCACCATTGACGCCGCGCACGGCACCGTAAGGAGTTTCGACATTGGTATGGAGGAATACGCCTTCACCCATGACAAAAGCACCGGATGGATCGGCGGTATAGGCGCTGATAGCGTGGTGGGTATCGTGGCTGTCGAAGCCGCCGAGCACGATTTCACGGACGTCGGCCTTGTCGTCGCCGTTGGTATCGCGGAGGAGAACGATGTTCGGTTCCTCGGAAACATAGACGCCTTCGGGAGCGAACTCGAAACCGATGGGGAGGTGGAGTTTGTCAGCGAAGACCGTTTCCTTGTCGGCCTTGCCATCGCCATTGGTGTCTTCGTAAATGAGCAGTTTATCGTTTGGCATCGCATCGCCGGCGCGGTAGTGCGGGTAGGTCGGCATGACGGCAACCCAGAGTCGCCCTTTGTTGTCGAAGGACAACTGCATCGGATTCGCGAGGTTGGGAAATTCTTTTTCTGAGGCGAAAAGTTCGACTTTGTAGCCTTCGGGCACGGTCAATTTGCTTTCGGCGTCTTTGCCATAGAGGTAATCGGCAGTGCCGTTTTTACCGCCGGGGCGATAGTTGGTGGGCACGGCAGGTAATGGGTGAGTTTTTGAGTCATCGACGGTGAGGTTGGTGGTTTTACCTGACACAACATCAAGAATCAATTGATCGCGCAGGGCGGCCATTTCACGGTTTTTCTTGCCTTCATCGGGATAGTTTTGCGGGCCGAAAGGAGCGTAACGGCGACCGAAGGCATGAACGCCATTGAGAATGTTATAGTCATGATTCCATAGCCAGTCCTTTTGTTTTACAGCGTCGAGGACTTTGAGTGGATCGGCTTTCGAAGTGTAAGAAGTTTTGCCATAGAGACCATTCGCAAGGATGGGGGCGAGGGCTTTGTAGCCTTCATCAGTGGGGATGAAGCCTTTGTTGGTGAAAGGTTTCTTCGCATTAGCGTAGAGGGCCTTTGTGGGGTTAAAGAGATCGATGAACGTGAGCTTATGCTTCTGTGCGACGCGCTCCATGGCGGCGGTGTAGAGGGCCAGGTTGGCGTTTTCTTTATCGCCGGTGGGGAGGTCGTGAAGTGTGCTGAGATTTTCGAAGGCGATGGGTGAGACCAGCACTAAACGTGGTGCGGCTTTGCCGTTGTAGGCTTTGCTGAGGGTGTGGACGACGAAGGCATCGAGCTCGGCTTCGTAATTGGCAACGCGGCTGGGGCCATCGAACGATTCATTGTAACCGAAAAACGCGACAATGGTATCGGCCTTGAGGAAATGCAGCCATTGGTCAGGGGTGGGAAAAAATCCCTCTCCAGCGTGAGGTTTAAACTCGGGGCGGAATTGATCGGCGCCTGGGAAAGCCCACTGCGACTTGCGCGAAGGGTGGGGGCGGAAGGCGGGGGTGTCGCCGGGGCGGCCCATGTTGCGGACGAACAATTGTTTGTCCGGGAAGCGCAACTGCAGTTCCGTTTCGAAGCGGCTGTAGTAGAGATCGCGCTCGGCGAGACCGTTGCCAAGGAAAACGATGCGCTCGCCATTGGAGGGGGCGGCCACTGCCTGTGCGCGGGCCGTGGTGGCGGCGGGTGGCTCTACGATCGGGGCGTGGCTGGCATTCGGCGCCGTGGTGGCTGCGGGAGCGCTGGCGGCGGGAGCTGCGATGGTAGTGGCGTTGGCTCGTTTTTCGGCGCGGGCTACTTTTTTGTCGGATCGATCATTTTTTTTTTCAGCGCCCTCTTTGACGGGGAGAGTGGCAGGACTTTTGCCGAGGCCGTAGTCGGCGGGCTTGAGATTGAGCGTTTTGAAATGGGCTTTGTCCTTGATGAACTGGAATTTGCTGGGGGTGAGGGGATCGATGTAGGAAACATCGGCCTTTACGGGGACGGGTAGGCCGACCATGTGATGGGAAACATTCACGAAGAGGCGACGCAGGTCTTCATCGGCGAAGTCGGTGGACGCACCCATGGTGGTGCAGAAGGCTTTTCCTTTGGCGGTGCCATTCGGTGCGGTGTATTCGCGCAACCAAGCGAGTGCCATCATGGGAGAGTTTTTCGGGCCCTCGAGATTTTTTGAATCCGGCTCAAGGGTTTCGGTGACTGCACCGCGGAGGAGGATGGTGGCAGCCTTTGGGTCGAGATTGACGACGCCGTATACATCGCTGGGGCCGAAAACTTCGCCGACATCGGCGAGGACGGGGTGTTTGGCGTTAGCGGCTTCAACTACGCCGCGAGTGCCTTGGCTGCCGTGTTGGCCGTGGTGGCTAATCCATTTTTCCCCGAGGATATTGAGTCCGAAGTTCGCCCAAGCGAAGTCGCCTGTTTTCGCTGGTCCAGTGAAGGCGTGGGTGGCGGTGCGGAAGCCGATGACGGGCTTGCCAGCGTTGAGATACTCAGCGAAGTTCGCGAGTTGCGCATCGGGAAGTTGGCGGAAGCGGGTTCCAATGATGAGGAGGTCGGCGGATTTTAGCGCCTCGGTGCCGGGGATGTTGTTTTGGAAATTCGGGTCGATATAACCGCCTTCGGGATTGATGGCGAAAAGGACTGTGCAATCAAAGCCGAAGCGCTGGCTGAGGATTTTCGCAAGCATCGGGCAGGATTCCTCGCTGCGGTATTCTTCATCGCCGGAGACGAGAACAATTTTTTTGCCATTGGCGGTCCCGGCTTTGGCAGGGAGGTGCAGCCATTCTTGAGCGGTGGCGTTGAGGGTAAAGGCTGCTGCGATGAGGCTTGGCAGCCAGCGAGTGAGGAGTTTTGCGGGATTCATAAGCGACGATTTCGAATACGGGCGTGATCATTCAGATATTACAGGGGAATGCAAGGGGATTGGGGAGGGAAAAGTTTTTGTTTGCGGGCAGGAAGGCGAGGACCCTGCTTCATTAAAACTACGAAGGGCAAGCTGCCTCCGCCACGAATTGTAAATGTGGGCTTGCTTGGTGGGGAAAGATGGGTAGTTTTTCCGCGCCTTACCAATCATCTTTATTATGAGTAGCGAACATCAATCGTTTCAAGCAGAAGTCCGACAGTTGCTGGATATCGTCATTCATTCCCTTTACACGGATCGGGAAATTTTTACCCGTGAGCTGGTATCGAACGCCTCTGATGCGCTCGAAAAGCTTAAGCTGATCCAATTGACTGAATCTGGAATTTACGAACCCGAGCAAGCGCTGCAAATCGAAATCACTACCGATGAAGAAAATCGGCAGTTGGTCATCACCGATCGCGGTATCGGCATGACGCGTGAGGAGTTGGTGCAAAATCTCGGCACCATTGCGCATTCGGGCACCAAGGCGTTTTTGAAGAGCATGCAGGAAAAAGGCACGCAGAACGGTGGCATGATCGGTCAGTTCGGCGTGGGTTTTTATAGCGTGTTCATGGTGGCGGATCGGGTGGATGTTTACACGCACTCGTGGCGCGAGGATGCGCCGTCGTTGAAGTGGTCGAGCGATGGTCAAGAGGGCTATGAGATTGAAGAAGTTGAAACTCAATCTCGCGGTGCACGGATGGTGATTCACTTGAAAGAAGAGCATGCCGAGTATGCGAAAGAAGCACGCATCAAGGAGCTGCTGAACAAGTATTCGAATTTCGTGGCGTTTCCGATTTTGCTCAATGGTGAGCGTGTGAATCAAGTCGAGGCACTGTGGCTGAAGGCGAAAGCAGATGTCACGGAGCAAGAGTATGAGGACTTCTATCGCTTCACGGCAAAGGCCTGGGATAAGCCGCGCTTTACGATGCACTTCACGGCAGACGCTCCGCTCGACATTCATGCGTTGTTATTTTTGCCAGAGGAAAATCAGGAGCGATTTGGCTTTGGTCCCGTGCAGGCGGGTGTGGCCTTGTATTGCAAGCGCGTGCTGATCGATCCACAACCGGAAGGCTTGTTACCCGAGTGGCTGCGCTTCGTGCGTGGTGTGATCGACTCCGCGGATCTGCCGTTGAACATTTCACGTGAGTCGATGCAAGACAGCGCCTTGGTGAAAAAACTGGGTCAAGTGGTGACGAAGCGCTTGCTGAAATTTTTGGAGAAAAAAGCCGTCGATGATGTCGAGGCGTATCGCGCTTTTTACCAAGGCTTCTCGCGATTCCTGAAAGAGGGCATCGTGAGCTCGCATGAGCACCGCGAATCGTTGGCTGGACTGCTGCGTTTCGAGAGCTCAATGACCGAAGGTGATGCGTTGATCTCGTTCGATGACTACATCGCTCGAATGAAAGACGGTCAAAATGAAATTTACTACCTCGCTGGCACAAGTCGATCCGTCATGGAATCAGGCCCGTATCTCGAAGCGTTCAAAGCGCGTGGTCTCGAAGTAGCATACTTCACTGAAGGCGTGGATGAATTTGTCTTCGAATCTCTCGGAACAGTGCGTGAGAAAAAACTCGTGCGCGCTGATCAAGCGGACATCGAACTCGAAGAGACAGCGATGGAAGGCGAAGCACTTGCGGCGGCTGATGTGGAAGCATTGCAAACGTGGTGGCAAGAGGCCATGAACGAGCAGCTCAAGGAAGTTAAAACGGGCAAGCGACTCGTGGGTAGTCCCGTAGTGGCACTCGTACCCGAAGATGCACCAAACCCGCAGATGCGAGCGATGATGAAAGCGATGGGTCAGGAAGTGCCAGCTGTGAAGCCTGTGTTAGAAATTAACCCTCGTCATGCGCTGGTCAAAAAACTGTCGGCACTGCGTAGTGAGCGTCCTGAGATTGCCACGCTGGTGGCGCAGCAATTGGTCGATCAGGCCTTATTATCAGCAGGCCTTGTCGAGCATCCCCAAGAACTCGCAACGCGGATGAATGAAATTTTAGAAAAAGTTCTTTAATTGCCATGAGAGACTTTGCTGGACAAATCGTGAATCAGGTCGATAGGTTTTTCTATTGTTGGTAACGACATACGCTTGCTGAAAAATCCACCCCTATGCGGTCCATCCTTATTGTCATTGGAATCCTGTTGATTGCGATCGCCTTGCGCACGGCGCGACGATCCTGCATTCGCAAATTGGGGGCCGTGGTATTTCTTGGGGCCAGCTACGCGGCGTGTTACTTTCTGGTAGGCGCTTGGTGGGGTGGGGTCTTAGGTGTGGTGGCATGGTTTTTCCTTCCTTGGTTTGAACTACTGACGCGGGTGAAGCGCATGCGTTTGCCGATGGATAATCGATTGCGTCATCGCCCTGCACCGAATCCGTCGTTTTTTCCGAATGCTCAGGAAACGGTGGAAACGATGGAAGCGGAGCAGTTCGAGCATAGCGCGGATTGTGGTTGGGAGTGGTCGGGCATGAAACAGCACTATCGTTTGTTTGTGCATCCTTCCGGAAAGACGGTTGCGAGTTTGTGCCTGTGTGAGCAATCGGACGTGGTTTTTTCGTTTGTGTCGATCACCTCAGTCACTGCTGATGGTAAAGTGTTGCGCACCACAAATTATCCCTTTGCACCCACATTAAAGTATCCAGAAAAATTCCGTTGGAATCACGTGCCATGCACACGCAATTGTTTTCGCCAAATCCTTGCGAATCACCAAGAGCATTTATTGAAATGCAAGATCAGCGAGGCAGATCTAACCACCACTGATCCCGACCACCTTGAAGAAATGATCGAAGAAGAGATGCAGGAAATGATCGAGTATAACCTTGATCATGGCATCATCGAGTTTGCGGGCGATGGCTACTTTTGTTACAGCACCAAAGGATTATTCTACCTTTGGGGGCAGTTTCTTAAGGACATGGTTCGCCTTTGCTGATTGCGAGGTTTAGCCTTCCGGCACCACTTCCGCTCTAAGTGGAGTGCTGCGAAGTAGTGCGTCTTTTTCTCCCTCGGGTGGTGAGGTGAAAATCACATGTTCCCATTTCGGTTTCGCCATCGGCCCCTTGCCTTGGAATTGGAATAAGCCTTTGATGAATGGTTGCAGTGGTAACGTGATGATGCCTAACAATCCCCGTGCATTCATGCGTATAGTCATGTCGATGGTTTTCTGATTCAAGTCGACAATGCCATTGCCGGTGAATTTTAGATTGCTGGTGTGAGTAATGAAATCGTTCGTAGTGACCACACCATTGCGAATGGTGAAATTACAAAATGCGTCTTTCGCTCGCTCGAAGCCAGCACGTCGATCTCCCAATACGCCGGATACTACAGGGGAAAGTGGCCCGAAGATTGGCACGGCAAATAGTTCACCCTTATCTAACGAACAGAGACCCTCTCCGTCGAGTGTGCGGGTCACGTCAGCCATGCCCGTTAATGCAATACGACCGGTGAGTGTTCCGTATCCTTTTTCGTTAAACTTATAAGTTTCTGCGATGCTTCCTAAGGCGAGTCGATTCCAGCGAATATCGACTTCAAAGCGTTTCTCGCCCTGATGGCGGACGCGCACGATCCCTGCACAGTTCCCTCCGAATACCCCAGCGGTAAGGCGATTGAGTTGCACATACTGGCTGTCAATTTGCAAGTCCGTTGAAACATTTGTAAACGTGACGGGCTCGCCGAGAAATTTCCAAGTCAATGCTTTCGCCTGTTGCAGAGATACTTTCAAGTTTGTGCGCCCTTCATTGCGGACATCGATGATTCCATCAGCATTCAAGGTGGGCGGCACGTGGAATCGGTATTCGGTAAGGGACTCGGCAAGAGGTTTGGCAAACATACGCAACAAAGGCACAGGGTGCACATTGCCAGTAAGCCCATCGATTTTTACAAGACCACTACTATGATCATAGTTGACGCTCCGCGCTTGTACCGGACCATGGGTGCCACCTTGGTAGGCGGTCTGCAGTTCGTAATTGCGGTAGTCAAAATCGACCGCGATCTCACTGAAGTCGAAGGTGTTGTGACTGAGAGTAAAAACCGTGCGACATGAGTGTACCGGCACATTGCGATAGCTAATATTTTCAACCTTGCCCTCGCCAATGACATTCCATGCCGTGTGATCAGTGCGATCAAGACCACCTTTCAATTTCACATAACAACGGCTTTGTGCATTGGCCGAAAAATCTGCGAGGATAATTTCTAAAGGTTGCTTTGGGAAAAACGGTTGCCACATGTCTGGGGGAAATGTGCTTTCGAGATCGTAGTGGATCTGATTTCCCACTACTTGGAGATTGCCCGCGAGTGTACCGACCGGATGCTCGAGATGGATGTCGCTAACGTGCAAGGTGTCGAGAGTGTATGCGTCATGTTTGCTGAGACTCGCATTGATCGAAGCACGGATAAGAGGCTTACCTTTCGCTTCGAAATTTTCGATCCCACTGGCCACGGGTAAATCACGATAGAACGGTCGAGCAATAGTGAGCGGGATCACGCCATTCAATCGCACTTCCATCCGTTGATTTTTTTGCAATACCTGCCCCTGCATCTTACCTTGATCGTGCTTAAGCTGGATGTTACGCAAAAAGAAATCCTGATCACGCATGGAAAATTCGCAACTGAGGGAGGAGATCGGACTACCGCGGAACAACACATTGCGGCTATCCACACGACCATACATGCTAATTCGCATGGGATGTTCATGAGGGAATTCGAATTGACCACGTGCCTGCAATCGTGGTGATTCAGCGAGAGAGAAATCATTCAACAAGCGTTTCCCCGTCAATTGGTAGCTCCAGTGCGGTACATCGAGAGTGGATACGCCATCAAAGTTGCCCGTGCGAGTGTTGAGGTCATAGTCGAGCGACAATTGAATTTGCCCTCTCTTGTCGTGAGCCGAGAGTTGATTGACTGTCACTAAGGCATTGACCACGTTGCCTGTCGCTACAAGGTCTTGCAGGTGGATTTCATCGCGACTCGCTGACTTGCAGGAAAAGGCAAACTGGCATTTTAATGCGGACCATTTCGTGGCATCGGCTTCAATCTTAAGTGTGAGTTCGGGTGGCTGCAATGGATCGAGATTCCAGTGGTTGATCTCCTTCACAAATTCGCGCATCAATCGACGGTGTTTGCCACTGTTTTCATCTTCATCTTTATAGCCGGGCACGGGCCTAAATCCGAGAATCACGGCATCAACCGTGAGGTGAATGCCATCGATGACACCACGACCTTGTTTGATTTCAAACTTCCGGCTTTTTGAGAGTAGTACCTTGCCATTCAAGTTGGTAATGTTGAGAGACTCGCTATTGGGGTCCTCTGCATTCAGTGGAAGCTCGAGGTCTGCGTTGAGTAGATCGATGTGAGTGAGGCGTATGATGCCGCGCATGGCTTTGGTTTTATCGAGGTCAAACACCAGACGCTCGAGGTGCGCCATGCGTCGGGTGCGCGTGGCATCGGAAAAGACTTCGACTTCCGTGGCCTCGATGCCACGCAGGGGAATGTATCGAAGCTTGCGAATGGTGACTTCTACTCCTTGCTTTGCTAGCTCTTTCTCCAGTGCTAATCGCCACGAAGGCGGCATGCCAGTGGCGTTGAGATAATACAAAGCGGCGGCCGTAAGAACAACAAATGCCAACACCATCACATAAATGGTGGTGCGTAGATTGCGAAAAAATTTAAGTTTTTTGAGACCCACAGTTCTTCGAGGATTATAACACAATTGCCCACGGAACCAAGCGCGGATTTAGCGAGAGAAATTTGCACAGTGAACAGCTGCTGCGCTCTTGCCGTGGGGCTTCTCTGACAAATTAACGGATTTCCACCGAAGAGCCGGGACTCACGAAGGTGGGGAGGCGTATGGCGTCCCAGTTCGCGAGACGGATGCAACCAGCGGATTGGGCTCGACCGATGGTTTCGGGATCGGCTGTGCCGTGGAGGCCGATGCCTGACTTGCTGAGGCCGCACCAAATCACACCCACTGGGCTGTTGGGCCCGGACGGGAGATCATAAACACGCGACTTATCTTTGCTGCGCTTGCCCGTTTCTAACAATAATTTATCGTAGCGCCACGAGGGAAATTCCACGCAAGTGCGCATTTCCCACATGCCGCGGTGAATGAACTGTGGTTTGCCTGGTGTGATCGGAAATGAAGCGATCAGTGAGCGATTGGCCACAGGCTTGGGGGGGGCTGCAGCTTCTGCGGGATCCTCTGAAATGACGAGCGCCACGGGTGCCGCTTCAAAAATGCGCACTTGGTTGCGCTTGGTATCCACAACCACGTGGCGCTGCGCTTTGACTTCATCGCGCGGGTGTTGGATGCCCGCGATTTTTTCTATTTCAAAGGGACTCACATTGGGCACTATCAATTCACTCCCAGCCTTGA
Organism: Akkermansia muciniphila; assembly: GCA_945890645.1. Taxonomy (GTDB): domain Bacteria; phylum Verrucomicrobiota; class Verrucomicrobiia; order Verrucomicrobiales; family Akkermansiaceae; genus UBA956. Next base: position 21,140 of record CAMDCV010000041.1, read on the forward strand.
GACCATAGACTTTTTGCGCACCATTCGTATCGATCAGGAAGTCAACATCGGTATGGTAGCGTTCCGCCATCAATTCCGCGACACTGCGGTAGCTGAGGCGTTTTGTTTTCGACTGAGCGATGCGATCATTCGGGAGTTTAGAATTCACCCACTTTGTAATAATGTCGGGCACAGTTGCGGTGATGAGAGGCTCTTTGACTGCTTCGCGCGCAGCGTTCATAACGGTGACCCAGTCGGTCAGGGGATGACCGTTGACTTCATTCCATGACATGACTGCGTGTTCGGTAAAAAGACCGGGCTTGCCATCGATGACACCGGGACCAAAGTTGGATTGATCAAGAAAAATTTGCAAACGCACTGCATCAGCGCCTTCCGGTTTACCCGCAAGCGCATCGTTACTTTCGAGAGGTTTCGCGAGCGGAACCGACTCGGGGTCGAGCAATGGCACCGCTCGAAGGACGTTCGGTTTTACCAAAATGGCGTCAGGGCTGCTCGGCGCAGGCGTTTGCGCGAGTAGCTGACAAGTCAGAGCGACAATAGCAAAAAGGGAGAAAACGAGTGACTTCATAAGGCAGAGGGAGCGGTGGGGGATATCGAGAATCCACTCAGTTTGCCTGCGATGGATTCTGGCACAACGGCCTCCACTATAATATCATTCTCTTCGTAAGAAGTCGAGAGCACTTTTGCATCGCGGTGCAAAAGATTTAGCACATCGCCACGTGCTTGTGGGATGCGGTACGATTGCTTGCGAATGCGATCCGCCAGGGCCTCGCAGCAGAGCTGCAGCAGGGCATCGAGGTTTTCCCCTTGCGCTGCCGAAGTGTAAATCGCACCTGGGTAGCGATTCTCTAACAATAGCCGCTGGACGGGGTCTTCGAGGAGGTCGGATTTGTTCAGAATCGTGATGATTTTTTTCTCTCCCGCTCCGAGTTCTTCGAGCACTTCGAGGGTGGTATCGTAAAGTCGATCAATCTCTGGTGACGAACAATCGAGCACGTGAATCAGGAAATCTGCGAGCACGGCTTCTTCCAGCGTGGCTTTGAAGGCCTCGACGAGGCGGTGCGGTAGATTGCGAACGAAACCGACGGTGTCTGTCAGTAGTAGCGGTTGGCCATCGGGCAGTTCGATGCGGCGCGTGGTGGTGTCGAGCGTCGCAAACAGCATGTCCTTTGCTAACACTTCTGAGCCAGAGAGTTTGTTGAGCAGAGTGGATTTGCCAGAGTTCGTGTAGCCGACGATCGCCGCGTGTGCGGTGCCAAGTTTTTCTCGTTCCTTGCGCTGGGTTTTCCGTTGACTCCGCACGTCTTCGAGTTCGCGTTTGAGTCGGTCGATGCGAGTATAGGCGAGCCGACGGTCCACTTCGATTTGTTTCTCACCCATGCCGCGGTTGGCACCACCGCCACCGCCGCTGCCACCTCCGGCACCACCGCCTTCGCGGTCAAGGTGTCCCCACATCCGCGCCATGCGGGGCAAAGCATACTGCATGCGCGCGAGATCGACCTGGATGCGAGCCTCGCGGGTGTGTGCGCGCTTGTTGAAAATATCCAAAATCACCTCTTCGCGGTCGATCACAGCGATGTCACCAAGTTTTTCCCAAGAGCGCTGCTGCGAGGGGGCGAGCCCGTTGTCGAAAATGATCACATCGCACTCATAGGCATGGGCGAGATCGACGAGTTCCTGAGCTTTTCCCGTGCCGCAAATGTATTGCTTGTGCATTTCGCGGCTGCGATAGAAGACGCTGTGGACGATGTTGATGCCGAGTGTGTCAACGAGTTCATGCAACTCCTCCAAGAGGGCTGCCGCTTCCTCTTCCTCGCGCGGATCAAAATAAATGCCTACGAGCATCGCGCGCTCGACCATTTCAGGGCGTTCTCGAACTTCAAACATGGGGTGGGAGCTAAGATAACAGGAAAACAGCAGGACGCCATGCAAAATGTGAGTGGATTTTGGGGATGGTTTGTTGTAAAAGGCTCCAATTTTTTTCGTAGCATTCGCTTGTCAAAGGTCGGTTTCGCGACTAAAGAAGCCGCATGTCACTCCTTTCAGAAGAATCCGCTGTCATGGTCAAAACCCGCGAACTTTGTGCTACGATCGCGGGCGATGCTACTTTTCTCTCGCTGACCGAACGCGTGGAAGCATTCCTTGAAAACGATGCTGCGCGTTTGCAGTACCAGAGCGTTAATGAGCGCGGCGAGGAACTGCATCACAAGCAACACTCCGGCATCGAGCTTTCCAGTCGTGAAATCAAGGAGTTTGAAGAAGCACGCGATGCTCTTCTTTCCAATGACGTAGCGCGCAATTTTCTCGAAGCGCAACGCGAACTCGAAACCTTGCAGCGTTCGATCGGAAAATACGTCGGTCTTACCCTCGAGCTCGGTCGCGTGCCAACGGCAGATGATTTTGCCCAAGCCCAGGGCGGTGGCGGTTGCTGCGGCGGCAGTGGCGGCAGTGGCGGCAGTGGCGGCAGTGGCGGCGGCGGTTGCGGCTGCTAATCCGTTTTCTCATGTCTTCGGAGCGTTTATCGATCCCTCAATACGCGATGGCTTTGGCTCATGTGGCCAGCCTGCGCTCGGAAGACCCGTATCGCAAAGTAGGCGCGGCGGCACTCGATCACGACAATCGAGTGATCGCCACCGCATACAATGGATTAGCGCCAGGCTTTGATGCGCCGGAGGGGTTTTGGGAAGACCGGGAACAACGGCAGAAATTCATGCTCCACGCCGAGGTGAATCTCTGCAGTTTGTTCAAACGGGGTGAAGCGAAAATCGTCGCCACTACGACCATGCCCTGCACGGCTTGCATGCAAACTTTGTGTGCGTATGGCATCAAGGAAATTTACTACCGTGATGTCTATCAGCAATCCGACGCTCCGGAGATCGCCGAGACGTATGGCGTGAAGTTGGTGCATATACCCAATTTTCCACATTTTCCCGAATAGATTTTTACGCTACTTGGAAGCAAAGCAGCGCAGCCAAGTGCATGACTATGCCAAAATTTGTTTCACGACTTTCGCTGGTTCCACGCCGCTGAGTTTGAAATCGAGGCCTTGGAATTTGTAGGTGAAGGCCGCGTCATTGATGCCGAGCTGGTGGAGCATCGTGGCATGCAGGTCGTGAACGGTGACTTTGTTTTCGACGACACCGTAGCCGAGTTCGTCGGTTTTACCGTGGACAACACCCCCTTTGATACCGCCACCCGCCATGAGTAGACTGAAGGCGTTGATGTGGTGATCCCGGCCGGTGCCTTGACCCATGGGAGTGCGACCGAACTCGCCACCCCAGATGATGAGCGTGTCCTCGAGCATGCCGCGTTGTTGTAAGTCTAACAACAAAGCGGCGGTGGCTTGGTCAGTGTTGCGTGCGGAGACGGGCATATCTTTTTCGATGTTGCCGTGATGGTCCCATGCGCGATGATAGAGTTGCACGAAGCGCACACCGCGCTCGACCATACGTCGCGCGAGCAAACAGTTGCGGGCGAAGCTGTTTTCGTTCGGTTCTTTGATGCCGTAGAGATCGAGCACACTTTTTGGTTCGGCAGTCAGCTCGGTAAGTCCGGGCACTGAGGATTGCATGCGGAAGGCCATTTCGTATTGGGAAATGCGGGCAGCGATTTCGCTATCGTAACGAGTTTCCGCGAGTAGGCCGTTCATGCGTTTCACTTCATCGACGACTTGTCGCTGCGTGGATTGACAGACGCCATCGGGATTGCCGAGATAGTGCACGGCGGCACCGTTGGATTGAAATTGCACGCCTTGATACTTGCCCGGGAGAAATCCCGAGGACCATTGCTTGGAGCTCACGGGTTGTGCGCCGCCACCGCCCGCTGACATGAGCACGATGTAACCGGGAAGATCGGATGTTTCTGCGCCGAGACCATAGAGCATCCATGAACCCATCGAGGGACGCCCTTTGACGATCGAGCCGCTGTTAAAAAAGGCATGCGCGGGGTCGTGATTGATTTGCTCGGTGGTCATCGAGTTGATGACGGCAAAGTTATCTATCACTTTTGCCATATGGGGGAAAAGTTCGGAAACGTAAATGCCCGATTGCCCGTGTTGTTGGAATTTCGCAAAGGAACCACGAGCGACCAGTTTCGATCCCTGCAACTGGGCAAGCTGCTGGCCTTTCGTGAAGCTCTCGGGAAAGTCTTTGCCGTTGAGTTTATTGAGTTCCGGTTTGTAATCGAACGATTCAAATTGCGAAGGACCACCGGCCATGCAGAGGTGGATCACACGCTTAGCTTTAGGTGCGAAGTGCAAGGCGTTATCGTAACGACCAGGCCATGGTGCTTGATTGCCCTGCGCTTGTTGCATCAGAGAGGCGAAGGCAACCCCACCGAGACCGGCGAAGGAACGCTCGAGGAAAGTACGGCGGTTGATGGAAAGAGGATCAATCATAACGTTTTTAAATTTGTGTCAATATCGTGTGATGGATTCGTGAAGGTTGAGGATGACGCGACAGGTTTGCGAGAGCGCGGCTTGTTCGTTGCTCATATTGATGGCTTTGCTTTCGCCTGAAGTGAAGAGGGCGAGTTGTTTGTTATAAAATTCCACCATGCCTTTCATTTCCTCATCGCGCGGGCTGCGGGCAAGTGCCAGCGTGAAGGCTTGGGTGATCGATGCTTGTAGGGAGCCGGCGTCTTTCACGCGCAGGGAAAGAGCATTGGCGGCTTCGACAAAGACAGGGTCGTTCAGCAATGTTAGTGCTTGTTGGGGAGTATTCGCTTGCATGCGGTCGGCGCTACATTCTTCGCGGGAGGGTGCATCGAAGTTCGCGAGCATCGGATGCATGAAGGTGCGCTGCCAATGCGTGTAGAGGCCGCGGCGCATGCGACTGTGGCCAGTATCGGTAATCCAATCGCGGTTGGGAAATTGGATCGCGGCATAGTAACCGGGCGGTTGATAGGGCTTTGAAGGTGGGCCTCCGATGTAGGTGGTATCGAGCAATCCTGCGATGGTGAGAGCGTTGTCGCGAATGAACTCGGCATCAAGACGTCGGGCGCTTTGTTGTGCCAGCAGGCGGTTAGCAGGATCGATTTCCACGAGGTCTTTGCGCACAGCGGCGGCTTGTTGATAGGTTTTGCTCATGACGATCAAACGCACGATGTGTTTCGTGCTCCAACCGGATTCTCGGAATTCACTTGCCAGCCAATCTAACAATTCCGGATGCGTGGGTGCCTCACCTTGACCGCCGAGGTCGTCGAGTACGTTAGAGATTCCTTTGCCGAAAAATTGCTTCCACACGCGGTTGACATAGTTGCGCGCGGTGAGGGGATTTTCTTTTGCCGTGATCCAGTTGGCGAGATCGAGACGGGTAAGTTCGCGATCTTTCGGCAGTGAGTCTTGTGGTAAAAACGAAAGCACGGCGGGCTTGACGACTTCACCACTTTCATCCTGCCAGTTGCCACGCGGTAAGATACGGGTGATGAGTTTTTTCTCGGCGGGCATGGAGACGGTGGTCACGGTGCGTGTCCAACCAGCACGACAGCTTCGCATTTCGGTAAGTAGAGTTTGGTATTCGGGGGGAAGTTTCGCGACAGGTGTGGTGCAAAGATGGAAGGGGGCTTTGCTGGTGCTGAACGCGCTGAGGAAGCGTGAGGTAAACGCTGGCTGTCCGGGAACGGGATTGAGAACAGGTGAAGCGGAAATACGCAGACGTCCAATGTCTTCGGATTTTACACGTAATACGAGTTTGCTACCGGCGGGCAGTGTGATGGGAGTTTCGAGACAAAGCACAGCGGTCTGTTTGCGTTTCGTGAGATCAGCGGGTGTTTCCAGAACAGCGGGAGCACTCATCCAAGTATCACCAAAATGAATCGTAGTTTCAAAACCACTGGAATAGGCAGCAGGGCGGCTCAAATCGGCTTGGCCATAGGCGACTTTGATGGGAGTGGCTTTACCGGTGGCATCGATCATTTCCAAGCTGGGGGAGAGTGAAAAACGTCCGTCTGCGGAGCGACCCACGTGGCCTTGGGTCGCGGCATCGGGCATAGCTTCGATTCGGATGCTGCCGATGCTGATCAATGGGCTACCGAGATCATAGGTGATGTTGTCATCCTTGGCGACGGCGCCGGATGCCGTTGCGGAGCCATCACTTTGGATAGCGATGGGTGTATTTTTACTACTGGTGGCGGCGGTGACAGGAAGAGGCTGCCAACCATCGGGATGCGAGGTGGCAAATGCGGTGATTTGCGCTTTCCATGCATCGTGCGCTGCAGGAACGACTGGCACTTTTTCCAGTGCGGTGAAAATGTCGGCCTCGATGCGTTTCATACGATCAAACAGTGCGCTTGATTGCGTGACAATCTCAGGCGGAAAGGGGGATTCGTTAGAGAAACCTTTTAGGTCCTGATTCGGTGAGTAATTGTAGTTAGAGTAAACGCCCCATTGCTGCACATCGGCAAAAAACGCAGCGAGCGAGTAAAAATCTTTTGCGGAAATCGGATCGTATTTGTGATCGTGGCATTCGGCACATCCGGTGGTCTGTCCAAGGAAAGCTGTTCCAATGGCACGCACGCGGTCGGCGGAATATTTCGCGAGGTATTCTTTCGGCTGAGCTCCACCTTCGCGAGTCATGAGGTTGAGTCGATTGAAGGCGGAGGCAATGCGTTGTTCTTCTGTGGCATTGGGCATTAGGTCGCCCGCAATCTGTTCACGCGTGAACACATCAAATGGTTTATCAGTGTTGAAACTATTGATCACATAATCGCGATAAGCGAACACGCGCATGTTTTGGTCGCCATGAAATCCGACGGTGTCGGCATAGCGCACGGTATCCAGCCATGGCACGGACATGCGTTCACCGAAATGCGGCGAGGCTAACAATTGTTCGACTTTGCTTGCATAGTGGGCAGGATTTTTAGCAAAAGTTTCGACATCGGCTGGCGATGGTGGCAGACCGGTGAGGTCTAGCGTAAGACGACGCACGAGATCATTTGCTGCGGCGCGCGGAGTGGGGGCGATGCCCTTTTTTTCCAAGGGCGCCAGGATGAAGGCATCGATGGGATTGTTTGTCTCCCCCTTGACTATCGGCACGGCAGGACGTTGCAGCGGGGTATAGGACCAATGCGGTTGATAAACGGCTCCCTCGCGAATCCAGCGCTCAATCAAATCGCGCTCGGCCTTCGTCACTGTCTTGTGCGATGTAGGCGGCGGCATAATGGAATCCGGATCGGTGGAGTCGATGCGTTTCATCACATGACTTTGCTCGGGCTTTCCGGGCACGATGGCGAAGCCTTGACTTTCCGTTAATGGCGCATAAGCCGCTTCCGCAAGGTCGAGGCGCAGGCCTGCTTCGCGGTGCTTGGCGTCGGGTCCGTGGCAGCCGATGCATTTATCGCTGAGGATAGGTCGGATATCGCGATTGAACGAAAGAGGTTCTTCCGCATGTGCCGCGAAAGTCATACCTAAACCAATGGGAATGAGGAGCGTGGATCGTATCATGATTGAGGAAAATTGTTACGCAGTTGTGAAAATTTTTCGATCACTTCCAACGATAATGCCCAGTGTGCGGGTAGTCAAATAGACAGTCTTCTTCCTTCGCACCTGCGCCGATATTATGCAGCACCATGTAGTGTCCGGACGAGCCTTTTTTATCGCTGACGATCATGATGTGCGGCAATTTTCCCGCCACAAGGCAAGTCACCAAATCACCGGGTTGGAAACGGGCTTTGTCTTCCCCGGCAGGCTGAGAAAATCCCTGACGTTTGAAGTAGGTCATAAGATTCGGCACACGGCGGTGGTCGATGTTTTTATCGGGGCCCTTGAGTCCCCAAATTTTCGGATAAACTGCAAAATTGTTTTTCATATCTTGGTGCACCAGTGCCTGCAAGTCATGCCCGCACTCGCGCAAGGCGCGGATCACAACATCCGTGCAGACCCCTCGTTCGCGTGGGATGTCGCCCATCGGGTAAGCAAGCGAGACGTATTCTGGATCGTAGCTGGTCGTGACACCGACTTGTGAACGGGCGGCCTTAATGAGCTTTGCAGGAAATGCCTCCTCAGCCAGCGAAACTCCACAGCTTAGGGCGAGATACAGGATCGTGCGAAAGAAGGAATGCATCTCGGAAAATACGCCGCGATGAGCGGAAATATTGCAGAAAAACGCATCAGCTAGTCGCCTCGAATTCTCCGCCAGTATCAGTCATTTATTAGAACAACGACCAAATACGCTTATTTAGCAAACACTTCATTATTTGCGCTCAGCCAAGTCTTCTTCCGAGTTCTTGCCTCGGACTCTACGCGACAGATTTCCTGATGCTTCCAGACAATCACAGCGGATTCCAGTTGTGCTGGCGTGGCAGACACAATTCGATTGGGGTTGTTGAGGATTTCGTCGATTGTTTTTCTTGTCATCGTGCTCGGACTCGGGTGGTCACGAACAGCGAACTCAAAGAAGCATCCGCAATCGAGGTGAGCATATCCACCATAGTAAGTTCTCGCGAACGTATTGAAATCTGAATCGCTAAGTCCCACCGCCTGTAGAATCTTGTCACGCGGCAGATAACCTTCTTTATCAGGTTTCACGGCTCGTAGTGCTATGCAGGCTTGTTCACAACTCGGATCATGAGCGCAGCTTGCCGCGAAAAGACCGATGAGTAGAATGAAAATCATTTTCATGAAAAAAGTAATTTGGCCTAACGATTAAAAAAAGCGAGCCAATTGAATTGCCACAGCGATCTGATCCAGAATGGAGAATCTGGTGAGATGAGCTTCCTCTATTGACCAACAGCTTCCACTATTTAATATGGTGACATGCTTCATGTTGTATGTGCTATCATAGTCCGACAGGACGGCGCGGTGCTAGCGTGCCAACGAGCTGCGGGCGGACATCTCGGCGGCTTGTGGGAATTCCCCGGTGGCAAAGTGGAAGAGGGTGAATCGCCTGATGAAGCATTGATTCGTGAACTGCGTGAGGAACTAGTCATTAAGGTTTCATGCGAACGCGCTATGAGCCCTGTGGACTGGAACTACGGCCGAGGTCCCATGCGTCTGTTGCCGTATGTTTGTCGCATCATTGCGGGAGAGCCACAGGCTCTGGAACATGCGGCGCTGCGTTGGTGTCGTGCGGAGGATTTGCCATCGCTCGACTGGGCAGCGGCGGATGTTCCGGTTTGGCAGGAATACCTGTTAGAGCAGGTTTCCTGATGGAGAAAAGTGCTGGACATGCGGCGCGGTTCTGTGGTTTTTCTGAGCGCACAATCTCTTTATTATGTCACTCAATCGAAAACTCAGAATGGGAATGGTCGGCGGCGGACGTGGTGCGTTCATCGGTGCTGTTCATCGCATGGCCGCGAATCTCGATGGCCAAATCGAACTGGTCGCCGGATGCTTTTCCTCGAATCCCGAGAAATCGAAACTTTCCGGTCAAGATTTGTATCTCGATCCAGCGCGCGTCTATACCAGCTATGAGGAAATGGCAGCCAAGGAATCGGCATTGCCGCTGGGTGATCGCATCGATTTCGTTAGTATCGTTGCTCGCAACGATATGCACTACAAAGTTGCTAAGGTATTTCTTGAAGCGGGGATTCACGTGGTTTGTGAGAAGCCGCTGGCGTTTTCTCTCGCTGAGGGCAAGCAATTGCGCGACGTAGCCATGAATAGCGGATTGGTCTTCGCACTGACTCACAACTACACTGGCTACCCGATGGTCAAGGAAGCTCGTGCCATGGTGCGTGCTGGCAAACTGGGGCGTATTTTGAAAGTGGTCGCCGAATACCCGCAGGGCTATGCGATCACCGCGCTGAAAGAACAGGCCGATGGTGCGATTTCCAATTGGCGCATGGACCCGAGTGTTTCGGGTGTGTCGAATTGCATTGGCGATATCGGATCGCACGCGGAAAACCTCGCGCATTACATTAGCGGGCTAGAGCTCGAAGAAGTCGCTGCGGAGTTGAATACCTTCATTCCCGGTCGTCCGCTCGATGACGATGGCAGCATGTTGCTTCGATACAAAGGCGGCGCACGCGGTGTGCTTTATGCATCGCAAATTTCCACGGGCGATGAAAATAATCTCAACGTCCGCATCTACGGCACAGAGGCATCGATCGAATGGCACCAAGAGCATCCAAATGAATTAATCGTGAAATTTGCCGAACAACCGCGTCAGATTTGGCGTCGGGGCAACAGCTACAACGGCCCCGAGGCTGCGAAAAATACCCGCACGCCCTTCGGCCACCCCGAAGGATTCATCGAGGCCTTCGCGAATATCTATCGCGCTGCGGGAGAAGCGATCGCTGATGCGATTCTGGGCAACCCCGCACCCATCGCTGGCTACGATTTCCCATCGATTGAAGATGGCGTCATTGGCATGGCATTCATTGAGGCCGCCGTGAAGTCATCGAAAAATAACTCTGCTTGGACGAAGTTGGATGTATAAAGCAAACCGCGTCAATTTTTCGCTGCTTTCATAAATCACTTCACCTCTGTTGCTTGCGTGGTATCTTGGCCGCGTGAGCGACGCGATTTATGGTTGGAAATATCGCATGGAATCGCGCCATGCGCTGAACCGTAAAAGTGCGCAGTCGTGTGTGGAGGGTTTTTTGATTCGGCACGCAGGTGGCTACGGATGTGTGCAACCTTGGGTAACGTTTGGGCACGCTTCACTTGAAGATCATTGGCAAGCATTGGAACAGGGGGGGAGTCTGCCATTGCTGGATCGGGCTTTGTTCTGTGCTCAGATGGATGGGGCGGCACGTGTTGAATCGCGTTCGTGGTGGGGGAATGTTGATGTGCCGCGAAGCCATGCGACGATTACTGATTTAGATACAATAGGGGTGGATTTATCAGAGCTCGGGTTCACTCATGCAAAACTCAAAGTGGGTGCCGATGGCATGGAACATCTTGTCCATTGGTCGGATCATCATCCCGATTCTGCGTTGCGATTGGATTTTAATGAAGTTCCGACTCTTGCAGAAATGCAATCGTGGTTCTCGATATTGCCGCAGCGAGTCAGGGAGCGCATTGATTGGATTGAGGATCCTTTTGCCTTTGATGCATTGCCGTGGAGAATATGGCAACAAGAGACGGGTTTACGATTAGCTCTCGACCGTGGATTATCCGACGAGACTGCTGCTAAGGAATGGCAATCAATTTGGAAGCCAGCGTGGCAGGAGTTGCCATCAACAGTGAGTGCGGAATCGGTGGTGGTGACATCGGCGATGGATCATCCTGTTGGTCAATGCTGGGCAGCCTACTGCGCGGTGAAGGCGGGTGTAAAACAGGTCTGCGGTTTGCGCACGGATCATTTGTTTGCTAGCGATAATTTTCTCGATCGCATGGGGCCGTGGGGCCCGGAGTGGCCGAAGCTGGGTGGCAAAGGCATGGGTTTTGATGATTTGTTAGAAAACCTTCCATGGACGCGCATTCGTTAGTAGTGCCAGAATTTTGGCAGAGTGAATCGTCGTTTCAGTTAGAAGCGGCGTGTGTTACATGGGTCGATGGTATAACGTGTCCGTCGTTGGTGTTTTCCACATCGGGTTCAACCGGTGTGCCGCGTCGGATCGTGTTATCGAAGAAGAGTTTGTTGATTTCCGCACAAGCGGTGAATGCGCATCTGTGTGTTGATGAAAGAAGCATGTGGGGGCTGTGTTTGCCCTGGTGGCATGTGGGGGGATTGGGTGTGATCGCGCGATCGTATCAGGCGCAAGCAGGGCTTTCGGTATTCTCCTCACGTTGGAACGCAGGTGAGTGCCTGTCGTGGCTGAAGGAAAATTCGGTCACGCATCTTTCCCTCGTGCCGACTCAGGTGCATGATTTGATTTCGTTAGGGCTTCGTGCGCCGGATACTTTGCAAGCGATTGTGGTGGGTGGCGGACGTTTGGAAAATTCGTTAGGTCAACGCGCGCGCGATCTCGGTTGGCCGGTGTTGTCGAGTTATGGCATGACTGAGGCGGGATCGCAGATTGCGACACAAAATTTGGCCGCACTGGCGTTGCCTTATGCGATTGAGCCCTTACCGATTCTCTCTTGTTGGGAGGTGCGCAGCGGGGATGGGAATCGTTTGGAAATTCGTGGCGATGCTTTGTTTCATGGTGAAATGGAATTGGAACAGGGCGAGTGGAAGTATCGGGCACGAGTCGGCGATTGGTATGCGACGCAGGATTGTGGCGTGATTGGCGTCAATGGCCTGCGTCTCACGCATCGCGCGGATTCCTTGGTCAAAGTGCTGGGTGAATTGGTAAATCCCACGCTGATCGAATCGGCTTTGTGCGATGCGGGCCTCCCAGTGGGTTCTTTTGCAGTGCTGGCCATTCCCGATCCGCGAAAAGAACATCGTTTGGTGTTGGTGCATGAAAATCTAGAAGCGCCTTTGGTGTCGACAGCATTGGAGGTGTATCATCAAACTTGCGCGGGTTACGCGCGTATCGATGGCATACAAGTGGTGACAGAGTTTCCTCGCAGTGATCTAGGGAAGATATTGCGGGAGAGGTTGAGAGCTAGGGTTGAATGCTCATTCTGAGCCCATGGAAACCACAGATTTCGCAGATTACTCAGATTTTTGAAGTGTGATTCATGAGGGGCTGGGAGGTGAGACACCTCCGCCACGTTTAAAAAAATGCCGCTCAGAGGAGAGCGGCATTTTTTGTCGATGGAATTTTTAACCACTCATTATTTTCCTAACAGGAATGCGAGAAGGTCCTTGAGTTCTTCCTCGTTGAGGCGATTGATCAGGGCTGGCGGCATCGGCGAGGTGGCGGAGGCTTTGGTGGCTTTTACGTCGGCCTTGGCGATTTCGGTGTGCTGCTGCATGTCGAAAGGGTTCATGGCGACGATGAGCTTGCCATCTTTTTCATCGACAATTTTTCCAACTAGCGTCGAGCCGTCATGTTTTTCGATGGTAGAGAAAGCATATTGATCGGACACCACTTTACCGGGATCGATGATGGCTTCGGCGATGTCACGTACGGAGAACCGTCCGCCTAAGGCATTCAATTGCGGTCCCGCGGCTCCACCTTCAGTTCCGATGACGTGACAGGCGGCACAGAGCGAGGCTTGATACATTTTCTTGCCGTTTTCGATGTTGCGACCCGTGAGTCCCGAGGCGGCGATTTTTACCACTTCCTCGACCGTCCAATTACGGCCGGGTCCTTTGATGGGTGGCAGATTGGCGAAGTGGTCGGTATTTTTCAATTGTGCATCTTTGCCATATGTTTTGCGTTCCGCTTCCGTGCCATTGGCGAGTGCCTCGTTGCGAGTGGCATTGAGGAAGCCAATGTAAGAATTTCCACCGCTGCGTTTGGCTGCTTCGCCGATCCAAGAGAAAAAGCGTTCCCGTTCTCCGGCTTTCCACGGGCCTTTGACGGCGCGAAGGCAATAGGCATAAAAAGTATTTTGCAGAGGAGGGGAATTCTCTAACATCTTTTTAATGCTGCTGCCATACTTACCATTGCGGCTGGCGAGTTCTGCCCAGTTAGGGATGGGTGTTGGTTTGGCCTGATCCATCAGAGTCAGAGTGCG
>CAMDCV010000042.1 GCA_945890645.1 Akkermansia muciniphila
GACGTTCTAAATCCCATGAAAATACTGCTGTTTATCGGACTATCACTCATCGCCAGCGTCTCGGTAGCCTTCGCAGAAAAGCCCAAAACGGTATACAAGGATTGGGAGAAGGCTTGCAATGCGAGTCACATCGCAGTCACCTCTGTGGCAGGGAAGATTGTCGCGATCGATGCAATGGTTGAGCATTTTGCCGAAGGAAGGCAGTGGCAATGTCATTTCAAGGAGGGGAAGATTATTTCAGCGGTGTATCGCCATTTCACTATCACACGAAAGCCCAGTGACGATGATGGCGAGTTCACGACCGAGCTGAATGAAGATCGAGTTGAGGTGTTTCACTTTCCCGATCATGACATGTCGAAGATGGAGGCAAAGCTCAAGAAGGATTTGAGCGAGGTCATTGCCATAGCGAATTCCCCAGAAAAATAAGCAAATCCCCACCGCATTTTCTTAACATGCCGGCTGCTACTTTTTCTTTAATCGTGTTCCACAATTGATTGCTGAAAATCATCAGCGACCATCACAAAATCCTTTGCTGTGACCATGCACAGGCAACCCCAACGCCGCAACATCCATAGCAGAATTGGAGCGAAAATCAAAAAACCCACATGGTCTGCGATTTAATTTCATCCAGGGGCATTCAGCGAAGAGCATTTTCAGGAATACCCCAAGATTCTCGACTTCCTCATCGCCGAGTGATGGAAATTTATGTTGCCACGATCATATTTAAGCCTATCAGCTAACGATAAGCAATTAACCAAATAAAAGTCTGCAATCAGCCTCAGAGCTTCGTTTGAGCAAATTTCAATGCCGCCAAAAAAAGTGGCGTTCGGTGAATCCATATGGGGTGAACACCCCATAGACATGATTACAGCAATTTCATAATGTGATATACCAATAATAAATTTATTAATGGTATTAAATGTACAAATAAAAAAACACATATGAAAACAAAAAATTGCACGCTCATCAGAGCAACTACCACCAGAAGTATTGCTGCAGCGCTCGCGCTAACAGCTACATTAAGTCTCTCACAGCAGCATTCTCATGCAGCAGTGACAGTGAACCTCAATAGTGCCGCAAGTTTTGCTGCACTTGCTGGCTCAGGCATTACATTTGCCGCTCCAGTCAATTCGACATTCATCACCGGTGATATCGGGTCCTTCGCTACTACTACCATTACTGGATTGGAGAACGCTGTCATCGATGGTGTGAATCACGCAGGAGACAGCGTAACTCAACAAGCAAAAACCGACCTCTTGACTGCCTACACTGATGCTGAGGGTCGGCAAGAGGACACGCTTTTCCCGCTCATCCATGATGTCGGCAGCTTGACCCTGGTACCGGGAGTTTATCAAGCACCTAGTTCCCTTGGCATCACTGGCGTAGTGACCCTCGACGGTGGAGGCGATTCCAACGCCGTGTGGATTTTTCAAATCGGGTCGACACTCATCACCGCGTCAGGCAGCAGCGTGAACTTAATCAACGGCGCACAAGCAAGCAACATCTTCTGGCAAGTGGGAACTTCGGCAACACTGGGCACGGGTTCCGAGTTGGATGGCACCATCCTAGCGCAACAATCCATTACGCTGAACACCAATGCCGCATTGACAGGCCGGGCCCTAGCTCTGAATGGCGCGGTGACGTTTGACAATAACATCGTCGCGATTCCAGAAACAAGTAGTACATTGCTGTTCGCATTGGGTGTATCGCTCGCCTCACTCACCCGTAGCCGCAAGATTTACTGCGCCTGATTGAGCTTGGCATTATGCCGTTATTGCCCAATTTAGGATACTCTCACTGCGGTGATGGCGCAATCTGTGCTTGCCATTTTCATTGCGCCCGTTAGGAATAGCCGCGCAATGGAAATAACCACCCCCATAATCATTACTTTGTTGCTCATTGTAGTAACCTTGTATGCATTTGTGAAAGAGATGGCGCCATCAGACCTCATTGCGCTGACGATTCTCTGCTGCACGGTGCTTTTTGGCTTGGTGGATTCCAAAAAGGTGCTGGACGTCTTCCGCAACGAGGCTCCGCTTACCATCGGCGCTTTGTTCATCATCGGCACAGCTTTGGAAAAGTCGGGCGGAGTGCGCCAAATTTCGCGTTTGATTCAGAAAATGGCGGGCGGTGGACTGCGCTCTACTTTGCTCATTTTCTGCGGTGTTGCGGCATTTTTCAGTGCTTTCATGAACAATACGGCCATCGTAGCCATCATGCTACCGGTCGCTCTTGGGCTGGCGCGTTCGAAGGACATTCCCGCTTCCAAATTATTAATTCCCCTCTCCTACGCATCAATCCTCGGTGGTTGCTGCACCTTGATCGGAACCTCCACAAACATCGTAGTCAGTGGCGCGCTGCAAAACTATGGATTGCAGAAAATCCAAATGTTTGAGTTAGCAGCGATCGGGGTTCCGCTGGCATGTGTCGGCATCGCCTACCTCGTCATTTTTGGGCCAAAACTGCTGCCGAATCGGAGTTCCGTGATCGGGATGCTCAATGATCAACAGCGCACATCACCACTGTTTCACATTCTGGTGGAAAAACAATCGCCTCTGATCGGTCAACGATTACTCGATAGCCCGATTTTCAATCCCAAATCGGGCATTCACATGATGGAAGTGCGCCGCAACGGCGAGCGTATGATGCTGCCCGTAAATCAAATTGTCATCGAGGCCAATGACCGCTTTTTGATCGGCGTGCATGGTCGTCGCAACAAAGCCGCAACCGCGGATGAGCTGCTGCCAAATATGGGTATCCAGACCTTGTCGAAAATCGAGGGCGTCGTTACCGAACTCGTGATCACCGAGGAGTCGGAGCTCATCAACCGCACTCTGGCCGCTGCTGATTTCCGCCAACGCTACAACTGCGTCGTTCTCGCTGTTCACCGCAATGGAAAAAACATCACCGAACGCCTCGCGAATACCGAACTCGACCATGGTGATACCCTGCTGGTACTGACCCCGCGCAATAACCTGAAAAGCCTGCAAGACAGTCACAACTTCGTGCTCACGGATAGTGTCGAGTCGTCGATTCCGAGACTTTACTCAAAAGCTACTCTCACCTGGGCCATATTGCTTGCAGTTGTCGTAAGCGTAACTGTGATCCCTGGCGTGCAAATGCACATCGCCTCGTTGATCGGGGCACTAGCCATTTTGTGGATTCGCATTATTTCCATGCGCGAGGCCTATGCGGGGGTTGATTGGCCTATCATTTTCATGCTCTATGGCATGCTGGCACTGGGCTTGGCGATGGATGAGACTGGCACCGCGGAATGGTTAGCTTTAGGATTTGTGAAAGTCGCCAAGGAAATCGCCTCGCCTGAATTACTCCCCTATTTTGCTCTCTCAGCCGTGATTTTACTTACACTGGCGCTCACGGAAGTGCTCTCTAACAATGCGACAGCCCTGATGATGGTGCCGATTGTGGTAAATCTGGCGAAGTCGCTAGAGGTAAGCGCCATGCCTTTCATTATCGGTATTTGCATCGGTGCCTCTTGCGCGTTCATGCTCCCTATGGGATATCAGACGCACATGATGGTCTATGGCCCTGGAGGCTATAAATTCAGTGACTTTGTTCGCATCGGACTACCGATGAATGTGATCACATGGATTATGGCCAGCGCGATTATCCCCCTTGTTTGGAAGTTCTAATCGCGCAAGCCATGGGATGAGCCAGCATTATTTGCCAGCAGCCGCTTTGACTTTCTCTTCGAAAGCTTTGGCAGCATCACGATCCGGTGCGCCTTTTTGCTCGGCAATCACTTTTTCGCAGGCGGCATCGGTCACGACGATGCGTGGAAGTGGACCTTGAGCGGAAACAGAAGCAGGGAGTTTGTCCATGTCCTTATCACCTTTTTCGATCTCCACGACTTTCACTACCGACTTCGGTATCGCTTTTTCGATGGAGTTGTTGTTGGCGCTCACTTGCTGAACGCACTTCGGGCAACGAGGATCCCAGTAGTCTTGATAAAAGACAAAGGCGATGTTTTTGCCGGTATCTGCAGCCGACTTTTTAGCGGCTTCGAGTTTACGCTCGGTAAATCCGGCTAGGGCCGAAGATACGCTGATGAGCGACAGTAGGGTGATTGCAATGGTGTGTTTCATGGTTTGAATGGACGGTTGAATATTAATGAAGAGAGGGTTACTCAGTCACTTGAGCGCGGGCGGCATCGACTTTTTTCTCGATATCTTCCTCTTTCTCACGATTCGGTGCGCCTTGGTATTCGACGATCACTTTTTCACCCTTGGCATCCGTGATGACAACCCGTGGTGTTTTGCCCTCTCGTGTGACGCATGCAGGCAGTTTATCGAGTTCCTTGTCGCCCTTGTTGATTTCAATCACCAGAGTGCCGGCCCTTGGAATGGCTTTTTTGGCTGCGTTATTGCGAACATTCGCGGCATCAACATCGCGCGGCTCTCGGTATTGGAGGAAGTCCTCGTAAAAAATGAATGCGACCAGTTTGCCGCTTTTTTCAGCAGAGCGCATCGTGCTTTGCATCTTGCGCTCCGTAAATCCAGCAAACGCCGGAGTGAAGCTGAGCAAACAAACGATAGCCATTGCGAGAATACGTTTCATAAGAAACCTTTAGCGGCGCATGGGCACCACGTCAATCATATTCGTAGGGAGATGGGGAGAAATAAGAGTCGCGCGCCCAAAAATCGGCGGTAACCTTTTGCATGTCCGATTGCTGCGGAAAACCACCTTCTCCTCGCAAACCTGAGGCGCCGAGTTTCGACTTATTGAATGCCGATTTCAGCAAGTCACCGGCTCCTGCCGAGGCTTCGTGCTGCGGGGGCGATACAAAAGGTCGATTTGATGGCGTTCTGTGGATCTCACTTACCCTATTTCTGGCAGGTGTCATGGCGACAATCCTACCCTTTGCTCAACCACCGTGGCTGGAAACGTTTTCTGCCACATGCATCAGTCTCGCCCAGCAATCGTGGTGGGCGATTCTGCTAGGGATCGCCCTGATGGCAGTGCTCGCGCACACGCCCAAGGAAATGATCGCTGCACTGCTCGGAAAGCCAGGCACCCTGCGGGGTATTTTGCGAGCTACGGGTGCGGGTGTATTTCTGGATTTATGCAATCACGGGATCCTGATGGTCGGTATGGGACTTTACAAACGCGGCGCATCCCTTGGGCAAACCATCGCATTTTTGATCGCGAGTCCGTGGAACTCGTTTTCTCTCACCCTTTTACTAGCGGCCTTGATCGGATGGCAATGGATGCTCTGTTTCCTGCTGCTTTCCGCCGCAATCGGAATCGTCACCGGATACGCGGTCGAACAACTGACACGCATCGGTTGGTTGCCAAGTAACCCTCATACGATCACTTTGCCCACGACATTTTCCTACCGCCACTCTTGGCAAAGCATGCTCCCTGCTCTGCGGCCCACGTTGCCCAATTTGCGATCGTTGTTTCATATAGGTCTTCGTGATTCTCGTATGGTGCTGCGGTGGATCGTCCTCGGCTTCGTGCTCACTGCCGCTGTGAAAGCCTTTTTGCCACCCCATTTATTGCACCAGCACTTCGGTCCTACGTTGTGGGGACTAGCACTGACTTTGCTCACCACCACGATACTAGAAGTATGCAGTGAAGGCTCAGCACCACTCGCGGCAGAACTACTGCGCAGCGCCAATGCACCAGGTAACGCGTTTACCTTTTTGATGGCTGGTGCCGCCACCGACTATACAGAAATCATGTCGCTAAAAAGCACCACGGGGCGCTGGATTTGCGCCTTGATTTTGCCCATCCTGTCGGTGCCCCAAGTGCTCTTTCTATCGTATTTGATGAACCAATGGCGATAAATTTTCTCTAACGAAAAACACCATTGCTCAGCGCGGTTCCAAAAATATTTCTTCCACGGGCGCATCAGGAAGCGCTTGCAGGAAATTTTTCCCATAACGTTTCGTGAGAATACGGTTGTCGAGAATGTGGACGTATCCGCGATCTTTTGCCGTGCGGATTAACCGCCCCACCCCTTGCCGCAATTTTAAAATCGCCTCGGGTACGCTGTATTCCATGAATGCATTGCCGCCAGCCGCTTCGATCGCTTCGATGCGTGATTGCGTGAGCGGATGATCTGGCACAGCAAATGGCAAGCGCGTCACAATCACATTGGAGAGCGCCTCTCCGGGGACATCGACTCCGGTCCAAAAACTATCGGTGCCGAACAATACGCTGTGCACGTCTTTGCGAAACTCTTCAATCATGCGATGCCGGGTCATGCTCGCGCCTTGCACGATCAACTGCCATCCCTTTTTGCGAAAGAACGCCTCAAGTTGCGCAGCCGCATCGCGCATCGCACGATAGCTCGTAAACAAAACAAACGCTCGCCCCTCGCTCACCTCGACCGACATGCGGATCGCCTGCGCCAGGGCCTTGCTGTATTTCGCATCGGACGGCTCAGGCATATCGCGAAAAATTTTCACTTCCATCTGATTGCGGTAATCGAATGGACTGCCAATCGTCATGCTTCGCACTTGCTCCGCGCCGACTCGTCCCTTGAACCATTGCAAGCTCGGATCCCCAACACCCAGTGTGGCACTGGTCATAATGCAGCTTTTTTCGGGCGCAAAAAGCAAGCGCCGCAATACTTCGGCAACATTCACAGGTGCCGCATGCAACGAAAACTGCACTTCATCGCGACCTCCTCTCTCGACCCAGTACACATTTCCTTCTTGTTGCTGATCGAGAAACACCTGCACCGTACCATGAACTTCGCGCAGCTTACGCGCGGCATCGAGCAGTTCCGCTTTACTCGATTCCCCTTCCACATCAGCCGCTAAATCTTCGATCTCGCTCCACAATTCACGCAACGGACTGGCCAGAGAATTCTCTACCAAACCAGGACGACGCACGCGAAATTCTTTCGAGTATTCGCCAAAACGCACCGTCTCGCCGACTTGATTAAAAAAATGATCCGCTTGGTCTAGCAAGGCCTCCACGGCTTTCATCGCCGATGCCTTACGGTAGCTTTTCAGTAAGCCTTTTTTCGTGCGTGGATGATACAAACGCATCAAATCAAATTTCAATCCAGCCTGACTCAACCGCAGCCCTAATTGCGTGGCAGCCACATGCTCGACAGTATGCGCTTCATCCAGCACGGTGAAATCGTTAGGAAACAGAAATCCTTCCATCGCCCCCGCATCGCCCGTGGCCATGTCATCCGCCGAGCCTAGCAACGCGAAAAACAAAGTATGATTCACCACCACCATTTTCGCATCAGCCGCCGCCTTCCGCGCTTCCTGAAAAAAACAATTCCCGCGTGGACCGCACATGCGCGCGGTACAAATATGCGGGTCACTGCAAACTTGCGACCAGATTTTTTGTGATGGCGTGAAATCCAAATCACTCAACGTGCCATCGCGCGTCGCCTCCGCCCAACGTGCAATCGCCCGCAGTTCCTCATCCTCAGAGCTGGTAAAAAGATCCGCCGTTTGCTCGATCGCACGACGCAGCCGCACAGGGCAAAGGTAGTTGCCACGTCCCTTCAGTAGCACCGCCGGAAACTCATCGCGCAAGATTTTACGCACAATCGGAATGTCTTTGCGAATCAACTGCTCCTGCAGATTGATCGTATGGGTGGAAATCACCGCCTTACGCCCCGTCTCTAACGCATAGCGCGCCGCTGGCAGCAAGTAAGCAAGAGATTTGCCCACTCCTGTGCCCGCTTCCGCAAGCAGCGAATGACGCCCTAACAAGGCCTCCGCCACGGCTACTGCCAGTTGCTGCTGCTGCGGACGATACTCAAAATCATTCGAACGAGCCAACAGTCCGTCAGTCGAAAATGCGTGCTGCATTTCCTCGACCAATCCCGGCACAGCGAGCCCATCCGTTACCGATATCATGACTGGCTCAGCGACAATTACATTTCCCCGCCTGCTTGCACTTGTAAAAACTGCACTCGCGCATCGGCTTCTTTCATAGTGATGAACCCATCCTTGTCGGTGTCTGCCAATTCAAAGCGTTTTTTGACATAACCTTTTGCCTTTTGCACAGGATAATACTCGGCAAACGTCACCATGCCATCGCGATTGCGATCATAGGCGTCGAATTTTGAACGCGTGAATTCAGGTGCGATGTCCTTGGCTTCTTGTAGTGAAATCACACCGTTTTGGTCGTAATCGATGAGTTTGAAAACCCGTAACAATTCAAATTGATGACATTCTTCTAAGCTCAATTTACCATCGCCATTTGTATCAGCCGCATGAAACTTTTCACGATCCGCCTGATGCGCGACGTCTTGGCACTGGCAAAGCAAAAGCACGACTCCAGAAAGGAAGGCTAAAGGTAATATTTCGTATTTCATGATTCTTCAGCGATACTAATCGATCCCTTTAATCTCCACAAGAAGAATCCTCTGCGCGACTCAACTCCTATGACAAAAATCGGTTTTCTGTCTCGGAAGTAAGGTTTTCTATTTTTCCCTCACTTGAACAATAAACGCAGGGAGTTTAGCACCACTATTACGGTCGACCCCTCATGTCCGAGCACCCCGAGGGGCAAGGGAATTTGAAAACCGATCGAGCCTAAGGCTAACAATAGTAACACGCCGAGAGAAATGACGACATTCTGACGAATAATGCGTCGGCATTTTTTGCTGAGTGAAAACGCAATCAGCACTTTTTCCAACTGATCGTTCAATAAAATCACATCGGCTTGCTCTAACACCGCATCAGATCCACGCAATCCCATGCCGATAGAAACGTCCGCCACTGCGAGCGACGGCGCGTCGTTCACCCCATCGCCCACCATCGCCACGACTTCTCCTTGATTTTTCCATTCCTGAATTGCGGCAACCTTGCCCTCCGGAGTCATGCTGGCACGCATTTCCTCCAGGCCTAATTCCTTTGCCAACAACTGCGCCGATTCAGGTCTATCCCCCGTCAACATCACAACGTGTATCCCCATTTCTTGCAACTTTTTGATTAACGGTTTGCTTTCCAAACGTGGCGCATCACGCAGCAAGATCCGCCCCTGTATCGTTTCACTCTGCACCAATACCTCCGTCAAGCCGGGCAAAGGATCCGCAAAGTGCGACATCCAGGCACCATCCGAAAATAAACTGCGACGCCCTTGAGTGACCGTTTGGCCATCGACCTTACCGATCACTCCTTTGCCTGCGATCGATTCCAAATCTGTGGGCATCACCGCTGCCGTGCCCTCTTTCTTATGCCACGCCAGTGCAATGGCACGTGACAGCGGATGCGTGGACTGCTGGGACAGAGATGCCGCCAATCCATGCAAGGCATTCTCCTTTCCAGGTTGAATGGTTTCGATCGCGACGATTTGAAACTCTCCCTCGGTTAATGTTCCCGTTTTATCCACGGCCAAGCGATTAATGGTAGCAAGATTTTCTAACGCAATGCCACCGCGAAATAAAATCCCGCGCTTGGCTGCCGCCGCGATCCCCGCCAGAATGGCACTGGGAATCGATATCACCAAGGCACAAGGCGAACTAACCACAAGCAAGGTCATAGCACGATAAAGAGCGGTCGTCGTGCCATCGGCAGCGCTCCACGCAGGTAATCCAGCACCCCAATGCCACCAAGCAAAAGCCGCCGCGCTCAGCAGCAAAATTCCTATCGTGTAGGGTGTACCAAAGCGATCGGTGAAACGTTGCGAGGGAGCCTTACTCGCCTGAGCATCGCGGATCAAACGAATGATTTTTGCGTGCGCACTTTCGGCAGGGGGACGCAATACAGAAGCATCCACCGCGCCCCAGTTATTGATCGTGCCACCAAAAACCGTATCGCCCATTCCTTTGTCCACAGGCAATGCCTCGCCTGTTAGCATCGACTCATCCGCAGACGATTGGCCACTCACCACCCGGCCATCCACGGGATACTGCGAGCCTGGCAAAATGCGCACGATTTGACCGACTTGCAAAACATCCACCGCCGTCTCGAACACTTCACCACCAGGCATTACGACCATCGCCACTTTCGGAGAATCGCGAAAAAGCGAACGGATTTCTCTTTCCGTGCGTGCCATGGCCATCGCTTCTAATGCACCGCTCAGAGAGAATAAAAATAACAACACGGAACCTTCCCACCAAGCACCAATGAACCCCGCACCGGCGGCTACTGCGAGCATCAAAAAATGAATATCGAGTTTCCCCTGTCGAATTTTTTCCCAAGTATCAATCAGCGCATCCCAGCCACCAGCCGCATACGCTAACAAATAAATCACTGTCGCATGCATCGCAAGCGACGCACTGCGCTCCATGAAGATTGCGATGATAAGAAACAATCCGCACAATAATGCCGAAGCTAACAACCACTTCCACTGTCCAAGAGTTTCCTGTTCCTTTTCCATTCCGACACCATACTAACATCGCATAATAAATTAGCGATGACGAAACGCCGTTGTATGACCCGCATTTTTGCAAATGCAACGCACCAATTCGCGCGAGCTTGCCAAGTGCGAGAGATTCAGTCAGAGTGCCAACGTATGAAAACGATTATCACAGCTCTCGATTTTTCCGATGCTTCGGAAGCAGTTCTCGGTTCCGCCATTGCCTTGGCAAAATCGCAACAAGCGACCTTGCATATCGTGCATGTTCTCGAACCAGAGCCCAGCTACACCGCGTATGGCATGACACCGGAAGAATTTCCTGCCATTCAGATCTTCCAACAGGAAAGTCAAAAACGTGCCGAAGCAAAACTCAATCATGCCGTTGCGGTCGCCCAAGAACAACTGAGCGATGTTCGTGCAGAACTGATGATTGGCTCTCCCTTGCATGCAATCATTGAGTATGTGCAAAAAACGAGCGCCGATTTGGTGGTTTTGGGTACCCACGGACATGGGGCAGTAGCCGCCTTGCTCATCGGGAGTGTCGCCGAAGGATTAGTACGCAAAGCCGTTTGCCCGACTCTAGTAATTCCCTGTAAATCCTAGCTCGTAACACGGAAATCGTAGAATTTTAACATCGCCACGCTCGGCCTGTTCTGGCAAATATCGTGCATGCGCCAACTGTTGTTATTGCTATCAGTATTGATCAGTCCTTTGCTCTGCGCTGCCCCCTTCGAACGCGAAGGCAAGCACATCGTCGAACTCAAAAAGGCTTGGGATCTGTGTCCAGAAGAACAACGCAAGGGCATGGAGTTTTTGCTCACACACATGCCGGCCAAAGATGCGACCACCCTCAAGGCGGAATTTTTGTTAGAAAATGTTAGGTTAGCCTACCAAGCACGCAATGAAATGCCATGGGGCAAAGATATTCCCGAGGAGATTTTTTTCAACGATGTCCTCCCTTATGCTGTGCTCGATGAATCACGCGACAACTGGCGTGTCGAATTTTTCCAACGCTTCAAAAAAATCGCCGGCGATGCCACAACGGCCGCGCAAGCACTGGAGCGCATCAACGCCGCAATCGAGGGTGAGCTAGGCGTCAAGTACAACCCCAAACGACGCGCGCCGAATCAAGGGCCGTTTGAATCAATACAATTGAAAATGGCCTCGTGCACGGGCCTGTCGATTTTGCTAGCCGATGCTCTGCGCTCCGTTTGCATCCCCTGTCGCATCGCTGGCACGGCGATGTGGACGACCATCGAAGGCAATCACACTTGGAACGAGGTATGGCTTCCCGAGCACCAGAAATGGATGTTCACAGAATACAACCCCGACAAAAAAGGTCTCGATCACGGATGGTTGATCGGCTACGCAGCACGGGGTATTCCGGAGTCAGTGGCCCATGGCATTTTTAGCACATCATGGAAAAAATCAACCCATCATTTCCCTATGGTTTGGAACATGAAGGACACCAGCGTGCCAGGCATCGATGTGACCCAACGCTACATCGATCTCGGCAGTAAAGACCTCGCTAAACCAGGAGAGTGCGAACTACGCATTGATGCTTGGCAACTCGGGGACGATGGCAAAAGCACGAGAAAAGCCATAGAGATCGAAGTGCGGCAGCAGGACGTGCTCATCGCCAAAGGAACGACACCCACTGCCACCGCCGATCTCAATCATTTTCTGACCATCCGTGTTTCACAGGGCATGCGTTACCAAGTCGTAGTCCCAGGGAAAACATTTGTCGCCATCGCCCCCAAGGACAAAGAAGAACACCTCCGCGTAAAACTAGAGCTCAAGCCCTGATTCAAAATCGTGGCGGAGGCCTCTGGCCTCCAAGCCCTCAAGCAACATCAAGAAAAGCCTTTCCAAAATCAGTGCATTCAGTGGGCCTCAGTGTTTCAGTGGTTAAAAATGCCGCTTCTCCACCTTCGAGCCCAAGTCGCCGAGACGGCGGCTCTCCCCAATCAACAAAAAACCCCGCGACCCGGAGGTGGCGAGGTTGTTTGTTCGTTGTGAAATAACGATTAGCGGGAGTAAAGCTCCACGATCAACTGCTCGTTGACCATTGGATCCACATCCGAACGCTCTGGCACGCGGGATACACTGCCTTCAAGGGCGGTGCGATCAAGAGTCAACCAATCAACCAAAGGCACGGCTTGGGTGAGGTCGAGCATGCGCAGACCGATTTGCTGCGAAGAAGGCTTAGCGGAGAGTTTAATCACGTCCCCTGCTTTGCACTCGTAGCTAGCAATGTCCACCACGTGACCGTTGACGAGCACGTGGCCGTGATTGACCAACTGACGGGCAGCCTGACGGCTGTTGCCGAAACCGAGACGGTAGCAAACATTGTCGAGACGGAGTTCCAGCAATTGCAGAATGATTTCACCGGTGATACCACGACGGCGTGCAGCCTCTTCGTAGTAGCCACGGAATTGTTTTTCAAGAACGCCGTATTGGAAACGGAGTTTTTGTTTTTCGCCGAGAGCCACCGAGTATTCACTCTTCTTCTTACGACCTGCACGGATGCCGTGCTGACCGGGTGGGAAATTGCGGCGCTCCAACGATTTGTTGGAACCAAACAAAGGCACACCGAAGCGGCGGCTGATTCTTGTGCGGGGACCTGTATAACGTGCCATGATCTTATGAGTAAAAGTAAATATTAGACGCGACGAGCTTTTTTCGGACGGCAACCGTTGTGTGGAACGGGAGTGACATCGTCGATGGAAATGATTTCGATACCGATGGTTTGCACGGCACGCACAGCGGACTCACGACCAGAACCGGGACCCTTAACGCGCACTTCAGCTTCACGGAGACCGTGACCCATGGCTTGACGACAAGCGTCCTGGCACACCACCTGAGCGGCGTATGCGGTGCTCTTACGTGAGCCTTTGAAACCCATTTTACCAGCGCTGGACCAACCGAGCGCATTGCCCAAGGCGTCCGTCACTGAAACGAGAGTGTTGTTAAAGGTCGATGTGACGTGCACAATGCCTTTGCTGATGTTTTTCGAGCCTTTGGCCTTGTGAATTTTGATCACTGCCTCTTCGCCACCGGCGATTTCCGCAAAAATATCGCGGCGCTCATCTTTTTTCGGAGCCACCACTTCTGCGGTTGCGGCTGGCGCTTCTACGGGAGCGGCCACTTGTGGTTCAATCGTGTTGTTTTCCTCAGACATAGTAATGGAGATCTAATTATTTCTTAACGCCCACGGTCTTCTTCTTACCTTTGCGGGTGCGGGCATTGGTGCGGGTGCGCTGACCACGAACTGGCAAGCCACGCTTGTGACGGATGCCGCGGTAGCAGTTGATGGACGTAAGACGTTTCAGCGAGACTTGACGCTCACGACGAAGGTCACCTTCGATGGCGATGCCATTGCTCTGGATCGCTTGCGCGATTTTCACGAGTTGCTCCTCGGAAAGCTGCCCCGTGCGGATGTCGGGATCAATCCCGGCTTGCTCAAGGATCTTCGTGGCTGTCGGGCGACCGATGCCATAAATGAACGGAAGAGAAGCTTCGATGCGCTTCTCATTAGGAATTTCTATACCGAAAATGCGGGCCATGATGTTTGCGTAGATTCGCGTTTAATCGCATGCGACAGAATTGGTGAAGCGATGCGGGGCGGCGTTGATACCAGAGATTGAAACTCTGGCAAGCATGAAATGAAAAAAAAGTGATTTTTCTGCAAAGTTTTTTTATTTTGCGGTGAAATTTGCATTTTCGGCGGAAAACACGGCAAAATCAGCGTCCGACCAGAGTTGCGCCACCAGTGACTCCTGAGCTCTCTCCATCACGATCCTTTGGCTTTCCTGATCATCAAGATGACCAGCCAAATGAAGCATCCCGTGGATGATGTAGCGCAGTATTTCGCGCAAGACCGGCTCACCATGGTCACTCGCCTGCGCATCTGCGATGGCCGGACAAATAATCAACTCGCCATGCAAAAAAGTGATCACATCGGTTGCACCCGCGATGTCCATAAATGCCCGATGAATTCGATCCGATTCCGCAGCGCTGACAAAAGCAATCTCAAGCGACTCGATCTCTGCCAAATGATGATCCTGGCACGCATACTGAGGAAGTCGTGACCACACGCGACAGGACGCTCGCTGCAACTCAGCAATCCAAGTACAGGGCAAGACCAATTCGTTTTGATGATCGATCAACTCGACAAATACCTCGTCTTTCATGGCTCACTCGTTGATGCCTCCTCCTCTTTTTTCTCTACTGCCGATTTCCCACCATTGCTTTTGCGATCAGCGATCTCTTCGGTCTTGGTGTAACTAATACGGCTGTGCATCATACTGCGTAGGGTGTTGGCGAAACTATCGCGCACCTTCGTCAACTCACGCAATGTCAGAGTGCAATCATCAAGTTGCCCATCGATCCAACGCGACCGCACAATATCATCCACGAGCCCACGGATTTTGATAGGATTTGGTTTTTTGAGAGAGCGCGAGGCACTCTCGATCGCATCTGCCAAACTCAAGATGCCGGTCTCTTTTGATCGTGGTCTCGGCCCAGGATAACGGAAATTCTTATCGTCCACCTGCGGCAGGTCTTCGATGTTTTCCAAACCTTTGCCAACCTTGTCCTGTTCTAACGCTTTCAGTTCTTGGCATTTGCGATAGAAATAATAAACCATCGAGTCGCCATGATGTTCGAGAATGGCATCAATGATACGCGGATTGAGCTTATGCTTCAGCGCCATGTCGACGCCATCTTTGACGTGCGCGATGATGACCAAGGCACTCATGGTGGGCGTCAATGCATCGTGTGGGTTCTCCATGCCATCGGCTTGGTTCTCTATGAAATACTCAGGCTTCTTGAGCTTTCCTACATCGTGAAAATACGCACAAGCACGGCACAGTGCCGCGTTTGCACCGATTGACTCCGCCGCTGATTCAGCCAACGATGCGACGACTAAACTATGATGAAAAGTGCCCGGCGCATCGAGCTGCATTTTCTTGAGCAAGGGATGATTCAAATCGCAGAGTTCAAGCCAGCTGATGTTCGTGGTCAGGGAAAACGCGCCTTCCAGTAACGGCAATAGCCCGCTCACGATCAAAGCCGTGATGAAACCAACGCCAAAAGCTACTCCAAACAAAGTTCCGTCTGAAAGTAAGCGCTCGGCACCTAACAACACATCGCCAAAAATCACCGCAAACACCAAGGAGAGCCCGCCCGCGTAAATCCCTGCTCGCAGCAACTGCAACCGTTTCCGCACGCGACTGGTCAAGAGAACCACCGTAATTCCACAGGCGAGACTCATCAACAGATAGAGCACCACCTCTTCGGTCGGAATCAACAAACTCCCTGCAATGCTTATGAATACAGCACTGAAAGTGCCCACTCGCCTACCAAGAAGCACCGCGTGCACCATCGGCACTAAGCCAAACGGAATCAGCAACAACTTGTATTCACTGCGTAAGTGATAGATGTCGACCCAGTGAGAAATCAAAAATACCACTGTCAGTTGCAATAGAACTCCGCCTAAAAGCAACACCATGACTCCATTCTTGCGCGTCAAATCGCGATGATTCAAGTGCAGCATGATCAAGGCAGTGACGCCCAAAACCATCGCGCTAAGAGCACTTTGCCAATTCTGTGTGGCCCATTTCCCTGTGTGTGGGTGCTGCATCACCAGCGCTGTCAAATAAGTCACAAACGAGAAACATAACAGCCAATAGACCCAGCGGGCATTTCCCAGCAATGCCCCAATGCGTTCGTCAGCATCATAGACCCGACGTTTTTTTCCCGAGGAAAGACCCTGCTGAGCCAATTTCCATCGTTTGAACGCATCCCAAAATCCCACGGCCTTATAAAAAAAGAGTTGGTAAAACCTTCGGATTCATAGCGAAACCAGCGGCAGACGCAACCTAATGACTTGAGGTTCCGAAGACAAGCAACTTTTACAAAACAAGCGTATGTTTGCATTTGCTGGCTCCATCTGTATATGCCCTTGGCTAACCCGTATCGACGTCATTCAAGGACCCTGGCAAAAATGAAGCGGTCCGATCAAAATACCTAGGAAAAACCCAAAACCTAGAGCGAAGTGATCGGACCGCCTTTTAGTCGCATTGCGACACGCGTAAGATAGCAAAAGTGGCGCCCACGTCAAGCATTTTACTATTTTTTTTTGATTTTTTTCATCAGCCACTAAAAACCAAGCAAGATCAATGATTATCTGAGCCAAAAAAGTGACCCAAGCGAGTAATTCCAGGAACTACCCTAGATCTGCAGCAATGATTGACCAACATCTGCCTAAATATTGAGAAACCGAGTCGCATCGCAAAAATGCGAGCAATTTGGTTAGGCTAACATTTTTTGCAACTGTGTGCGCAGCACCCCCATCAGCGGATCTTCGACTCCTCGCTCTCGTCTCCCGTCGACTACAATCGCTTCGCCAACAGTAAGAGTTACATGCATCGGACGATGAATGGTCGGCGTGCGTGTGCCCAAGGCCTCTTCATAGCGTTCTACAGTTTCAATGATTCGCTCAGGTGTAGGATTTTGAACAATGTAGTCCGGCGGAAAATGATAGGCCATTTGCGCTACTTCCAAATCAAACAACATTTTCCAACGCATCTCACGTTCGTCTTGTTCGAGTTCCCCCGCCACCAAAGCTGGCAGCAATGCCTTGCGTAAGTTCTTCACCCGCATCACCACACTTTCCTCACTGCGACCTGCCAAATATAGTTGCTCCATCGGCGTAAGCACACGATCCATGAAACGGCTGAGTCTTTGCTCCACAGTTCCTTCTTGCACGACCCCGAAATATTCCACCTCTTTCAGACCTAACAATCCATAGCCCAAGCGTGATACCCGCTCTAACAAAGTTGCATTCGCTGCCTTCCATCCAAAGCGCTGCTCCAGAGACGCGACCACGGGAAGCACCGATGCCTGCCAATCGCCAGCGAAGCGATAGCGAATCGCTAATGGATGAATCACCACCTTCCCTCCCGTCGATGCACGAGCTTTCGCAGCACTGCGCGCGAGAAAAGAAATCCCTTCCTGCAAATGGATCACGCGATCATTCGTGCGGGTGATCACGCCTTCAGGAAAAACTACCAGCGGACGTTTCGCTTCCGTAAGTATCCCCGTAGCCGCCTTTAAAGACTCACGGTCCATGCCTTCACGGTTCATACTGAAAGCTCCCACTCGCGGAAGCAGCCAGGCCATCCATCGCGAGCGGAACAAATGAGCACTTGCCATGATATAGGGCGGCCTACCCATTTTTTGAGTCAGGGCAGAAAGTAACAGTGGATCGCAGGGACGACAATGATTCGGAGCAATCATAATTCCATGCCCCGCCGCCATCGATTCACGAATTCGCTCTCCAAAGCAAACTTCGATCGATTCGATTCCCCAGTAACTACGCAACCTACGTCTCATCCCCAACCCAATGATCCATGGCCAAAAACGGCTATCGCGCGGCGGTGTAAAACGATAAGCTTCTTCACTCACCAATGGCTGCATGTCGTCAATGCACCAAAGCCGCGCACCCTGGTCGAGGGAAAAATGGTTGTGTCCCACAGTTTTGCTTGCTCAAAAGAAAAAAAGTCTCTACCTATCCCTTCGCAACAACAGCATCTGGAGAGGTGGTAGAGTGGTCGATTGCGCCAGTCTTGAAAACTGGAGAGCCGAAAGGTTCCGTGGGTTCGAATCCCACCCTCTCCGCCAACACCCCAGCCCAGTTCATATGGGTTGGGGTGTTGGCGTTTTAGGGTGGGACAAGAATCCTGCCCACAGGACTATGGGATTGAACGCGACCTTCGCTTGTAGCGAAGTTTGAAAAAATCGCGCAGCGCATTCTGGCATAGTTTCGCGCAGGCGGAACAATTCCACCCTCTCAGCCATTTTATACCACAAAGTTTTTTAAAACAGCAAGCCTTGGTCATCCACCGCTGGTGGCGTTACTGGCTTCAGAAAATTAGCCGCTGCTGCATACAGTAACTTTTCGGAAGATGGACCAAATGTCTCGAGTTCTCCATCGAGATACGCATCGATCTGGCTCTCTGTCAGCACCGCAGGCATCCGATCATGCACGGTCCGTATTTGATCAGTTGGTTCGGTGGTAAGCATCGAAAAACACGGTCCGTTTTCCCCTTCTTCCCAAATCCCGGCAATCATTAGCCAACCGTCATCCTCGCGAGTAAAACGCAAGGGAGTTGCTTTTCCGCCAGCGCCTTCCACCCATTCATAAAAAGCTAGGGCCGGAATCAAGCACCTGCGCTCACGGAAAGATTGCCGCCACATCGGAGAGTTCAACTTATCTTCTCGCGAATTGACAATCGTCCGCGAGATCATGCCCTTCGCGCCTTTGAATTTCCTTCGAAATCCCCAACTCATGTCGCGCAGTTCCCCACTTGGCATGATCACCGGCGCAATCAAAGTAGGTCGAACAATACGTGTTTCCTTGAGTTGCAGGAGTTTTTCCGCCGTCTGAACCATCACCCGCTTCGGCAAACGAGTGCCTTTTTTACCAATTTCATAGGCCGTGCACACGAAATAGTAACGCACGTGATGTCAGCATCGGCAAACCATAGTTTCGCCAGCCCACAAAGGAACGAAGATGGAATTAACGCTTGGGAAGCATGCGTAGCTGAATCCCTTTGCCGTTTGTGTCCACGTTCAGTGCATCAAGACGTTCGCGAATCGGTGGCGGTATCGCAGCTTTGTCTTGCGGGGTGACATACGGACCTGACCATAACAATTGACCTTGCTGATCGAACACTTTTGCTTCGCAAGATTCGCCATCGCGGGTGATTTCAATGTTGCCCTCGTTATCCATCATCTTAAGAGTGCTTTTCATCATCATGGGCGCACCAGGATCTGCGGGCAGGACTTGAATTCCAGGCTCACCAGGGGCTCCCGGCTGAATTTGCAATTGCATGCGCTTCATCATTTTTTCCACTTGCTTTTGCAGTTCTGGATGTCCCTTGGCATCGAGCGGCATACCCCGCACGTCCGCACCTGCGATGGCATCATCGATGCCAAGCGCTCTAAAATTTTTCTCGATCGCGTCGCGCAATTCTTTTGGTAAGCCTTTGATGACTTCATCGGGCATCGCGACATCTTCATCCTGCGCATCATCGATGCCGGCAATGCCTTCCGCAGGACGAGCGCCCAGCTTCACTAATTTTTCCTGCTTCTCACCACGATGGATGAAGGAAAGTTTCACTTCGTCTCCCGCCTGATGTTTGTCCATCAATTTACTCAAACAATCATGGCATTTGACTTTATCCCCATCCAGACCTGTAATAATATCCGATTCTTGCAAACCAACTCCCGCAGCAGGACCGTTGGGGTCAAGCACACGAACCATGGCGCAGGTGCCAGCCTCTAGACCAAGGTGATTGGCCAAAGCGGCGGGAACAGGGTCGAGACCAACACCCAGATACGCTTTCAGATTCTCCGCTTGGGGCATCACTTCGACAGGCTTCTTCAATTCATCATTGGCTTCATTGGCCGGAGCAATATCCACGGCAGCAGGTGCCGCCTCTTCCACTTTGGGTGCCTGATTGGGCGCGAGCGGCTCTATTTTCTGCGGTGCCTCCAGAGCCAGGAGTTTTGACGAGATCAATCCCGCAGCGAGTAGAGTAAAAGTAGATGCTTTCATAGAAATAGATGACTATTTTGATGTGAGAAAATGGGTTCAAGAACGGAGCAAAGTCAATCGACTTTTTCCGGAACAACAAAAAGTTCCTCGCGAGGAATGAACAGCATTCGATCAACGCCATCCTTGTCGCGAACAAGAACGCGATCTTGGTATCGAAAACGCAACACTCGTTTTGGTTTATGATCTTGCGTCCAGATGACTCCTTCATCCGCTGCGCGCTCGATGCCTGTTCCAAAACTTGTGGCGACAATGCCATCATTCAAAGAATCGGCGGATGTCACTGGTAAAATACTTTGGACAGGAGCAACGGCAATCGAATCCGACGCGGGCTTCACAGGCGTCCACATGGCGGCAAGCCCCCCAAATGCGGCACAAGCTGCTACGGCAAGAATGCGACGAGCCGCACTACCGTTTCGCTTGGTGTTTTCTTCTTCCTTGCGAGCACCTGGGAATAGCAAGACTTTGCGGTCAAGGGCAAAAGGAACGTCACGCACGGTCAGCATAAGTTTGTCCATCGTTTGCACAGACAAAGGACGCGGTGTGAGTGATCCTAATTGCGATTCCAAAGCCAGCAACGATGAATCGAGGACATCATCGCCCATCACGGCCTGTTCAAGGCGATCAAGTGTTTGTTCACTGAGCCCGGTAGGTTTCAGTGAGCGGAGCAATAATTCCAGTTCTTTGCGATTGAGTTCCATAGAGTGTGTAGTAGATCGAATAATGTTAGATAGAGAGATCGCCTTTGCACTTTGATTCAATCAGCTTGCGCTTCAGAATCTCAAGGCCATAGCGGTAACGTGAGGCAGCTGTGTTTTGGGAAATGTTGAGCATGTCACCGATTTCGGCGAATGTCTTGTCGCCCCAAATTTTGAGGACGATGACTTCAGAAAATTTTGACGGTAAATCTTTAAGTCCAATCTCCAATTGCGAGCGTGTCTCTTCATCGGATGCTTCCGACTCGAACCAAGGATCGAACTTCTGGGCGGCATCGCATTCAATTTCATCCGAGACATAATCCTCGCGACGGCGACGGCGATCATCCTTGCGACCGAGGTCGATCGATAAGCGGCGGATGGTGGTGTAGAGGTAGGCCATCCACATTTCCTGACCACCATCGAAGGACGATGTATTGAGTTTTTCGACAAGTTTCACCAAAGCATCTTGCAACACGTCTTCGGCATCCTGCGCGTTGCGAGTCTGATTTTTGGCGAATAATAAAAGGCGCGGGCCATTGGCAGACAGCCAATCGCGCCAAGCAGTAGCAGAGGGTGATAAACTCACGGCAGCACTCATAGGGTCATTCGTATTCATTGGGGTAGCGGTGTCCATGAGCGATTTTGTTTGTATTTTTCACATGCCTTTCAGCCATTGCCGCAATGCCTCACCGGTCGCGGATTCTTTTACTTTAGCCACTTCGGAGGGCGAACCCTCGGCGACAATCGCCCCGCCATGCTGGCCGCCGCCGGGACCGAGATCGATGAGCCAATCACAAGCGGCGATGACTTCGAGGTTGTGCTCGACGACTAATACCGTGTGTCCTGCGTCGCGCAAGCGCTGAAAAGCGTGGAAGAGTTTCTGCACATCGCCGAAGTGCAGGCCGGTGGTGGGTTCATCGAAAAGATAAAACGTCTGCGCGGATGCCGGTCGGGCGAGTTCCACCGCGAGCTTGAGTCGCTGTGCCTCACCACCAGAGAGAGTATTGGCCGCTTGTCCGAGTGGCAGATAACCGAGTCCGAGATCACGCAAAATTTCTAACAATCGGTGGAGTTTCGGCACGACGCGGAAAAGCTCGGCCGCTTGATCGACACTGCACTCTAACATATCGGCAATGCTGCGACCTTTGTAGAGAACCTCTAATGTTTCACGATTAAAACGTTTGCCCTGACATCCACTGCACGTCACCCAACCATCGGGCAGGAAATGCATTTCGATTTTGATGCGTCCGGCACCTTCGCAACGCTCACATCGACCGCCACGTACGTTAAAACTGAATCGACTCGCTTGGTAGCCGCGTTGACGTGATAGGGGTAACTTTGCAAACAAGTCGCGGATAAGATCGAAGAGGCCGGTGTAAGTGGCTGGATTCGAGCGCGGGCTTTTGCCGATGGCACTTTGATCGAGCAGAATGACCTTGCTCAACCAAGCCGCACCTTCCATGCCTGCGTGTGCGCCCGGTGTTTCGCCACTGCGAGAAAAATGCCGCGCCAAGGAACGTGCGATCACATCTTCAGCAAGAGTCGATTTCCCACTGCCGCTGGGGCCTGTGAGCCCGATAATTTTCCCTAACGGAATTCGCACATCGATGTGGCGTAAGTTGCGCTCGCTCACTTCGCGAAATACCAAGTGCGGCGACTCAGGAGAAACGCTCTGCACCACGGGCCATCGGCGCTTTTCCTGCAACCACTGCACAGTCGGCAAGTCGCGCAGACTCTTCAGCGGACCCGCACCGAGCACCTCGCCGCCTGCCCGACCAGCACCAGGTCCCATTTCGATCAACCAGTCCGCCGCGCGGATCACTGCTTCATCGTGCTCCACAACGACCACGGTATTGCCGATATCGCGCAGACGCAGCAGCGTCTGAATCAAGCGATGCGTATCACGAGGATGTAGGCCGATGCTTGGCTCATCTAACACATACAAGACGCCCGACAATCCACAGCCCAACTGCGAGGCCAAACGGATGCGCTGAGCCTCGCCGCCAGACAGCGTGCCGCTGCTGCGATTGAGCGCGAGATAGCCAAGTCCTACATCGAGCAAGAAACCGAGTCGTTCAGAAATGTCCGCCACCACTCGTTGCACCACCGATTTTTTTTCGGCATCGTCTTTCATACCATCGAGCCACACGCGGGCTTCATCGACAGGTAGCGCGCAAAATTCCTGAACGCCCAACCACTTGTCCCCTGACCCACACAATTTCACGGCACGAATCGATGCCTTCAATCGCGCACCACCGCAAACACGACAAGGTCGATGCGCCATCACGCGCATCAATCGACGGCGTGCCGCCTCGGACTTCACTTCTTTCACCTTGCGCTCGGCTTCCGGACACAGGCCCTCGATTGGTTTGAGTTGCTTGCGTTTTTCAAGGCCCACTTTCCATCCGGTGTCGATCTCGCCACCCTCTAACAAAATTTTTCTTATCTCATCGGGCAGCTCCGCCCATGGTGTTTCGAGCACGATTTGTCGGGAACTCAACAAGGCTTTCGCCTCGCGAAAAAATTGCGCCTCACGCGGTCCTTTCGGTTTCCACCATCCAGTCACGGCACCAGCGAGAGCAGATTTGTTAGAGTCCCCAATCATCAACGCAGGGTCACAAAACATCTCGGTGCCTATTCCTTCACACGCCTCACAAGCACCGAGATGCGAGTTGTAGGAAAAATGTTTCGGCGAGAGTTCTCCGATCACGAATCCCGTCTCTGGATTGCGATAGCTCGTTTGAAAGGATAGCTCCTCCCAAGCATCGTGCTCGGGCGCTTGCAGGAGTGCTTTCGATTCATTGCCGCAGAGCCGCAAACAAGCCTCCACGCTGTCCGCCATGCGTGCTTCGACACCCGCGCGGATGACCAAACGATCCACCACAATCTCTAACGTTCGAATCGCATCGGGAGTGGCAATTTCATCCAGTTCCATCAACTCGCCATTCAATCGAATCCGCACAAAACCCTGCCGTCGCAAATCAGCCCACAAAGTCGAGGGATCGCCGATGGCACTTTTTTCAATCGGTGCCAGCAAGATTAC
This sequence comes from Akkermansia muciniphila, assembly GCA_945890645.1. Taxonomy (GTDB): domain Bacteria; phylum Verrucomicrobiota; class Verrucomicrobiia; order Verrucomicrobiales; family Akkermansiaceae; genus UBA956. The sequence continues at coordinate 23,666 of CAMDCV010000042.1, forward strand.
CTTCGTGCCTTCCACTAACGAAAGAAGATGCGCGACAATATCGGCGGCACTCATGCGCACGAGGCGTTGTCCCGTGACGGGATCGTGTGGCACTCCAACTGCCGCCCAGAGCACTCGTAAGTAGTCGTATATTTCAGTGGCCGTGGCAACTGTCGAGCGCGGATTCAGACCACCACTGCGTTGCTCGATGGCGATGGCCGGACAAAGCCCATCGATGCGATCGACATCCGGCTTTTCGAGTTGCTCCATGAACTGCCGCGCATAGGCCGAGAGCGATTCCACATATCGCCTTTGCCCTTCGGCATACAGTGTGTGAAATGCCAGCGATGATTTGCCACAGCCACTCGGTCCCGTGATCACGACCAGTTTCCCCTTCGGTATCTCTAACGAAACATTTCGCAAGTTGTGCTGCCGTGCACCATGAATCGAGATTACTTCCACAAACCCAGTAAAACGCCGATTCCCCTCCCCTGCAATCCACTATTTCTGGCAAAGCTCTTCCAGCGCCTGCTCGAGCGTCGGATAGGAAAACACAAAGCCCGCCTGCTGCCAAACCCTGGGCATCACGCGCTGTCCACCTAACAGAAAATCACCAAACTCGCCAAAGATCGTGCGCAGCACAAAAGCCGGTGCCACCCAAGGTGCGGGCCTATGCAAGGCCTTCGCCAATTTTTTCGTAAAATCACGATTCGTCTCCGGCGCTGGAGCTACTCCATTCACCACGCCTGTGATCGTTTGTTTATCCAAAGAGAACAACATCCCCGCCACGAGGTCATCAATGTGAATCCACGGCATCCATTGATCTCCCGAGCCCAACCTTGCGCCAGCGCCTAACAGAAATACGCGTCGTAAACGATCCCACGCCATCCCGCCCCGACCTATCACCATGCCAATGCGCACCATCACGCAGCGTACCCCTAAAGCCGAAACGCCCTCCGTCGCGGCTTCCCAATCGACGCACAACTGCGCCAAGTAGCCACTTCCCGGTGCCGACGTCTCATCCAGAACTTCGTCCTGTCTATCACCATAAAACCCCACCGCCGAAGCATTCACCCACACCGGTGGTCGCTCGTGGATGGGCATTTCCTGAATCGCGGCAACAATTCCCTTAGTCATCCCGACCCGACTTTGCTCGAACTTGATTCGATTTTCCGCTGTCCAGCGCTGATCCACCCGCTCGCCCGCGAGATTGATCAATCCATCAATACCGGTAAAATCCCACGGTCCCGAACTTCGCCACTCGACCACTCCCGTTACGTTACCACCGCCACTGCGGCTAAAGCCCACTACCTCATCGCCACGCGCCTGCAAGGCCGCCGCCACATAGCGGCCGACAAAGCCTGTCACTCCGATCACCCCGATCCGTTTTTTCATCCGCCCTTGATGGCATCGATTCAGAAAATTGCAATGCTTCGGTGACGCTAGTTTTTCGCTGGTATGTCGTCAGCAACTCCGCTAATACTTCCCCTGTGATGAAACATCGTACCCTCCTAGCGCTGCTGTGCTTGATTTTACAAACCCTCTGCCAAGCCGAGCACGTCATTGTCTCAGGCGGGCCATCTCTTAAGCGCTGGGAAAACTATCGCGTTCCTGAAGATCAACACGACAAATGGTGGGCGAATTTTATTCGCGGCGGCACTATGCGTATGGATGAAATCCGCAAAGTTTACGGAGGCAGTGCCTCCATTGTTTGGATCGTCTATCGCCCCGGATATGAAATGCGTGGTCGCGAGGACGGACAAAATTACATCGGCATGATCAATGGCCAAGCGAGCAAGCGCCGTGCAACACTGATCTGGATCAATAGCGGTAGCGATCTCATTCGCGCACTCAATTCACGCAAGCGCGGCAGCGTCCAGACCTTTGACTTTTTTGGTCACTCGAACAAACACTGTTTCTGCCTCGACTACGGCACGGAGATCATTGCCACCTCAACGCAATGGCTCCATGAGACCGAGCTCGGGCGCATCAATTCTTCGATCTTTGCTCGCAATGCCTATTGCAAATCATGGGGCTGCCATACCGGTGAAAGCATGTCCGCCTATTGGAAGGCCAAACTCGGCGTTCCCCTCGAAGGAGCGCGTGGCAAGACCGACTACCGCTCCCTTTCGCAAGGCAAGTTCCCCGCCGTCTCCGGTGGTTGGGCACGCTGAACTCATTCTCTTCTCTCATGACTTACGACCAACTCACCGCACTCTATCGCTTGCCTCTGTTTGATCTCGTCGATCGCTCACGCGCCGTACATAAGGAAAACTGGCCCACCCAAGAAGTGCAGCTTTGCACCTTACTCTCGATCAAAACGGGTGGCTGCTCGGAAGATTGCTCGTATTGCGCGCAATCCGCCCGCTACAACTCCGGTGTCGAAGTGGAACGACTCATGGCAAAAGAGGCCGTGATGGAGCGTGCGCTGCAAGCCCGTGCCACCGGTTCGACGCGGTTCTGCATGGGTGCCGCGTGGCGCGGTGTGCGCATGGGCACGCAACGCTTCGAACAAGTCCTCGATATCGTCGGCGATGTCGCCAAGCTCGGCATGGAAGTCTGCGTCACCCTCGGTGAACTCGGTGCCGAAGAAGCTGCCGCTCTGAAAAAAGCCGGAGTCACCGCCTACAATCACAACGTCGATACCTCACCAGAGCACTATCCGAACATCGTCAGCACACACACATTTGAAGACCGCCTGCGCACCATCCGCCACGCCCAAGATGCCGGTATGTCGGTCTGTTGCGGAGGCATTCTCGGACTCGGCGAAACCATCGAGGATCGACTGAAAATGTTGGAAGTCATTTCCGAGTTCAATCCGCAACCGGAATCGATTCCGATCAATGCGCTCATGCCCATGCCCGGCACTCCTTTATCAGAAAATCCGCAAGTCGATCCTCTCGATCTCGTGCGCATGATCGCCGTCACTCGCATCGCCGTGCCAAAAGCGAAAGTCCGCCTCTCGGCCGGCCGCACGATGCTCAGCGAAGAGGCTCAATCGTTGTGCTTCTATGCTGGTGCGAATTCGATTTTCTACGGCGATAAACTACTCACCGCGAAAAATCCCGCCGTGGAAAAAGACCGCGCATTGCTGACAAAACTTGGCCTAGGAGCGCAGCTCCCCAATCCCGATCTAACGGCACCCGCCTGCGATACCAGTAAGGAAGCATCGCCCTCCTGCTGCTAAAAAATGGGCTTGGCACTTTTCAAGCGCCAAGCCCCTTCATATCGTAAATTTGGCTAGGCGCATGGGAAGCGCCGCCACGATTAGGCCACGGTGACTGGCTTGCCGGACTTTGCGGAGGCGTAGATGGCATCGATCACTTGCATCAGTCGCAGCGCTTGCTCGGGAGTATTGAGCGGTGCTTCTTTGCCATTGATGGCGTGGATGAAATTCGCGGCACTGGCGCTGCGTCCCATGTCTTCGCAAGCAGGCGTGACGATGCTGCGATTCACGCTGTTGCCGTTTTCTTGCACGTAGAGTTCGCAAGTGTCGATGGCGGTTTCGTCGAGGCCATCGATGCCGAACAGACGCTCGACCTTGCCACCGGCTTTGGTGCCTTGGAACACGACGCTAACTTCCTCGCGCTTGATCATTTCCGCCCACGAAACTTGCAGACTGAGCACCTGACCTGTTTTGAAAGTGACAAATCCATGCGCGGCGTTTTCGACATCGGTCACGCCACCGACGCGGTCGGGAATGCCCCAAGGGCCTTTGAACTGCTTGTCCTGAATGAAGTCGGAAAAGGTCTGACCGAGAACGTGTTTCGGCTCGGGATAACCCATGAAATACATCGCAAGATCGACCATGTGCAACAAGTCAATCAAGGGACCGCCACCAGAAAGATCTTTCGTCGTGAACCATCCACCGAAGCCCGGAATACCAGTGCGACGGATCCATTTCGCTTGCGCGGAATTAATCGTGCCGACATCGCCATTCTTGATGTAGTTCATCATCGCTTGGGACTCGGGGCGTGCGCGGTTATTGAAGTTGAAGAGCACTTTTTTGCGTGCTTTCTTGGCAGCAGCGATGATCTCTTTCACTTCCTTCGCATTCAACGCGGGCGGCTTTTCGGAAAAGACGTGCTTGCCCGCTTTGAGGCATTGGATCGCGAGCGGCTTGTGAAATTTGTTCGGCACGATGATGCTCACCGCGTCGATTTTTTTGCACTCCTTGAGCATGGCATCGACCGACTCATACGAGTTCGGAATCCCCCACTTCTCCGCCGCTTTCGCAGCGGCACCGGGCGCGGCATCCGCGACGGCGACAATTTCTGCTCCTGCCTGACGAAAGCCTGCCGCATGATACTGCAACATGCCGCCGGCGCCGATGACTCCTACTTTGATGGCCATAATAAGTTGATTGGTGAGGTTTATTGGTTGGATTTGTCAAACGCGGCATCGAATGCCACTTGGTTGACGGGGAAATCGAGCTTGCGCACATAGGCACAGCTTTCAGTCGCACCGTGGAAACGATCCATGCGACCGTCTTCCCACTCGACGCTGAGCGGACCGGTGTAGCCGATGTCGTTAAGGGCCACGATCACATCCTCAAATCGGATATCGCCACGACCCACGCTGCGGAAGTCCCAGAAACGGCGTGCATCGCAGAAATCCGTGTGTCCACCGAACACGCCAACACTGCCATCGCCATGACCCCACCACACGTCCTTCATGTGAGCGTGATGGATTTGCGCGGAGAAATTGCGGATGAATTTCACGTAGTCAACGCCTTGATACCCGAGGTGCGAAGGATCGTAGTTGAAGCCGAAACGCTTGTGATTTTTCACGGCATCGAGTGCGCGTTGTGCCGAAACGATATCGAACGCAATTTCGGTTGGGTGAACTTCCAGAGCGAAATAGACATCCTCTTTTTCAAACACATCAAGGATAGGCCCGAAGCGATTGGCGAAATCGTCATAGCCTTTTTGCAGGTAGGCCTGATTCGTCGGCGGGAATGCGTAGAGCGCGCCCCAGATGCTCGAACCAGTGAAGCCATTGACCACGGCTTTACCCGAACCAGCAGGTTTGCCTGCCATGTAGGATTTTCCGGCGTCGAGGAACTTGCGGCAAGCGCGACCGGTATCGGCCAACTCGGCAGCAGCGCGCTGACGCACGCCTTCGGCTTCGCCATCGCCCCACACGTGTGGAGGCAAGATGCACTGGTGCCGTTCATCGATGAGATCGCACACAGCCTGACCGACCAAGTGCGCGGAGATCGCGTAGCACGCGAGGTCGTGCTTTTTCAAAAGCTCCCAGCGCCCTTCCACATAACCCGGTTCGTTCAGTGCGGCTTGCACATCGAAATGATCGCCCCAACAGGCGAGTTCGACGCCATCATAACCCATTTGTTTCACACGTGGGAGAAGTTCTGCAAGTGGGATGTCTGCCCACTGCCCGGTAAATAGAGTCACAGGTCTTGCCATAAGTTGAGTTGATTGGGCGCACATGATGAACAAGATTCCCCCGCCTGACTACTGAAAATTTTGTCACGCTGGGGAAAATCACCATTCTCTCCCATCACACGAAGACACGGGCACCACCCCGCGTATCGCCGAGGTGAGAAACATTTCTTCCGCTCTAGCAAATTGCTCGCGTGTGATGATGGACTCGTGAATTACTCGGTCGGATTCAAGAATGACCTCCCGCATCACCCCGGGCAAACAACCAGAGGCTAAGGCAGGCGTGTGCCACACTCCCTCGATTCGCACGAAAACATTCGCGTTGCAGGCTTCACAGAGTTCGTCGCGAGTATTGAAAAATAGGCCCTCGTCCGCGCCCTGCGCCCGAGCCCATTGCAGAGCCACGAGATTTTCCGCGTAAGAAGTGGTCTTCAGCCCTGCCAAAGCACTGCGTTCATTGCGCGTCCACGGCAAAGTCACCACCGTGCATGTAGGCGCCGTGGCGGCGAGTGCTTGCGCCGTCATCCAGACCATCGCCCCATCTCCAGGTGCCTGCTGCGCGAGAGTTCCCTCGCCCGCCGTGACCGTCAAACGCAGCCGAGCCCGACCGCTCGCACAGGAGTTTTTTTCACACAAGTCCCGCGCGATCTCCGAAAAATCATAGCCCGAAACATCACACAAGCCCATGCGTTCGATCGCACCTTGGAGCCGCCGCACATGTTTTACCCGATGTTGGATCACCCCATCAATCGCCAACATCGTTTCAAAAGCTCCCATGCCATGCAACAACCCACGGTCTGAAGAAGAAAGGCAAAAAAGCATTTCCTCAACCCATTCCCCCTTGCTCCAAATCATCGGCATACGTTCTTCCTACACAAGTTTTAAGATACCTTCAATGCCCGTTCTATGCGTGATCCCATACTCACAAAATCGAACGTTCTCACCCGGCGGTCGAGTAAACACTCTCACCGCTCTCTGGGTATTTTTCGAGCACGTGCTGGAACAAAACACCGCACTTCTGCTCAAACAACTCGGTGGTGTATTTCTCGGGCAATCCAGAATCGAGCATTTTTTCAATCTCCACTCGCACTGCCGCGCGTGTCGTTCGCTTGGTACGCCATGCCAGCACGAGCTTTTCGGTTTTCAGTTTGGCCAATAGATCTTTGCAAACTTTTTTGATGGCCTCGGTTTCTATTGGAGTGAGGTCGGGACCAGGGCGTGTGAGAATGTCGAAGACGGCCAACTCTTCCTCGCTGATGTTTTCCCGCAAGTGCCGCTGCTCTTCTTCATTCAATTCTTGGGTAAATGTCACGAGTTCGGCAAACAACTGCTCGATGCTGAGCGCACCATTATTGTAGTCCTCGATCATTTTCTGGAAGCGGTCGAGGAAATCGAAGCGGCTGGCGTTCAGGCGGATCAGGTTGTCCAGCTTGCGTTCGATCAAGGCCCGCAGTTGCTGCGCCTCGATGTTCTTTGTCTTACTGCGCTCAAACTTCTTCGCCAACACCTCAAAGTCGATCATACTCAGATCAATCGTTTTCGCTGGCGCACCCGGTTGAATGAATGGTACTGCGACGATTGCATCATCGAGCACCTCAGAGATTGCACTCATCACCTCAGTGATATTGACCGGAACTTTCTGCGCACGCACAGCTTTCGCTAGCTCTGCGATGAGCTGCGCTCTTGGCGCGAGCAAAGGTATTACGGGATCGGGCATCACCGCTTTGTAGAGCCTTGCCACATCATTTGCTTGGCCGAGGAAGGAATCCCTCACTTCATCTGTCCGCAGCAATTGATTCACCGCCGGAATGAAAAGCTTGTTGGTCGAAGTCGGAATCGCATCCAGATCCACATTTTGTTTACGGCAGAACTCGGACACTTGCTCCAGCGCGATTTTTAGTGCCTCCACTAGCTCCGTTTTATCCTTCACTGGCATCTCGCCGCCGCCGCTGCCTGTGCCGTAGATGGCCAAGGCATTTTCCAACTCTTGGAATACATTGGCGTAATCCACAATCAGGCCGTTCACCTTGTCGCCATATACGCGGTTGGCGCGGGCGATGGTTTGCATCAGCGTGTGGCCGCGCATCGGCTTGTCCAGATAGAGCGTGGAGCAGCTCGGCGCATCGAAGCCCGTGAGCCACATCGCGCAGACGAAGACTAGGCGAAATTCATCTTTTGGATTCTTGAACTTCTCCTCTAGATCCTCTTTCACCATCCGCTCGCGGTGCGGCAAGATGTCGAAGCCCTTATCCTTCATCTCGGAAATTTCATTTTGCCCCGGCGATACTACCACCGCCATGTCCGTCTCTTGCAGGTTTTTCAATCGGGCTCTTAGCCTTTCATGATCAGGATGAGTCACCGAGAGAGTTTCCAATGCCTTCAGCACTCTTGCTTTTTCCGCTTCCCACTCGCTGCGGACTTTTTCATACATTTTGATGGTCGTCAGCTTGTCGATGGAAACCACCATCGCTTTGCCCTGATAGCCTCGATTGAGGAAATGATGCACGATGTCTTTTGCCACCACCTCCAATCGATCATCGCGGGTGATCAGATGATAGCGCTGCCCTAAGACTTTGCGCAGTTTCTCTTCTTGGTCGTCATCCAGTCCGGCATCGTCGATGGTTTGATAAATTTCCTCGTTGAGCGCGGGATTGGCGATCTGCAATTCCGGCGTGCGATTTTCATAATACAAGGGCACCGTGGCACCATCCTCGACCGATTGCTGGAAGTTGTAGATGCTGACATATTCGCCGAACACCTCACGCGTGCGCTCTTCCCCCGCGATCAACGGCGTGCCGGTAAAAGCCACGAACTTCGCTTTCGGCAATGCCGTGCGCAGGTTCATCGCCAGCGTGTCGTATTGGCTGCGGTGCGCCTCGTCCGTCAGCACGATGATGTCATCCCGCTCCGACAGCACCGGGTGCAGCGTCCCCGGCTCCGTGCGGAACTTGTGGATCAGCGTGAATACATAGCGGTGATCCGCCCGCAATAGGTCCCGCAGATCCTCCGTACTCTTCGCTTGGCACAGTTCCGTCGCTGCGCCGCAGGTGGAAAAGGTGCGGTAAATCTGCGTGTCCAACTCCTTGCGGTCGGTGATCACCACAAAGGTCCAGTTCCCCTTGAGCTTGCGGAACACCTTCTCCGCAAAGAACACCATCGAGTAACTTTTCCCCGATCCCTGCGTGTGCCAGAAAACCCCGATCCGTCCATCGGTGCATACTTTCAGTGCTTCCACAGCGCGGTTTACTCCGAGAAACTGATGGTTCCTGGCCACCAGTTTGCTGACCGCCCCTTTCGATTCAGAAAAGCGGGAAAAATTTTCGACCAGATCCAGCAAGCGCCCTTTCTCGCAAGTCCCGCGCAGCAGCGTCTCCAAAGAAATGCCCGCCACGTCCTCCTCGCTCGCCGCCTTCTTCCAATCGCCGAAATGCTCCCACTTCGCCGTCAGGCTGCCGAGCTTGCTCTGCACGCCATTCGAGACAATCAGCAAGGCATTGTAATGAAACAACTGTGGGATCGACTCCTTGTAGTCGCATAGGTTCTTGTCGTAGCCCTCGCGCACGTTCACGCCCGGCTTCTTCAGCTCGATCAATACGAGCGGCAGGCCGTTGACGAAGCCCACCAGATCTGGCCGCTTCAGATACAACTCACCCGCCACCCAGAACTGCGAGCCCAGCAAAAAATCATTGTTCTCAGGCACATCCCAATCGACCACCCGAACCATCTCCACCCGCTGCCCGCCGTGCTCTGGATCGGAAAAAGAAACCTTCACGCCCTGCTTGAGCAGCTTATCGATTTCTCGATTCGCTTCCACGAGACTGAGGGCAGTGCGATCCCGGCAAATCTCCTCCACTGCTCCCTCAATCGCCTCCGAAGGTAGATCTGGATTCAGTCGTTGGAGCGCGGACTTCAGTCCGCTCGTCAGCACCACCTCCCGCTTTCCATCCCGCCCCAGATCACTCGTGCCGCCATCCCATTCTCCATAACAATTCACCACATCCCAGCCTAACACATGCTGCATGAGCTGGATCGCCGGTTGCTCGACGAGGTGGTCTTCGGTGTAGCTTCTCTCACTCATTTTGGCTTAATATGGTTTTCGATCTCAGCGAGAAACTGCTGCACCAGCTCAAATGCTCGCCGAGCTTGTTCTTTCCTGACCTCCTCATCTGCTTCGTTATGAAACTCCACGACTTGTACCGGGCCGTAGGATCCAACGCTTTCAAATTTCTCCCTCATAATCTGCACAGCACGCGTCACATCGGAACCGGCTGCCATTTGTAAGCTCCACGCTTTTGCAAGTTGCGTAATGCCGCCCTCAAAATGATCCAGGCAATAACAAATATCGTATGCATCTTTCGGCTTATCGCGCCCATTCAGAGCGAAGGCTTTCATTACTAGAAAATCAGGCACTGACGCCACTTGCAGAGTAACAGTGTTAGTGGATCCATTCACCATCATGCCTTTGAGCTTTTTGGTCAACGGACTATGGAACGCTGCTGCACATCCATCAGCCTTTAGTACGCGGAATCCCTCCAACAGCTTGGGCTTGTTTTTCGTCGTCTTGACCTCGCTGGGTGCCAGAAAATCCAGTTCCACTTTCACAGGCACCTCGCCATCGCCCAAATCCACCTCAGTCACATACTGAAAATCCTTCTCTCCCTGAACATATCGCTTCGTGGCAAGCAGCAGTTTTAGCATTTCCGCATATCGCCCCTGATTCAACTTGGTCACATCGAGTGCCAGATCCACATCGATACTACCGACGTGCGCATCGCCTGTGTCACCGATCACCAAATCCGGCACCCAGCCACCTACCAGCACCAAACAATCTACGTAAGGCTTGCTGAAAAAGTTTAAAACCGATTTCAGCATAGTGAGCAATTTAGATTTTTCTGGCTCTGCGGCCTGGGTGACGTTGATGGAAATGATTCGTGTGCATACTCTTTCTTTGCTTGGGCGCTGGGTGGCATCGCCCAGCTG
>CAMDCV010000043.1 GCA_945890645.1 Akkermansia muciniphila
TCCAAGGTCCAAGTGCCGGAGGTGAGTGCATCGGCGGCGCTGGTATCGATGACGAAGTCGCCGTCGAGGGTGACCGTGCCTGCGCCGCTGATGCTGTTGTTCACTCCGGAGGTGGCTCCGAGGACGAACTTGAGTTGTGCGTTGTCGGCGAGGGCGAAGGTGCCGTCATCCACTACGGTGTTGCCGGTGTAGGTATTGAGTCCGGTGAGAGTCAGTGTGCCACCGGTTGTCTTGATGAAGCCGCCGTTGCCATTGATGGAGGCGACGTTCTTCAGCTCGCCGGATTCGGCGGTGAGGGTGATAAGCTCAGTGGCGGTGCCGATGTCGTTGCCGCCCAAGTCGAGGGTGCCACCGCTGATCTTGAGGATGGAAGTGACCGCGCCGGTGGCAGTGCCCCTGACGATATCACCGGTGAGTGTGGTCGTGCCACCGGTGAGGTTCAGGGAGGCCGTCACGGTGCCGCCATTTGCTGAGGTGTTGGTGCCGATGCGGACGGCTGCACCCATTGAGGTGCTGTTGTTCATGGTGACAGTGCCGCCGCTGACGTTCAACTCGCCGATAGTACTGGCTGCTCCAGCACCACTGTAGGTGCTGTTGCCGATGTCCACACCGGTGCCGGTCGCACCGACATTGCCAAAGGTGACTGTGCCGCCGGAGAGGTTCACGCGGCTCGTCAGGACAGACGTGGTGGTGACAGTGCCGGTGCGGAAGCCGATGTTGACGTTGGTGGCATCGAGCACGCTGGCGAGCGAGGCATCTCCTGCGCCAAACTTGAACTCGGAGGTCAGTGGGTTCACGATGTTGACGCGGGCCTGATTGCCCACATTGAGCGAGGTGACGAGGATGTCGGCATCGTGGCTGCTGAAGTCCACGAGGTTGTTGGTGGTCGCCTCGGCGGTGGCGGTAGTTGCGCCGCCGGTGCCGACGTTGAGGGCGGTGGCGCGGCCAGTGGTGTCCGCAGCGCGGATTTTGAGATCGCCGCCCGCGCCGGCGAAGATGATCTGGCCAATGTCGCGACTGCCGGTGCCAACATTGATGGTGTTCGCATTGAGGGTGGTCAGACCGGTGCCCAGTTGGAGGGTGTTGATCTGTCCGACCCCGCTGTTGAAGGCCGAGCCAACTCCCACGCCAATCGTGCCGGCGGTGAGGGTCGCGGTAGCGACCGTGTCGGCGACCACCGGGGTGGGTAGCAGCATCGTGGCTTTGGTTCCGGTCGTATTGGTGCCTGATCCACTATTGACTCGAATCGTGCCGGTGGGGGTGGTGTTGATCGTGGTTGCGGAAAGCGCCGTGAGGTCGAGCGTGATGTCTTGCGAAAGAGACGTGTTGGCGTTGGCACCGAAGTTGAAGGTTCCTGCCGCTGCCGTGGAAACGTTGAAAGTGCCTCCTCCGGTCAGGTTGAGCCGGGTGACGGTGCCGGTGACCGCAGGCGGCGCAGCCCCGATCTGCACATTGTTGTTGATGGTGAGCGTCTGGGCCGCGCCGATCTTGATTTCGTTGGCGGTGGCCGAGTTGGTATTCACCACCAAGGTCCCGTCGAAGGTGGCGCTGGCATTGGTAAGATCGAGGATGCCCGCCGTGGTAACCGTATTGGCAGAACCGAACCGGAGTCCGCCGGTGAGCGTGGGATTGGTGGTGGTGAAGGCCAGCGTGCCTTCGTTGATGGTGGTGGTGCCGCTGTAGTTGTTGGTGGCGATGGCGCTGAGGCCGGAGAGGGTCTGGGTGCCCGCTCCGAGTTTGGTCACTGCGCCGGTGCCGGTAATGGCATTCACCCATGTGTCGGTGCCAAAGCGGTTGAAGGCCAGCGTTCCATTGTTGGTCACGCCGCTGGTGCTGCTGATCGTGCCGTCGTTGCCGGACGTGCCGTTGCCCAGTTGCAGCGTGGTGCTGGCGGCGATGGTGGTCGTGCCCGTGTAGGTGTTGGCATTGGTGAGGGTGTACGTGCCGCCCACCGCCGTGGCTAGATCGATCGTGCCGGTCCCGCCACCGATGATGCCACTCAGAGTTCCGCCGGTGGAGGCGGTGCCGCCAAGAGTGAGTGTCTGCGTTCCTACCACTCCGCTGGAGATGTTGCCGGTGAGCATTGCCAACGCCGCGCTCTCCATGCTAATGGTGGAGCTACTGGCGAGACTAATATTTCCACCGAGGGTCGTGGCACCCAAGCGGATCGCCCCGCGGTTCTCGCTGCTGCCCGCACCATTGAGGGTGATGCCGCCTGTGAAGGAGGCGGGGGCTGTTTGAACAAAAATCGTCGAACCGGAATCCACGAGCAAGGAACCGGCTACCGTGCCCAAGCTGGCGGCGTTCCACTTATCGCCTGTGGTGCCCAGGTTGGAAAGTTGGATGGTGCCCGTGAATCCGGTCACGTTGGGCATGCTCGTGTTGCGAGCCGTGGTGCCGGCTGCAAACTGAAGTTTCAACTGGCCGTCACCGGTGAAGGTGTTGTTGATCGGTATCGTGCCGGACGTGCTGGTATTGTTCAGAACCAGCGTCGAACCCGCGCCCACCGAGACCGCGCCACTGCCGAGGGCGTTGGTCGTCGTCGTTACGGTGGCCTGGAGAGTGCCGCCGCTGGCATTGATGATGGTACCGCCAGAGTAGGTGTTGGCTCTGGTAAGGTTCAAGGTGCCCGCGCCGGTCTTGGTGAGGCTCACGGCACCGCCGCCGATGATACCATCCACGGTGAGCGTGTTGGCGTTCACCGTGACGGTTCGGTTGGCGCTCATGGTGACAGCGCCGGTGCCGAGGTTGAGATTTTGGCTGCCGGTAAAGGCGAAGTCACCATTCCAGGCCTGGGCATTGTTGCCCGCGTTCACGAGGTCTGCAACGGAGCTGTCGAGACTGCCGCCGGTGAGGGAGAGGGTGCCGGAGCCGATGGCGTTCGCACCGCCAAGCACCAGAATACCGGCATTGAGGATGGTGCCTCCGGCATAACTGTTGGCGTTGTTGATGGTAAGACTGCCGCTGCCATTCTTGGTCAGGCTGCCGCTGGCGATGCCGAAGCCTCCGGTCAGGATATAATTCTTGCTGCTGTTGTTGAAGGTGGTTGAGGAAGGCGAGACGTTGGCGGCGATGATGTCGAGCGTGGTCGAACCTGCGGCCGTGTCGTCAAAGAGCACATCGTCCGTATTGATGAAATCCGTCGCGGTGGCGGCCGTCTGGAGGATCCAGTTGCTGCTGGCTCCTGTCGTGCCCGTCTGCCAGTTGCCATTGTCCGAGCCAGTCCACTTGGGGGAATCTCCCGAGATCGTAAAAGTGATGGCGCTGCCCGTGTTCGCGAGAGGCGAGGCGGACTGACGGGCGGTCAGGCCGGAGACCGGGCCCAGGGCAAACTGCGGGAAGCCCGCACCGCCAATGCTTCCGCCGCCGTAGCTGACGAGATTGTAGGTCGTGCCGTTGATCCAAGTGGCTGCGCTGGGATTGATGGTCACCGTTCCTGCGGCGTTCGTCGCTAGGCTGGAGGTGATGATCGGAGCCGAGGTGCTGCTGCTGAAGGTATTGACTGTGGCCGCGCCGTCGAAGGTGAGCGCACCGGTGGTCAAGGAAGCACCAGGGCTGCCATTGTTGTTGGAAATGATAGCACTGACGCTGTTCGCCACATTGACGGCGCCCACAGTGCCGCTGCCAGTAAGAGTGCCTGAGCTTAAAGTGACCGTGCTATTGCTGATGGAGCCATTGACGGACAGCGTACCTGCGTTAATCGTGGTTGCTCCCGAATAGGTATTGGTTCCGGAAAGCACCATCGTTCCAGCACCGGACTTGCTGAGGGATCCGATATTGGAGTCGGTTGGGTTGTCCACTACGGGTGCCGACACCGTGAGAGTGCCGCTGGTGACATTGAAGTCCGTGGTCTTATCGCCCACCACTTTCAACATGATCCAGCCCTTGGTCGGATCCGAAGTCGAGATGGTGGAGGTTCCGGTGGAGGTGACCGCGCCGTTGATGTTCCAAGCGCCATAGACTGGATCGTTGGGTGGAGACGAGCTGGTGTGCCCGGTGGTCGAGGTCAAGGTGCCGCCATTGAGTTGGACGTTGTTGAGTGCGTTGTTGGAGGCAATGCTACCGTTGGTTACCACACCGCCAGTGTTAATGATCAACGTGGGGGCGGTGATGGCAGTATGGTTCGCTCCCAACACGTTGCCGGAGTTGAACTGCAGCGTGCCGCCGTTGTTGACGGTGATGGTGCGTGTGTTCGTGCGGCTGCCGAAGACAGTGACTCCGGGACTATTGGTGGCTCCCGCGCCAATGAGTGTGCCCGCGTTAACGATGATGTTGCCCGAAAAAGTGTTGGCTCCGGAGAGGGTGAGCGAGTTCGTACTGAGGCTGCCGAGCGTAAAGTTACCTGCACCGGCGATCACTCCGGCATACGTGCCTGCGGCGGTTTGATTGACGGTGAAGGTGCGGCTCGTCTGGGTGTTGATGGTGGCGGTGTTAGTGCCGCTGAGGGGTGGGGAAATCGTGCCGCTCAGTGTGCCAGTCGTAGTATCCACGGCGGTGGCGAGGTTGAGGATGGCGGTGGTTCCGGCGGCTGTAGTGTTGTTGTTGTTTACGGTGAGAGTGCCGGTGGTTGCGCCGAGCGTTCCTCCTGTAGCAACTGTAAGGGTTCCTTGGTTGAGGATCGTTCCCCCGGCATAGGTGTTGGTACCGAGCGCAGCAGTGCCGGACAGGGTAAAGGTGCCGGTGCCGCTCTTGACAAGTCTGATGTTGGTTCCACCGCTGCCCAAGAGTCCCCCATAATTAGTACTTGCGCTGCCGTCGATCGTGAGGATGGACAGGGTGCCGCTGGAGTTGAGGACTCGATTATCCCGCAGCGTCCCCGTAATGACGCTGGTGAGACCGGCGAGGGTCTGGTTTTTCCCGTTCATATTCAGAGTGATAAGGCGACCGGATCCGGTACCGGCATTGCCATTAATCGTCAACACCGTAGTCGTCGGCAGTGCATTGGCGACGCCGAGAGTCAGTTGGACACTTGCGTTGGTTGTAGTGCTATCCAGCGTGGTATTGCCCGTATAGGTGCTTGCCCCATTGAGGATAAAGGATGCTGGGTTGGGGTTGCCGCCCGCCGTGTTTTGGAGAATCAAACCGCCGGTTCCGCTCATCGCACCGAGGGTGAAGTTGGGTGATGGGTCCACGCCGCCGCCTGCCCAATTCAGATTGACCGTGGTGGCACCGGTCAGGGCGATCGGGGAAAGGATTTTGTGGCCGCTGCTATTGACCTGGATAGTCCGGGTGGGGCTGGCGAGGGTAATGGTGCCGCCGCCAGCCGCCCCAACTGTGAGATCTGTCGTTTGGCCGGCTCCGAAGACAATGCTGGTCGCAGTGACACCGCCAGCTAGAACAGCTACAGCAGCGTTGTTATAGTTCAGCGTAGCCGAACCAAAGTTAACGGTATCGCCAGCAAGGGTGGCAGTGACAGCACTATGAGTCGCGCCACCGCCAGCCACAGTGGTCCAGAAAGCGTTCGTGCCCCAAGTTCCCGTGGTGTTGCCAAATCCAGCAGTGCTAGCGTCGGAATCCCAGTAATAGACTGCCGCATGCGCAGAGGACGCAGAGAGCAACGCTGCAATCGCCATAGCGAAGGGAAGAGACAAACGAGCAACAGATAACATACGAGGTTTCATACTGGGTGTACGATTGGGTTAGGCTTGGATTTTGTAAAGGCAGAGGTGGGTTTTGATCGAATGCCACGACTCATTTGTATAAGTTTGGCGAAATCGGACATTCTTTATAGTTATTCTCTCGTACTGTAAACGCAAAAGAATGTCATCATTGTTTTTTCATCGTCCATAAATTGATGATACGCAAAAGCCCTCGGGCGGTGAGGCCGGAGGGCTTTTGTTTGGGGCTTGGTGGCAAGATGCCACCGCAACGTTTGATCTTCAGCGATCCACCCGAGCGGAGCCACCGCCGACGAGTTTTTTCACTTCGTCGAGCGTTGCCATGGAGGTATCACCAGGAGTGGTCATCGCAAGAGCACCGTGGGCCGCACCGTAATCAACGGCGAGTGCTGCATCGTTAAATTCGAGGAAGCCATACGCTAAGCCACTGGCAAAGGAATCGCCACCGCCCACGCGGTCGTAGATTTCCATTTTCGGACGCTGGATCGATTCGAAAAATTTTCCGTCGTGCCAACATACCGCTGCCCAATCGTTAATGGTGGCACTATGCACATCGCGCAATGTCGTGGCAACCACTTGGAAATTGGTGAAATCTTTCACCACGCACTCGATCATATTCTTGAAGTGATCGACATTAATACCGGTGATATGCTCGCTTACGCCTTCCACCTCGAAGCCGAGGCACGCTGTGAAATCTTCTTCATTGCCGATCATCACATCAACGTAGCGGGCAATCTCACGATTGACTTCTTGTGCTTTCGCTTGGCCGCCGATGGATTTCCACAAGCTCGGGCGGTAGTTCAAGTCGTAGGAAACGATGGTGCCGTATTCTTTAGCTTTCTTGCAGGCTTCCAGCACGACGGCAGCAGTCGTTTCCGAGAGTGCGGCAAAAATGCCACCCGTGTGAAACCAACGAGCGCCATGCTTGCCGAAAACGTCATCCCAGTTAATGTCGCAGGGCTTGAGCTGGCTGGCAGCTGTGTTGCCGCGATCACTGGTGCCCTTGGCACCGCGCAGGCCGAAACCGCGTTCGGTAAAGTTCAGCCCGTTGCGCACGTCGCGACCGATGCCATCGAATTTTTTCCACTGAATGAAGCGGGTATCGACTCCGCCTTGCAAAATGAAATCTTCAATCAAACGACCGACATCGTTTTCCGCGAAAGCCGTAACCACTGCCGCGCGCTTGCCGAAGCAACGACGCATGCCACGAGCCACATTATACTCACCACCGCCTTCCCATGCTTGAAACTGTCGGGTAGTGCGAACGCGTCCATCACCGGGATCAAGGCGCAGCATGATTTCGCCCAGCGAGATGATGTCGTAGGCGCAGGATTCGGCGGATTTAATTACGAGGCTCATAGTATTTGTTAAAAGGTTCGATTATTCAGCAGAAGGAACGATGCCATTGGCACAGAAAACAGGGCCCGTACCATTCAAGAAATTGACCAAGTTGTGGAGTGCTTTCAAAGCCTGACGAGGCACGCTTTCATAAGTGCGCGATCCAACGTGAGCCGTGACGATGACTTTCGGGTGGTGCAGCATCGGATCATCGGCGGCGGGAGGTTCCTGTTCCATGACATCGGTGGCATAGCCGGCAAGTTGGCCGGCGTCCAGTGCGGCGAGGATCGCTTTCGCATCGGCGAGTTCACCGCGGCCCGTATTCACGATAACGGCATCCTTTGGCAGCAAGGCAAGGCGCTCGGCATTGATGAGGTGCTTGGTATCCGCTGCCAATTTCGTGTGTGGGCTGATGATATCGCAGGTGGCAAAAATCGAGTCGATGGAATCATGACGGATGACGCCGTGTTGCGCACAAAATTCGTCGGGCCAAAAGTTCCCATAACCATGAACTTCCATGCCAAAGGCTTTGGCGCGGATGATGACTTCCTGACCGATGCGACCAAGACCAATCACGCCAATTTTTTTCGCCCAAAGTTCGTGGCCGGTGAGGCGCAACCATTCGCCCTTGCGCGTGGCATCTACGCTGGGGATGAGGTTTTTCACCAATGCGAGTAGAAGACAAAACGTATGCTCCGCAACGGTTGTGTGATTGACGCCGGGCGTAAACATCACCGGGATATGTTTTTCCTTTGTAGTCGCGATGTCGATCTTATCAAGCCCGATACCATACTTCGAGATGACTTTCAACCGTGGACCGCACTTGTCGAGCACAGCACGAGTAATGGCATCATCACCACAAAGAAAGGCATCAAAATCACCCGCTAGTTCAAGCATGCGAGCTTCGCTGAGTGGACCGCGCTCGCGCACGACGTCATAGCCCTGCGCAGCGAGTAATTCGTGATGAGAACCTGGTGTGTCTTGAAAACTGCAAGTGGTAAGCAATACGCGCGTGGACATGATGAGTGCGTGAGTTGCTACGGAGAAACAAGCGGAGGGTCAAGCACGGAATCATGGGAAAATACTCTCGCCATAGGCCATCACATCCATTACAAGACCCGTCCCACTTGCTACCTCTTCAACCATGGAATCGGGAACTCCTACCTCACAAACCTCTACCCGGTGGAAACTGGCGCTGGCAGCATTGGGTATCGTTTTTGGCGATATCGGCACCAGTCCTCTCTATGCGTTTCGCGAATGTTTCAGCGGAAAACATGGGGCACCGATCGTCGCAGAAAACATGATGGGGGCGGCCTCCTTGATAGTGTGGTCTATCCTGTTCGTTGTGACATTTAAGTATGTGTTTTTGGTGCTTCGGCTCGATAACAAAGGCGAGGGCGGGATTTTAGCACTCGCGGCGCTAGTGCGCGGCAGTCGTGCGGCCATGGGAAAAATCGATAAGACATGGGTCTTCGGGCTGGGCTTGTTAGGCGCGGCGCTGATCTACGCTGATGGCATGATCACACCATCGATTTCGGTACTTTCTGCTGTGGAGGGTTTGAATGTTTTGTCACCAGACATGAAGGAATACGTAGTGCCTGCGGCGTTGGTGATCATTGTTTTGCTATTCATGATTCAACGTCATGGCACGGGTAAAGTTGGTGCTTTGTTTGGCCCCGTCTTGCTCATCTGGTTTTCCACTTTGGGAATTTTAGGCTTAAAATGGATTTTCGCCTGTCCTCAGATTCTTCTCGCGATTAACCCGGTTAGCGGATTGATGTTTCTCGTTCATGAATGGCGTCACGCGATTCCCCTACTCTCGGCCGTATTCCTCGCCGTCACGGGTGGCGAGGCACTTTACACCGACCTTGGACATTTCGGTCGCAGACCTATTCGCGTTGCATGGTTCGCAGTCGTATTGCCTTGCCTAGTGCTCAACTACATCGGTCAGGCCGCGCTATTAACGCTTCATCCGGATACGGAAAATACCTTTTATAATCTCGTGCCACCGGGCGGTGTGCTGCCACTGACATTGTTAGCCACTGCCGCCGCCGTCATCGCCAGCCAGGCGCTCATCTCCGGTGCCTTCTCTCTCACTACACAAGCCATCCAACTCGGCTGTATCCCCCGACTTCGTGTGCTCTACACTTCCAGCACAGAAAAAGGACAAGTCTATTTGCCGATGATCAACTGGATGTTGATGCTCGCATGCCTGCTGTTGATATCGATCAAACAGTCGTCCAGCAATTTGTTTCCGGCCTACGGCATCGCGATCTCCATGACAATGACCGTGACTTCGGTCTTGTTCCTCCAAGCAGCCCTCAACGTATTAAAATGGCCGCGCTGGAAAGCCTACACTGTTTCTGGCGCATTTTTGCTAGTAGATGGAGCATTTCTTTTCGCCAATAGTCTGAAAATCACCCACGGCGGTTGGATGCCATTGGCGGTAGCATTTCTGATGGTCTTTCTCATGAGCACCTGGCGTTGGGGCCGCGCGCGTTTGGGCAAGCGCATGGAAAAAGCCTCAATCCCCGCCGAACTGCTCATTGAGGATCTTGAACGCAAAGGCATCCATCGCGTTTCTGGCACTGCCTTTTACATGTGTGGGAAAACCGGAGGCATTCCTCTCGCCCTCTTACACAATCTTAAACACAACCAAGTGTTGCATGAGCGAGTCGTACTTCTGCACGTCGAAACGCTGGACGCCTCCCACGCCACCCCAGATGAGCGATACAACATCGAAGAACTCGGGCAAGGTTTCTTCCTATTGCATCTTCGCTTCGGATTCACTGAAACACCGAACGTGCCAGCCGCTCTGAAAGAATTCCTCACGGGCGACTTCAAATACGAACCACAAAAATCCACCTTTTTCCTCGGTCGCGAAACCTACGCCGTCAGTCGTGGACTCAATGCTTGGGAGCGCATGCGCCTAGTGATTTTCGCCTGGCTCACCCGTAACGCCACTCCTGCGACCGCGTATTTCTCGCTGCCACCTTCACGCGTCGTAGAACTAGGCGCACAGATATCACTCTAAATTAAAGGAAACTATCAGTAACACCCACCATGATCAAATACCTCCTTCTAGCCCTCTCTCTCATTGCTCCACTCGTCGCAGCGACACCTCCCATCAAAGTGGAAATCACCGCCAACGACCAAATGCGTTTCAGCACGCGCAAAATCGAAGGCAAGGTGGGTGTACCGATGGAAATCACCATCAAACACATCGGCAAAATCCCCAAAGCTAGCATGTCGCACAACCTCGTCATTCTCAAACCCGGCTCCCTGATGGCGATGGTGTCCGCCAAGTGCATCCAAGCCAAAGACAACAACTACATCGCCACCGATGCCGAAAGCAAAGCCGCCATCATCGCCTACTCCCCCCAACTCGGCCCCGGCGAATCCCACGTAGTGAAATTCACCCCCACCGAAGCAGGCGACTACCCCTACATGTGCACTTTCCCCGGCCACTTCAGCGAAATGAACGGCACCATCACTGTTAAGTAACGTGGCGGGCCCATGGAGCGCGAACTTTCTTTGGCCTTCGTAGCCTCGGCGAAGTAGGCAGTCCGCTTCAAAAAAACAAGAGTCTAAGGTCACTCAAAAATCCTGCCTTACATCCGTAAAATCCTGCCTTCCTCCGTAGTAAAAAACGCTACCACAACCAAGCGAAAACCCGTCTCCCAAAAACTTAGAGCCTCACCTCTACTGCCTGAAAGTCTTGCGTCTCCCGCCCCTTTCCGCTATCACCCCTCTCCACCATGCAAACCACTGTCGGTCTCATCTCTCTCGGCTGCGCCAAAAATCTCATCGACTCGGAAGTCATGATTGGTCACCTCGCGCAAGCAGGCATGGCCCTCACGCCCGATGCCGAACTCGCCGACGTACTCATCATCAATACCTGCTCGTTCATCGACATGGCGAAAACCGAGTCGGTCAATGCCATCTTCGAAGCCGTCAAGGAACGCGCCGAAAATGAAGACCGCGCCCGCCAAAAAATCATCGTCGCTGGCTGTTTATCACAACGTTTCGCCAAAGACCTGCCAGGCATCATGCCGGAAGTGGATGCCTTCATCGGCCTCGACCAAATCACCAAGGTCGCGCCCATCATCGAAAATCTGTTAGGCAAAAACAATGCCCACGAAGTCCAAAAAACCGAAGGCCCCTCGGCCACCGAAGACCCGCGCGATTTCGTAACGCTGAAGCCGCAGTACATTCCCGATTACTCGACGCCGCGTATGCGTCTCACGCCTGACCATTTTGCCTACGTGAAAATCGCCGAGGGCTGCAATCACACCTGCACCTTCTGCATCATCCCGCAAATCCGTGGCCGCCATCGCTCGCGCACGCAAGATTCCGTGGTCAATGAAGTCAAAGCACTCGTCGCCTCCGGCGTGAAGGAAATCAACCTCATCTCGCAAGACACCACCTACTTCGGCATGGACCTCTGGGATGAATCGCGACCCAAGCCAAACTCCCCCGTCGATTCCACCAAGGGCCACTCACTCGCCAGCCTCTTGCGCGAACTAAATGAAATTCCCGGCGACTTCTGGGTCCGTTTGCTCTACACCCACCCCGCGCATTGGAGCGACGAATTGATCGCAACCATCGCCCAGTGCGACAAGGTTGCGAAATACGTCGATATCCCGCTGCAGCACATTTCCGACCGCATGCTCGTTGCGATGAAACGCGTGACTTCCGGCGATTACATCCGCGATCTTCTCCGCCGCATGCGCGCCGGCATTCCGAACATCGGCATTCGTACGACATTCATCGTAGGTTTCCCCGGCGAAACAGAGGAGGATTTCCAAGAACTGTTAGAATTCATCGAAGAGTTCCGCTTCGAACGCGCGGGAGTATTTTCCTACTCGAAAGAAGAAGGCACACGCGCCAACAAAATGGACGGCCACATCCATCACGCGACGAAAAAATCGCGCTGGAGCCGCTCCATGCAAGCACTGCAGCGCATTGCCAGCGAAGTCAATCAAGAGCAAGTTGGCAAAGCCGTAAAAGTCTTGGTCGAGCAGCCAGGCATCGCCCGCACCGAATGGGATGCCCCCGAGATCGATGGCTCCGTCCACGTCCCCGAAGACATTCCCGTGGGCTCGTTCGCCCAAGTCACGATCAAAGACTGGCGCGGCTATGATCTCGTGGCGGCGCGATGATTTGGCCAAAATTCCGACATTCTTGCTTTCCCGTTGGTGATTCTGGCGCTATCATCCCCGCTCATGCCGCATGACCCACAGCCCGATCCGCGATTTGACGACTTCCTTTTTCTACAAGCGCAGAACGCGGGTCTCTTCCTCGGCCAGATTCCGCATCCCGTAACAGGAGAAAAATCCCTCAACTTGCGCGCCGCGAAATCAGTGCTCGATTGCTTGGAAATGCTGGAAATCAAAACGCAGAACAATCTCACTAGCAACGAAAACAAATTGCTCGAAGCCGCCCTCGCCAACATCCGCAACCTCTACCAGAAACACCTCTGATGCCACTCGCACCTGTTCCTCATCCATTCACATTCGGCACGATCGAAGCCGGCAAGGGCCAACCTTTTTTCATCCTCGGCCCCTGCGCACTGGAAACCGAGGCCTTTGCTTGGGACATGGCTCGCGCACTCAAAGCCATCACGGACCGCACCGGATCACCGTTTGTTTTTAAGGCATCGTTCGATAAAGCCAACCGCACTTCGGTCACCTCATTCCGAGGCCCCGGCCCCGCCGAAGGCTGTCGTATCCTCGGTGAAATCGCGAAAGAACTCAACGTGCCCGTCACCACCGACATCCACACCGCGGAACAAGCGGAGATCGCGGCAGAATACATCGATATTTTACAGATCCCCGCCTTTCTCTGCCGACAGACGGACTTGCTAGAAGCCGCCGCCAAAACGGGACGCGTGGTGAACGTGAAAAAAGGGCAATTCCTCGCTCCGTGGGATACTGTCAATATCGCCGATAAAATGCGCAGCTTCGGTTGCGAGAAATTTTTCCTCACGGAACGCGGCACGACTTTCGGCTACAACAATCTCGTCGCCGATATGCGTTCGCTCTACTGGATGCGCAAGGAAGGAATTCCCGTGATTTTCGATGCCACCCACTCCGTGCAACGTCCGGGCGGCAATGGCGGCACCACTGGCGGCGATGGCGAACTTGCCCCCGTTCTAGCACGCGCAGCAATCGCCACCGGCATCGATGGACTCTTCATGGAGACACACTCGAACCCCGCCGAAGCACTCTCGGATGGACCTAACCAAATTCCTCTTCCCGATATGGAGGCGCTGCTGATCAAACTGCAAGCCCTTCACAACGCCGCTCATGCCTGAGACCCCGTCAATGCCGCGTCTACGTCACCGCCTGCGCCATGCGCGCATCGCTCTGCCCATCGCGCTGCTTTGCACTCCCCTCGTCCGCGCCGGCGATATCAACGCGATCTTGGAACGCATGGAACCGGGCTCGGTCATCGAGGACTTGCTCATCCCTCGCTACGATGAAAACAAAAAAGCATCGCTCGTCCTGCGCGCGGATCGCATGGTCGTGGAGTCATTGAAAAACATGACCGCTGAGAATTTGAGCCTGCATCTCATCTCGTCCAAAAATATCCAAACGCTCAACGGCACTTGGTTTTCGATCGCAAAGTGCGACTATGATCTGACTACTAGCATCCTACGTAGCGAGTCGGCAGTCGATGTCTTATCTTCCAGTTTCCTCCTTCACAGCAAGGGACTGATCACGAAAATCGAAAAAAATCAAACGCACTTCACTGCCTTTCTCCTGCCACCTGTTCACGGATTTCTCAATCCTGATTCTAACGAAAAAACTGCCATGAACCGCACCCGCCAATCTCTTCTACTCGCCAGCTTGCTGACAGCGCAAGCCGTCGCACAAGGCACCGATGCCGCGCCGTCGACCGAGAAAGATGCCATTTTCGCACTGACTCCGCGCTCGGAGGAAATTGACACGCACTTGAAGGACTTCGCCAAAAAGCATAATGTCACCATCGCTCAAATTCCTCTGCCATCGCCGACCGCACCAGTACTCAAACCCGTCGATCCGGTTGCCGCGATTCCGCAATTTTCTCCTGCCGCTGATGCCCTCGGCTTTGCTTGCAAAGGGGGCGTTTTTTACGACAGCCAAACGGCCTCTCTCACTTTGCTCAAAGACATCACCGTGCGCAATCCCGACTACGCCATGACAGTGCAAGGCGAAGTGAAAGTTTTTTTCGAACCAGAAGCAGAAAAGAAAACACCCGCACCAGACAAAAAAGACGATGCTGTGCCTGCGACAAACTCGCTCGGCAATGTCAAACAATTGCTCGGCAGTGGCGGTGTCGCCTTTGAAGCCACTGACAAGGATGGTGTGAAGAATTTCGCTTCGGGTGACTCCGTGGTATATGAAATGGCCACCGAGGAAATTTTCCTCAAAGGCCGCAAGCTCGTGTTTCAACAAGGCACGCAAAGCCGTTTCGAATCCGCCTCCCCCGATGCCTGGCTACGATTCAACAAAAGAACCAAAAATTTCACCATGTCCGACGGCTGGAACGCACGACTGACCCTGCCACAAAATAAGAATCCGTGAACCAGCATGTCTCTTCTCTCCGCCACTCACCTCAGTAAGTCGTATAGCAAGCGTAAGGTCGTCAACGACGTTTCCTTGACCGTACACTCGGGCGAAATCGTCGGGCTGCTTGGACCGAATGGCGCGGGAAAAACTACATCGTTCTACATGATCGCCGGCCTCGTTCATCCCGATGAGGGCACGGTCATTCTGGATGGCAAGGACGTCACACGCCTGCCCATGCATCGCCGTGCGCGCCTCGGCCTTGGCTATCTGCCGCAAGAGGAATCCATTTTTCGCAATCTCAGCGCCGTCGATAATCTCCTCGCGATTCTCGAAACACGCGACGATCTCAACCGCAAGCAACGCCTTGCCCAAGCCGATCATTTGTTGCAACGATTTGGCATCGAACGATTGCGCCACTCACAGGCAATCACACTTTCGGGTGGAGAAAAACGCCGACTCGCCATCGCTCGCTCACTTTGTTCCAATCCCAAAGTGCTGATGCTCGACGAACCTTTCGCAGGCGTCGATCCACTTGCTGTGGAGGACATCCAGCGCATCGTCAAAGAGTTGCGAGATCAAGATGGCTTGGCGATTTTAATCACCGACCACTCCGTGCGTGAAACGTTATCGATTGTCGATCGCGCCTTTCTCATTCATGACGGCCATGTGATTTTGCAAGGGACATCGCAAGAAATCGTCAACAATCCGATCGCCCGTAAAAACTACCTCGGCGAAAATTTCCGCTTCTAACAAATTCCCGTGGCCCTTCCGATCGATGACATCCGCGATGCCCTGGTCCGCGCCGCCATCCCCGGCAGTCGCATCTTGCTGAAGGCTCCTACGGGTTCGGGTAAATCCACCAGTGTGCCGCCATTTCTGACGCCTCGTGATGCCAAAGATATCACGCTCGTGATCGAACCACGACGCATGGCCGCGCGATTGCTCGCAACGTGGGTAGCGAAGCAACGCGGCTGCGAAGTCGGCAAGGATGTGGGTTACGCTGTGCGTTACGATACCCGCTATGGAAAATCGACGCGTATCATTTATCTCACCGATGGAGTCTTTCAACGCTGGATCCAAGAGGACCCGACGCTGACGGGCGTGGGCACTGTGATTTTCGATGAGTTTCACGAACGCCGACTCGCCGTCGATGTCGCGCTTGCTCGATGCCTCGATTTGCAAGAGGAAGCGCGCAAGGACTTACGCGTGGTCGTTATGAGTGCTACTTTGGAAACAGCAGGCCTCGCTGATTATCTCGGACCGCAGACGATCGCGTTAGAGACGGGCGGACGCACTCATCCCGTGACCATTCACTATAGGCCTGAACGACCCGCCACTGTGCAGCGCAGCGGCGGACCACCGCGCGATACGCCGCTGTGGGAACGCATCGCAACTGTAGTGAAGGAAGCGATCGCCGCACCAGAGCCGGGGCATTTGTTAGTGTTCTGTCCTGGCACCTACGAAATCCGCAAGACTTGCGAGTTGTTAGAAAATGCTTCGTTCACCCGTGGCTGGAATGTTTATCCCCTTTACAGCGCTCTCAACCCACGCGCGCAGGAGCAAGCCATCGAGCAATCGAGCACGCCAAAAATCATCGTCGCCACCAATGTCGCCGAAACCTCGCTCACCATCGATGGCGTGCGCACCGTCATCGACTCAGGACTCGCGCGAATTTCTTCGTTCGATGCCCGACGCGGCATCGATACTCTCCACATTCACAAAATCTCGCGCGCCTCCGCCGAGCAGCGTGCCGGACGAGCAGGACGCACCGCGCCGGGACAATGTTTCCGAATGTGGAGCGATAGTGGCCACGCTCACCGCGCCGCTTTTGACGCGCCCGAGGTGCATCGCGTCGATCTTGCCGAAACCATGCTACTGCTGAAAGCGGCAGGCATCGCCGATCTGCGCCACTTTCGCTGGCTCGATGCACCACTCGAAGCCTCACTGCAGCGCGCGCTCGTTTTGTTAGAGCAACTCGATGCCCTCGACGCCGAAGGGAAACTCACCGATCATGGCAAAGCGATGGCTGCTATTCCCGTGCCACCACGTTTTTCACGACTGATGATCGCGGGTCTCGAACAAGGTTGCGTGGCAGAAGCCTGCTTCATCGCCGCCGCTGTGCAGGGCGATCCAATCTTCACTGGCAAAGGCAATGTCTCGCGCAAGGACTTTCATTTCCCCGGTGCGGGCACGGACTTCGCCGCCGAATACCAAGCGCTGCAATCAGCCCAAAATTTTAACTACGATCCGAAAGCTTGTGGTTCCGCTGGCATCTCTGGTCGGGCGGCACGCGAGCTGGCGCAAGGGTATGATCGCCTCTTGGCACTTGCGAAAAAACAACAATGGCCACTGAGCCGCATGGACTTCGTCGGCAATGTCACCGCCATCGGACATGCCATGCTCAGCGCATTCAGCGATCAACTCGCCGTGCGCCTTAGTGCGGGCACTCTCGCCTGTCGCGTCAGTGGCAATCGACGGGGCAAACTCGATGACCAATCCATCGCCAAACACGCTGCCGCTTTTATCGCGGTAGAAATGACCGAAGTCGAAGGCCGCGATGTCACCGTTCACCTGCGCCGCGCCACCGCCATCGAACTCGATTGGTTAAAAGAACTTTTTCCGTTAGAAATTCATATGACCGATGGCGTTGCCTGGGATGACATGCGCAAACGTGTCGTCGCCCGCAAGGAAATCAAATTCCGCGACCTGATTCTCGAAAGCAAAGAAATCGACCAAGGCGTGAATCTTTCTCTCGCAGCGGAAATGCTCGCCGAGCGCGTCATCAGTGGCGAGCTTACGCTCAAAAATTGGGATGACTCCGTAGAGCAATGGACCGCGCGACTCAATCTACTTTCACGACTGATGCCAGAACTGGGTATGCCCTCATGGACTCACGAGGATCGAGTAGCTGCCATCGCTCAAATTTGCCATGGCTCCGTCGCTTACAAAGACATCAAAGAAGCCGCCGTCTGGCCCGTGTTGCGCGATTGGCTCAACTACCAACAGCATCAATTGTTAGAAAAACATGCGCCCGAGTGGTTCAAGCTCAGCGAAGATCGTCGTGCCAAAATCACCTACCCTGCCGATGGCGATCCCTTCATCGCTGTGCGAGTGCAGCATCTTTTCGGCACCTGGGAAACACCGCGCATTTGTGTCGGTAAGCAGCCACTGCTTGTCCACATCTGTGCGCCGAATCAACGCCCATGGCAGATGACGAAAGATCTCACCAGCTTCTGGGCTAGCGGTTATACGCAAATGAAAAAAGATCTCGCCGGCCGCTACCCCAAACACGATTGGCCCGAAAATCCTCAAAAATAATAGTGTCTGCGCTTCAGTGAATCGGCTTCGCGTTTGAGGAACTTATCCGCACACGTGGCATTGCTTTTGACTGCTCCGGTATCAAGAGGCGAAGCGTGTGATTTCCTTTTTTCAGTGCGATGGTGAGCTTGCCCTGCTTGGGGGAAAATTCTTGGCCGTTGATTTCCCAGCGACCTTCTGTGGCATCGGTGAGTTCGACGATGACTTCGCCGTAATTGATGACTTCGAATTTTGTATCGGCCACTCGGATGCGCTTGCCTTGTGATTCGATGATAGGCATTTCGTTGATTGGGATTTTTCCATTTACGAGTGCGATCAGAGGCGTTGGATTTTTCAAACTTGCATCGCGATGGACGAGCCACTGGCGTAGTGTGCCGTCTTCATGGACTTTGTAGTCGCCTTCTTTGCCGAGTTCACTCAGGAAGCGCACGAGGTCGGTGAGTTCATCACGACGCAAGGAATGCGTGAGTCCGGCTGGCATCAAAGAAACGGGGATGATTTCTTTTTTGCTAACGCCGGATTTGGGAAGTGTTCGTGCATTTCCGACGGCATCGGTGAGAAGAATTTCTTTGTCGTCTTCGCGGGTGAGGAAGCCGGTGTGACTGGCCCCATCGCTCATCTGGATCATCGCAGTCGCGTAGCCTTCTTTGATTTTTTTAGACGGTAGCAAGAGGCTGTCGATGATGTAATCCACCGGCGCGCTAGAACCGATACTGAGAAGGTTCGGCCCCATCTGTCCGCCCACAGGACCAATCGCGTGGCAGGTCATGCATTGCAACTCAAGACGACGATAGAGAATTTCGCCACGAGCCGCATCGCCGCGCTGTTTCACTTCCTCCATGAGTTGTGCCATCTGCGCAGCATTCAATTCAGTAATGCTGGTGAGTCCACCGGCTTTGGTGAGAGAATCCATGAGCGCCTTGGTATCTCCTCCACTGGAACTGGTTTTTTGCAGCGCTTGGGTAGCTACCTCTGCGTTGAGTGATTTTCCTTGCAAGGCATTTGCGAGCAATGCGGGACCCTCTTGGCGAGAAAGATACCCATCAATCAATGTTGCAGTTGAGGGAGTGGCTTTGGTTTGCCCCGTAAGAAATTGCACCACGGCAGGGGTGGCTTTACTGAGATCGAGATGCATCAGAGCTGCAAGAATGCTCGCTTGAGTCGCGGGCTCATTGGCAGAAGACAAAATCTTCTGCAGAAAGACCAAAGAATTGTCACCGCCCAGTCGCGCGATGCTGAGCTGCGCGGCAGCTGCTTGAGTTCCTATACTACTCGCCGTTCCTTCCAGTAGCACGCGGGCTTCTTCCATTTTCCAGAGTCCCGCGAGATGGATAGCAGCCATGGAGACAGAAACATCCGCATGACCGAGCAATGGCATCAGCATTTTACTATCGGCAGGACGCAATTGACGTTGTTCCGCGGCAACAATCAAGGCCTGCAAAGCGGCGGTGCGAACGTTGGCTTTGGTATTCGAATTGTTCGCTAGTGCGAGCACGCGGTCGATCTTTGCTTGATCAACCGTTGTACCGATGATCTTAAGCAATTCGATGCACTGAATTTCGTTATTGGTATTTTTTTCCACGATGTCTAACAACAGGCCAGAAGCATCAGGCTGATCCGCGGCTTTGAGTGCGAAGAGCAATCCTTGGCTGTTATCGGCAAACGAAATCTCACCGCGCTGCAAGGCGGGAAGCCAGAGCGACGAAAGCTCATAGCAACCACGCCACAAGGCGAAGTCGATATTTTCATCCATAGGCTGCTTCAGAACTTCGGTGGCGATTTCGATGGCGCGTGGTGATCCCCACGCCCGCAAGAGGTTGACAGCTTCGAGTCGAACACGAGGATGCTCATCGTCGCAGTATCGACGAAAGATGGTCTCACATTCACGGATGCTAAGCGGCTTTCCTTCCGCATCGGTGATATTTTTCAAGCCGCCTTCAACGATCAACTGACGCACGGCTCGCACCACCACCGCACGCGTTTGCGGATGATTGGCTTTGCCGTTACTGCCATCAAGCCAGCCGTGCTTCATGATCCACGACCAGTCATTTACGCCCGCGGTTTGGGCAGTGAAAATGCATTCTACGATCAACTCGGGCGTAGCATTCTCTTTAAGAAAATAGTCAAGCAGTCGCGTCACATTTTCGATCTTACGCGACTTGATTTCCTGTCTGACCCAGTAGCGCTGCGATTGATCGGGAGACTTCAGTTTTTCTAACAATTCCCCATGGCTGAGTTTTTTGAGATCCACTAGCGGTGAGGTTTCGCTATCTTTCATAGTGATACGCCAGATGCGACCATGCTCTTGATCACGACGTGAATCGCGGAAATCGACCTCGCCATGCTGGATGATCGGGTTGAACCAATCGGCCAAGTACAGGGCGCCATCGGGGCCGATGTTGACATCGACTGGGCGAAACGAACCGTGTTTGGAACTAATTAAGTCAGGAAGTTGTTGGGATCGATAGCCGCTGCCTTGTTCGCTGAGAGCGAAGCGGTTGACCCGGTGACCACGGAAGTCGCACGTGATCAACTGCCCTTGCCATTCTTTGGTGAAATGACTACCAGTGATTTGCGTGAGTCCGCAATGTTTCGGTTGACCAGGATTCAGCCCCTTGAGAATGCGCGGCAACTGGTTGGGCAGGCATCGGAAAGTCGCACCTGGAAATGCATAGTTGATGCCATCGCCGTGGGCCCCATCCGTGGTAAAGCTTTGGCCCCAATCATCGAAGATGTGTCCCCAAGGATTGATCTGCCCCATGGTGAAGACTTCGAGTCGGCCGGTGCGGGGTTGGTATTGCCAAATGCCGCTGCCTTTCAGACGTCGTACGCCGAAAGGTGTTTCTACGTGGCTGTGAATGTACACACTTTGATTGAAGTAAATATTCCCATCGGGTCCACCTTTGATGGTGTGGATGATGTGATGTGTGTCTTCGGTGCCAAAGCCGCTCAGCAGCACCTTGCTCTGATCGGCTTTGCCATCGTCATTGGTATCCTGCATGAACAGGAGTTCGGTCGAGTTGCAAACATACACCCCACCATCTTGTGGCCAAATGCCCGTAGGGATCAGCAACCCCTCGTAAAATACAGTACTTTTGTCAGCTTTGCCGTCACGGTCGGTATCTTCTAAAATCAGAATCTGGTCGCTCTGCGTTTGTCCTGGTTTGATGTGGGGATAGATCGCGCTGCTGGCAACCCACAGACGTCCACGCTCGTCCCATGCCATTTGAATGGGTTTGCGCACCATCGGTTCGCTAGCAAAAAGATTCACCTGCAAGCCCTCCGCAAGCTGAAAGGTGCTCATCTGCTCGTTCGGATCGGTCGAAGGAATTTCCTTCAAACCGCGCTGTGCAAAAGCGTTGGAGCAAACGAGAAAAACGAAAAGAAAACTGTGTTTCATAGAAGGTGTGAAGGAAAATTATTTCTTCGAGAGGGCATCGAAAATCAGTTGTTCTTTCTGCGCGATCAAGGGATCGAACTGCGGGATTTCCGCGCCATTGCGACCTTGCTCGTGCTTTCGCGAGCCGAACAAATAGATTTCGTTCTGCGGCCTCCAGCGTTGGAAAAATAGATGGTTTTTTACGATGATCGTTTCGCGTAGGGATGGGAATTGCTGTGGCGGCACTTTGCTCGTGAGCCCCAACGACTGCACCAGCAAGGGGGCAATCGTTGTGTAATCCTGATCGGTGAAAGTCACGCCATTGATCGTGGCCCAATTCTTGTCCTTCATCTGTGCAAACAAATCCGCGTAGCCAAGAGATAGCGACGCTGCCAACTGCGCAATCGCGGCACTGTAGCGTTCGCGTTCGGCATTGTGGTCGGCAAGTGCAGGATAGCCTTTGGCATCGCGACTCACCGCTGGTGGACTCATGAGGATGACCTTGGCGCCACAACTGCTTTGGATCATTTGCAGTAAGGTTTTGTAACTGGCCAGGAACGACTCGAGACCCGCCTCACCTTCAAAGGCACCGACCGCACCATAGCATGCGATGATGGTCGTCGGCTTAATTTCTGCAAGCTGCTTGCGCAAGCGATCAAAGCCTTCCGCTGGAGGACCAAAATAACTACGGCTCTCACAACGCGGTGTATCACCACTCCAGCCCAGATTGCGGAAGCGGACATTGTTTCCGACAGTCGCCAGCGTGAGTGCGGTTTCGAGATGGCATTGATTGTAATCGCGTTCGAAAAAAGTATCGCCCAGCAGGACGACGGTTTCATTTTTCGCAGGAGTCCACACGGGCGCGGCTGAGGATAGCAAGGTGGCGAGTCCGAAGACGAACATCATTCGAGCAAACATGACGATATTACTCATCTAAATCAGCATTCCTGACAATTAAAATTAGCTGCTTTGATTGAACAGGTTGCTTGGACAGAATTTGTAAAATTACTTTGAGGAGGCTACGCCATAATTTCATGGATTGGCTCGATTTCTTCCACACCAACGAGCTTTTGTTCGAGACCGTTGTAGAAATAGTTTAGTTTGTTTGGATCGATACCCATTTGATGGAGGATGGTCGCGTGAAGGTGCTTCACTTGGCAACGATTCACGACGGCCTGTGAGCCGAGTTCGTCGGTTTCCCCATAGCTGATGCCGCCTTTGATACCGCCACCCGCCATCCACATCGTGAAGCCATAAGAATTGTGATCACGGCCCGTTCCCGCTGCATATTCGGCAGTGGGTTGACGACCAAACTCACCGCCCCAGACAACGAGTGTCTCCTCTAACAAACCACGCTGTTTCAAGTCCTTCAACAGCCCAGCAATTGCCTTGTCAGTATTTCCCGCATGCAAATTATGATTCGTTTCAAGGTCGCCGTGCGCATCCCAGTTGGCATCGTTGTGCGCACCGCCGGAATAAATTTGAATGTAGCGAACACCGCGCTCGACCAAGCG
Source organism: Akkermansia muciniphila (assembly GCA_945890645.1). Taxonomy (GTDB): domain Bacteria; phylum Verrucomicrobiota; class Verrucomicrobiia; order Verrucomicrobiales; family Akkermansiaceae; genus UBA956. The sequence continues at coordinate 22,721 of CAMDCV010000043.1, forward strand.
CCGTGCGAGAAGGCACTTGCGACCAAAGTCTGCCGTACGAGGTTGATCCATGCCGTAGAGCGCTTTGATGTGCTCAGGTTCGCGCTCTAGATCAATGGCTTCGGGTGCGGTGCTTTGCATGCGATACGCCAATTCATAACTTGCAATGCGCGATGCTAAATCGGTGTGGTCTTCCCGACCCTGCAAATGCGAATGATTGACATCACCCAGGTAATCTAACAACGAACGTTGCTGCGTGCGGTTCATTCCGTTTTTATCCGCTAGATTGAGAATCGGATCGCCCTGCGAACGAAACACCACACCCTGATACGAAGCCGGCATGTAACCCGAGGACCAGTTTTTCGCACCGGAAATCGGTCCTCCGCTTTGATCGAGCATAACGACGTAACCGGGCAAATTCTCGTTCATCGATCCCAATCCATAGTTGAGCCAAGAACCTAGTGAAGGCTTGCCGCTTAGCAATGAGCCGCTGTTCATCATCAACATCGCCGAACCATGGATCGGTGAATCGGCGGTCATGGAATGGATAAATGCGATATCATCCACGCACTGCGCGGTGTGGGGAAACAAGTCCGAGACATACTTTCCACACTGGCCGTATTGCTGGAATTTCCATTTCGGGCCCACCACTCGTCCTTCATTTTTTTTGCCACCGCGCCCGAAAGTTTTGATCGGGATGGTTTTGCCATCGAGCGGATAGAGCTTCGGTTTATAATCAAACGTATCCATGTGACTGGGGCCGCCATACATGAATAGAAAAATCACCGACTTCGCTTTGGCGGGGAGTTGCGGTTCACGGGGAGCTAACGGATTCGCCATCATCTCCGCCGCTTGCGCTTGCGAAAAGAATCCACTTTGCCCCAACAAACCAGTGAGTGCCAGTGACGTGAAGCCCCCACCAAGTTGGTGGATGAATTCACGACGATGGATTTGTCCGCAGAAGTTAGGGATATGAATCATGGTTAAATCAGTGTAAGCTTAATCGATAAAAATAAATTCGTTGAAACTAAAGACGGCGATACAGAAACGTTGCATTGCCACATCGGGATCAAGTTTTTCCTGCTGTTGCATGAGATCGAGAAATTCAAGTGCACGCTTTAGTTCTGACTCTAACGGTTCACGTTGGAGCGCCAATTGATATGCCATACGAACCTTCGTGGCGGCATCCGCTCCCGCTTCGCGTTGCAAGCGTTGGGAAAAGGCTTTGGCTTTTTGATGAATAAAATCACTATGAATCATACCCAGCGCTTGGGTCGGCACGATCGTTGCAAAACGCACTGGACAAGGATTGTCCGTGTCCGCTTGGTCGTGCTCGGTGAGCAATGGCACGGCGAGCGAGCGTTTGCTGACGGCGTAGACAGTGCGACGATTCACTTGATCGGGCGCGCTCTTGCCCCACTTGCTGCCCTTGGTCGATGATGTCGCGAGCACTTCTTCAGGGATCGGTATGTAGATGCTTGGACCACCTTGTTGCAAATTCAATTCTCCCGTGACAGCAAGGATATTGTCGCGCAATTCTTCAGAGGTCATGCGTCGTGGCAGGAAACGCCACCACTGTTCATTAGCAGGATCTTTCGCAAGATTCGCATCGTTACGACGATTCGACATTTGGTAAGCGGCCGAAGTCATGATCATTCGATGCATCGCTTTGATGCTCCAATTTTTTTCAACGAATTCCATCGCCATCCAATCTAACAATTGCGGGTGAGTCGCCGCAGTGCCAAGAAATCCAAAGTCGTTCGGCGTGGAACTCAGCCCGCGTCCAAAGTGATGCTGCCACAATCGATTCACCATTACCCGAGCGGTGCGAGGGTTATCGGCGCGCGTGATCCACTTTGCCAATGCCAAACGACGCCCCGAACTTTGCGACGCGGCAGTTGGCATGATCTGAGCGGTTTCGCCCCCGAAAATCAGCGGGAAAGCGGGCTGCACTTCGTCACCTTCCGCATGAGCACTGCCCCGAAGGTGAATAAAGGTCGGCGGCACTTTCTCCCCATTTTCCGCCACTGTCAGTGCTTGGTCTTTCGATTGCGCGAGAAGTTTATCAATCTCAGTCGTCCGCTCGTTCCAATGGCGATAGTCTTCGCGTTGGGTATCACTCATGTGCGGATTGTTAACCGCCAGCATTTCACTGCGTAGCGAACGACCTTGAATCATGAGACCCATGTCAAAAAACTGCCCCCCAGACGATTGTTTTACATGCACAGCGATCACATTACGCCCTGTTTGCAGGGCCGCGATGAAGGCATCAGATACCTCCATTTCTTGATATTTCACCAGATACTTTTCTTTTTGGTAGACGGGCTGTCCGTTGCAGTAAATCTCGATATCTTCATCATGATAAAGCGACATCATTAACGAAGTGGGAATCGACTCTAACAGAAACGTGGTCTGTAACCAAATGTCCTGCGTGTTCCAATGCGTTTTAACCTTTGCGCCCGGCACGGCTGTTCCAAACCCCGCAGCACCGTGCTTCCACTGGTGCATCTCGGCGCGGAAGCCAACCTGATTCCAGTCATTGGTCGGCGTATCAAAGGTATAATGCCACTTCCAAGGACGTTTGCGAGCATCGGTGATGAGGGCGACATCGGCGATAGGACCTGTAATGCCTACCGCTTCGGTACGTTTTCGATACTCATCCTCGGCGCTAGCCATTTTTTCTAACAAAATCTTTTTCTCATTTTCCCACTCTTGCGGCTGCGCTGCGGATTTCACATTGGCAGCAGGCAAACTACGCAAGTTGCCATCGCCTTTGACAATCGGTGAGATGTTGCGGAAAAAAGAGGCGAACTGATAATAGTCCTTCTGTGGAATCGGGTCACCTTTGTGATCGTGACAACGTGCACAACCAACGGTCATGCCCAACATCGTCTCGGTGGTGATGCGAACATTGTCATCGATGATGTCAAAAGAATGCTGCAACGGATCCGCAGGTTCATCATCCCACTGCATCAAGCGATGATAACCCGTGGCAATCAGCGATTCACGAGTAGGATGTTCGATTTCATCACCAGCAAGTTGCTCTAACAAAAACTGATCATACGGTTTATCTTGATTGAAAGCATCGATGACATAATCGCGGTAGCGCCAGATCATCGGCTTTTCGGCATCACGCTCGAAGCCGTTCGATTCCGAGTAGCGTACGAGGTCGAGCCAATGACGACCCCACTTTTCGCCATACTGCGGTGAGCTTAACAAGCGATCAATTTGCTTACTCCACGCATCGGGACTCTTGTCATTGTCAAACTCTTTGATTTGCTGCAGGGTCGGTGCCAATCCCGTGAGGTCGAGTGAGGCACGGCGCAATAATTCCGCTTTGCTCGCTGGTGGATTTGCGATCAAACCGTGCTGCTGGCGTTGGACTTCGAGAAATCGATCAATCGGATGAGGAAAGGCCGCGCTCTCCGGCACATTAGGGCGCGTCATCGGTTTATAAGACCAATGCGACTTGGTTTTTTCATTCACCGTCGTCACGTCAGCCATAGGCTCATGAATTTCGCGCATCAACTCCGCGTCCTCCGGCGTCCACGGAGCACCGCGACGCAACCATTCGGTGATTAAAGCAATCTCCGCATCCGGCAACTTGTTTTTTGGCGGCATCTGCAAGTCATCATTGCGATACGAAATCACTTCCAACAAAAGACTTTTCTCGGGGTTCTTTTCATTGAATGCCGTGCCATGCAAGCCGCCTTTGAGTAGTCCTTTGCGACTTATCAGCTGCAAGCCGCTCTTCATCTTGTAACCTCCCTTGCCATCACTTCCACCATGGCATTCAAAACAGTTTTTCTCCAGAATCGGCTTCACCTGGTCGCGAAAAAACGCCACATCCTCAGGGTTTTGTGCATAAAGTGCCAAAGTCATACCGTGGCCCATCAACAACAGCAAATGGCACACAGGCAAAAAATGGCTGCGGAAAATACGTGGCATCTCACAAACTACGCCATAATTCAGAAATTTCTTGCAGGGATTTTCGCTAGCGACTTGCGTTGCGCAAGATCGGTGTTTCAGTAGCGCAATGAAAAAATTCACAGCTTTTTTGCCTGGCCTCTTTTTGCTGAGTTCCTGCGCGACCACTGCCGAAGAAAAACCGGCACCTACCCCAGCCTATGTGAGCGAAGCCCCGCTGCCCAAGGGATGGCCGGCTCCGGGTCCCTACAATGAGGTTAGTACCAAAACACTTCCTGCCTATCGGGCTGCGTTTGCGAAAGCAGGCGGGCGCGGGTCTTCTTTCTGGACGCTTTTCATGCACATCCAGAAAAACGAAATTCCGATGACGTCGCCTGTGGAAATGAGCATGACGGCAAAGGATACATCGCTTGAAATGGCGTCGATGGCATTCCTATACCAGAGCGAGGAAGTGGGAAAAACCGGCCAAGCTGGTGCCGTGGAGGTCAAGGACGTGCCGAAGGCCGAAGTGCTGAGCTATACATGGCAAGGAACTGATAGCAAAGATAACGTCGCCAGAGCCAAGGCCGCGATCGATGCCGCTCTTGCAGAGAAAAAACTGACGCTCGATCGCTATCGTCTTCTCGGATACAACGGCCCGTCCACTCCCAAACAAAAAGCCACTTGGGAATTGCAGGCGCTGTTGAAAAAATAGCACCTCACGAAAATCTGCCGCTTCCGTCTTGCGCCGCTGTGGGTCGCTGCTACGATGCGCGCGCATGCCGAACATTGTTTATTTCGACCTCGAAACTCAGCGCAGCTTCAGTGATGTCGGTGGCTTTTCCCAAAAGCACAAGATGGGCATTTCGGTAGCTGTCACTTATTCCACGGCACGCGGCGGATACATCATTTATCCTGAGAGCGAAATGCAGGCGCTGATCCAGGAACTCACTCGCGCCGATCTCGTGGTTGGCTTTAACCACATTGGCTTCGACTATGGCGTGTTGCAGTCGTACTCGGTCTTCGATCTGTTAGAGCAAACCCAGAATCTCGACATGCTCGTCGATATCGAAAAAACCCTTGGCCACCGGCTGAAGCTTGATTCCATTGCCTCAGCGACACTCGGCACGGGAAAAACGGCCGACGGTCTTGACGCACTGAAATGGTGGCAAGAGCACAAACGCACCGGCAGCCCCGATCCAATGATGAAGATTGCCGAGTATTGCTGTTACGATGTGAAAGTCACGATGCAGGTGCACGAGTTCGGCGTTGCCAATGGCTTCGTGAAATTCGCGGACCGCAATGGGAACATACAGCAATGCGCGGTTGATTGGAAAATCTAACCACGCATGAGCCGTTACAGAGCATGTTACAATCCCAGCTCTTTCAATTTCGCAGACAATGCCGTCCCCCACTTTTCGTAGCTAGCAGCATTGAGGTGCAAAAGGTCAGGCATCACCTCTTTCGACAGAGTGCCATCAGCTTGTAGATACTCATTGGTCATATCTAACAAGAAGACGTGCTTATCATCGACATAGGCGGCACACAACCGATTGACTTCATCGTTGAGCTTGCGCAATTCATCATCTTTTCCCGCACTGCGCGGGAACACACTATTGAGAATGATCTTCGTATCCGGAGAACGGTCGCGGATGAAGTCGATGATCAGTCGCACGCCCATCGCGGTTTCCACGGGGCTTTGTTTCACTTGACCCGTGTTGTTAGTTCCGATCAAAAGATTGACCGCTTTGGGATTCACATCATTCCACTCTCCGTTGTACAGGCGCCACAACACATGCTCTGTGCGATCTCCTGAAAAACCGATGTTTAGGGTTTTGCGCTCGCCGAAATGCTTCGCAAAAGCTTCCGCTCCTTTGCCTTCCCAGCCTTGCGTGATGGAGTCACCGAGGAATACTAAATCGGGATTACCCTTGAGTTTGAGTTGTTGGACTTTTTCCTGATGGCGTGCCGACCACCATTTTTCTTTGAGGCGATCTTTCGGCACGGCGGCATCGTTGACCTCATACTCGGCGCGCAAAGTGGTGTATTGTTTTTGCATCGCTGCCAAGACATCCGCATAAGCAGGATCATTATGGATCGATTTCATCTCCTGCGGATCCTTGACTAGGTCGAACAACTGCCACTCTTTCGTCGCAGGGAAATACATCAGTTTGTGGGTTTCAGTGCGCACGCCATCATGTTGCGCCACATTGTGAGTATTTTCTCCGTAGTAGGCGTAGTAAATCGCTTCGCGTGTTTTTTCCTGTTTGCCCTGCAGCACTGGCAGAAAGCTCTTCCCTTGCATGTGCGCGGTCGCTTTAAGACCGGCGGCATCCAAAAAGGTAGGCGCGTAATCGATATTTTGAATCATCGCCTCAGGCTTGGTGCCGGGTTTCACCACGCCGGGCCAACGGATTAAAAATGGCATCGCGAGCGACTCTTCAAACATCCAACGCTTGTCATACCAACCGTGCTCCCCGAGATAGAAGCCTTGATCGGATGAGTAAATGACGATGGTATTTTTCGCGAGCCCGGAAGTTTCGAGGTATTCCAAAATTCGCCCCACAGATTCATCCACTGCTTTAATCGATAACAAGTAGTTCTTAATGTAGCGCTGGTACTTCCATTCGGTGATTTGCTTTTCACTCAGTTTACCCGCACGCATCTCAGCAAGAAAGGCCTGATTTTCTGGTTCATAGACAGCGTCCCATGCTTTTTTCTGCTCGTCATCCATGCGCGCATACTCACCGTTAGGAAGGTTATTGAAATGCTGGGGAAATTCATTTTTGCCATGAAAATTCATGTCGTGCCCCCACGATAAATCCTTGGCAATGGTCATGCGTTGGGTCTTCAGAGCTCCGGTGCGGTTGGCATAGTCATCGAACAAAGAGGCAGGCTGCGGTAATGTTTTGTCTTTATACATTCCGATGTGGCGTAAGGCTGGTGCCCAGTTGCGATGCGGTGCTTTGTGCTGACACATAAGAAGAAATGGCTTCTTTGGATCGCGACCGCTTTTTAACCAATCCAGAGAGAAGTCCGTGATTAAATCGGTGCAATAGCCTTCATGTTTTTGTGTGCCCTGTGCCGTGATGAACTGCGGATTGTAGTAGTTGCCTTGACCGGGTAAAATGTTCCAGTGATCAAATCCTTGCGGTTGGCTCACGAGGTGCCACTTGCCAATGATCGCCGTTTGATAGCCACCCGATTGCAAGAGCTTGGGTAGCGTGACCTGATTGCCATCGAAGGTATCGAAGTCATTGCTAAGGTAGCCATTTTTGTGCGAATGCTTGCCCGTGAGAATGCAAGCGCGCGATGGGCCACAGATCGAGTTCGCGCAGAAGGAGCGACGAAACATCGCGCCTTCTTTGCCGATGCGATCAATGTTCGGCGTGGGTGCCACCTCTTTGTAGAGTCCCTCATAGGCAGAAATGGCTGCAACCGCGTGGTCATCCGAAAAAATGAATACGATGTTGGGGCGCTCTGCCGCCGCAAGTGTGAAAGCCGAAAAAGTGAAGAGCAGGAGATTACGAAACATGACTAATGATTACGCCGACAAGAACGCAAATCATTCAAAAAATGACTGACTTAGCAGATGATTTAGGAACCAATCGCCAAGTCCACACAGCTTTTAATGTCGAGCTTTCCAGACGCGAGCATTGGAATGTCTGCCACAGGAACGATGCGCTTGGGACACCACAACGAGGGAATGCCGGCATCCATGAGTTTATAGCGGAGATCGATGCATTCTTGGTCGAGCGCAAGCCCGGCCACCGTCGATAGAAGGACGATCGCTTCACCCTTTTGCGCATCGGGCACACCAACGACCGCGATCTTGCGTTCCGTTTCTTGGTCGAGCCCAAGTGCTTTGGTGATTTCCGCCTCCAGCGTCTCGTGTGGCACCATTTCGCCCCCAATTTTCGAGAAGCGAGAGATGCGTCCTTCGATGAACAAAAATCCATCATCATCGAGTCGACCCACATCGCCGGTGAGAAACCAGCCGTCCTTGAGGACTTCAGCGGATTTTTTCGGATTATTCAAATAGCCGTTGAAAACATTCGCACCTTTGAACCAAATCAATCCTTGTTGATCAACCGCGATGGGTTTTTCTGTCGCAGGGTTGGTAAGTCGCACCGCAATGCCGGGCAGCATCTTACCGACCGAGCCATGACATGAGGAAGGAATTACTGGCAAGCCATGGTCGCTGATAGGGTCCGGCAGATTGAGATTAGTCGCAGGCGATGTTTCCGTTAGACCATAACCCTCGTACGGACGAACTCCGAATTTTTCCTCGAAAGCTACGGCAAATGACTCGGGAAGTTTTTCTGCTCCCGTCACGACCAAGCGCAGCGACGAAAGTTGTTCGGGATCGATGCGTTTCATGTAACCACGCAGAAATGTCGGGGTCGAAAGGAAAATGTGCACCTTGTGTTGGTCGATCAATTCCGCAATGCGCTTGCTCTCCGCAGGGCTTGGGTAGGTCACCAAATCGAGGCCCGCAATGACAGGATACCACAAGGTCGCGGTGCAACCAAACGAGTGAAACAAAGGCAGAGAGCCCAAAATTTTCAGACCTGGTTCGCTTTTGAGACGCGAATGAAATTGCAACTCATTTGCCAAGACATTGCGGTGTGTGAGTGAGACGCCCTTCGGCTCGCCGGAAGATCCGGAAGTAAAAAGCAACACGGCTTCATCCGAGGGCTTTGCTTTCGACAAACGCAAGTGCGCCGCAATGGCTGACGTTGGCAGTATCTTCGACAGCATATACCACAGGCCGATTTTCTTTTTTAACTTCGGCAGTAAGCGCTCGATCAAAATCAAATCGCGATTCGGTGGCCAAGGAAAGGCCGGGAATTTTCTCACAAAGGGATCGACGGTAATGAAGCGATCCAAGTCTGCCTGACGCATGGCCGAGCGCACCGCTTCTTGGCTAGCGGTGAAGTTCAAATTGACGGGAACTTTACCCGCGAAAATCACCGCGAGGTTGGCAATTAATCCGGCCTTGCCCGGGGGCAACACGATGCCCACGCGTGCATGATCCGTTTCCTTGCGAATCACCTTGGATAGCACAATCGCCGCTGCCATGATTTTATCAAAACCTAACTGCGAGTCATCCGTGCCATCGAGAATGCGCGCCGAGGTGGCAAATTTTTTCAAGCCCTTTAGCAGGGTCAACCCCAATGTCTGCTTGAGAAATCCGCGTTGTGAAAACGCTTCCTCCGCTGCTTGCAATAGACGCTCTTGATAGAGTGGGATGCTGGCCTTACCGGCATCGATGAGTGTCGAGATCGCCATCACTCCCTCGGGTTGTGACGTGGATCTCTCGATCACAAATCCGCCCTCACGGGGTACATCAATCGCAACGGGCAATACCGGCAACCCAAAGGCACAAAGCATGCGAAGCACCTTCGAGGGAATGTGGCAAGGCACTGCCGCACGTGCCACCACTTGGCCAGGCAAAAAGATCAATACACCCTGTTTTTCCAAATATTTTTTCAGCTGTTGGCCGACCAGCACAGGATCATCATCGAGCCCGAACATCGCACCCTGATCACTCTGGATCAACGACTTCACTTCATTGGAGAGAGTCGCCGTTTCCTCTAGTAGCCAAGTAATGCTACGCCCAGCAAATAGTTTTTTGAAAACCGTAATTTCCGCATGTGACACCCGACCCGGGATGACGAGTTGGCCCGTGGGCGAAAGGCGATCTTGGCCGATGATGTGATAATGACTCATGGTGAATACTTTGTCGGGCGCTACGCTACCCGCATTTGTCGGGGCTGCCAAACAGGAAATGACTAGATGCCGCCCTGATCGAAGTTTACTTCTTCACCTCAGGAGGAGCTCCGGGCTGGGCAGGAGTTTTTTCGGGCAACAAGGGAGCCTGCACGGGCGCGGTGTAGCTTACCGCCTGGAATACCTTATTAAAATTGTGGCGCACGGCTGCAGGAAAGGTCACACGACCAGCTTCAACAAGATTTTCACGCGACAATTTCTCGGTGAGATTGGCCACGAGGTCGCCTCCCATTTTGACCGCACTGCCCACCGCTCCTTGGGTTTCGCCAAACTTCAGCCCGCTGCGCATGACATCGCTGGTGATCTTTTTTCCTTGAATCGCAATGCTGCTTTGCGTGCTGGTGAGTGTGCCATTCGCATCAAAGGTCATTTCCAACGTAGCAAAATCATTGCTGGCGAAGACGCCACGGACATAATCAATGCGCACGGAAACAAAAATGCCGCCCTCGGGAGTTGGGGTGATTTCGGGCTTGTAGGTGCGATACTTGCTGCCCGAGAGTTCATAATCAGCCGCTTTATCGCGCTTCACATCCCAACCGCCCAGGCTTTCGCCAAGAGCTTGCTGATCCAAGCTGACTTGCGCCTGCAACATCGCAATCGACGCACTCCACAATAAGAGGAGCCAACGAGCTGGGGAGAGAAATAGTGTTTGCATGACGCGCATATTTTACCCCTCTTTGACTGATCTTCCAACGCTTTATTCAGGAAAAATCGGCGCCGTCATGCATCGTAGCATTATAGTATCTACTATTTCCGATAGACCAACAGCGATCTACGTTTCATACGCAAGTTCCCAGTCGCGAGTTTTTGCGACACTTCCTACAGTCCCTCATTCGTTAGACCCGGCGGAAAAAGAAGATTCTTGAAACATGCAGTCCCTTACCCGCGTTTATGAATTTTATGGATCATCGTTTCCGCAACTGGTTGTTCAATCTCCGGCATCTGACAATTGCCACAGGCGTAGCTCTTGCGTCACTACTTCCCGCATCCGCGCAGCTTCCCCTGCAAAAGGACGATGTGGTTTGTCTCATCGGCAATGCCCTTGGCGACCGCATGCAGCACGATGGTTGGACGGAAACAATCCTCCAAAGCGCGATGGCGGGTCAGAACCTCTCTCTCCGCAACCTCGCTGTAGCAGGCGATACGGTGACTTCACGCCCGCGCAGCAAAGGCGTGCCCTCGCCCGAAGACTATCTGGCGAAATGCAAAGCGGATGTCATTTTCCTCTTCTTCGGTTACAACGAGTCCTTCGGCGGTGAAGCAAAAGTCGCACAGTTCAAGAGCGACATGACAGCCCTGGTGACAAAATACCAGACGACGAAATACAATGGCGAGTCAGCACCGCGCATTGTCCTTTTTTCCCCCATCGCTCATGAAAATCTTCGCGACCGCCTCTTGCCCGATGGCACGGCAAACAATGTAAATCTCGCGCTCTACACCGATGCCATCAAAAACGTTGCCACGGAAAAAGGGGTAGCTTTCGTGGATCTTTTCACTCCATCGCAGGCACTTTATGCCAAGGCGAAAAAGCCACTCACGCTCAATGGCGTGCACTTATTGCCGGAAGGCTATCGCCAGCTCGGGGAAGTCATCGCCACTGCGA
>CAMDCV010000044.1 GCA_945890645.1 Akkermansia muciniphila
TAAAGCTTCCCAGTTGTTGGGAAAAAACGACTTCAAAATGACCCAGTCTTCTTCGAACCCATGATTGCTATTGTTCATGCACTAGGAAGATAGCCGTAACGCGTCGAATGTCAAGAAACAAGTTAGCGCTTATGGGGCGATGCCCTAGGTTAGATCCCCATTCGTGATTTCAAGGGCTGAAAGCCCGACACAAAGGCTGCTTCATTCTTGTTGGCGATTCATGTCACGGGCCTTCAGACCTTTCATTTCATTTTATATCCTAAAACCCAGCCCGATGGGCTGGGCTGGTATGTAACCGGACCTTTGGTCCTTAAGAGCTGAGAGAAATTCTTTAAATTGTTGCGCGCGGCATCGTAATTCATAGCATCAAGAGTCTCTATGATGTCACTCAGCCTTCCCACCGCCCGTCGCGGGGCTTTTATTGTCGCTTCGTTTGCACTGAGCACTCTGATTACGGCGCTGTTTATTCGGGCCTATGAGGGTTATATTTCGCCTGAATCGATGTTGCTATCGGGAGCTATTGCGAGTGGCAAATGGGCGATCCAGATCCTAAACGGCATGCTCCTCCTCGGAGAAAAACGCTGGCTCTATATCAGCGAACTAGCCACGACTTGTTTGATCGGCAGTCTGACCTTGTTGCCCTATGCCATTTTTTCCGGCGGTGCTGGGTTCTTCTTTGGCAGTCTGGGAGTTTCCATTCTCACGATGGGCATCGTCATCTGTTTGCGGCTTTCTCACGTCTGGCTGTCGTGGCATTGGAAAGCGTTATGGTTCATTCTTCTCGCTTGTGCGGTAACGTTGCAACTCACCGTTGTGTTTGATATTTTATAGGTTGTTAGAAAGAAAGCCTAAATTGAAGTTCGCCGAATTTGTCAGATCGGACGGGGCCTTCTGATCAACTCATTTCACTACGATTTTATGCGAACCGGGCTTCAGAGTCTGGGTCACAGGCGTGGTGTCGCCTTTGCCCCACGGGGAGGTTTTCGGCAGCGTGAGTTCGGCGGTGGTATTTGGTGGGATAGTGGCTTCGTAGAGAAGTGAGCCATCGTCTTGGCGATTCCAGTGGATGGAAATGCGACCGTGTGGAGAATCGTGATGGGCTTTGATCCATGAAATGGTATCGGTTTCGGTGGTGGCTTTTGCGGAGGGGAAATGAGGGTAGAGTTTAATTTTTGAATAGCCGGGTTCGAGTGGCGCGATGCCAGCGAGGTCGGTTATCATCCATTCAGTGACGGCACCGAAGGCGTAGTGCGAAAACGAATTCATGGCGGCATTCATTTTGCCATCCGCGCCGCCGAAGCCGTGTTCCTCGGTGTAGGAATTCCAGCGTTCCCAGATGGTGGTAGCACCATTTTTTACTTCGTAGCCCCACGACGGATATTTACGCGATTGCAACATGGAAACAGCGAGGTCGAGATTGCCGGTGCTGGTGAGCATGGGCAGCAAGGGCTTGGTGCCGAGGAAACCGGTGGTCATGCCGGTATTTTTTTCTCCTGCCTTCGCACGGATCAACGCGGCGAGATGAGCCCCGGCGGCTTTGCGTTCGGCGGGATCGGTGAGAAGTTGGCAATCAAGTGCTAACACATAGGCGGATTGGGATTCTGGTTTGATGGTGCCATCTGGCTGGAGGTACTGGGCACGGAAGTTCTTGCGCATGGTGTCAGCCCATACACGATATAGTTTCGCTACGGGGGTGAAACCCTGCACATCGGCCATTTCCGCCATCATTTGAGAGCATTTGGTGAAGTAGGCAAGCTCGACGAACGGGTGCGGCGTGGGGTCGTTGAGATTGAGCCAGTCCCCCCACGGCGCGCCGAAGGCTTTGCCTTTGAGGTCGGGATCGTGGGCTAAACGAGCTTCCATAAAACGCGACATGTTTTTCCAATGAACCGTAAAAAACGATGTGTCTCCTGTGGCTTTCCACAATGCGTAGGGCACGATGATCCCCGCATCCGACCAAGCGGTGCCGTGGATACCGCCGCCGTGACCGAAACAGTAAGGCGCGTAGGATGGATAGAAACCTTCCTTAGTGACGGCTTCATTCAACTCGCGCAGCCACTTGCGGAAAAACGCGGCGACATCGGCATGGATCGCGGCGGAGGCAGCGTAGATTTGGGCGTCGCCCGTCCAGCCGAGTCGTTCATCGCGCTGCGGGCAATCGGTGGGTAGCTCGATCCAGTTCGCGCGTTGGGTCCAGACGGCATTTTCAAAAATCTTGTTCACGACGGCATCGTTACACTCGAAGCTGGAGGCAAGCTGAGTATCCGAATGCATCACGAGACCAGTGATGGTATCGAGCGGTGGTTCTTTGTCGAAGCCAGTGATTTCTACATATTGAAAACCATGAAAGGTGAAACGAGGTGTCCATGTTTCTCCCTTGGGATCACCCTTGGCGATGTAGGTATCGGTCGCGCGCGCTTGGCGCAAATTTTCCGTCATCATGCGGCCATCGGGATGCAGCATCTCGGCGAAACGGAGCGTGAATTTTTTTCCAGCATCGGCTTTGACCTTAAGTCGCACGTTGCCAGCGAAGTTTTGTCCGAGATTGAAAATCCATGTGCCGGGCTTGATTTGTTTCACGGATTTCGCTTCGAGTTCTTGCGTGATGCGCACGGGTTGAGCGGGGTAAGCTTGCATTACTGGTGGTCGGACGAAACCGAATTCGCGTTTTTCATTTTTGATGAAGGCATCGGAAAACGGTTCGATGATGGAGCCGTTGTCTTGCGCGAGGATGGCGTTTTCCCACTTGGAATCGTCGAATGTGTGTGTCGCCCAGCCGGGCATTTCCTTGCGGGCATCGTAGGCTTCACCCATCAGGAAATCGGCTTCAACTTCGGGGCCGGTGGAGGTTTTCCATTTGGTATCAGTGCCGATGATTTCACTACTACCATCATCGTACTTCACGTGGATTTCCACCATCAGTGAGGGAGTCTTGCCATAGATGTTGCGGCCCGTTTTGTGTGGACCATAACCGACGAGTTTTCCGTAGCCGACGTAACCGGCATACCATCCATCGGCGACGATGGCACCAATGGCGTTTTGTTTTTCGGTGAGATAAGGCTTGAGGTCGTAGGTGTTGTAGTAAGCGCGCTGGCGGTAATCCGTCCAACCGGGAGTGAAATAGGCTTCGCCGACGCGCTTGCCGTTGATGTGGAGTTCATAGATGCCGAGAGCCGATGCATAGGCGATGGCACTGACGATTTTTTTCTCAGGAGTGAAGGTGCTGCGGTAATAGCGAGCGGGCGGAAGGGATAGTTTTTTCTGATCTTTGTGAAAGGGAGAGGTGTCTTTGTAAGAGATGAAGGGTTGCGTCGGTTGTTTGCCGATGAGGGCGGTGAGGAATGGAACGGGGATATACCACTGTGAAGGCGTATCGCCGATCCAAGTGAAAATTTTCAGATAGACATAGGTGGAGGATGGCAGGGGTTTTCCGGCGTAGAGAGCGTGTGGGTTGGTGGATTCCACGCGACCGCTATCCCAGAGGTCGGCCTTGCCGATTTCGAGAAGCTCTGCCTTGGTAGCAGCGAGGATATGATACGCTGTTTGGCTGCGACCGGAGGTCGGGCCTTCGATGCGCCAGGTGATGCGGGGTTGTGCGTCATCGATGCCGATGGCGACAGATTGGTGAGCGACTTTGACATCAATGGGAGTGTGGGCATCAGTGTTCCTTGGCGTGAGGGCTGGTTGCGCATGCAGCAGCAGGGCAGAACCGAGGAGAATGAGGATTTGTTTCATGAGTGTGGTGTTGGATTTTTAAAATCAAAATTCAGCAATCGTCACTCAGCAATCGTCAATCGATTCTTGGACAGTAGCGGTTGATCATTCGATTTGATTTACGATTTACGATTGATGATTGTTGATGTTTGATTTTTGAATGAAGAGTTTTGAATTACCTTAGATCTTTGAAGGGAAATGGTGAGGTGGCTTGAGCGGGGCTGACTGTTTCATCGCGACGGGGAAAATAGCGAGGTGCGATGTTTTTGGTGAGCCATTGTTTGAGTTGTGCGTGAAGTTGATTCGTGAGTTCGGGATTTGCGCCAGAAAGATCGTTAGATTCAGTGGGATCGGCGGGGATGTTATAGAGTTCGAGTTTGCCGTGCCAGTCCCAAATGAGTTTGTGATCACCCACGCGAATCCCGGAGTGCGGAGAGAGAGGTTGGCCGTTGTTTGGATGAATCACTTGAACGTTGAAAGGATAGTGCCAAATGAGTGTGCGTCCGGGTCCGGGGGATGTAGGATCTTTGAGCAGGGGCACCATGCTGCGACCATCGAGATCGGGCGGCAAAGGATTGCCGGTGAGCTCGGCGACGGTAGGCAGGAAGTCGGTGCAATCGATGACGGCATTCGACCACTTACCGCCCTCGAAGTGACCGGGTTGGCACACGATGGTGGGAACGCGAATGCCGCCTTCGTAGAGCATGGCTTTGCCGCCTTTGAAGGGGAAGTTGGTGGTGGCTGCGGGGTCGGTGTAAGTGACGCCGCCGTTGTCGGAGGTGAAGATTAGTATCGTGTTTTTGGATAGGCCCGTTTCTTCGAGTGTTTTGCGGATGGCGCCGATGGAGTCGTCGAGGTGCTTGAGCATCGCGGCGTAGGTGGCGTTGTTACGACCGAGATGTCCGCGTTGTTTTTTATCAGTAAAGCGTTTTTCCTCAGGCTTCGGTGCTTGAAACGGCGTGTGGACAGCGAAAGGGCAGTAGTAGAGAACGAAGGGTTTGCTCTGGTCCTTGCGAGCTTTCAGATAGTTCACGGCGCGAGCGCTGAGGTCGTCGGTGAGATAGTCTTGCTGAGTCGGCGCTCCGGATTGACCGACACGGTACTTGCCCGGCATGGTGGGGAAAATCGGTTTGGTTTGATTCCATTGTTTCTGCCAATTAAAGTAGGGCGAACCACCGGCATCGAAGAATGCAAGTTCTTGAAAACCATGCGCGGCGGGCATCAACTCTGGCACGCCATGACCGCCGAGATGCCATTTGCCGAGAAAGGCGCAGTCGTGAGTGGCGATGACTTTCGGCCAAGTCGGCAGGGCGGGATCGATCGATGTGTTAGAGGTCGCATTGATCCACGGGCGTTTGCCTTTGATGGGATCGGTGTGGGAGATGACATCGTGCGGCGAATAATCCGCTGGTGGTTTTTGATTTTGATTGAAATAGGTTTTCGTGTTTGGGGTGGCAGTCGTGACGCCTAAGCGCGAGGCGATGCGGCCTGTGAGAATCGCGGCGCGGGTGGGTGAACAAAGTTGGTTCGAGTACGATTGCGAAAAGGCAATGCCATCGGCGACAAGTTGATCGAGATGGGGTGTTTCGAAAAAGAGTTCTTCGGGAGTGGTCTTGTTGAAATGGCGCGCATAGGCACCGATGTCGGTGATGCCGAGGTCATCGGCGAGAATGAAAACGATGTTCGGCGGCGCGGCGGAAGATGTTGTTAGAGTGAGGAGGGCGTAAAAGAGGATTTTTTTCATGGGTGGTGATGGGTTTTGAAATCAAAAGTTAGCAATCATCACTCAACAATCGTCAATCGATTCTCAGAGTGGAGCGGTTGAACATTCGATTTGATTTACGATTGATGATTGTTGATGTTTGATTTTTGAATGAAGAGGGGGCTTGGTGCTTGGACCCTGCGTCACTAAAGTTATGCAGGGCAGGAAGTGCCGCCACGAGTTCATTCGGGAATCGGGTCGGTGCGTTTGACGGGTTTGCCATCCCAGACGGCGGTGTCGGTTTTCGCATCGTAGGTGAGGACGCGCTTGGCACTGCCGACAGCAGGGGGAAGATCGATTTTGGGTAGCCATTTTTTGTGCTCGGCGATTACCGCAGCGTGTTCGGGTTTGGTGGCGAGATTGTGCCACTCGCGAGGATCGGCCACCATGTCGTAGAGTTCCTCTGAACCATCAGCATAGCGGATGTAGCGCCAGCGTTCGCTGCGGATGCCGTGATTTCCTTGGTTGTGCGTGGTGATGGCGGGGCGCTCACGTCTCGCGGTAGCATCTCGGAGTTGTGGCATGAGACTGAGGCCTTCGAGTTTTGCATTGGCGGGGATTTTTGTGAGATCGATGAGTGTCGGGAAAATATCGAGCAGTTCGGCGGGTGAAAGTAAGCGCTGGCCTCCTTTGACGCCGGGACCAGCGAATATGAGAGGCACACGGGTCGAGCGTTCCCAGAGCGTGTGTTTGCCGGTGATGCCTTTTTCGCCGAGATGCCAGCCGTGATCGCCCCACAGCACGACAATCGTATTTTTATCACGACCCGTTTCTGTTAGAGTTTTTAATAAGCGTCCGACTTGTGCATCAACGAAGCTCGTGCTGGCGAGATAACTGCGGACGAGGTTGCGCCACTGATTGTTTTCGCGGACCCATTTGAGGCGAGGCGATGATAGGTGCCAATCAAGATACCAAGAAAAATGCGGCACATCGTCGCGGTCGTTTTCTAGAATGGTGGGAAGGACGCTGTCATCATCGGGGTAAAGATCGAACCATTTCTGCGTCGCGTAGCATGGAACGTGAGGGAGGAAAAATCCGGCGGCGATGAAAAAGGGTTGGTCGGTGGGGGCATCGCGAATTTGTTGTTCGATCCATGTGGCGACTTTGTAATCGCCTTTTTTAGTGTCGTCGTTATCCAGTGGCCATACACCCCAATCGACGAGTTTGTTATTATCCATCGGTGTGGGGCCGACGAGTTTTTTCGGGGGCGATGAACCGACACCGCCAAAGCCACCGATGCTATCGAATTCTGCTAGTTTTGGTGGGCCGCCTGCCTTGGTGCCCAAGTGATAGATTTTTCCAGTGGCATAGGTGTGGTAGCCGTGGGCGGCGAAGTATTGCGGTAGAGAAAGTTGACTACGCAAATCAGGATGCGTGCGAGGTGTGGGCTCGAGGCCGTAGATGCCAGTAGTGGAGGGACGTAGGCCGAAGAGCACACTCGTGCGCGAGGGATTGCAGATGGGCGCTTGGCAATGGGCATTGAGAAAAGTAGTGCCGCGCGCGGCGAGGGCATCGATGTTCGGAGTCTTGACGAGCGGATGCCCGCCAAGGTGACCGATCCAATCGTTTTGATCATCGATGCAGAGAAACAAAATGTTCGGACGAGGTTCTGCGGCACCTACGAGTTTGACGAACAATAGCAGGGCCAAAAAAGTTTTCATGGAGTTTTGCGAAGTTTTTCAAAGCGGGCGCGGATTTCATCGAGGGTGCCGATGGTGAGGTAGAAATTGTAATCCACTACGAGGCCTTGGGTAAGAGTCAATCTCCGCACGGGTGCGACGTAGGAACACGCCGAGCCGTTAGGGCCGGTGGAGCCATTGCCGCGGTGACGATAGGTGACGGCGTCCTGTGTGCCGGGGGTGTAGATGCCGATGCCGAAATTTGTATCGTCCACATAGGCGAGCCAATTTCCTGTGTATGTGATGCCTTCAGGTTTGAGGTCTTTGCCAAGGAGATGGGGAGCATGCTTGACGAGTTTCCCGTCGCGCTCGAACATCAAATGAGGCAGCGCAAAGTCCACAAACATGGCCGGCATTTCTTGGTGGGCGTTGGCTTTTTGCGATGGTCCGGTGTAGTCGAGACGCATGCGGATTTTAGCGACGGCACCATCAAGCGTGATCCACTCCTGCATGATGGCTTCGGGGCAGGTTTTGGCACTGGCCCAATGGAGCGGCTCGATTTTTGCGAAGAGTTCTTTTTCGGTGAGTTTGAAGTCGAGGGTTTTGGCATCTTCTCCTTTGTAGCTGCCGCCTTGCACCGGATTGTAGGACCATGGTTTTTTTGCCCACATCGAGCCATCGCGATCGCCGTAATAGGATTGCTGAATGAAACGGCCTTCGTCGTGATGATTCAGCAAATTGCGTTTATCTTTCGAGAGCGCGAGGTATCCGATCGCAGCGCCGCGCGCTTTATCAACACCGATACGAATCGTGCCGTTGTCGAGATAGGTGAAAGGGTCTTTAGCGGCGGCGTGTGAATTGCAAGTTACAGCAATCAGCGTAGCAATGGTGATAAAAAAGCGATTCATGTAATATTTTGATACGTCTGTAAGCCGCAGCATGTTGCAGATTTTTTCGGCTGTATGTAACCTTCGTATGTCTATCAACGAGGCAATGTTTTATTTGTTATCGGCCGTTGCGATTCGGCTAGGGTGGGACAAATGGATGATTTTTGATTTCCGATTTGAATACCAGGGAAGCAGTGACTAGTGTCTCGTTCACAAATCATGAAACGAAGATCTTTTCTCACCAACGCCGTCGGCACCCTGGCGGCCAGTTCTGTTTTTCCTTCCTTCGCGATCGGCAAGCCAGGGAAGTCCGCGAATAGCAAATTGAACATAGCTTTTATCGGGTCGGGTGGTTGGATTGCCCGACAGCCCTACGAGCAGGGTTGCAAGGACGAAAATCTTGTGGCGTTTTGCGATGTGGATCGCGATCGATGCGCGGAAAACATGAAGAACTGGAAAACCACGCAGCCGTTTTATGAGGACTTCCGTGAGATGTTCGACAAAATGCATAAGGACATTGATGCCGTTGTCATCTCGACTCCGGACCACACACATTTTCCTGCCACACTCGCGGCAATGGAGCGCGGCATACATGTTTATACGCAAAAGCCGCTAACGCATAACATTTGGCAATCCCGCACACTCGTCAAAGCACAGGACCACTACAAGGTCATCACGCAAATGGGAAATCAAGGGCACGCGGGTGATGGCATCCGTCAATCGGTGGAAGCCTATCGCGCTGGAGTGATCGGTGATGTCAGTCAAGTGTATTGTCGAAACACTGGCCCCGAAATGGGTGGTCAGCATTTTGCCAATCCTGCAACGATGCCACTGCCCGCCATGCCCACACCGGAGGGGCTAAACTGGGACCTATGGCTCGGCCCGGTGGCGAATCGCGACTATCATATCGACTATCATCCCACAAAGTGGCGCACGTTTTATGACTTTGGTTTAGGCATGCTTGGCGACTGGGGCTGTCATACGCTTGATACACCGGTGTGGGCACTCGATCTCGATCCGCCGACTTTGGTCGAATGCCTGGAACGCAAGAATTCGCTCGATGGCGTGATTCCCGCTGGTAGCCGCATAAGATATCACTTTCCTGCGAAGGGGACTCGCGGTCCGGTGACGCTCGATTGGTTCGATGGACCACAGGACTGGAAAGAGTTCGGCCGCATCGATAAATTTGGTGCCGAACATGCAGCGCATTTGGGACGTGCTTGTTGGATGGTTGGTACCAAGGGCATGATGGGCTGCGGCACGCATGCGGGTGCGCCATTAATTCTTCCTGAGGAGTTGCACAAAAATTGGCAAACGAATCCGCCTGCGGCTTCGATCCCCCGCGTCGCCGGTGGTCCGTTCCGCGAATGGCTGCGCGCGATCAAAGGCGAAGGCCCTGAGCCGGGTTCGAATTTCCACTACGGTGCCAAGCTCACGGAAATTATTCTGTTAGGTGTGTTGGCCCAGCGTTTTAATACGCGCATTGAATGGGATGCGAAAGCCGGTCGCATCACCAATCGCCCCGAGCTCAATGCTTTCGTCAAGGAACCCGTTCGTTCTGGATGGGAATATGGGGAAAAACTCTAACAAAATTAAATTATGTTAAAAAAACGATGCATATTATTTGGTGTAGGTGCCTTGCTAACTACCGTAACCATCACCGCGCAGCCCAAATCCGAGCCGCGCCTCTGGACCGATCCGGAAGTAGCGTTGCGCGAGGATCCCGATTTCGCAGTGCAGGGCGAATATCGATCTTCCGGTGACAAGGGGGTAGTCGGCGCCCAAGTGGTCGCACTCGGTATGGGTCAGTTTGAAATGTATGTTCTCGAAGGCGGTCTGCCGGGTGCAGGATGGGAACCCGCACTGTCACGCACTTTAGTGAAAGGCGAGCGCAAGGATGGCAAGATCGCCTTTGTCGAAGGAAACATCTCCTCCACAATCGAAAACGGAGCCATTTCTCTCATCAAAGCCGATGGCGCGAAGGTCACACTTAATCGCACAGAACGCACTAGCCCCACCTTGAATGCCAAACCGCCCGAAGGAGCGGTGGTATTATTTGATGGTTCATCAATCGATGCATGGCTCAACGGAAAAATGGAAAGCGGTTTCATGATGGCCGTTGGCAGCACGAGCAAACAGCAGTTTGGCGATTACAAACTCCACGTCGAATTCCGCACACCCTACAAGCCCGATGCCCGCAGTCAAAAGCGCGGCAATAGCGGCATCTATCAGAGCGGCCGATGGGAGACGCAGATTCTCGACTCCTTCGGACTCGAGGGCAAAGACAATGAGTGTGGTGGCATTTACTCAATCGCAAAACCGCGTCTGAACATGTGTCTGCCGCCGCTAACATGGCAGACCTACGATGTCGATTTCACCGCGGCTAAGTTCGATGCCGCGGGTCAACGCATCGCCTGGCCGCGCATCACCGTGCGCTTGAACGGCGTGCTCATTCATGAGGATCGTGAACTCATCAAAGACTTCACACCAGCTGCTCCTATCTCGAAACCTCTTACCTCACCCGAGGGACCCATTTTCCTCCAGCAACACGATAACCCTGTCGCATTTCGCAACATATGGATCGTGCCCGGCAAGTGAGAATAATGCAATATCTCTCTGCTCCCAACAGTATTGTCCGTCTATTACAAATTTATGAAGATTCCCTCCATCAAGTCGCTAAGCAAATGCGTCGCTATTGTCATCGCTGCTACTACTAGTTGCTACGCACAAGAAGCGGCGAAAAAACGAACTTGGGACAATGACGCGAAAGGCGTGCAAGTTTTCATCCTCGCCGGACAATCGAACATGGTCGGTCATGGTAAGGCGGAAGAAGGGCATGGCGACGTCAAGGGTGCCATCGGTGGACTGCGTTACCAAATAGTCAATGATCCGAAAAATTATGGGCATCTTGTGAACAAAGACAGCACATGGAAAACCCGCGATGATGTGAAAGTTTGGTGGCGTGATAGCGATATCCAGCAAGAGCGTGCTGTTATCAAGGGTGACTTGAAGATTGGCTATTCGCAGAGTCGCAATCCTGGCTGGATCGGACCAGAGTATGGCTTTGGTTGGATCGTGGGCGAGCATGTCAAGCAGCCGGTATTGCTCATTAAAGTCGCTTGGGGCGGCAAGAGCCTCCATGTTGATTTCCGCCCACCCAGTGCCGTCGCACGCGGTGGTGCCGTCGGCCCGTATTACACGGCATTGCTCGACTACGTGGAAGATTGTGTCAGCAATTTGGACAAAGAATTTCCCGAATGGAAGGGCAAGGGCTATCGCATCGCGGGCATTGGTTGGCATCAGGGGTGGAATGATCGTGTCGATAAAGTGGCCTCGGATCATTATGAAGCCAATCTCGTGGATCTCATCAAGGATCTGCGCATGGAATTTGGCAATCCGAAGTTGCCGTTTTCCATCAGTACCACCAGCATGGATCCTCCCCCCGAGCCCACTCAGGTCGAACTCGCGCAGCTCGCCGTAGCCGATGTCAAAAAGTATCCCGCCTTCAAAGGAAATGTCGCCACCGCGAATGCTCGTCCATTCTGGCGCGATGCCTCGGTCTCACCCAGCAACTTCGGCTATCATTGGAACCACAACGGCGAAAGCCAGTATCTCAATGGGAAAGCCATGGGCGAAAATATGGTGAAAATGCTTACGCCGTAGGGTCAGAAAGTCAAAAGGTCGTAAGGTCCTAAAGTCGGGAAGATACTCGTCTCTTGCGAAGCGGTCTGATGTCTATGGATTGATTTACGATTGATGGGTGTTGATGTTTGATTTGAATACCAGTGACTCCATTACCATTTTATGAAACAGCTACTTTTCCTTACCACTCTACTTTTCACACTAAGCGCAACATCACTCCGCGGTGACTTGTCGCAAGACGATTTTCGCAATCCACCGATTGAGGCGCGACCGATGGCCTTGTGGACTTGGTTGAATGGATATGTGGACCATAAACAAATCTCGCGTGAGCTGGAAGAAATGAAAGCCAAGGGCATGCGCGGTGGAGTCATTTGGGATTTGGGGAGCATTGCGGATCCGCAGAAAATGATTCCTGCTGGGCCGGAGTTTCTGGGGCCGGAATCACTGAAGAGTATTCACCATGCGATGGATGAAGCTGAGCGCCTCGGGCTAGAACTTGGACTGGTGGCATCGAGTAGCTGGAATGCGGGTGGCACCTGGATCAAGCCGGAGAATGCGAGCAAGGCATTGTTGTGGAGTGAGCTGAGCGTCGAGGGCCCAAAAGAGTTTTCGGCAGTGTTGCCGCTGCCGCAAAAAGTTTCCGCTCATCATCAAACAGTTGCCGTGTGGGCCGTTCCCGACGCGGCGGACAAAACCATCGCTAGTGCGGCATCGGTGCGCTTGGATGACAAGGTCGATGCGGAAGGGCGTTTGACTTGGTCGGTGCCAGCAGGTGCGTGGCGCGTTTTGCGTTTTGTCTCTAAAAACACCGGAGAGTTGCTGAATTGCCCGAGTCCCAATTCGCGCGGTCTGCTCATTGATCATCTTAGCGGACCGGCGACAGACGTGCATTTTCATCACATGCTCGATACCTTGTCGAAAGGCCGTGATGATTTTGGTTCACTGAAAATGTTGATGCTCGATAGCTACGAAGTACATCCAGCAAATGATTGGACTCCAGAATTTCTCCAGTCGTTTCAGAAGCTCAACGGTTATGATGCCACGCCATGGTTGCCAGTGCTTGCGGGATGGACGGTAGGCAGCAAGGAACTGAGCGAGCGGTTTCGTCATGATTATACGAAAACGGTGAGCGACTTGATGATCGATGGCCACTTCGCACGTTCGCGTGAAATTTTGAACAAGCGCGGTTTGCAATTGTTGGCGGAAGGGGGACATGGTGGCTATGCACGTGTGGATCCGCTGAAGGCGTTAGGCGCGTCCGACATCCCGATGGGCGAGTTTTGGAATCATCGCAAAAACTGGGTGACGAAAGAAGCGGCCAGCGCGGCACACATTTATGGCAAGCGTTTTGTGAATTCCGAGTCGTTTACGGGTTGGCAGAATTGGCAGGATGGTCCGGCGGCTTACAAACGGCTTTTCGATATTGCCCTCTGCGCGGGATTGAACCAAGTGACGTTTCATACCTTCGCCCACAATCCACCCGAAGCGGGGCTACCAGGTTACGCTTACCATGCGGGCGAGCATTTCAATGTCAACGCCACTTGGTGGGATCAAGCCGGGCCGATGCTTGCTGATATGTCGCGCGCATGCCACTTGATGCAACAGGGTCGTTTCGTAGCGGATGTTTGCGCTTACTATGGCGATAATGCGCCGAATCTCGTGCCTGCTCGTCGCTTGCCGCCGACCATAGAGAACCCCTATCCCGATGGCACCTGCCAACATTGTGGGCGCGCTCTTCCTGTGGACTTGCGTTCGTTAGGTCAAGGCTATGATTATGACTACATCAATGAGGAAGTGCTGCTCACCCGCATGAAGTTCGAGAACGGCCTGCTGGTATTGCCTGATGGCATGAGCTATCGCATGATGGTGCTGCCGGATCGCAAAAGCATTTCGCTCGCCGCGTTGAAACGCATAGTCGAGCTCGTCGAGGCCGGCGCTACGATTGTCGGCCCGAAACCGGAGCGCTCTAATAGCTTGCGCGGCTATCCTGATTGCGATCGCGAAGTGCAAGCGCTCGCGAACAAAATTTGGGGCAAAGATGTAAAGAAAAAATCGCATATTTATGGCAAAGGGAAAGTTGTTTGGGACACCCCGCTGCGCGACGTGCTGATGGCCATGAAAGTGGAGTCTGACTTCGTTGTTGAGGCTATCGACAATTTGGATCAGCACATCGACTACATCCACCGCGCCACGGCGGAGGAAGACATTTATTTTGTTTCGAATAGCGCTATGAAGCGTGAAGTCGTGCGTTGTCGATTCCGCGTCTCCGCAGATCGCGTGCCGAGTTTTTGGAACTCGGAGGATGGCAGTGTAAAGCCGTGTTATATGTACGAAACGAAAGACGGTTTCACATACATCACACTCGACCTCGCTCCCTCATCATCGGTGTTTGTGGTTTTTGCCAAGGGTGAGAAAAATGATGCCATCGTAAAAATCGAGAGAAAGGAGGGGGTCTGGTCAGAAAATCGTCCCGAGCTTGATATCATGAGCGTTGATCATAAGCAACTCACCGCAAACATCTGGCGAGCAGGGGAGTATCATATTCAAACTGCCAGCGGACGCAGCAGCCAAATCAAGGTTTCACAAGTGCCAACAGAGCTATCCCTCTCTGGTCCATGGACGGTGACTTTTCCTCCCGACCGAGGCGCGCCCGCCATAGTTATGATGGAGACTCTCATGGACTGGACTAAATCCACTGATCCTGGTGTGCAGTATTTTTCCGGTACGGCTCGCTATGAAAATCAGTT
Organism: Akkermansia muciniphila; assembly: GCA_945890645.1. Classification (GTDB taxonomy): domain Bacteria; phylum Verrucomicrobiota; class Verrucomicrobiia; order Verrucomicrobiales; family Akkermansiaceae; genus UBA956. The sequence goes on from CAMDCV010000044.1 coordinate 14,372, forward strand.
CACTTTAGCCGCGGCATCCGTAACACCTTTGATGCTCGATCTCGGCAGCGTAAAGGATGTGGCCGTAATCCGCATCAATGGCAAAGAAGCCGAAGTGCTGTGGAAAGAACCCTATCGGATCGATATCGCTCCTCACGTGCAAGCGGGCGAAAACAAATTGGAAATCAGTATCGTCAACACTTGGAATAATCGCATCATCGGTGACCTGCACAGCCCTGAGGAAGCGCGAATCACCCGCACGAATCTTGTGGGAAAATTTCGTCCGAATATGCCCTTGTTGCCGTCCGGTTTACTTGGTCCTGTTGTGCTGCGTTCGCCCGTGATCATCACGGCTGAGCTGAAATAATGGAAATCACATCGCTTCCGTAGTCGGATTTGGATCACGGCGCTGCGCAGTGGTCCCATCTTCACGCTGATCCATGACACGGATAATTTTTAAATAATACAAAATGCCGATGATATAGAGAAATGCCGTGGCAAGAAAAACGGCCCAATACGGCACGTCCATGGATCGCAACACCTGAAAGACCCGCGCTGCTAACCACCAGGCACCACTCCAGATTGCGCCACTACAGGCACTCATGAGTTCGCGGTTTCTCTCACCTACGTAATTCATGGTCAGCTCGCTGGTCGCCGGTCCCGCCATGCTCATCAGCGGTTGTCGTACGATAAAACAAGTGACCGCAATGGGCAATGACCACCACAACTCGCGCCATAGTTCCGTCAGACCCATGAGGACCAACAAGACGATCGCCACCCCTTGCACCCCGATGATCGCGCCACGCCAGCCATAGCGCCGACGAATTTCCGGCACCATTAAGCCGGTGAGCAGTACGAGCACATTGCTGATCGTCCCGTAGGCGGAATACTGTGACGAAGAAACCGCATGCACGGAACTAAAAAACAGATTGAGAAACTGAATGCTCAAGCCTGCGCCCGTGGCAATCACTAAACTAGGAATCAGCGAGCGTAGTAAAACGGGCACGTCTTCCTTGTGCATGTGCAACCAGTGCTTGGGGGCAGCACCCTCTGGCGGTGGATCGGGCAATCGTAAGAACAAAAAAGGCGCGCCGAACCCTGCCAAGGTCAGCAGCAATAAGGTCGCGTACTCATCGAGCACGATAGGAAGGCCAAACAAATCCATGTGACCCATGCCTTGCAACGCACTGGAGAGAACGCCGCCGCAAATGCTTGCCGCCGCCCAAGTGGCGAACAGCAAGCTCAGCGCCTCGCTCGATTTATCGGGGCTCACCATGCGTAACACCATCGGTAAGCTGGCGACGTTTAAGACCAATCCTGCAAATCCCATCAACAGAAAACACCATGACGCTGCTGACATATGCCCGCGTTGCACGGTTTCGAGCGATGCCAACGCCATTAAGGGAAACAGCACCGAGCCAATTACCAACGGCCAGCGCAGTCGTTTGCCGCGTAGCCAAAGTCCAGCGGGGATGGCCAAAAAGAATGTGGCGACAAAGCGTTGCGATGTCAGCGCCGCGATCGCCGGGTCATCGAGGTGATGCGATTTCAGAAATAAATTCAGCAACAAAAACTGCGCCGTCTGAATCAGGTTGAGCAAAAACTGCCCTGCGGCAAAAAGGATGATGCTCTTGGGCAGGGTGCCGTATTGTTGCAACCAGCGTGGTAAAGTTGCCATTGATCAACGAACACAAGCCTCCATTTCAATGGTGAAGACCGCGCATGAGATAAAGGATGACAGCAAACAATAAGACGACATGTGGGCAAGAGAGTAGGAAGTTGAACGTAGGAACCTATGCTGTTCCAAAAGTCAACACATCGCCATCACTGTGCCTAGCCACCACATTTGCGGTCAAGAGCAAACAGATTTTGACCCTTAGGATTAGCATTCTAAATCAGCGATTTGATTGAGTTTGAAAACTTTAGAACGATAGCGCTGCCAAGCAAACAGAATGGCACCCCAGAAGAACGTGTAAACCAGTAGAATCAGCCAGTGGGCAATCCGAATGCCTTTGCCTCCCATACTGCTTTCAATTGGTATGATCGCCTCTGGAAATATAAATCTTCCTACTGTCGAGAATTGCTGGTAAAAGAAAATGTTGTTTTTGGTGCGACGCGCATGGACACATGAGATGGGGACCACATGAGATGGGGACAGACAAACTATCAAAAAGTTCTCATTAGATAGGGACAGACCATTAGATAGGGACAGACAAACTGTCAAAAAAGTTCTTGGCATGGGAAAAGTTTCTGGTAGGTTGGGTGCATGAGACGTTCGCGCTGGCTGGCTCCTTGGAAAGATTCGTTGGTAAAACCTGCGATTTACCATTGCGTGTCGCGTGTGGTGGATCGCAGGTACGTCTTTGGCGATGCGGAGAGGGAGCAGTTCCGCATCTACTTGCGGATGTATGAGAAATTTACGGGGTGTCGGTTACTGTCGTATTGTATCATGTCGAACCATTTCCACATTCTGCTGGAAGTGCCGCCGATGCCGCAGGGTGGGCTTGGCGATGAAGAATTGCTCACGCGCCTGCGGGCTATTTACACTGATGGCGTGGTGAGCTTGGTGGAAAAGGAACTAGCGGATGCACGTGCCAAAGGCATTGCGGAATACGCGGATCAAATCCACAAGCGCTACACGTATCGGATGCATGATTTGAGCCAGTTTATGAAAACTGTGCTACAACGAACGACGCGGTGGTATAATCTCTGCCATCAACGAAAAGGGACCTTGTGGGAGGAGCGCTATAAAAGTGTGATTGTCGAAGATGGTATCGCGGCGCGCACTATGGCGGCCTATATTGATCTCAATCCTTTGAGAGCCGGGATGGTGAGCGATCCGGCGGAGTATCGGTGGAGCAGCTACGGCGAAGCCGTGGGCGGCGGCACGAACGGCAACGGAAAGAAAGCGCGCGAAGGGCTGGTGCGCGCGTGCATGAGTCATCGGGGCGGGGGATTTGAGTCGGAGAAATGGAAGGAAGTCGCAAAAGTCTATCGTAAAGCGATGGGACTCGCACTAGAGCGCAAGAGCGGTCGTGCGGGTGAAGAAGTCAATGAAGCAAAATCAAAGCGCTTAGCCGCAGTTACGAAGAAGAGTTTGCAACTCGGCGAGAAGCCCGACCCTAATGCCTTGAAGCAAGACGATAACGATACCGTCTTGCCTGAATTGCGGAAGGCGGAAATGTTACGCTATCGCATCCGCTATTTCACCGATGGGGCCATCATCGGCAGCAAAGCGTTTGTCAACGAAGCCTTTACCAAAGCACGTGAGCGCTTTAGCGAAAGACGCAAGGACGGAGCGAGAAAGATGCGAGGCAAAGCGGCGGCAGCGGGCGATGCTTTATGGAGTGTAAGAGACTTAAAAGTTGATGTGTAAGTGCGTTCATAAAAATGGATGCGCGGGAAATTAGCGTTCATCAAAGTCATAAGTGTTAGCTAGGGTTCACTATCGCCATTTTGGTTTTGCATTGCTCTCGCATCGGTGGGTGTTTAGGTTTGTTGCGACATGAATTGCGTTGCATTATTTTCCGGACAGGGGGCTCAGAAGGTGGGCATGGGCAAGGACTTCTATGAATCATCGGCCACAGCTCGGGCGATGATGGACGAGGCGGATCAGGTGCTAGGATTTTCTCTAACAAAAATTATGTTTGAGGGACCAGAAGAGGAACTAACGCGCACTTCGCGCTGTCAGCCGGCATTGTATTTGCATGGTCTGGTGGCGATGACTTTGTTGGCCGAGCGTGTCGCGGGTTTTGCGGTGGATGCGACGGCGGGACTTTCGTTAGGCGAGTTCACGGCGCATGCGGCGGCTGGTACATTTACGTTTGCGGATGGCCTGCGCTTGGTTGCGAAGCGTGGCGCATTGATGGAAGAGGCTTGCGAAAACACCCAGGGAGCGATGGCGGCCTTGATAGGTGGGGAAGAAGAACAAATCCGCGCACTGGCAGCGGAGTGCGATGTGGATGTGGCGAATTTGAATGCTCCTGGACAGATTGTTTTGTCTGGTGCCGTGGCTGGGATCGATGCGGTTGTTGAGAAAGCGAAAGATTTTGGAATTCGTCGTGCGATCAAACTCAATGTTGCCGGTGCTTATCACTCGCGTTTGATGCAATCCGCGCAAGATCAATTGGCAGTGGCGATGCAATCGGCTTCCATGCAGCCCCCGCGTGTGCCAGTGGTCTGCAATTTCGGGGCCTCGGTGGTCAATGAGCCTGCGGAGATCCGTTCGATGCTGGAAAAGCAGGTGACAGGATCCGTGCGCTGGACAGAGTCGATTCAACAACTGAGAGCGATGGGTCAAGCGCGTTTCATTGAATTTGGTCCGGGAAAAGTCATTGCGGGCTTGGTTTCGAAGATCGAAAAAGATGCTGAAATTGTAAGCATTGAAGACCTCCCTAGCTTAGAGGCCGTGATTGAGAAATGGGCGTGAAAGAGAGGTAATGAGAAAAATTCACATTTTTAGTATTTTCTTATTGCCAAAGTCTGGGAATGCTCCTAGTTTCCGCGCGCCCGAGTGAACGGGGAGCGGTAGCTCAGTTGGTTAGAGCGCCAGCCTGTCACGTTGGAGGCCGCGGGTTCAAGTCCCGTCCGCTCCGCCACTCACTCAGGTTTTCAACTGATTTGTTTTTTGTTTTTCATTGTTTTTTGCAAACGGCTTCCTGACAACAGGAAGCCGTTTCGCTTTATCAGGATGAGCCGCGATTCGTGTGTCTGTGAATGCAGAGAATCGTAGTCCGCCTTATGCCGCGAATCTACCTACAGCCTTTAAAGTCTCCGCCAATAAGTAAGGAGCGATTGCGACCACTGAAATTTTCGTGCGGTTTCGCGAATGAGGAAGGGCTCATGGCAGTGATGCACGAGGGTGAAGTGAGGGCTGAGCTTATGTTGCAGCCAGGTGAAAGTATCTGCATCAGGCCAGTGCGAAGGTGGAGTAAACTCTTCCAACCATGTGCAGGGCGTGGCGAGGACGAGTTCGCCGCTATTGCAAACGAGCGCAGGTAGTTTTTCTAACAATAACTCTGGTTGTGGCAGGCGGCAGAGAAGATTCGCCGCATGGACGCGGTCAAAGGTGCCGAGGTCGTCGCGCAGATGCATGGCATCGCCTTGTTCGAATCGGCAACGTTCGCGCTCACCTTGCGCTTGGGCTTGAAGAGTTTGGTAGTGATGGGCTTCGTCATGACGACGATAGGACAGCACTTGTCCCTGTTGCAGGGCTTGGGCTGCATGGATGAAGGCATGTGAGTAATCAATGCCGATGACTTGCTCGCAATTGCTAGCCATGGCAACGGTAGAAGCTCCAACGGCACATCCAAGGTCAAGGCCGCGCTTGACGGACAGATCCGAAAAATGTGCCACAGTGCGCTGGGTAAACCCTAGTGCTTGACGCATCGCAAGCGGGTAGGGGATGCCCGCCGTGGCGAAAACCTCATCATCACTGGCGTAGTGGAATAACAAATATTCCTCTAACAGGCGCTGAGACTCGTAGATGTTGTCAGGCGACCCCACAATTAGAATGCGGTCAGTGCGTCCATGATGTAGCGACTCGGGCGGAAGTTCTCGATGATGATTTCTTCTTGATCGCCGCGTTTCATGCGCACCTGACTGATGTTGAAGTTAGGCGTTTTGTGAGGCGCGAAAAGGATGTCGTCGTGAGTGGAATTCTCATGCTTCTTGAACATGGATGGCACGATGTCTCCACCGAGATGGTCATCGCGACCAGTGGCAAGGTGGCAAGTGCCTAACACTTTTTCGTCTTGGATATCGGCACCAGAAACAGGTAGCACCTGGGTGCCGAAGCCGAGCTCACCGAGTGTTCCAGTCATCGGGTCGTCGAGGAGTCGAGCATTATGGGCATCGATCGTGTCTTGATTTCCTTGAATCAGAGTAGAGCGAACGATATTGCGGTTTTCGACATCGAGCACACCGAGAGTACCGTCCTCGTACTTCATCGGGAATTGACCGCGGGCGTCGCTCGGCACGAAATACACTTCACCCGCAGGGAGATTGGCGATGTCGGGTGTGAGGCCATTGCAGAGCCCGTGTGACTTCTGAGCTTCCTGACGATCAAGGCCGAGCCATGCGGTGAGGACGCGACCATCTTCTAAGGCGAAATCGATTTCGATGGATTCAGCACCAGTCATGGCGAGACGAATTTTTTCCGCATCACGTGAGACTTCGTGGTAATTCACAGCGAGTCCTGAGGAGAGAATGATGTCATTCACACCATGCAGTGTGGCTCCACGGAAGCCAAACTGTTTGGCCTTGGCGGTGAGTGGTGCTGTGGCAGAGTAAGTAGAAATGCAGAGAATCAGATCGTAATTTGGATAGAGATCACGGTCGAAGGAAAATTGTTTGCCATGACTGTCCCATACTTCATCTGCGAGGTCGAGGTTGGAACCATAGGTCATGCGATAGGCGAACATTTCACCGCCGTGCATGCCGAGATCTTTCATGACACCCAGTTGTAGGCTTTGGTAGAAATGCTGATAGGCGCGTTTTTGAATGGGATAGCCTTCTTCTGTGAGGAAGTGAAAATCTTTGATCATCGGCGCAGGATCTGCGAAATCAACGAGCACACAAATCTTGCAACCGGCAGTGGGAGTGAAGACCGTGTTGAGTAGTTGGCGTAGATTGAAGGCAGGGAACTTGCGCTTTTCGGGGTGAAGCAAAATATCTTCTCGCAAGTAATCGGGCAGTGTCAAGCAGGTGGCGGACATGAAGCAAGGTAGCAACGACTTTTGACCGCGCAAGAGTCATGACGAAAAAAAATGAATTTTCGCGGTTAGATAGTGACAATGCTCAATCGCGGACGGGCTCACCGAGGATTCGGGCGATCTGGCGTTCTATAAGTGGCAAGCCATCCCGAAGCGCGCGAATGGATTCGCCTAACGATTTGTCATGAAATCCAAATGACTCTACATCAAAGCCTTTATCGCTGACTTTTTTCATGGCTCGTGCTAAGGTGCGAGCGGTATTAGCGAGATTGAGCGCTTCATTGTAAAGAGCCCGGTCATCGGCGGCAACGATACGATCGAGTGGGTCGAGGTTAGTCCGCGCCGATTCGTGCGCCGCTTGTACCAGTGCAGATGTGACTCGGTGACCTTCGTCATCACGATAGAAATCGGTAATTTGATTCAGCGGGAGCAGTGCCGCACGAATTTGATGAGCGAGGCATTTTTCCGATAGCTGTGTTGGGCGTTTGCCTTTGGCTTGCAGGAGGAGAAATTGAGCAGAGGCATACTGCGGCGTGGCTGTTGCAATTGTTTCTAATCTACCGCGCACAAACTGATTGGTAACGAAGGGACCGATGCTTGATGTCGATTTTTCACGGATACTCGCAAAATTACTCAAAGAAGCGGCAACGGCGGCATCGGGTTGTTTTTTGCTGAAAGCAATCAACTCATCGAGGTTCGCCGCGAGAAAAATGTCGTGCTTCATAAAAAATCCCAGATCATCCATGGCCAGAAGTCCATTTAGCATTTCCTCCGCGGATTTCGGTAGCACTATGCGAGTGGGCGGGCATGCCGCGAGTGAACGAATTAGTTCCCAACTATTCTTCGGCAGAGAAAGTTTGCCGTCTTCCTCGACGATGCCGATGACGATGCCGGTTGGTTCATCGCCACTGATGGATGAAGCCGCGAGCACAGCTGCGGCGGCTGATAGCGCTTCTCCATTGCGTCGGATCGAATAAATGTCCTTCGGTGGCAAGCTCAAGTGAACCACCCCTCCACGGGGCAGACCGTGATATTTTTCCCGGAAACGAGGCACCGTGCTTTTGTTGATTTCGATCAAGATGGGACGGATGCGTTCCTCGTCGAAGTCGTTCAGGTGGTAGCGGAAATTTTCATGTTCCGCATCCGTGGAAGTGCTCATGGAAATGGGCGTGAGCTTGAGAATATAGTCTTTGGTTTCTTCGCGATAGAGCCACAGCGGTGAAGTGATGACCGCGCTGTTGCGTGCAAAAACGACTTCTTTGTTATCTGATGTCTCTTCCTTTGGATTTTCTTCTGGCGGTGTTTCCTCGGGTGATTCTTCGCGCTGGGTGATCTGTGGCTCGTTTTTGGGTATGAATTCGTCTAACGAAGCGACCCAGTTTTTCCAAGGCCCTGTTTCTTTTTTGTAGCCAGCAGCGGAAGGATGATCTGGGTCCACTTTGGCAAGTACTTCGCCGAGGCAAAGCGCAAGGGTGTTGCCATCTTTGCCCGCTTCATCGCTCGCGAGCCACGACTGCGTGCGCCAAGCTCTCGATTTTGCCGCAGCGACGACAGCGAATTCAGGTATGCTGGGAGTATTTTCTTCGCTCAATTGATCCAGTAAATCCATCGTTTGACGGTTCACGGGATCGAGGGCTTGAGCGAGGGCGAGCAATTGGGCCGCAGTGCGCTGCTGCTCGTGATTTTTTATGTCCACGGCAGCGCTAATCACGGTGAGTTGACCGCAAAGCTGCTTCATGGTTTCGACATCAATGGGCAAGAGGTCGCGCCGAAATGGCACATTGTCCGTCGGTGTGATGAAGCGTGCATGGACTTGGGGCACTGCCAGCAGACAGAATGCCGCCACGAGATTCAGGAGCCATGGGGAAAATGTGTTCGCTTTCATGAGGGTGATGCCTTTCGCTTGGGCTACGTGATTAAGCAACGCAATGTTGCAAAAGTCGCGCGGGTTTGTCAAACTATCGGCACGATGCCAGAAAAAATTGCCATGAACACGCGCGAGGAAGTGATGTTTTTCGACACGGACTGCGGTGGGGTCGTCCACAATCTAGCGTATTTGCGGATGATCGAGACCTGTCGCACACGGCTCGCTGCCTTGATGGGGATGGATTTGCCCACGATGGCCCAAACGCAACTGTATCCCGTGGTGGTGCGCACCGAGGCCGACTATCGAATGCCCGCCAAGTTAGGCGATTGGCTGCGTATTGAAGGCCAGCTTGCGGAAATCGAAGGCGCGCGATTTTGGTGTACATTTGCTGTCGTTCGGGAATCCGATGGTCAAGTGCTGTTGCGCGCGCGGCAGGCATTGGCATTGGTGCAAATGCCGGAGGGGAAACCACGGCGATTGCCTGCAGAGTGGCGCGAGAAATGGGGTGTTTGATGTTTTGTTAGAACAAGGAAGCTCCCGTTTCGGCACGCGGTTTCTTTTTGGGCCGTGCGAGAACGCCATCGAGACGAATCAGGTCGTCCATGGTGGGTTCCCATTCCCCTTGGCGTAATCGCAAAAGGTCGCTCTGCCAATCACGTGTCGGGCCTTCTTGTTGCTGCATCAGTTGCGCTAACTCCGCGAGTCGTCCGCTGATCGCAAGCTCCTTGCGCGTCCGGCGCAGCCAGAACTCGATGAACTTGCGATCTCTTACCACAATGAGGTGCTGTTAGAACCAAGTCTTGCGACCGATAATGTAGATGCGCTCGAATTCCTCATCGGTCTTGGTGAGATACGTGATGCCTTCGATGAGACCAATCACGGCAATCACCAAAGTAGGAATGCCGCATAGGAAATAGCCGAGCACGCCAATGACGCACATGATAATGCCCTCATTTTGGTAACCCAAGATAAATTTGTGGACACCAAAAGCTCCAAGCACGATCGCCAAGATTCCCGCAAGAATTTTTTTGTCCTTCGCGGGAGATGGTGTAGGTGGAACGGGTGCCGAGTATTGAGGTGCTGGTGGCGGGTCGTACGCGGGAGTCGGTGGTGGTGAATCCACGGGCGAGGGTGCCGCAGGCGGTGGTGGCGGCATGTCTTCGGCAGGAGTCGAAGGATTGTTTTGAGGATCGGGTGATTGTTCGGTGGACATGATGCCATTGAGTTACTAAAGTTTTTTCGCTGCGGCAACTCAAATTGACATGAAACCACGAATTATTCTCGCTCATACAACGCTTCCCGATGGCAGCAATCTCGAACTCCACGAACACGATGGGCGCCACTACTTGCATTCGCACGGACAGCAATGGGCAGGATCTTCGACACGAATCGCGGAGGAAGAATTGGCGAAATTGGGTACCCATCCGTTTCGCCCTGCACGACAGCCGAAAATGCTAATCCTAGGTCTTGGGCTGGGAACCTTGGTAAGAGCGGTAGGGGGGGCTATCCCGCAAAAAAAAGCGGAGTTCACCGTCTACGAACCGCAGCGCGAATTGGCTCAGTGGCAGAAGAAATTTTTCCCCGAAGAAAATTGCTTTCAGGACAGTCGCGTGCGGGTGTCGCATGAATTGACACCCTCATCACTGGCGCGGGAAAATGGTTCGCTGCATGCCATCTTGGTTCAAGCCGATGCCTGTCCCTTGGAAAACGGTAAAATTTTGTTAGATGATCGACGTTGGCTCGGTGCCATGCGAGATGCGCTGCAATCCGGTGGCGTGCTCGGCATCACTGCCGCTCGCATCATACCCGGCATGTTCTCACGATTGAGACGCGCGGGCTTTGATGTGGTGGAACATTTTGTCGAAAGCAATCCCGCCGCGAAAAAACCCCGTCGCTACCCGATCTGGTTGGCGCGCAAGCCCGCGGGAAATATAGAAAAATAATTGCATAAAACCTGCTTCGCAAAACGTTATCTTCCGTCACCTGTATCTTTGATTGATTCATGAAAACCAGCTGTTTGATTATTTTGTCGTGCCTCACTGGCTCCTTGTTTGCGGAGTCTCTGACCCTCAAATCAGGTGAATTTAACGTCCGTCCCTCATTCACGGCGACCTTGATTCCTGAGCAAGCCGAGCCCGTAGCCATCCCTGCGAAAGAGTGGTCCACCTTCACCATTCTCGAAATCGTGCCACATGGCAGCTACGTCAAGAAAGACCAAGTGCTGGTGCGTTTTGATGATGAATCTTATTTGAAAAAATTGCGCGATGCTGAATCGGCAGCGGAGGCCGGAAAACTCACTCTCGCCAATGCGGAAGCGGATTTCGCAAGTGCGGAAAAATTTCTTCCCATGCAATTGCAAAGTGCGAAAATCAAAGCGGCTGATGCTGCGGAAGCATGGGATTACTTTCGCAAGACTCGTCGTGATGCCGATACCAAGGAAGCCATCCTCAACTTGCGTCAGACGGAGTTGCGCCTAGAATCGGAGCGCGAAGAATTGAAACAGTTGGAAAAAATGTATAAAGCGGATGACCTCACGGAAAATACCGAAGAAATCATCCTTAAGCGTCAACGGGAAATGGTGAAAGCGTATGAAGTAACATTAGAGTTGGCGAAGCTGGCACACACTCGTCAGTTGGAAGTCACTCTACCACGTGAAGCCGTGCAATTGGAGCGCGAAGCACAGAGCAGTGCCATCTCTTTGAAAGAGAACGAGCAAAACCTGCCGCGCAATCTCGAATTAAAACGCATTGCGCTGGAAGACGCACGCGTCAGCGCCAAACGAAGTACCGAGGACCTCGCCGCCCTCCAGGCCGAGAAGGAAATGTTTGCCCTTAAGTCTCCCACGAGCGGATATTTTTATTATGGCAACATACAGGATGGGCGCTGGACTACCGGTGAGCCCGTGAAGGCACTCGTGCCATTTTCGCCCGTCGCGGTCAAACGTCCCTTTGCTGTGGTTGTTCCCGACAAAGCGAAGTTGCTGATGGAAGCCACAGTCGAAGAAAGCGTCCTACGTGCCATCAAAGCCGATCTTAAAGGTTTCGCTGCGATGACCGGTCGTGCAGATGTTTCGTTTCCTGTCAGCGTCGTCAATGTGGCAAACACGCCGGGGATCGATGGTCGCTATCGCGTGTCCCTTTCAGCAGAGTTGCCCAAAGACATGTCCGTAGTCGCGGGAATGACAGCTAACGTGCAATTGTCTGCCTATCAAGCAAAGTCGGTCATCACAGTTCCCGTCGCGGCTCTGAGCGCTAATGGCGAAGGCGGATGGGAAGTGAAGCTGCAAGAAACTGAGGACAAAATCAAGCAGGTGTCCGTCAAGCGCGGTTGGACATGGGCTGGCAAGGTCGAAATCCTCTCAGGCCTCAGCGAAGGTCAAAAGATCATCGTTCCCGCTCCATGAAATCCGTTGCCCTCCTTTTGCTGTTTGTTAGTGGTGCGTCAGTCATGGCGGATCCCACAACGACCACCGCCGCTGTTGAAACCGCTATCCGCACCGGCGTTGATTCACGCATTTTGATTCCGGAGGAAAAAGTGACCAAAGCTGCGGTGGAAGATGCGATCCGTCGCGGCGTGGATTATTTGGTGGTGAAACAGAATGCCGATGGTTCTTTCGGTGGTCCCTATCGCACAAAGGGACTGAATATTTATGCGCCATTGCCGGGCGCGCACGATGCCTTTCTCGCTGGTGCTTCAGGCTTAGCATTGGCGGGATTGTTAGATTCGGAAGACCAACGCGCTGAAGTTAAAAGAGCGATCGAACGCGGCGAAAAATGGTCCTTCGAGAAGCTGCCGGAATTGCGTCGCGCGGATGGTACCACTACTTACAATATCTGGGGGCACGCCTACGGACTGCGCGCGATTTCACGACTCTATCCCCTCGCAGAAGGTGATGCTGCTCGTCAAACAGCGTTGAAGAATCTCGCACAGCAACAGATCGATTTCGCCAATCGTTACGAAGATCTTAACGGTGGTTGGGGATACCTCGATATTTACGATGGACTGCACACGCAGAAACCCAGTGGAATTACGACCTCATTCACATCAGCGACGATGATGCTGGCAATGAAAGAAGCGCGCGACATCATGGGTGTGAAATTAGAGCCTAAGGTTGTAAAGACTACCTTGGCTTCCATTCGCCTACAGCAATTTCCCGATTTTACGTATGCCTATTCGCACGGCCATCACATGGCGCCTCAAGGGGAAATCAACCGTCGCAATGGCTCACTCGCGCGCTCACAAGCCTGCAACGCCGCGCTGCGTGCCTTCGATGATCCGAAGATCACCAATGATGTGCTGGCAACGTGGTGCGATAATTTCATCGAGTTTGAGCGATGGCTGGATCACGGTCGAAAGAAGCCGAGACCGCATGAATCGACCTTCAAAATCTCCGGCTACTTTTATTACTACGGAGTCTATTATTACACCGAGTCAGCCAAGTACCTGCCGATTGAAAAGCAACGTGAGCTTGCAAAAGGCTTGGCACGCATCATTCTCACCCGTCAGGAAAAGGATGGATCGTGGTGGGACTATCCGCTCTACGATTATCATCAACCGTATGGCACGGGCTATTCACTGATGGCCCTGAAGTGGTGTCGCGACGTGATGCAATAAAATTTCAATTCCTCAATCAAATCAAACCTCAACACCTTGTCCTGCCCTGGCCGAATGGCGACGGAGGATCCAGAATCGACAACTCGTCCGTCGAAGCCTCGGCGAAGTTGGATCGTCAATTTCTTCTTCCCTCCCGTGATGCAATAAATCACGTGCCAAAATCATCGCGATCTTTTACGCTGCCGCCATGCCCGCTCCGCTTCGCCCGGTCGCACTCTTTGATTTCGATGGCACCATTCTGCCGTGGGATACGCAGAAATTGTTTTGTCATTACGTCCTGCAACGCCATCCGCAGCGGCGTTTGTTTTTGCTCGCTTACGTTGCATTGCTACCCTTCGCCCCGATTTTAGGTTCAGAGGGGTTGAAGCGGGTGTTCTTGAGTTTTTTGTGGCGTATGAAACAAGAAGAAGTTGCCGAGCTCGCAAGGGGTTTCGCAGAGCAATGGCTACCCGCTCATGCGTGGCCGGAAATGATGGCGCAGTTGGAAAGTCATCGTCAGCGCGGTGACCTAACGGTTCTCGTATCCGCCAGCCCCGAGCCCTATGTGAAAGAATTTGGTCGCATTCTGGGATTCGACATCAGCCTCGGCACGCAGATCGAATTTCCTGATGCGGGATTACCCCTGTTTCCGGATCTCGTGAATAATAAAGGCTGGCAAAAAGTCGCCCGTCTCCACAAAGTACTAAATACATCGTATTTCAGCGGCGAGCAGTTGCATCGAGCGCATGGATACACCGACAGCACTGCCGATTTACCGATGCTGACTTTATGCCAAAGTGCCACAGTGGTGAATCCTTCGCCGCGCTTGCGGGCCATCGCCGAGGAAAATGGCTGGCAGATTATGGACCTGGAGCGGCCCTGGAAAAATCGTCTGCATCGCTACTGGCATCGCTTGAAATACGTCACGGGTCTCTAGCGATTCCGTGCTTTTCAGCTTCGGTGCGAATGCTATGGTCGTGCCCATGAATAGCACTTTGCGCGTTGTCAGTCTGCAGTGGCAGCACCGGGATTTTTCTCAGACGGAAGATTTCTGGACGGAGCTTTCTTGGCAGGTGCGCATCGCGCAAGAAGACTACGCGGCGCAGCTGCTGGTGCTACCGGAATATGTGGCAGCAGGTTTGCCGGATGCTTGGCCAAGTGAGCAGGAATGGCTGTGGCATCTCGCTGCACTGGCGACAAAACACGGACTTTGGATCGTCGGAGGATCATTACCTCATCTTAAAGAGGATGGTTTGCGCAATCGTTGTTGGATCGTCGGACCTGAGGGTGAGCAGCGGGCACAGGACAAACTGCACATTACACCGTGGGAAGCGACCACTTGGCAAATGGTTGGCGGAAACAAGTGGGTCGTGATCGAAATCGGTCATTGCAAAATCGGCGTGGCGATTTGTTATGATGTCGAATTTCCCGAGCAAATCCGCGCGCTGGCCGAAGCCGGTGCCGAAGTGCTGTGTGTGCCCTATTGCACCGATGACGAAGCAGGTCATCATCGTGTGACTCGCTGTGCGTTGGCGCGTGCGGTAGAAAATACGATGTACGTAGTAACAGCAGGTGGCGTCGGACCTATCCGCAAACGCGAAGGCTTCGCGCACCACTTCGCGGAGTCCGTGATCGCAACGCCCTGTGATCTCGGATTTCCCCCAGACGGCATTCTCGCGCGCGCATTGCCGGGTCAAGCACAATGCCTGGCGGCAGATCTTGATCTCGATCTGCTGCGAAAAAAACGCACGACAGGCACGGTTTTGCCGCTGCGTGATCTGCGACGCGATCTTTTCCCTACGACAAAAGAATTGTAAAGTTTTGGTAAATGAGATCGCCTCGGCGGCGATGTTACGCTTTTTTCTTAGCCATAGAGATGAGCGCACATTCTTCCAAACGTCGAATTTTGATGGTCGATGATGACCGCAAGCTTTGCTTGTTGGTCAAAGATTATCTCGACAGCATGGGCTTTCACGTGGACATGCGTCATTCGGGAACGGAGGGGCTGAAACAGGCGCTCGCGGATACTTATGATGCTCTCATCCTGGATGTGATGATGCCTGGCATGGATGGCATCGAGGTGCTGCGGGAGTTGCGCAAAAAATCCGATGTGCCGGTGCTGATGCTCACGGCGCTGGGTGAGGAGTCGGATCGCATTGTGGGATTGGAAATCGGTGCGGACGATTATTTGCCGAAAACATTTTCCTCGCGCGAGCTACTGGCGCGCTTGCGTGCGGTGACTCGTCGAAGCCAGCGTATCGCCGAACAAGATGCTACGATGGATCTAGTAGATGGGGATTTGCGTTTGAACGTTGCGGCTCATACGGTCTCGTTACTGGGGCAGCCTGTTGACCTCACCGCGCTGGAATTCGCTTTGTTGCTGAGTTTGATGAAAGCGAAAGGGCGTGTGAAAACGCGCGAGGCTTTGATCGAGGAAGTGTCGGATCGGAGATTCGATGTGTTTGATCGTTCGATCGATGTTCACATTTCCAGTTTACGGAAAAAGCTCGGAGATGATCCGCGCGAGCCACGCTTTATTCGCACCATCCGTGGCGTGGGATACACCTTGGGAGAAGCACCACACGCATGAAATCCAAACGTTCCCTTTCTCTACTGTGGAAAATGCTGATCTGGCTGTTGCTGCATCTGGCGTTGCTGGCGTTAGTGGTCATTTCGCTAGGCGCGTGGCATTTTCATTCTGGACTCGATGTGCTTCTGCGTGGCAGTGCCGGGGATCGTTTGCGCGCGTCAGGTGAGCAGATTGGCAGTCAGTTGCGGGAGCTGCCGAGGAGTCAGTGGGAGCCTGTCATGAAAGCGTTTGCCGAGGAGCATGGTGTGGCTTGCGATATCTGGATGCCCCATGGTGACTGGGCGACGCATACCATTAGCGAAGTGCCGGAAGAGGTGAAGGAGCGACTCAATCGTGACCGTCCGCCGCCGCCACCGCAACGTCCTCAGCATTATGAATCTGACAGGCGACCACCACCGCCGGATCGGCCGGAACGGCTGGGGCCGCCGGGGGAAAATCGCCCACCACCACGTGATGCATTCGTTCAGCGGGATCCGATGGGTCCTGATGATAGGACCATGCCGCCTCGCGAGCCTTCAGGCCCGCAGCGAGTCAATGAGTTTCAGCCTGCACGGCCGATATTTTTCCTCGCCGATAAAAAGCAAGATGCTTATTGGGCGGCGGTGCACGTGCCAATGCAAGCGCGCAGTGGACCTGACCATGTGGTGTGGCTGATCCGTTCGGAATCGCTGAGTGCGAATGGCTTGTTGTTTGATATTACTCCGTGGGTCATCGGCGCGGTTTCGCTGTTGTTGTTCAGCATTCTATTTTGGGTGCCCTTTGCGCTCAGCATCACTCGCTATGTTGCCAAGTTGAAACAGGCGACCGATCACATTGCCGATGGTCATTTCGATGTGAATCTCGACACTCGCCGCAGCGATGAATTGGGGAGTCTCGGAGCAGCGATCAGCGGCATGGCGGCGCGCATTGATCATTTGCTCAAAGGACAAAAACGTTTTCTCGGCGATGTGGCGCATGAGCTCTGTTCGCCACTCGCACGACTGCGCACTGGCTTGGGTATTCTTGAAACGCGATTGCCAGAGACCGAACAATCGCGACTTGCCGCCATCGAGGAAGAAGCCACCGAGTTGGCGGAGTTGATTGATGAAATCCTAGTGTTTTCCCGCGCTACCGTCGGCATGCAGCAAGTGCGCGGCAAGGAGATTGCCCTGCGCGATTTAGTCGAGGAAGTCAGGGCACGTGAAGCATCGGAGCTCGCCATCGAGCTAGAGATTGATCCTGCTGTCACCGTGCTGGCGGATACCAAATTACTCAAACGCGCGATCGGTAACGTGTTGCGCAATGCCGTTCGCTACGCAGGCGAGCAAGCGCACATTCGCATCCAAGCGATTGCCGAAGCGGGAACCGTGTGCCTTGCGATCATCGATGACGGACCCGGCGTGCCCGAGTCGGAAATCGCTCATCTTTTCGAGCCATTTTACCGTCCCGACACCGCCCGCACTCGCGAAACAGGTGGCGTCGGTCTCGGTCTCACGATTGTCAGAAGCTGCGTAGAAGCTTGTGGTGGCAAGGTAAGCGCGCGCAATCACCCACCCAAAGGCTTCTGCGTGGAGATGACATTGCCGGCAACATCTGCGTAATTACTAAAATTATAGTAGAAGGCGAATGCGTCACGCAGTTTAACTTGGCACGACACCTGCTTGTGTGCAATATGAAGTCGATTTAGTGGCAATTCCTTCTTCCAATCGATCAAATATCACACCAACTGAGAATTATTTTTCCACCGCAAACCATTGATTTTCAATGGTTTAGGGAGGACTCGCAAAAAAACTTCAAAAAACTAGAGAAAAATCGTTGACGTTTTTTGTGAAATCAGTAGTCTCTCCCCGCCGCGGTGAAGTGCCCGGCACGTGAGAGACTCCTCAGTTGATCGCGACTTTATCGGAGAACGACAGCAATGTCCTGACCTGA
>CAMDCV010000045.1 GCA_945890645.1 Akkermansia muciniphila
GACTGGGGTTGTGCACGATACATGCCACTCTGTTACGTGAGAGGTGCACGGATTTTTGCGACGAAATGTGCAATTCCGTGCATTTGTGTGAGGCAATCATGCCAGCATCGATTGATAGCTAAAGGCTTTTCGCGTTATTCAGGAAGCTCAAATTATTGAAGCAGTCCTTCTGAAATCAAGATGACAGGCTAGAAGCCCGTCCGCAGACACCGCCGCTTAGCGGGACAGACAGGCTGGAAGCCTATGCTCCTTTCACATAACTTGATGCGTGGCAGTAAAAATCAAACTCACTGCATTGGAGTCAGGCAGGGCGGCAAGATGCCGCCGCCACGCTTAGGAATCAATGCCCAACGGGGCATTGGTTGATTTTTTGGAAGAAGTCGTTGCCTTTGTTATCGACTAGAATGAACGCGGGGAAATTTTCGACGGTGATTTTCCATACGGCTTCCATGCCCAGTTCGGGATAGGCGACGACTTCTTGCGAGCGGATATGATCTTGCGCTAAGAGTGCGGCGGGACCACCTGCGGACCCGAGGTAGAAGCCGCCAAATTTTTTGCAGGCATCGGTGACTTGTTGGGAACGGTTGCCTTTGGCCAGCATCACCATGGAGCCGCCGTGGGATTGGAAGAGATCGACGTAGGAGTCCATGCGTCCGGCCGTGGTCGGGCCGAAGGAGCCACTGGCCATGCCCTCGGGCGTTTTGGCGGGACCGGCGTAGTAGATGGGATATTTTTTGAAGTAATCGGGGAGCTCGCCATGTTCTTCGAGGTATTCTTTCATCTTCGCGTGGGCGGAATCGCGGGCGACGATGATGGTGCCGCTGAGTGAGAGCGGTGTAGTGACGGGATACTTGCTGAGCGTGGCGAGGGTATTCTCCATGCCGAGATCGAGGTTGATTTCCACGCCCTTGAATTTCCAATCGCGGTAAGCTTCGGGGATGAAGCGACCGGGATTTTTTTCGAGTTTTTCGAGGAAGATGCCGTCCTTGGTGATCTTGGCTTTGGCTTGTCGATCTGCCGAGCAGGAAACGCCGATGCCGACGGGGCAGGAAGCTCCGTGACGCGGGAGTCGCACGACGCGCACATCGAGCGCAAAGTATTTTCCGCCGAACTGCGCACCGATGCCGATATTGCGTGCGCACTCTAACAATTCCGCTTCCAGCGCGACATCGCGGAAGGCTTGTCCGTGGGCGTTGCCAGTGGTGGGGAGGGCATCGAGGTATTTGGTCGAAGCGAGTTTTACTGTCTTGAGACATGCTTCTGCCGAGGTTCCGCCGATGACAAAAACGAGGTGATAGGGAGGGCATGCCGCAGTGCCGAGCGAGCGCATTTTTTCAATGCAGAATTCGACGAGGCGCTTTGGATTGAGCAGGGCTTTGGTTTCCTGGTAGAGAAATGTTTTGTTTGCCGAGCCGCCGCCTTTGCTGACGAAGAGGAATTTGTAGGCATCGCCTTCGGTGGCGTAGAGATCAATTTGCGCGGGCAGGTTGGTCTTGGTGTTGACCTCCTCATACATCGTCAGTGCGGATGTCTGGGAGTAGCGCAGATTTTCTTGAGTGTAAGTGGCGTGAACTCCTGCGGAGAGTTTTTCTGCATCGTCGCATCCGGTCCAGACTTGCTGGCCTTTTTTGCCGATGATGGTCGCGGTGCCGGTGTCTTGGCAAAAGGGTAAAATGCCGTGGGCGGCGATCTCTGCATTGCGCAGCATCATCAGCGCGACCATGCGGTCATTTTCCGTGGCAGTGGGGTCATCGAGAATGGCCGCGACTTGTGCCAAATGAGCAGGACGCAGGGTGAAATTGATCGCCTTGAATGCCTCGCGGGCGAGGAGAGTCAGTGCCTCAGGCTGCACTACGAGCATCGGTTGACCATGGAAATTTTCGACTGATACGTGATCGGGAGAGAGTAATTCGTATTCCGTGGTATCGGGGCCAGTGGCGTAGATGTCTTGGTAGATGAAAGGCAAATCGGACATGCCCTTACGTAACACGGATGAACTTTTAAGCCAAGCGGGAATCGATCGTCTCGACGGCTAAGAGTTGGCATTGTAGTGGTGGCATTTTTAACCACTGAAATCACTGGTGCCACTGAAAGCAATGAATTTTTCTTGAGGGCTTGGAGGTCAGATCCTACTTCGCTAAAGCTACGAAGGACATGCGCCTTCGCTGCGGTTTGGGATTGTGGTGGCGAGTGCGCTCGATTAGGGTGGGGCACAATGAAGCTCTTCTCTCGCGTGTCTGTTTTGGCTGTAGTGTGTCTGCTATTGGGTAGCTGTGGGTCTTCATCTGTGGGCTTGCCAAAAAGTGAGCTGGAATTACTGCCTACATCGCCGGAGAAAGGTTCGCTATTCGCCTATTATGAACCCAAAGGTCTGGCGAAGTGGAATCGCAACTGGACTTACCCACTCGATATGACCGGTGTGTCGTGGAATGACCCGCGTACTGCGACCTTGATCGATGACCAGCACGTAGTAATGGCGGCACATTTTGTTAGACCGTCGGATGTTCCGATTATGTTTCACGATCGCAATGGCAATCCGATCGAACGATATGTCGTGCGGGTGTCATCATTAGCCCCCATGGCGGATGTGGCAGTTGGGAAATTGAACTTGCCGGTGCCTGGTTCGATCAAGCGCTACGGGTTCGCTTCGGCTTCTGAGTTGCAATCAGGTCGTGCGGTGTTGATCACAGATCAGACGAAAACAATTTCCGTGCATCAAATTCGAGGAATGAATGCCACTACCATTTCCTTTTCCTATCATCCGCAACTCGATGCTATCTATCGACGGAATTTAATTGTTGGCGATAGTGGCAACCCGACATTCATCATCAGCAACAACGACTTAATGCTCGTGGAAACGCACCACTTCGGCGGACCGGGTTCGGGACCTTGCTATGCGAGTGAGCAAATCCAGTCCGCGATCCGCGCGGCCATCGAACAGATGCGTTAGAGGGATATTAGAGATTGATGATGCGGAATGAATTCCGCGCTCCATTTCTCAGAGATGTTTGCCATCGACCATACGCGGGATGCCTAACGGATTCGACTCTTTCAACTCATCCGGCAGCAGCGCTTCGGGTGTGTTTTGCCAAGCGACCGGACGTGTGAAACGATAGGCGGCCATGGTGCCAACGCTGGTGCTGCGGCCATCGGAAGTCGATGGGTATGGGCCGCCGTGGACCATGCTGTGGCAGACTTCGACCCCGGTAGGGAAACCGTTAAAGATCAAGCGTCCAGCTTTGCGTTCAAGGATTTCGAGTAGGGGGCCGGCGCTTGCGAAATCGGCTTCTGTTCCATGCACTGATGCCGTGAGTTGACCTTCCAATGCTTCGGCCACTGACAGCAATTGCTCCGGTGTGCCGCTGATCAGCAAGCTCGCGGGACCAAACATTTCATCGCTGAGTGCGGGTGAAGTGAGGAAAGTTTCCGCATCGCAGAGGAAAACGGCAGGTGTCGCTTGGCCGGTGGCAGCTTGTTGTGCGCTGGCGATAGTGGTCACGCCGGGTTGTGCACCGCAGGCAGAAGTGGCTTCTTGATAGGCTTTGCAAATGCCAGCGTTCAGCATTGTTCCGGTGGGTGCGGCGGCGATTTTTTCCTGAAGTGCGGCAATGAATTCAGTTTCCATTCCTTTCGGAAGCAGCAGCAGACCGGGGTTGGTGCAGAATTGCCCCACACCAAGTGTGAGCGATTGATAGAACCCTTCTGCGAGTGCAGAGGCTTTTTCCGCGATGGCACCCGGTAGAATGACAACGGGATTGATGGAACTCATTTCTGCATAAACAGGGATGGGCTCAGAGCGCGCGGCGGCAATGTCCATAAGCGCTCGGCCCCCTTTATGCGAGCCTGTGAAGCCGACGGCTTTGATGGCAGGATGTTTTACCAATTCACCGCCCACGGTCACGCCTGAACCGTATAGCACAGAGAAAACTCCTTCGGGCATGCCGCATTGTTGCGCGGCACGGATCACGGCACCTGCTACGATTTCCGACGTGCCAGGGTGCGAGGAGTGCGCTTTCACGATCACAGGGCAACCCACAGCGAGTGCCGATGCGGTATCGCCACCAGCGACCGAATAGGCGAGGGGGAAATTGGAGGCACAAAAGACCACCACGGGACCGAGAGGACGCAACATCGAACGGATGTCCACTTTGGGGATGGGCGTGCGCTCGGGTTGTGCGTGTTCGATGCGGGCATCGACCCACGATCCTTCGTCTAGCATCGAAGCGAATAAACGCAGTTGACCGACAGTGCGACCTGTTTCGCCGCGTAGGCGGGCTTCGGGCAGACCTGTTTCGGCAACGCCTCGAGCCGCAATGGCATCCGCTACTGCTTCGATTTCTGTGGCGATCGTGCGCAGGAATTGAGCACGTGTGGCAGCTGGCAGTTGTCGATAGATCGGAAAGGCAGTAGAGGCGAGTTCTACAGCTTTTTTGACTTCTTCGTTGCTGGGCGAAACGTAGGCGGGTTCCAGCGATTCAAGTGTGGCGGGATTGACCGCGTGAGAAGAAGCCCCAGTGTTGCTGCCGCGGCCGAAGCCAATGAAAGATGTTCCTTGCATATAAGTGTGATTGTGTGAGGAGCAGGCTGTAATGCACTTTCGCGCGCTTGGCAAGACCGGCTTCTGCGGCAATGTGAAGATTTTCGCTAGTTTCCCTGTGGTTTTGTTGGCAGATCATCCATCATCGATGATCGGGCGCCTATGGAATACAAACTTGCATGCGTGTATCGGGTCGCCTAGAGTCCGCGCGCATGTCTGATGCCTTGGTGATTGCTGGTCGCAGGTTCGAGTCCCGCCTGATGGTGGGAACGGGAAAATTTTCTTCGCACGAAATGATGCGCGACGCTCTGGAAGCCAGCGGTGCGGAAATCGTGACAGTCGCTTTGCGGCGTGCGGATTTATCGGGAAAGCATGATCCCTATGCGAACATTCTCGAGTTCATCGACAGCGATCGCTATCTCTTACTCCCTAATACCAGCGGCGCGATGAATGCTGAGGAAGCGGTGCGGTTGGCACGTCTCGCAGCAGCGGCGGGCTTGCCGAAATGGGTGAAGTTGGAAATCCATCCTGATCCTACGTATTTGTTGCCGGATCCGATCGAGACGCTCAAAGCGGCGGAAATTCTTGTGAAAGAGGGGTTTGTTGTGTTGCCTTATATTAATGCAGATCCCGTGCTGGCCAAACGCTTGCAGGAAGCGGGAACAGCGACAGTGATGCCACTAGGTTCGCCGATTGGCACGAACCGTGGTCTCAGTACTCGCGATCAATTGCGCATCATCATCGAACAAGCGATTGTGCCGGTAGTGATCGATGCCGGAATTGGCGCTCCTAGCCATGCGGCTGAGGCGATGGAGATGGGGGCGGATGCTGTATTGGTCAATACGGCGATGGCGGTGGCCAGCGATCCGAAACGCATGGCGAGAGCCTTTGCGATGGCGGTGAAGGCGGGGCGCGAAGCGTATGAAATCGGCGTGCCGAGCCTGCGATTCACCGCCGAAGCGAGTAGCCCGCTGACAGGATTTCTCAACGAAGGAGTGGGTTCCTAAAATTGCCTTGATTGCGCGAGCGATGCGGGTAACAAAAGCGCATGGCTTTCGGGGAATCTTGGCATATCAAATCGCGTTCGCATCAATGTGTGGTGACAGGGAAACCCTTTGCCGATGGCGACTCCATCATCGCTGCGATTTTCCCTGATCCCGAATCTTCCGGATGGCTTCGCAAAGATTACTCGGTGGAAGGCTGGGAGCAACGTGACAACGAGGACGGCGAGAAATTTTCGCAGTGGAAAACGATTTACAAAGCACCTGTTGCTCAGGAGCGGGTGGGGGTTACCAAAGAAAGTCCGATTGATCTCTTGCGGCGCATGGTGGATGAGGATGAAGAGCATACCGAAAAAGTGCGTTTCATTCTCGCCGTGATGTTAGAACGCCAAAAGATTTTGGTGGAAAAAGATACACAGGTGGTGCCGTCGGGGATTTTGCGCGTGTATGAACATCGCAAAGAAGGCGACGTTTTCCTCATTCGCGATCCGAATGTCGCACTGGATCAAGTGGAAGCAATGCAGCAGGAGGTGCTCGATTTGTTAGAAAACCACGGTCGCAAAGTGGAGAGGGAATTGGCCGAACTATTGGTCAATGAGGGACCGAATTCTGTGCCCGAGCCAGCTGAAACATCATCGTTAGAGGATGTGGCTACAGAACAAGCGGAATCACGCGCAGAGCCATAATTTAGGCGGCATCGCCGGAATAGCGCGCGGCTTGATCTTATCTGCTTGCCATGTGCCTGCTGATGTTTTTCAACTTCGTGCATGGATATTGATTCGTTGCGAGCGGCGGTGGCTGTGTCACCTGATAACATCCCGCTATTACAAATTCTCGCCAAGGCATTGGAAGATGCTTTCGAGATCAATGAGGCGAAAAATCACTATGAGAAAATCATCGAAATCGATCCTTCTCAGGTGCAAGCACACTTGGGCTTGATCCGCATCCTCGACTTGCGTGGCGAAACATCGCAGGCCGTTGTTAGGCTGGATGTATTGTGCGAGAAGCACCCGCAATGTGCGGAGGCATGGATGCTGAGAGCTCGCATCGCCATGGATGAAGAAGATGCCGCGGCAGCCGGCACATGGTATGCCAAGGCCGTAGCCCTGAATGCATCAATCGCCGATGAAAACCTGATGAAACAAATTATCACTGCCGGGGGCAGTATTTCCGGAGAAGAAGCGAAGCGTAGAAAAGTGACTCACGATGGTAGTGAAGTGGATGATGATGACGTTTGTGGTGGCACCATGGACGATGTGCTATCACGTGAACTCGATCTCGAATTTCGGGTCAAAAACACCGCACGCTTTGCCGATGTCGGAGGTATGGAAGCGGTGAAGGAGCAGATCCGTATGAAAATCATTTTCCCGCTGCAAAACCCCGCATTGTTTGCCAGCTACGGCAAAAAAGCAGGCGGCGGCGTGTTGCTTTATGGCCCTCCCGGTTGCGGAAAGACTCTCATGGCTCGTGCCACTGCTGGAGAAATTGGCGCGAATTTTTTTGCCATTGGCATTCACCACATTCTCAACATGTATATCGGCGAGAGCGAAAATAAACTGCACCAGATTTTCGAACTCGCACGACGCAATGTGCCCGCCGTGTTGTTTTTCGATGAAATGGATGCCCTCGCCGCAGATCGTCGCGACATGAGGCAGAGCGCTGGCCGCCATCTGATCAATCAGTTTTTGCAAGAGTTGGATGGAGCCATCGATAACAATGATAATATCTTGATCCTCGGCGCGACGAATGCCCCATGGCATGTGGACAATGCCTTTCTTCGTCCCGGGAGGTTCGATCGCATTATCTTTGTGCCTCCGCCCGATGCCGTGGCTCGCGAGGAAATTTGTCGCATTCACGCCCAGGGAAGACCCCTCAGTGTATGGGATGAAAAGGACCTCGCGAAACGCACCGAAGGACTCAGTGGTGCGGACATTAAAGCTGTATTTGATAACGCCACCGAAGTGGCGCTCACCGAGGCTATGCGCAAAGGTGCCGTCGCGCCCATCACCGGAAAAATGCTCACGCAGTCCGCGAAAGATGTGAAACCGTCCACAAGGAAATGGTTTGAGAGTGCCAAGAATTACGCACTCTATTCGAATCAAGGCGGCATGTATGATGAAATTCTTGTCCACTTAGGAATCAAAAAATAATATGTCTCGCATCCAACACGCGCGCATTTTGCGTGACCACCACCGTGCCGAGGAAGCGCTGGGCCTATTGCTCGCCGAACTCGCGGGAGATCCTGATAGCGATTATCTTCACTACGAGATTTGTCTCACATATCTCGATATCCCTAAGAGTGAAAAATCCGCACTCACACACATTCGCAAAGCCATCGGCCTGAATCCTGATGATGTCGATTACATTGCGATGGAAGCGCACGTGCTCAACCAATTGGATAGGCACAAAGAAGCGTTAGAGGCGGCACAACGCGCACTCGCAATGGATGCCGAGGTGCAGATGGGATGGTTAGCAAAAGCCTATGCCCACGGCGGTATGGAAAAATGGAAGGACATGGAGACAGCGGCGCGAAAAGGTCTGGAAATTTATCCTGACGATCCTTCTCTGGCCAACGCTCTCGCGATTGGACTGCGTTTGCAAGGGCGATTGGAAGAATCGGCTCAACTGATGGCAGGTCGCTTGGAGCGTGACCCAGAAAACGACATGAATCTCGCCAACTCCGCATGGGTCGCTTTGCAGTCTGGCAAACGCGATGAGGCGGAAGAAAAGTTTCTTGCCGCCTTGCAAATCGATCCGACAAACGAGTATGCGCGTCATGGACTTCGGGAAGCGTATAAATCTCGTTCTGTTATCTATCGGGTTTACTTGGCACTTTGCTTTCGGATGGCCGCCGTACCTGAAAACGTTCGCACCATGATCATGATCGGGATGTTCATCGGCTATAAATTTGTATCCAAGGCGGCCAGTCAAATCCATCCCATGCTGGGTGGAGCCGTAATATTGCTATGGATGCTGTTTGTTTTCTGGGCTCATATTGTCAATAGCCTGATGCACGCCATTCTGCTGAAGGATCCCATTGCTCGACACACCCTTAGCCCGCGGCAGAAGTGGGATGGTCTGATCGCGACCGCCTACATCAGTCTCGCAGTGATCTTGGTTGTCACCGGCTTGCTCATGGATCAAACCAACCTCATGAAAGCAGGCTTGTTATCGTTTGGCACCTTGCTCGCCGCCAGTCACATCGCCTGCAATCGTATGCCGGGAATGATCGTCTATGGTGGCATCACCCTTTTCACTACGGCTAGCATCATTCTCACGGCCTTCGGTGTCGGATCGCTGTTCTGGCTCGCGGTGATGGTCTTATTCCTCAGCACATGGCTCAGCTTCATCAGCTATCTTAATCAGGATGCGGAGGATGTGTGATAACGTGAATGTGGCTTCAGGACAAATTACTCCTTCAAGTGTTCTCCGATGACTTTGAGCATTTCGGTAAGTAACGCCTTAGCGGCTTTTTCATCGGGGATTTTTCCTTTGTCGAATGGTTCGTAGATGATTTTAAAATACAACGCGGATTCAAATGATTCACCATCGTCTAATTCCATTTGTATGCCATCGCCCCATTTGCTTGCGCTGCTGTGCACTTTTGCCGCTTTATGAAACCATTGAGGTTTAAATTTTTTCGGATCAAGTGAAAACCAGCCTGTATATTGTTGATTGTAATCGCGCACTTCATCACTGGAAAAATCAATTCGGATTGTGCCATTCAAATCGATGTTGGGAGTTATGTTCAGTTTTCCTGCGAAGGGGCTGAATGAAGTTGCCGCTTCCGGCGCGGAAGTTTTCTTCATAATGGATTGGAGGAGCTTGGTGTGAAAATCATCACCCACAAGAAATTCTTCCTTGAAGCCAACATCGGCAAAGGATTTGCGCAACTGCTGCATGAGCTCTTTTCTTGCGTTTGCAAATCTTCCACTTTCACGGTCTTTTTTCCACTCGAGGACGAATGGTTCTGACCAGTATTCTAATAGTCCGACTCTTACTGGTGTTTCGTGCTCATCGGAATAGGGTAAGTCTATGTGAAATTCGTAAGATGTATTAGATGCCATTGGGAAATCCATTGGTGCCGTGCCACAATATCCCATTTGAATTTCAGTCCACACACCATCTTTTAGCGTTTGGAAACGAACAAATCTTGGCACAAATTTTCCATTGAGCGGTACATCGAACCCACTAATATTCACAGGCTTGTTCTCTTTATTGATAAACAAAAATCGCCCTTTGTAACTCTCTTCATCAGCCGCTGGACTAATTTCGATTGGTTTGAAAACATAGTTGCCAGGTTTTTTTACTTTAGGTTCATCGGGTAGCTTTTGCTCCTGTGCTACTGCGAAAGCAGACAGAGACAAAACGGCCAGTAGGCATGACATGATTTTTTGTAGGCTTCGGGTGTGGAGGGAGTCGCTATTCATGGGGAATTATTGATTAACGGCACGATACACTAGGAGATGAGCGATCAAGAGAAAACAAACTTGGTCTTGACGATGCGAGGTGTTAGAAAGGTTTGGCTTGGCGGCAAGAACCTACTTCGCTAAAGCTACGAAGGTAGATTGCCGCCGCCACGTTAGGGCAGGTTGGTGCTGCCCATGAGGTAGCGGTCGCATTCTCTCGCTGCACCGCGGCCTTCGTTGAAGGCCCATACTACTAACGATTGACCACGGCGGCAGTCGCCGGCGGCGAAGACGCCGGGGATGTTGGTGGTGTATTTTTCGTGTTGGGCGTTGATGTTGCTGCGGGCATCGCGGTCGAGGTTCATGCTCTCTAATAAGTCTTGTTCGGGGCCGAGGAATCCCATGGCTAACAGAACGAGTTCGGCGGGCATGATTTTTTCGGTGCCGGGGATGTTTTTCGGGATGAACTGGCCTTGTTCGTTTTTGGCCCACTCGACCTGAACGGTATGCACGGCTTTGACTTGGCCGTTTTCATCGGCTTCGAATTGAGTGGCGGTGGTGGTGTAGATGCGTGGATCGCTGCCATTGACGGCGGCGGCTTCTTCTTGACCGTAATCCATTTTGTAAACCTTCGGCCACTCGGGCCATGGGTTGTTGGCGGCGCGCTCGTTGGGTGGTTTAGGCAACAACTCGAGTTGGCAAACGCTGACGCAGCCGTGACGCAGGGAGGTGCCGACGCAGTCAGTGCCGGTGTCGCCGCCGCCGATGATGACGACGTTTTTGCCTTCGGCGGTGATGAAATTTTCACGCGCTTTGCCATCGAGCACGGCTTGCGTATTGGCAGTGAGGAATTCCATGGCGAAGTGGATGCCTTTCAATTCGCGGCCCGGGATCGGGAGATCGCGTGGTTTGGTGGCACCAGTGCAAATCACAGTGGCGTCGAAATCTTTTTGCAACTGGGCGGTGGTGATGTCCTTGCCGATGTTGACGTTGCAGCGGAACTTCACGCCTTCTTGTTCGAGCAGACTGATGCGGCGCAGCACGACCTCTTTTTTGTCGAGCTTCATGTTCGGGATGCCATACATGAGCAATCCGCCGGGTCGGTCGGCGCGTTCGAACACCGTCACGGTGTGGCCAGCTTGGTTGAGTTGTGCCGCGGCGGAAAGTCCCGCAGGACCCGAGCCGATGACGGCGACTTTTTTGCCCGTGCGTCTCGCAGGTGGTTTGGCGACGACCCAGCCTTCGTCCCAGCCTTTATCGATGATGGAGACCTCGATGTTTTTAATGGTGACGGGTGGGTTGTTCATGCCGAGCACGCAGGAGCCTTCGCAAGGAGCGGGGCAGACGCGGCCGGTGAATTCCGGGAAATTGTTCGTCTTATGGAGGCGGTCAAGCGCATCACGCCACAGGCCGCGATAGACGAGGTCGTTGAACTCGGGAATCAGGTTATTGATCGGGCAGCCGCTAGCCATGCCGCTGATGAGTTTGCCTGTGTGGCAGAAAGGCACGCCGCAGTCCATGCAGCGGGAACCTTGCGTGCGCAGTTTTTCCTCGGGCATGTGGAGGTGGATTTCCTTCCAGTCCTTAAGACGTTCGATTGGCGAGCGATCGGCGGGGAGCTCGCGGGTGTATTCCATGAATCCGGTAGGTTTGCCCATAAGTTTGAGAGAGAGTTAAGACATAAGACTTTCGGACATAAGACTTGAGGCGGTGTAAGCCGCTGCCTTCATCTTATGTCTTATGTCTGACATTCTTGTGTCTATTGGTTGTTGG
Organism: Akkermansia muciniphila; assembly: GCA_945890645.1. GTDB lineage: Bacteria > Verrucomicrobiota > Verrucomicrobiia > Verrucomicrobiales > Akkermansiaceae > UBA956. Next base: position 11,721 of record CAMDCV010000045.1, read on the forward strand.
TTAAAAAATTTCGTCAGTGAATTACGTGTTCAACCGCCGCCAAGACGCGCCACGTCCTTCGCATTGGCTTCGAAGGCCGCGTTGAGGGCGTCGTCGCCGCTGAGGCCATCGGCTTCGGCTTTGGCGATGGCTTGCAGCACGCGTTTGTAGTCGCGTGGCATCACGCGGACGAAGGTGCCCACCGCGTTTTTCCAGTCGGCGAGGATGGCGTTGGCTTTTTTGCTGAGGGTGATGTCGGCGTGCTTTTGAATCAGCGCGCGTAGAACTTCGGCGTCGTCTTCATCGACTTTTTCGAGATCGACCATCGCTTTGTTGCAGCGGGTGGCGAAGTCGCCTTTTTCATCGTAGATGTAAGCGACACCACCGCTCATGCCGGCAGCGAAGTTGCGACCCGTTCCACCGAGCACGACGACTTTTCCGCCGGTCATGTACTCGCAACCGTGGTCGCCGATGCCTTCGACGACTGCATGCACGCCCGAGTTCCGCACCGCGAAACGCTCGCCTGCGACACCGCGCACGAACAATTCACCGCTGGTCGCCCCATAGAGTGCGACGTTGCCGATGATGATGTTTTCTTCCGCTGCGAAGGTCGCTTTGCTGTCGGGATAGATGGCGATGCGACCGCCGCTGAGGCCTTTGCCGACGTAGTCATTGGCGTCGCCTTCGACTTCGATGGTGATGCCTTTCGGGATAAAGGCACCGATGCTTTGACCCGCAGAACCGCGGAAATGCATTTGCACGGTATCATCGGGCAGGCCGTGCCAGTGGCGCTTGGTGATCTCGTTGCCGAGGATGGTGCCGACGACGCGGTCGGTATTTTTGATCGGCAATTTGATCTGCACTTTTTCGCCCTTTTCGATGGCGGGTTTGCAGAGGTCAAGCAAGGTGGTGAGGTCGAGCGATTTCTCGAGGCCGTGGTCTTGGGTCTCGGTGCAATAGCGGCCGACTTCCGGTCCGACGTTCGGCGAGTAGAGGATCTTCGAGAGATCGATGCCCTTGGCTTTCCAGTGATCGACCGCTTTTTTCGGCTCTAGCACATCCGTGCGACCGACCATGTCGGTGAGTTTGCGGAAGCCGAGTTCGGCCATGAGCTCGCGCACTTCTTGGGCGATGAACTTCATGAAATTCACGGCATCCTCGGGGTCGCCGGTGAATTTTTTGCGCAGCTCCGGGTCCTGCGTGGCAACGCCGACTGGGCAGGTATTGAGATGGCAAACGCGCATCATGATGCAGCCGAGGCTAACCAGTGGTGCGGTGGCAAAACCAAATTCTTCGGCACCGAGGAGTGCGGCAATGATCACATCGCGACCTGTTTTCAACTGGCCATCGGTCTCGACGGCGATGCGTGAGCGAAGATTGTTTAAAACAAGCGTTTGATGGGTTTCGGCAAGGCCGAGTTCCCAAGGCAAGCCGGCGTGTTTGATGGAAGTTTGCGGAGAAGCGCCAGTGCCACCATCGAAGCCCGAAATCAGCACAACATCGGCATGCGCTTTCGCAACGCCTGCGGCGATTGTGCCGACACCCACTTCGCTGACGAGCTTGACGCTGACGCGAGCGGCGCGGTTGGCATTTTTCAGGTCGTGGATGAGTTCCGCGAGGTCCTCGATTGAATAAATGTCATGGTGCGGTGGGGGAGAGATCAGTCCGACGCCCGGAGTCGAGTGTCGGGTTTTCGCAATCCATGGATAAACTTTTCCGCCGGGGAGCTGGCCGCCTTCACCGGGCTTCGCGCCCTGAGCGAGTTTGATTTGTAGTTCGCGCGCTTGCGTGAGGTAGAGGCTGGTGACGCCGAAACGTCCGGAGGCGACTTGTTTGATCGCGCTGTTTTTCGAGTCGCCGCGTTCGTTAGTCCACGTGTAGCGCTCGGGGTCTTCACCACCTTCGCCGGTATTGGATTTTCCGCCGACGCGGTTCATCGCGATCGCCAAGGCTTCGTGCGCTTCGCCCGAAATCGAGCCATAGCTCATCGCGCCCGATTTGAAGCGCTTGAGGATACTCTCGATGGATTCGACTTCCTCGATAGCCACCGGTGTGCGCGTTTTGAAATCGAGCATGCCGCGCAAGGTGAAACGTTGTTTGTCCTGCTCATTGACGAGGCTCGAATACGTTTTGAAGGTTTTGTAATTGCCCGTGCGCACTGCGCTTTGCAGCGAGTGAATGACTTGTGGGCTGAACAAATGCGCTTCGCCTTCCGAACGCCATTGGTATTCGCCGCCGACTTCGAGTGGCTCCGTGCGACCTGATTGCTCCGAATACGCGCGCTGGTGGCGGTCGAGTGCTTCGCTCGTGATGGCTTCGAGGTCCGAGCCTTCGATGCGAGTGGCGGTGCCGGTGAAAAAGCGATCCACCACTTTTTGCTGCAGGCCGACGCATTCGAAAATCTGTGCGCCGAGGTAGCTTTGGATGGTCGAGATGCCGATTTTTGACGCCACTTTCACGATGCCCTTGGTGGCGGACTTGATGAAATTCTTGCAGGCGGTGTAGTGATCGACGCCGACGAGTTGACCTTGTTGGATCATTTCTTCGAGTGTTTCGAAGGCGAGGTAAGGATTGATCGCGGCGCAACCGTAGCCGACGAGAGTGCAGAAATGGTGCACTTCTCGTGGTTCGCCTGATTCCAGAACGAGGCCGACTTTCGTACGTTTGCCCTCGCGGATCAGGAAATGGTGCAGACCCGAAACCGCCAAGAGAGCGGGGAGGGCGGCGTGGTTGTCATCGACGCCGCGGTCGCTGAGGATGAGGATGTTCATGCCCGCATCGATCTGCAAGCTGGCTTGACGACAAAGTTCATCAAACGCTTGTTCGAGACCTTTCGTGCCCTTGGCGGGATCGAACAGAATCGGCAAGGTCACTGAGCGGAATTCGCCTTGAGCGACGTGCTTGAGCTTTGCCAATTCCTCGTTGGAAATGACTGGCGATTGCAGTTCGATCAAATGCGCGCTTTCCGGTTGGGGGTCGAGCAAGTTGCGCTCGGGGCCGATGGTTGTTACTGAAGAGGTCACGATTTCCTCGCGAATGCAGTCAATAGGCGGGTTTGTGACTTGAGCAAACAGTTGTTTAAAATAGTCGTATAACAACTTCGATTTGTTCGACAGCACGGCGAGCGGGATGTCGGTGCCCATGGCGCCAGTGGCTTCGACGCCGTCCTTGGCCATCGGCAGCAGAATCTTGCGCAGGTCTTCGAAAGAGTAGCCAAACGCGTGCTGGCGCTGGGTGATGGTGCGAAGGTCCGATTTCGCCACAGCGGGCGCTGCTTCAACATCGGCCAGTTTGATGAGGTTATCATCGAGCCATTGGCGGTAAGGTTGCTCCTTGGCGATGCGGGCTTTGATCTCATCATCGGCAACGATGCGGCCCTCGGTCATATCGACGAGGAACATGCGTCCTGGCTGCAGGCGACCTTTTTTCGCGATGTTTTCCGCTGGAATCGGCAGCACACCCGCTTCCGATGCCATGATGACGAAGTCGTCCTTGGTGACATAGTAGCGCGAGGGACGTAGACCATTGCGGTCGAGCGTGGCGCCGATCATCGTGCCATCGGTAAATGCGACTGACGCTGGACCGTCCCATGGTTCCATGAGACAGGAATGGTATTGATAAAAGGCTTTTTTCTCCTCGCTCATCGACTCATGTCCCAGCCAAGGCTCAGGAATCATCATCATCATCGCGTGCGGCAGTGAGCGACCACCCATCAAAAGCAGTTCGAAAACGTTATCAAATTTCGCCGAGTCCGAACCATCTTCATTAACGATAGGTTGGATTTTTTTGATGGCATCGCCGAAGAGTGGGCTTTCCAACAGTGGCTGGCGAGCGTTCATCCAGTTGACGTTACCGCGCAGCGTGTTGATTTCGCCATTGTGGGCGATGTAGCGGAACGGATGCGCGCGCTCCCAACTCGGGAAGGTATTGGTGGAGAAACGCGAGTGCACCAGCGCGATGGCTGTGTCCATGTCAGGGTCTTGGAGGTCGACGAAATACTGGCCGACTTGCTCGGGCATCAGCATGCCTTTATAAATCGCGGTGCGGGATGATAGGCTGGAACAATACCAAAATTCGTCGATTTTAGCGACGCGGATGCGGAAATAACTGATCTTGCGTAGGATGAAAAGTTGGCGCTCGAAGGCGAGATCGTCCGTGCATTTCGCATCGCGCTCGATGAACACCTGGCGCATGAACGGTTCGCTGGCGATGGCGGTCGGGCCGAGCGTGGAGTGATCGGTGGGCACATCGCGCCAGCCGAGAACGGTTAGACCAAGTTCGGCCGCTACTTGTTCAAACAGAGCCTGACTTGCCTTACGAACGTGAGGATTGGGCGAAAGATAGGCCATGCCGAGGCCATAACGTCCGGCTTCTGGCAGCGTGAAACCAAGTCCGGCCGTGGCTTTTTGCAAAAAGCGATGCGGCACTTGAATGAGGATGCCCGCGCCGTCGCCCGTGTTCGTCTCGCAGCCACAAGCACCGCGGTGATCCATATTCACCAGCACCGTCAGGGCCTGCCCGATGATTTCATGCGACCGTTTCCCCTTCATCTGGCAAATAAAACCGACGCCGCAGGCATCATGTTCGTTGCTTGGGTCGTAGAGTCCTTGTTTCTCAGGTGGGCCGTATTTGCTCATGTTGGGTGATGATAAAAGAGGGGTGCAAAGCGAAGGTGATTTTGGTTGTACTAGCAAGCCAGAAATGCGGCATTTCAGGATTCATTTTACGCATTTAGTTAGTCAAACCTCTCCAATGTGGTTGTTTCTCGTTTTGACATTGATTTTTCCATTTGTGGAACTCATAGGTGGAGACATTACTGAAAAATAAGCAGACTTTTGGGCCATGCTGGATAAGTCTATGAGGAAGGTTTGTCGAAAGCTGCCAATTTTTTATCGATCAACCACGGACCGAAGGGGATGAGCGTGGCGAGAAATGCCAGTGCCGCCCAGCGGAACGTGAGGTGCTCGCCGATCCAAGCCAACAGGAGCACCAAGCTGAATACGATAAACAAAACGCCGTGAACCATGCCGATAATTCTCACTGCTTCTGGAATACCTGCGAAGTATTTGAGTGGCATCGCAACTCCTAGTAGTAGCAGATAGGAAATGCCTTCGATTATACCAACAACGCGCACGCGGCCAACAGGAGTAGAGAGAGAAATCATAGCAAATTGATAGGTAGTAGAAATAAACAGGATTTGATGAATTGCAAGGTGAGCAGCGATAATTTCCTGCTGTACATTGTCTGTTAGAAACGAGAAAATCGGGCAGAAAGGCCGTGTTCATAAAAAACGCCCATCGACAAGCGATGAGCGTTTTCGAGAAATGATGCTGGTAACCATTATTCGCCGAGACCGAAGCGGACGTAGCGACGCAGCGAGAGGGTATCGCCGAGCTCTTTGCCTTTGGCTTCGAGCAATGACTTGACTGTGACGCTTGGGTCTTTGACGAATCCTTGCTCAAGCAGGCAGTTTTCGGCGAAGAACTTCTTCATTTTGCCGACGATGATGTTTTCCAACATGGCTTCCGGTTTGCCTTCTTCCAGCAATTGGGCGCGGAAGATCGATTTTTCAGCGGCAATGATGTCTTCAGAAATGTCTTCACGAGCGAGACCGCGTGGGCTGAGGGCGGCGATGTGCAGGGTGATGTCCTTGATCAGATCGCGGAAGCCTTCCGTGCTCGTGGTGGCGGCATTGGTGGTGCCGATTTCAACAAGTACGCCGACTTTGCCACCCATGTGGATGTAAGAAGCGATGGCGCCTTCGCCTTGAGCTTCGTAGCGAACGTATTTGCGGAACAGCAAGTTTTCGCCGATTTCGGTGATCTTGGCCTTGATGGTGTCTTCGATGCTTAGACCGTTGCTGGTGACCGCATTCGCGGAAGCTAGGTCGTTTGCGGAAGAGGCGATGAGTGCATCAGCAATACCGGCGACGAAGCCTTGGAAGTTATCGTTTTTCGAAACGAAGTCGGTCTCGCAGTTGACTTCGAGCAAGAGGCCCGATTTTCCATCGGCAGCGATGCGTGCGGTGATGGTGCCCTCGTTCGCTTCGCGATCGGCTTTTTTCGCAGCTTTGGCGATGCCTTTTTCGCGCAGAAGTGTGACGGCGGCATCGAGGTCGCCATTGGTTTCTTCAAGGGCGCGTTTGCAATCCATCATGCCCGCGTTGGTTTTGTCGCGGAGTTCTTTAACAGTAGCAGCAGTGATCATAATCAGTATAATGGGTGGTGTAGGGTAAAAAAAGGGCGGCTCTGATTCCTCAGGCCGCCCGAGATGAGAAGTTGTTAGGCTTTCGAGGCGACCACGATGGAGTCCACCAGATTCTGCAGGATGATGCGGATCGAGCGGATGGCGTCGTCATTGCCAGGAATCGGATAATCGACTTTGGATGGGTCGGCATTGGTGTCAACGATGGCAACGATCGGGATTTTCAAGCGACGAGCTTCGGCGACGGCGATCGACTCACGAGCGGAGTCCACGATGACGATGGCGTCTGGTGCTTTTTCAAGGTTGCGGATACCGCGCAGGTTGCGCAGAAGTTTTTCGCGCTCACGGCCGAGGGCGGCGAGTTCTTTTTTCGACATGGCTTTGAACTCTGGTTGTTTCTCGATGTTTTCGAGATATTTCAGACGCTCCACGCTCTTGCGAACGGTTGCCATGTTGGTGAGCATGCCACCGAGCCAACGATGGTTGACGTAGTTTTGATTGGTGGCTTCTGCGGCTTCGCGCACGGCTTCTTGTGCCTGGCGTTTGCAGCCGACGAAGAGAATCTTTTTGTTTTTGCCAGCAAGACCTGCAAGGAAGTCCGAGGCTTTATCTAGGCACTTGACGGTTTTGTCGAGGTTGATGATGTAGATCCCGCTCTTATCCTTGAGGAGATAAGGCTTCATTTTGGGATTCCATTTTTTCGTTTGGTGACCGTAGTGAACGCCAGCGTCCACCATTTCTGAGATGAGTTCGTTAATCATATTGGTATGTGAGGTCCCTTCTTAAAGCAGAAAGGGCGCTTTTGAAAAATCTGCCGCTAGGATCCCTTCAATCTTTCATTGTTAGTAGGCGGCACAGGAAGGGGCGGCGAAAATAGGGATCATCTGGGCTTTGGCAAGCAAAAAGCGTGAGATTAGTGGAAAATCTCATAATTGACGACGGATTACACGGATTGAACGGATTTTTTATGAAGGCCTAGCTGGATGTCCGTGACGGGTTGGTAAGCGTGAAGCATCCGCTACTTTTGTTGCTATTGTCATAGACGCAAAAAAGCACCCGACCTGCAAGGTGAGGTGCTTTTTGTAGATAGAGTGATTTTAGAAATGAATCGCGTGGCCTTCAGCGGCCAAGGTGGCTTCGTGGATGACCTCGGACATAGTCGGGTGAGCGTGAATGGTGGCGTGGATGTCCTCTGCGGTCAGTTCTTGGTCGAGGGCGAGGCCCATTTCCGCGATGAGCTCGGTGGCATTTTCGCCGATGATGTGAGCACCTAACAACTCGCCGTGCTCTTTGCCGTAAAGGAGTTTGGCGAAACCATCGGGCTCACCGGACGCGATCGCTTTGCCAATGGCGGCGAAGGGGATTTTGCCAACAGTGTAGGCGATGCCTTCTTCTTTGAGCGCACGTTCGGTCTTGCCGACGGATGCCACTTGTGGATGGCAGTAGGTGCAACCGGGGAAGTTTTTCACTTTGCGCGGCGTGTGGCCTTCGAGGTAGAGACCTTCGACCGCTTGCACGGCTTCGAACGAAGCGGTGTGTGCCAGCCAAGGTGGACCGGTGATGTCACCTGCGGCATAAACGCCGGGGATGGAGGTTTGATAGCGGTCATCGACATTGATGTAACCGCGATCGCTGAGAGCGGGTTGGATGCCACCGGGCAAAACAGGCTGTACGCCGATCGCGACGAGGCAAACATCGGCAGTGATGGTCTCGGTAGCTTTTGGTCCCTCGACGGAAATTTCGACGTGGGTGCCGCAGTCTTTGGTAGCGGTGATCTTGGTGTTGGTGAGGCAACGCACGCCCTGTTTGGTGAAGGATTTTTCCAGAGCATCGCCAACTTCGTCATCTTCAACGGGGAGCATGCGCGGGAGCATTTCCACGACGGTGACTTTCGTGCCGAAGGCATTGTAGATGTAGGCGAACTCTACACCGATGGCACCGGCACCGATGATCACCATCGACTTCGGTTGTTGCGGAAGGACCATCGCTTCTTTCGAACCGATGACAGTTGTACCGTTAAAAGGAAAAGGTGGCAGCGGGCGTGATTTGCAGCCCGTAGCGATGAGGATGTGGGTGCATTCGGCGATGGACTTGGAACCATCGGCAGCGGTCACTTCTACTTTTCCGGCCGCGGGGATTGAGCCGAAACCGCGGACGTAATCGACTTTATTTTTTTTCAGCAAGTATTCAATGCCGCCAGCAAGTTTGTCGGAGACTTTGCGCGAGCGATTGATGACGGAGCTCCAGTCGTAGGAAAGCCCTTCGATTTTGAAACCGAACTCTGCGGCGCGATGGGCGAGGGTATGATAGAGTTCCGCATTTTTCAGCAGTGCTTTGGTCGGGATGCATCCCCAGTTGAGGCAGGTGCCACCGGCACGGTCCGCTTCGACAACGGCGACTTTTTTTCCGAGTTGAGCTGCGCGGATTGCAGCAACGTAGCCCGCTGGGCCGCCGCCAATGACGATGAGATCGTATGCCATGAGTATAATAAGGAGTGGTTCGGCGGGGAGGTTGGCGTGAATGGGGGCGATTGTCAAAACTTCGACGCAAGAAATTGCAGAAATTGCCGGAATCGGTGGTTTTCATGCGCGGTGATCGTGTTATGATTGTAGCATGATGCAGCAGGGTGATGATTTCCGAATGACGCGTAGGGTAGCTTTCGCGGATACCGATGCGAGTGGTCGAGCGCATTTCACGGCAATCCTGCGCTACGTGGAGGAGGCGGAACATGCGTTTTTTGCCACGCGTGGCATGGCAGTGATCAGTGAGCAGCACGGCTGGCCGCGGGTGCATGTGGATTGTGATTATCGAGCACCGCTGGCTTTTGGCGATGAGGTGGAAGTATTAATAGTCGTGCAAGTGATCGGCAAGACATCGATAAAATACACATTCGCCGTGAAAAAGGGTGCGCAACTTTGCGCTGTGGGCAGCATGGTGATTGTAAGCGTCGAGAGTTGATCACTCAGGATCTTCTGTGCCGATGGATCGCGGCTTTCCACCCGACTTGAGTAAGATCCAGGCGCGCTCGTTCTCGAGGTCTTGTCGCCAAAAAACGTGATACTCCGTAGGGCTGGTTTCGAGCACGCACAGGGCATCGCAGGGCCCGCCTTCGAAGAGGATTTTGGTGGCAGCGAGGCTTTGTTGCATCAGTTGGTATTGAGCGGCGAGATTGGGGTGATCGTTGCTTTCGGCATCGGCGTAGAGTGGTTTTTTCGGTGCTGTGGTTTGCAGGATGGTTCCCATGTGACGACCTTGGAGTAGTGAAAAAATTTGCTCTCCGGCCACCACGACATCACCAACGGTCATGCCACCGGAATTGCCGTTATCGGTATTCATCATCGCGAGTGGCGCGATGCGACAGCCTTCCATGCTGCCGGCCAACTCATCATTCGCGGCTTCCACTGGCTCTTGAATCAGTGTGCATTCCCAAAGATCATAATTGCTCGCGACAAACATGCGACCAGCGGCGTTTGTTTGCGGTGCGGAATTTGTTTCATTGCGACGGCAGAACACTTCTAACATTTTTTGTTTTCCAGGCAACAATGCGTAAAGGGAATTGCGGTCTTCGTCTTTTTTTATGCCCTGAAGGAAAATTGTCCCGGCGGGCGTACTACCTTTGCTGAGGATGCAGCTAATGTCATTCACGATGAAGTTTTTCGGTAGATCGAGAATTTTTTTGGCCGTGCCTGGCTGACCATTCCAACTCCAAAGTGACTTCGATGTGGCTAACAGAATTTCGCCTTTGGGATTGCGAGCCATACTTGCGTAATAGTCATCGGCGAGATTTTTGACCGGCTGCATCGTTTGATGTTTCTCGCTGGTGACGTCGATTGCGTAGACCTTATCACCCGCGCCCATCGGCAACAAATAGATTGTTTTGCCATCGGCGGAAAACGTAGCCTGACCTGCTTGTGCCTGCCACAGTATGCAGAAAGATAATAGGATGATTCGTATGGTTTTCATGAGTAGTCGAATGTTAGCCGAGGCTAGACCCAGCGGGAAAGACAAGGTTGAGCAATAGTGTGAGGAAAAAATTGGCGACGAGAATCAGCAAGGAAGAATAGACCATCGCACTGGTAGTCCCGCGTCCCACACCTGCCGCACCTTGTGTCGCTTTAAGGCCTTGGTGACAGGATACAATGATGATGATGATGCCGAATACGACACCCTTGATCAGTGCGATCGAAATATCGGTCAGGTCGGTGAAATTTTCCATTTGGTATTTCCAATACGCTTCTCCAATGCCGAAGGCTTCGATGCCGACGACATTCGCGGCGATGATGCCAAGGGCGGCTGATTCACCAATCAATAGTGGGATGGCCACGAGCATGGCGAGCAAGCGGGGGGTGACAAGGTAGTCGATGGGGTTGACATTCATGACGCGTAAGGCATCGATCTGTTCTGTCACTTTCATCGTGCCGATCTCGGCAGCGATCGAAGCGCCGACGCGACCTGCGAGCATCAAGCCCGTGACGACTGGTCCTAGCTCGCGCAGCATCGATACGCTGACCAACGCCCCACCCATCGTTTCCATGCCGAATTTGGAGAATTGGAAAAGCGATTGAGCGGTTAGGACAGCGCCGGTAAATGCTCCCGTAACCATGACCACCGGTTGCGAGCGAAAACCGATTTCTGCAATTTGCTGTATGATCAAACGCATGCGTTTGCGCCCGTGCCACAGGGACTCGCCCACGCTAGCCGTTAGCAATGCTAGTTCGCCAAGATAGGCGACAAATTTCAATAGCATACGACCGAGAGGAGAAACGATGAACACGGTGCTATCTTACACGTGTCATCGAGAAAAGGAAAGACGTGATTTTGCGTGACAAAGTGGCTTGGTTTTTGCAATGAGCGACGAATGAGAGGTAACTAGCTGACCTGCCGCCAGCGTTCGATGTGACCTACGCATACAGCCTTGATGGCGCGTGGACATCTAGACACCAGATGTCACTGAATGGCAAACGTGATGTTTTTCAACGCAGTGATTTGCTGGCGGCAGCCTCTTTTGCTGATATCAAAAATCGGCGTGCTCTAGAAATTCTCGAAGAAGTGTTTGCCGCTGTGAAACGCTGGAAATCGTTTGCTCAAAAGGCAGGCATCTTGATACCGGTGATCGAATCGAACCGCAAGGTCTTGCGAGTGTCGATGAAATAGTCGCTCAATAATCCGCTACGGGAGAGTCGGCTTTGACGTTTGAGGCCGATGGCACGGTATCGCGTAATACTTGGATTTCTGAGCAGGTTTTTTGCCATTTATCGTCCGACCATTGTAAGGGGCCGTGGAGTTTTTTACGGAAACGTTCGATGCGATCAAGCGCGTCATCCACTACGCCACGCGGCAGTTCTTGCAGTGCGGTAACGGCGGCATCCGCGGTTTCCATCTGGTGGCAGATCAAGGCGATATCATTGCCGGCAGTGATGGCTTGTTTTACATCGGCACCGCGTCCGTAGGCTTGTTGGATGGCTCCCATGTCAAGGTCGTCAGTCAGGACAAGATGACGGTCGAAGCCTAACTGACCGCGCAAAAATCCATTGATGATGCGCGGAGAAAGCGAGGCGGGATGTTGATCATCGAGCTGCGGGAAACGCACGTGGCTGGTCATCACCGCATCGAGCTCGGGCATGAGCGCTGTGTAGGGCAAAATGTCGTGGCGCAGCAATTCTGTTAAACTCACATCGGCGATGGGAAGATCGTGATGCGGATCGCTTTGCGCAAGTCCGCACGACGGGAAATGCTTGGCGCAGGATGCCATACTGCGCTTGCGCATCCAGCGATTCCATTGTCCGGCATAGTCGATGATGCGTTGCGGATCATTGCCCCAGCAACGCTCGCGCAGCGCGTTTTGCAGGCCGGGAAAATGATCGATGTCGAGCACTGGTGCGAAGTTTAAATTACAACCTAACAAGCGAAGCAGATCAGCGGTCAAGATGCCTGCTTCGGCGATCCATCTGAGATTTTTCGCAGCGGCGAGATCGACAGCGGACGGGCACATCGGCGCGATGTCTTTCGTTCGAGTCACACGGCCGCCTTCTTGGTCGATGGCGATGATGGGCTCATAGGCAAACAATCCACGGATATCATCCGTCAGTTGGCGAGTTTGTTGAGGATCGACAATATTGCGCGAAAACAAAATCACACCCGCGGGCTGAATGCGACGAAAACGCTCGACTTCTGTTGAGTTTAAAACAGGACCTTCGACACCGAGAATGAGCAATTGGCCGTGCATGAGATTCTAACAGAAATTAGGCGCAAGCGGGACAGACGCCGAAGAATTCGAGTTCGTGGTAGAGATTTTTGTAACCCGTTTTTTCGCGAATTTCTTTTTCTAACTGATGGACAGGGCAGGGGGCTTGGACGGGCTCGATGCTGCCACAGCCGGTGCAAATCAAATAATCCTGATGGCGACCAGGCACCAGCAAAGTGAAATACGCGGCACGTTCGTGAAGGCCGAGTCGACGGGTGATGCCGATGGCCGTCAGTCGTTGCAATAGGCGAAAGACCGTGGCTTTGTCGCATTGATCGATGAGTCTTTCCGACTGCGCCAGTTCATTGAGCGTCATGGGGCGTGCTCCCTCGGCGAGGGTGACAAGCAGTTGTTCGAGTGCCTTGGTGCGGCGCAAACCCGTGGCACGGCAGCGGTCGATTAACTCGGCAATAAGGGGTGAGTCGGACATTTTGTTAGAGAAGCGGAATCTGAGTTTCGTTGACTAATGCTTTCGGTAACGGCGCTTGGATTTTGTGATAGGCCGAGGCCATCGCGACACGACCACGTGGCGTGCGTTGTAAAAATCCCTGCATCACCAGAAACGGTTCGTGGACTTCTTCTAGAGTCGAAGCATCTTCCCCGACAGCAACGGCAAGAGAATTGAGCCCGACTGGGCCACCGTTGTATTTGTAGATGATCGCTTCGAGAATGCGTTTGTCCATTTCATCGAGGCCGTCTTGATCGATTTCGATCATCGTCAGCGCGGCATCGGCAGTGGTGCCATCAATGATTGAGTCCGCGCGCACCTGGGCGTAATCGCGCACCCAGCGCAGCAGAGCGTTGGCCACGCGGGGTGTGCCGCGCGAGCGCGAGGCGATTTGCAACGAGCCTTCGGGAGTGATTTCGATGTCGAGCAAGCCTGCCGAGCGTTTGATGATTTCCGCTAATTCTTCTGTCGTGTAATAATCCAATCGATTGAGAATGCCGAAACGCGAACGCAGTGGCGCGGTCAACATGCCCGAACGTGTCGTGGCACCGACCAAAGTGAAGCGGGGTAAGTTGAGTTGGATCGAACGCGCAGAAGGGCCTGAATCGATAATGATATCAAGGCGGAAATCTTCCATCGCTGGGTAAAGATATTCTTCGATGGCCGGATGGAGTCGATGGATTTCATCGATGAATAAAATATCGCCTTTTTGCAAATTGGTGAGAATCCCTGCGAGGTCGCCGGCTTTTTCGATTTGCGGGCCAGAGGTCGTGTGGAGTGTCGAGCCCACGGCCTGCGAGACGATGGTGGCCAAGGTCGTTTTTCCCAACCCCGGAGGACCAGAAAGCAACACGTGCGTGAGCACATCGCCGCGGAGTTTGGCCGCATCCACCATCAGAATCAGTCGTTCTTTGACTTTTTCCTGGCCGATGAATTCGGAAAACACCGGAGGCCGCAACGAGACATCGAAGTTCGTTTGCGGGGCGTTGGCCGTTTTTTGATAAAAATTGTCCGACATGCTGCGAGTAGGTGCTGCCGCGAGTTGACTATAGATTTCGCCAAAATGGCAGGCAAATTTTTTCGTGCGTTGATTTTCCTATTCTTCCTGCTGCGCGGCCTCGTGTTGCAAGTGGTCAGCGATTTTTGCGATGTCGGGATGTTCTCCGCCTGCGGGATCATATTCACGAAGCAGAGATTGCCATGTCGTGATTTGTTCATCCCGCGGCCAGTGCCAGATGAGCAATAATTCGCCCTCACCCCGAATGACCAGCGCATTACCTTCCGCGGAAACCTCGGACTCAAAGGGAATCAACCACATCTGCGAAGCAGGGCGCGTGCGAAACATTTCGAGAGTCGCACGCACATGCAGTAGACCCGGCTGATCGCAGCGAATCCGATGAAACAATAATCCTTTAGACCGTAGAACTCCCGTGCTCATCGTATAGCTCACGGCAGCTTCTTGAAAAACTTGTTCCTGAAGACTACCCACGTCGGAAAAATTCCAAGCTGCTGGGCTTTGCTCCGTATCGAGCCGTTGCACCACGACCACACCCGCGTCGGTCCAATCGCCTCCCTCGTGAATCTGCGAGGTAAAGGTCTGCGTCAACGAATCTCCAGCAACCGTCACTCGGGCCTTGTCGCTCAGCATGAGCCCGCCAGTAGATAGAGTCGTGGTAACATTCGTCTTTGCCGCTTCACGACAGCCCATCATTAAAAGGAATATCCCCAAGCCAACAAAACGAACAAAGGAAAACAAGCGCATGCCAAACAATAGCCCATTTCTTCGATTCACCACAACTACTAGATTCATCGTAATTTCACATTCTTCGAATCGTTTTGTCTCCAAACACCCGAAAATCACCCCTCATTCACCTCCCAAATCACCAGCACACCACCTCAATCACAAAAATCTTTTACGAAAAATTCGTTGGTAAATCAATGCTTGCAGGGGAATGTCAAAAAAACTTCAAAAAACTAGAGAAAAATCGTTGACGTTTTTTGTGAAATCAGTAGTCTCTCCCCGCCGCGGTGAAGTGCCCGGCACGTGAGAGACTCCTCAGTTGATCGCGACTTTATCGGAGAACGACAGCAATGTCCTGACCTGA
>CAMDCV010000046.1 GCA_945890645.1 Akkermansia muciniphila
CTCTTATGCTGAGGCGATGACAAAGCATCTTGCCAATCACCGCTCGCTCTTCGTCTGTTAGTTGAGTGTATGTCTTCATTTCAGAGTAACATCTCGAATCTTCCTACTTGTAAAGATTCGGGTGTTGCGCTTACTTTATGAATCCAAGAAGCACAACAAGCCGGCACTGGGCAACCCGCTACCCGCCTCGAGTCGAAGTCGGAGGGTAGCGACAAACCTCAACCTGAAGCGGAGGGGCGCTCCTGGTAGCGGTTGCCAGGTCTCGACGTTCGGCAAGATATGTTCAGCCTTCCAAAATCACTTTTAGCCACGTTGATCGCTTGGCTTTCTACGGTAGCCCTAATTATGGTATACAGCTATGCCACGAGGTCTGCATCCAGCTGGACAGCAACCCCTGTTGCGGACTTTCTGAAGGGGCTATCCATCTTGGCCTATTTCGTTGGGATTGTAGTTGTCTCGACTTGTATGCTCGTTGTTACACCACTCTTGCGACTTTTGCCACGGACTTCCTTGCTGTGGAGGCCTTCATGGGCCTGCGTAATCGGAGCGCTTGCCGGTCCGATTGCCATGTATCTTTGGACTTCTGGATTTAGACGCAGCTTCTTTATTCCTGAACCGCACGATTCGACTCATCTCTTCTTTGGGATTTGTTCGGCGGTGGCAGGAACTGTATTCGCCTACTCCTACGCAAGAGGAGTTGCCCGTGGTTATTCGACCAGTGGAAGACTTCTCACCAATGAAAAACAAGGCCAAGAACGCGAACAAGCCGTGAGTGGCAAACGGCGGTAACGTCTCTAGTTGAATCGAAGCTTGATTGCGTCGGTGCCACCACTCATCGGTCTGAATCATATGACTCGCCGAAATTCCAAGCAGAATCAGTATCGTGACGCGCAGGAGCGAGCGCATCGTATTGCGAAGCTGATCGCCGTAGGTTGGATTGAGGAAGCTATTGAGATACCAGCCACAGCAATTCCTGTTGATCCAGATCGAATCAATATAGGAGGTTCCTATTTCCGACCAACATACTTCGAAGACATGGCGTTTGTGTGCCAGGATTGCCATAGTAATCAAGTTTGGAAGGCTGAGGATCAGGCTTGGTTTTACGAGACATCTGGTTCTCCTTACTACTCAACCGCCATTCGATGTCGCAAGTGTCGGTTGGCCGAGCGAGTAAGGAAGGCAGAAGCCCGCCGAGTAGCCGGACACGACAAAAAATAATGCCCAATAAGTCCCTGCATCCAACAGCGGACGCACTGCCTCCGAAAACTTTCGATTTGCAGTCATCGCGTCGTGGTGCTTGAATGCGCTCGCATGATTCTCGACGTTCGCAATCTGAGCACGCGCTTTCACACTCGCAATGGCATCGTCCATGCGGTGGAAGATGTTTCTTTCTCTCTCGAAAAAGGGAAAACTCTCGGCATCGTGGGAGAGTCGGGTTCGGGAAAATCGGTGACGTGCTACTCGTTGTTAGGTTTAATCCCACAGCCTCCGGGTCGCATCCATTCGGGCACGGCGGTGTTTGATGGTGTCGATTTGTTGAAAGCCTCACCGAAGGAGATGGCGAAGATCCGTGGCAAGCGCATCAGCATGATCTTCCAAGATCCGATGACTTCGCTCAATCCGTACTTGAAAATTTCCGCGCAACTCATGGAGCCCTTACAACAGCATCTCGGCATGAATGCAAAGGACGCTCTGAAGCGTGCCATTGAGTCACTCGCGGAAGTGGGCATCCACAATCCCGAGCAACGCGTGCACGGCTACCCGCATGAGTTCTCCGGCGGCATGCGTCAGCGCGTCATGATCGCCATGGCATTGATCACTCGTCCGGAGCTGTTGATTTGCGATGAACCCACCACCGCGCTCGATGTCACGGTGCAAAAACAAGTGCTGGATCTGATTCGCGATCGTCAACGCGATCTCGGCACCTCAGTGATTTTCATCACCCACGATCTCGCCGTCGTCTCGGAAATGTGCGACCACATCAACGTGATGTATGCCGGACGCATCATCGAATCCGCACCGCGCGATTTGTTGTTTTCCAATCCCCGCCACGCCTACACGCGTGCCTTGCTCGCGAGCATTCCCTCGATCAAGCCGAAAAACGAATTGCTCCACACCATTCCCGGCCTGCCACCGAATCTTGCGTCGCCACCGAAAGGATGTGCCTTCCGCGAACGCAATACCATGGGTCAACGCGATCTCTGCCTCACCGATCGCATTCCGCCGTTGGTGGAAATCGCTCCGGGGCACTTTGTGCAAGATTGCCCCGGGTGCCTCGCGCACGCGCAAAAGCAGCAAGAACCCGCCGCTTGATCTAACGCATTGATAGCGCTTGCGAACTCATTGAGTCCTTGCCTTGCCAAGCCACCGACGAGTTTAGATCCACTTGTCCCTGCTCACCTTGAACGCCCAGCCACCCGCGCGACTGCCAGTTGGCAAACCACTGCGAAATTTTTTCTGGGGCAGGCTGCGGTTCGGGCAAATTTTCGAAAAAGGGTGCGAGAAATAATCCTTCGCCCAAAGCCTGCAGAAAATCCGCTTCATCCGCAGGAATGCGCATCCACTCACTGCGTCCCGTCGCGTGTCGCCACACCACCACGCAGACCGGCTCAGTAGTGATTGAGTGCGCCGGGGAAAAATCTTCCCACTCACGACATAAGTCCGCGGGTACGGTCAATTGTATTACTCGCACATGGGCTTGCATCAGAATCATCTTGCTCTCGAGGTCATAGGGCAGGGGTAGCGCGCACTGAATCGCCTCAAAGCTTTCCATTTGCGCGTATTCGATCCTTGCAATCTCGACGAACCACTGCCGTTGAAATTCATCCAATAGCGGGGAGTGCTGTAAATATTCTGCAAAGGCTTCGCCGAGATGACGCAGCGTGAAACTGCGGGATGGTCGTTCTAACAAATACGTTTCCAGCAAATCCCAAAACAACACCTCACCGGCCATCTTGCGTAAGATCGGAAAATCTTCGGCAAGTGAATCAAGCAATCGATACCAATACTGCCGGTGATACAATTCCAGTCGCTCAGCTCCGCTCAGTGCCTCGCCGGGTTTGATCCACTGATCTGCAATCGCAAAAAATTCTTCCGTGTGAGTTTCACTGGTCGGATTGAGTTCCGTGGCTCGTCGGCTCGCTCCGCGCAGGGGCAAGGTCAGCGCGCGGAAAAAATCCCGTTGCCATGTTTCAGGCGGCGGCATCGTCTCCTCCCGGTTGATTTTCTAACTGATTTCCTTGGCGCCACTGTTCGGATTTTTTCGCCTCCTGCCAAACTTCCTCAAACGAGGGAATGCTGGCATCCCACTCTAACAAAGTAGCCGTGGGTCCGCAGCGCTCGATGGCACGCGCATACAATTTCCACACCGGATCGATCACCGGATGATCGTGTGTATCGATGATGAATCGCTCGTAACGCGAGTGTCCGGCGATATGAATTTGTGCGACGCGATCACTGGGGATAAAATTGACATACGCCATGGGATCAAATCCATGATTCACCGATGAAACGTAGATGTTGTTCACGTCGAGTAAAATGCCCACATCGGCTAGCTCACAAACTTCTGCGAGGAACTGCCACTCGGTCATTTGATCGATGGTGAATTCCGCATAGCTGCTGACATTTTCCATGGCTAAGGGAATTTCCAAAAAGTCTTGGGCGATGCGCAAGTTTTCCGCTGTTTTGCGAGCGACTTCGAAAGTGAAGGGCAAGGGCAAAAGATCATGACTGACGCTGCCATCCACGCTCCCCCAGCAAAGGTGATCCGAGATCCACGGTGTGTTGGTGCGCTTGATGAGTTTTTTCAAACGTCGCAAATGATCCATGTCCAGTCCGTTGCCATTGCCGGGATACATGCCTACACCGTGCATCACGACTTGGTATTGATCCATGATCGCATCCAGCACGGCCAAGGGTCTTCCGCCCGCGACCATGTAGTTTTCCGAAATGATCTCGAACCAATCGACAGCAGGTTTTTCACGCAAAATATGATCATAGTGCGGCACGCGCAAGCCAATGCCTGTGCCAAGATTTTTGCCATTCGTGAATCGCGCTTCAGCCATGGGTGGAGTCGTTCGGTTTGTTGTCGGGCAAAGAATTTTCCGGCGTGGTGGATGCTAGTTCTTTGCGCAAGGATTGCAAAAATTCATCAGTCGGTTTTGTCGTGGCAAGGTCACTCACATGACGCTTTACCAACAGGCGCAGTGACGCAATTTGTTTGGTAAATTTCCGACACACGGAACACATGAAATAATGAATCCAGCGATGAAATTTTTCGCTTATCCCCAAGGGGCGGTCCATGGCAGAAATAGATAAGTGCGTGTAGTGCTCGCAGGAGAGGTGATGTTTGTGCATCCAGGCGCCGATCAACTGATGGCTTTTTTGATAGTCCCGGGGTGGTGGTGGCAGGTTTGTTTTCATTGCATCAAAGATTCTTGTAGGCACAGACGCAGGGAGTGCCTGGCTCTAGTTAATAAAACGGCCGCGCTGCCCGGTGTTACGCCAGCGGCTTCTGCTGCTTCCGCCACGGGTAGCTCATCGACTTCTCTTGCTTGAAATAGCAAAAGCATGCGCTGTGGGAGTTTCGCCATGCAGAGGGCGATAAATTTGCGCAGATCGGCATTGTGCGCGGCTTCCATGGGCGATTGTAGCATCGATGCCATGCCATGGTTCGGGTCGATTACCCAACTTCCGTGTTCATCAAATAGTCCAGCGGGGTCAGCTTCCTGCTCCTCGTTTTCCTGATGTTGCAGAATCGGTTTGCGTGCATTGCTGCGCCATTGATCGAGCAATTTGTGCCGCATGATTCCGGTCAACCACACAAGCACCGATGAACCGCCTTGGTATGAGTCCCACGATTTCCATGCACTCAGCATGGTATCCTGCACTAGGTCCTCGGCGAGGTGATGGTCACGCACGCGCGAGTAGGCATAGCCATACAAGGTGGGCGCGTGTTCCATGAAAAGGTCCAGAGCGATTTTCGATTCCTGGTTCATGATACAATGCTAGCGATCGGATATTTTTTCGCAATCCACGGTTGGAGGTATTGATCGATAGAATAACGCCCCGCGCCAAAGGCGATAGCAATCAGGCACGCTACGAGAAAAGAAAAGGGTGCTTGGTCTGTAAAATCCGACAGGGAAAGAAACCCCTCTTCGCGATGGGCCGTCGCGTAGGCTACGATCATAGTGGCGGCTAGAGGAATGGCAATGGCCCTAGTAAAGAGTCCACTCAGAAGAAGTAGACCACCGACCATCTCCAGCGAGCCGATGAGCACTGCATGGGCATGCGGAGCGGGTAGAGAGAGCGAGGCGAAAAATTCTGTGGTGGCTTCGATGTGTCCCAGCTTGCCTTTACCTGCGAGAAAAAAGTTCCAGCCGCAAGTGACTCGAACGAATAGTAGCGTCAACGATTGCACTGTGGGAAGGGCGCGTTGGAAACGTTGAAGGATGGATGGGAGTTTCATGAGAGTGTAAGTCGATGCGTGCTCCGCTGCGTAGAAATCGCAGCGGAGCACAAAAGGCGTTAGAGAATGGAAGTGGAAGATTTCTCTTCTTTCTTCTCACCCTTGCAACCGTCTTTGCCTTTGCAACCGTCTTTGCCGCTGCACTTGTCTTTTTCTTCAGCGGTGAAGGAAGATTTTGCTTCTTCTTTCTTCTCGCCCTTGCAGCCGTCTTTGCCTTTGCAGCCGTCCTTGCCCTTGCAGCCTTCTTTTTCTTCGGCTGGCAGATTGTTTCCGGTGGTGCTGACCGTGGAAGCCATGGCTCCGGCGGTGAAAATTCCCAGAATCGCAGCGGACATTAATGTAGTATGTTTCATAGTTTTGATTTGTTTGTTGGTTATGTTAAGTGGCTGACATTGACGAGCCACACCTATGAGTCGTCGGAACCGTCACAACCATTAACAACATTTTTCATTTTCTCTCACAGCAACGTCGCGCTATAGTAAATCCATGTCGCACGGAGAAGCATACGCAGTGGTGAAAGGTCGTGTCCCCCGTGAGGAGGAAAAAGTTCTGCTCTATCAGAATGCCCGCAATGCCCTGACCGCGATGCTCGAAGGCGAAACGGAATCGGTGCTGGTGATGAGTAGCATCGTCGCGGTGTTGCACCAAAGCATGCCGCATTACTTTTGGTCGGGATTTTACCGTGTGATCGAGAACAGTCTCCTTGTCGGCCCTTATCAAGGCACACCGGCTTGCCTCCGCATTCGTCATGGCAAAGGAGTTTGTGGCACCGCATGGGCGGAGAAACGCACAGTCGTGGTCGCTGACGTTCATGCATTTCCCGGCCACATCGCTTGCGATGCCCGATCTGCCAGTGAAATCGTTGTTCCTTGGCGCAATCGCAAGGGGGAAGTGATAGCAGTGCTCGATATCGATTCCGATCAAAAGGAAGCCTTTGATGCCATCGATGAACAATGGCTCGAGCACTTGGCGGCGTCCTTTCCGTTACTTTGAGAGAGTGATAGCCTGATTACTCCTTAGTGCAAGATGAGGATTAAGATTGGCCGAGTTCTGATCTAAGATCAGCAAGGGCGGTAATAGGCAAGACTTCGATTTTTTCATCTAGGGAGTACCGTCGATTGCCAGGATAGATCACATGGATTTTCTTTAATCTTAAATCTCGAAAAGACTCCATCATCGAACGGGTTCGGCTTGGGGTGGGTCCGGCTTTGAATTCGATTCCATGAAGTCCCCAGGGCGTTTCGATGACCATATCCATCTCGGTGCCACTCTGCACCGAGTAGCAAAAACACCTTGATTCTTCAACTTCGAGCCAGCGGATGATCTGCTCGATGCCAAAACCTTCCCATGATGCGCCAAGCGCAGGATGGCTTGTCACATCATCGAACGTTTTCAATCCGAGCAGTGCATGCAAAAGACCGCTATCGCGGAAATAGTAGCGCGATGCTTTGCGCAGACGCTTTTCGACATTGGCGGCATACGGAGCCATCTCTCTTATGACATAGGCGGCTTTAAGGATTTCCATGTGCCTCTGCACCGTCTTGCTGGTAATGCCCAGTGCGGAAGCAACAGCCGAATGATTCCACGCGTTACCATGATGATGGGCTATCATGAGTAGAAGTCTCCTCAGTTGATCACTGGTCAGTTTGGTCTCGGCGATCTCGCGTAGGTCACGTTCTGCCAGAGCGCGGATGTAATTCAATCGCCAACGATAAGAAAGGTCGGTGTCACCTTGCAGAAACGCGCGTGGATAGCCCCCATAAATCCATAGCCGCTTCCATGCTTCTTGCATTTCGTTTTGTGGTAATTCGCCCAGATGAAATCCCCCCATGTCGATGAACGAAATCCGGCCCGCAAGTGAGTCGGAAGCATCGCGAAGCAAGTGCGGCGACGCGCTGCCAAGAATCAGGAAACGCGCTTTTTGTTCCGGGCGATCTGCAAGAACCCGCAATGCGCTGAAGAGGTGAGGGCGGCGCTGGATCTCGTCAATCACGACGAGTCCGGTGAGCCTATCCAAAACCGACTGAGCTCCACCTTCTAAGCGCAACAAGGAAATATCGTCTTCGAGGTCGAAGTAGTTTTCAGAAGGCACCTTCAGAACATTCGCAAGCCATGTCTTGCCTGATTGCCGTGGTCCAAGCAATGCGGTAATCGGCGACGACCCCAACGAGAGCTGCACCTGCTCCAAAAGTCGTTTTCTTTGCAAAAAGGCATTCATTTGCTTGCAAATTTGGATTACAACTCTAATTTTGCAAGAAAAAGATGTCAATCATGCACACAAATTCAATTCCGAAGGAATTTCCGTTTACTGCGGATTCGTTCCGCTGGGACGATTTTGAGCGTTTTTGCGCCATGTGGCTGGTCGCGGGGATCACGCTACCGAATTTGACGATGGACGGGCATGAAGCGCCAAGTCGGCTCAAAGTTGTGGATGCCCACCGAGTTGGTTCACCGGGCGAGCAACAGCATGGGATTGACATCCTCGTGACTATGGAGAACCGGGCGACATGGGTTGTCCAGTGCAAGCACATAGCAAAATTCGGCAAGACGGATACCTCTAGTGCAATCGAAAAGGCAAAACGTGAATTTGGAAGTTACCAGCCTGCGCATTATCTGATTTGGGTAACGGGCAAAGTGTCTGCGGGCGCCACACTCGTGGCGCATCAGGCGGAATCCGTCACGCTTTGGAGCGCGGAGCGGTTGACGACGGATGTGCTATCGAACACCCCGCACGGCCCGTTACGCCAAATGATCCGCAGCTGCTTCGGGCCGGATTGGGCGAAAGCATTTTTTCCGATAGGCGATCAGCTTTTACTCACCGAGGAGGAATTTTTCTCTCGTTGGGAGTCATCTGGCAGGAGTTTTCATCATCAGGCAAATTTGGCTGGTAGAACTCATGAGTTAAAAAAACTGGTAAAATTCTCGCTCGGCGGATCCGGTAGGAAAGTGCTGATTCTTTCCGCGGCTGGCGGGATCGGCAAAAGCCGATTACTGCGCGAGGTAGCACGAGAGACCGAAAGGTCCGACTCTAATCGATGGGTTCGTTTCATCAACCCGGATGCCAGCCAAGACGCTGACCTCCCCATTCTCAAGGATATTGCATGCACCACAATCGTCCACGACGACGCCCACCGGATGGATTTTAGGCGCGAGGTGCTGGCTGCCATTTTTCAGAAAGAAGCCGAAGGCGTTCGCCTCATCTTGTCCACTCGACCGGGCGCGGAGGACAGCTTGCGGCAGCAGCTCATGGATGCAGGTTTTGCAGCAACTGACATTGAACAAATCGAACTAAAAAAACTCAAGGGAGAAATGGTAGCACTCGTCAGCTCTATACTCGGCCCACAATACGATGAAGCGAGTAGGACACTTGCGAGCCTTTCGGATGGATGCGCGCTCATTGCTCTGGTCGGCGCAGAATTGCTTCGTAGTGGTGAGATAAATCACCTTGATCTCGCTCGTAGCGATCATTTCCGTGCTGAAGTTTTCACCCGTTTCGAAGGGCAGGAGCTTGATCGCATAGGAGGAAATCTGGCGCGTCCTTTGCTAACAAAACTCCTGCGCTCCATCGCCCTGCTCTCTCCTTGGCCAGCCCATGAGCCGGACTGCATGCAGAAAATGGTAGAGTTTCTAGGCATTCAACGCGGGGAAATCGAAGCTGCATGCGACTCGCTTCAGCAAGGTGGACTTCTCGTTCGCACCAACAAAGGACTTCGCGTCACACCCGATTTATTATCCGATCACCTTGTCTATTCCGCGTGCTACGAAGAGAGTGGGCGAACGACAAATTTTTTGAATAGTTTCTTGAACCATTTCAGTGAAGTTCAAAGTGCTGCCGTTATTCACAACCTCGCAGAAGCCGAGTGGCGTGCCGCCCAAAAACATGACGGTACTGCTGATGGCGTATTAGGAGGCATTTGGCGCAGATTTCTCGAAGAATTTCAACGTTCTACCTTTATTGACCGCTTCCAAATGCTCGAAAAATGGTCGGCATTCGCAATTTATCAGCCGGACCGAACTCTTGAACTGGCAAGATGGGCCATCGACTTGAATACCTCGCTTCCGCTGAAAGGCTACGAAAGCATCAATCAGCACGAGCAAGTTTTGCGCAGGCTTCCCGCACTGTTGCAATCCATCGCCATCTGGAGCAACCGCCATCGCCATCATGCCCTCTCCCTGATGTGGCGTCTGCATCAAATGCACACACCGGATGAGGAACCCTCGTATCATAAGCCGTTTCCAGACTTCGCCGAGGTGGCGTCCTTTGCCTCCAACTTTCCCGATGCCCCCACTGGAGTTCTTGATTGGTTGGACCAGCTTCTAGCGTGTAGCGAAGCGGAGTGCATTGCCGACAAGCCATGCGACTTTCTTGATCGAATTCTTCGCCCATATTTCGCTCAGACCATCGAGCGAACTTATATGAGCGACCAACGCACTTTCCGTACAGAAGTCACTCCCATTTCCGTGGCAATCACACGCACTCTCCGCGACCGAGCATTTCAGATGATAACGGAGACTATCATTCCCAGAGGAACTGTTGCGGCGATAAACATTCTTCCTGTGCTTGCGGAAGCCTTGAGGCAAACTTCCTTATTGGGTGACTTGCCACCTGCCTACGAACGGGCTTGGCGTCCTGAGCGCGCCAAAGCGCTCGATGCGATTGGTGATCTCGCAAAAACTTATACTCATCCATTGATTCACCATGCAATTCGCCGCCAGATCAGTTGGCATATCGTCTATGGAAAAAATGATTTTTATCGAACTGCGTGCCATGGAATCATCGATGCAATGCCAGACACGCTTGAATTGCGATTGGCAAGGCTGACGCTCTCATGGTGCCAAGACGATTTACTGATTCCGTATCAATCCGATCAATTTTCCGAATGGCAGGAGCACCTAAAATCCAACTGGGAGGCACTGCTTCGGACAACCGTATCAGAATTGATCACACGAGAACGCAATGTTGATAGTCTCCACGCGCTTCTAGTCGCTTGGAATGCAACGTGCGTAAAACATGGATTGGAGCCGCACTTCGGCGAACTACTCAACGAGCTGGCTCGACAAAATCAGGAGCTTGCACTCATCGTAATGGATCTGGTAATCCAAACTTCAGAATCACCATTAGCAGCCTACGCTGCCAATTTACTACATATTGATAGTGGTCTTTCAGAATCAACCGTCACATGTGTGATAAGCAAAGGACTTGCCGCAAGCTCGCCAACCACAGTCTGTAGCTTCATCAATGCGATTCACTATTTGGAATGGCTCCAAACCGAAGACAATCTGAATGCGATTCTTGCCTTAACTAAAACAGAAAATGCGCAGATATTGCGCAGGCTCTTCAAGATAATCCGTCAACCGAGAAAGCAAGTATGGCCCGAACAGCTCGCCCTCTTACTCTTGAGCCGCCCCCTACCGCCGGACATGACAATCATTCTCGCCGATGTGATTGCATACGCCATCTCTTTCTACCAAGCTCGTCCTTCTTCTCAAGTCATCAGCTTGCTTCTCGAAAAACTAGAGTCCGTTCCTAAATTGCCGTCCCCTTGGGATGGGAGCCATTGGATTCAAACACTAGCTACGAGTTACCCGCGCCAAGTTCTGGAATTATTCAAGCGCCGGATTGCTAAACAAGAAGCATTGATTGATTCCAATCGGAACGATTACTCAAGCATCCCCTACTTCACGACACCATTGTTGGAAGATCTGAAAAGCGAAGATGATTTTGAGGTGATCGCAAGGTCACTTTTGTCTGAGTTTTTCTCTCGCCAAGGAAGTAATCGTGAACCATTGCGTCAGCTAATCATCATTGCCGTCTCGCACGCTGGCTTAGTAATAGAGAAGCTGCTTCTGGAAGTCCTGCCTGATTCTAAGACACTGGATGATTTGTCAGACATTTGCTCGTTGATTGCATTACCAGATTCTCGAATCGCCTATCATCAACCGAAACTCATCGATGCAATCCTGACCAGAGCTCGCGAATTTGGCATTCAAGCATTTGAAGAAATTCAGTGGGAACTCATTCGTATAGCTACCCCTCAATCCAGAGGCTACACGAATGGAGCCCTCGATTCAGAATATGCCTACGCCATCCCATCCGCCGAGGAGGCACTGAAACAAGTAGAGGGCAATTTCACTCTCACCTCCTTTTACCAAAGAATTATCGAAATCGAAAAAGCAGATGCTGTGCGGGCTCGCCGCAGGGCTGATGTTGATAACATGGACGACTGGATATAAGAAAAGCTTATTGACCCGGCATTATTCTCCTAATATCGAACTAACGGGACGACCCAACCGCGCAGCTGAGGTTCGTTTGCGCGATGTTAAATTCAGTGACTAGATCGAAGTAGGCTAGGCGTGCAAAACTCAAAACTTTTCCCAAGCGCAAGGTTTCCAACACGACACCGATGAACGCTCGCAGTGCAGCACTCTACTTGATACCGCGGTGAGCGTCACGTCAGGAAACCCTGCGTCCTGCAAACAAGCGGACGATCAGGGCCAGAAGCAGTCCGAGCACTAAACCAACGCCCGCAGCAATCAGCAAATTCAGAGTTACATTCGGGCTGCTGGGATACTGAGCTACGAATGGTTCTTCGTGAATTTCGATCCGAGAGATCGCGTTTGTATCGGATTGGTCTTTGTCTTCCCGCCGTTTTTTGTAGGCTTCGCAGACCTCCTTGGCGATGTCGCGAGCGTCTTCCGGATTCGTGTGTTTGACGTTAATGGCAATCAAGTCGGTGCCGCGCACGTTTTTAGCATCCACAATGCCGCGCAAGATGGCAATTGCCTCCTCTTCCGTCATGTTCCAGCGTGTCGTAAGGTCGAGACGTTGCACTACGATTTTCAGAGTCTGCTGGGAGCGAATCACCTCGAATTCGGTAGCGAAGAACTGCGGAGTCATCGCACTGTGATCACCTAGTGCCACACCAACTCGGGTGGGAGGCTTCACCTGCAACACCGCCGTACTTTCGTATTTCTTCGGCATCACGTAGGTGATCACGCATGCAGCGAAAAACACTAGAAAAAATGCAAGCGCGAACACTCCCATATAGAGTAGGCAACCACGGAGAGAGCCGGGAGCTTTGGTTTGTTGCAGGGGCGGTGGTGTCATTGCCCTAGAGTATCGCGTTAAATTACCCACCGCAAGCACTATCGGGACAAGCCCAGCGCGCTACGGAGGTTGGAGTTCTGGCCATTGATTCCAATCAAAAGGCCGCCTTCGATGCCATTGATGAACAATGGCCCGAACATTTCGCGGACTCTTTTCCGTTAGGGCAAATCGTTACCTTTCACGCATCAAAAGAACGAACGAAAGCCAATGAGATAGCTCATGCTTTGGGCGGATCCGTCGGGAGTATTGAGATGATCAAATTCAACACCGCTCATGATTTTTGCGTTATCGCCGCAGAGAAGATAGTTCAGGCCAACGTATATCGAGTGATGTGCATCCCCACGTCCACTGTTGACATCGACGGCAGGATTATCGTGCTGTGAGCGAACATAGCGACTGTTGAGTCGGATGCCTTCAGATTCGCTGGAGCCTTGATATTGGTATCGCGTTACGGCCTGAAGTTTTTCAGGAACGATCCAATACCATGGCATGATCACCAAACCGTGGAAGGAACCTTGGCGCTCGGCGCCGTTGCCGTTTGCCGTGTCTCCATTGTCACCGAGCATCAAGTTAGCAATGATCCCGAAACGATCTTTCTCGTAAACAGCGGCAAACGATGTTGCCCACTCGTAGCCGAAAGTATCTTGACCGCCAGCAGCGTTGTTGTGCACGAAGTCCCAGACGTAGCGTAAATTTTCGCTTTGTTCATAGCCCACGGAAACATAATACGCCTCTCCGTAGTTCCAGCCGCCGATGTTTTCCTCGACATCATCTCCCGAAAATAATCCCAGTGTTCCAGACCAAGGGCCTTTTGCTACATCGAGAGTCAAACCGGTTGGGCGGCTATTTGCTCCGTAGAGTTTGTTGGCGATGGCTGAGCGCTCAAGCGTAAGAATTTCTTTAGAGGACATGTGGACTTCCTCCGTGAAGTTGAATTTGTGTCGTCCATAGTTGAGCTTCAGTGTGTCGAGATCGCCCTGTTCGAAGGCTTTTTTGATGTCGAAGCTGTAAATGAGTTCGTCAAAGCTATCAAATCCCCAATCGAGGTCATTACCGGAGCGTCGACCATCGTTGACCATGTTCATTTTGGAATTGATCGAGAAATAACGAAACAAATCCACTTTGGTCTCAAGGCGAACTCGACGGTAGTCGTCATACTGGTCGTCATAATCGAGACCATTTACGTCTTCTCCATCAACATGAGCCGCCTGCCACTGGAAGCGACCACCGAACTGAATCAGAGAGATGAACGGATTTTCGGCGTTTTTGTAGAGAGTTCCTGGATTGTTTTGCAACCAAGTACACCAGTCACCATTGTTTGCGCTATCTGTCGATACTACTGGTGTGCCGGCTTGCACAGCTGTGAGCGTGGCAGCAACTATCAAACTTCGTGGGATATTGTGTTTCATTTTGGAGTATGTCATCATTTGTGTGACGAACGCGACACATATCTGAAGATTTAGACACAACAACATTTTCCCTATTGTGACGAAATCGACACAATAGGGCTTGTGATGAATTTCCTGAATCGATCAGGGCACTATTTCTTGTCCGGATTGAATGGTAGAGCGGACTTGTGAAGGATCAAGCGGAGTTTGCCATCGTTCCCTTTGCGGAAGACGAAAGTTTTCTCCACCATAACCTCCGATCCGTCTTCTGCGGTGACCCAGACGTGACCCATCGTGATGGCAATATTTCCGTGAATTTGGACTCCTTCTTTGCCGTCGCCGAGGTTGTCATAGCGAGCTTTTACCCATGGTTTCAGGGCAAATCCTTTGTCTTCCGGAAAATTCTTATCCCCGCCGACAAAGTAAGCGAGGGCGCCTGCCTTAGTCGTACGAAATGTTTTTTCGCCATAGGCTAAAGTCGGTTTAAAAAACACCGGGCCATTATCGTAATCGTAGGCTTCCGTCAGTACCTTAGTAGCCAAGGCTTTAGCGTCGCCACCGTCTTTACTGGTTTTGCCAATGGCGACTAGCGCATCGCACCACGCCTGTTGCGCAGCGTTGACTTCCTCGACGGTGATGGAGGATTGTTTTGTAGTGGCCGTTGCCGATGTCTCCGCAGCGCTCAATTGAGCGCATGGGAAGGTGAAGCAGAGGAGGGGTATCAGTAGTTTGTTTCTCATGGATAGGGTGGTGTTATGTTAGTTAATGATTCATGCGAGCCGCATTCACGACGGTAGGTTAGTTAGCACATGTTAGACTGGCCTCCATTAGAAAGGATGGCAAAATTTCTAATCGCACTATACTTGACAAATTGTGAACATACGCAGGTAAAAAGTTTAGATCCACCGCTGAATCTGCGTGACTCTCAGTCACTTAAAAACGCTCCTTCAAAACACAGTAGAATAGCGTAAGTCTATTTTGATGGTTGCTATTTCTTATAGAGACCCTTACTCTATCAGGGTCCCTAACATTACGATGTCGAACCCGCAAAAACAAGCCACACAACGTTTGGAGCAATTGCTCGGCACGGGTGCGTTGTTGCTTTTGCTTGTAGGTGGCTTTTATATTCTCAAGCCCTTCATGACGGCGATTATGTGGTCGGTCATTCTCGGCTTCTCGCTCTGGCCCGCCCAACGCCTGCTCACCCGCTGGTTCCGAGGGCGTAAGACTCTTGCTGCGATCGTGGTAGCCATTACCGTATCGCTCTTACTCGTGGGCCCTATCGTGTTATTGGGGGTTGGTCTCGCAGACGATGCCGATTCATTGGGTAAAGCCACGAAAAAATGGGTGGAATCGGCCTCGGAAAAACCACCCGAATGGACCACGAAAATTCCGATCGTCGGAGATGAGGTAGCTGGTTATTGGACAGAAATTACTCTGGCGCGGAAAGGTTGGCTGGCACGCATCGACAAAGGCATGCAAGAAGTGCCGCCGAAAGCGAAGATCGTGGGACCTGACGATGAACTCATCGAACCCGATGTGCCCGAAGTAGCTCCGGCCACCGTTCCAGCCCCTGCAGTGAATGGGGTAAACCCGCCACGGGAGGAGGAAGCGGATGTGATTGATGACGGGAAAATTTTTGAGATGCTCGGGAAATTCTTTGCCTGGGCTCGTTCGTGGCTCGTTGATGCGACCATTGCCGTGGGCATGGGTGTGTTTCAAATCGGTCTCAGTATCATTCTCACCTTCTTCATTCTACGCGATGGACAAGAGCTCGGGGCCCGCGTTGCGGTAGCCGCTTCGCGCATTGCCGGTGCGCGTGGTCAACGCCTCATTAACGTTGCAGGAAACACAGTGCGCGGTGTGGTGTATGGCATCATCGGTACTGCCGTCGCTCAAGGCATTCTGGCGGGACTGGGTTTCGGCCTCGCAGGAGTTCCCGCAGCTGCGCTACTCGGCGTGCTCACCTTTTTCCTCTCGGCTGTGCCCGTCGGACCACCCATGGTATGGATCCCTGCAACGGTGTGGCTCTTTAGCGAGGGCAAAACGGGCTGGGCAGTCTTTATGCTGGTATGGGGTATCTTTATCGTCAGCGGCATCGACAACATCATCAAGCCCTATCTTATCAGCCACGGTTCGAAAATTCCATTCATCATCGTCTTCATGGGCGTCATTGGTGGAGCCATTGCCTTTGGCCTCGTGGGTGTTTTTCTTGGTCCTACGCTTCTCGCTGTCGCCTACCGCGTGATTGAGGAATGGTCTTCTGCTAACGCGTTGCTAAAAACCAACCATGCTGGAGTACCAGCAAATCTAACGGAATCTGACGGTGAAGCTGTGCCTATTGCCGCGTCGCCTCCTGCGTGATTTGACAGGAGGCATTCTCTAAGCTGGTTCGTAGGATCCATCAGCAGTGGATCCTACGTTGTTCATCGGATAAAATCTCTTGTTGTAGCGAAAATTAGGGCAATGAAGTGAGGACTAGCAATTTTCTGTGCTTCGATTGACTCTCGCCAGTTGACATTTGCAGCCATAGACACCAAACTCTTTGTCTCGAACGTGGAGAAGCTGTTTCTCCTGCTCAATCATCACCCGAAAAAACCAATCCCGTGTTTTCCAACGAAGACTATCTCCTGCAATTGCTCACCGAAGCTGGTTTGGTCAGCGAGGGCATCATCGATTCCGCGCGACAATCCACTGGTGACGCCACCGTCATTGAAAAGCTTGTTCAGTCCGGCCAACTGAGTCAGGAAGAAATCGCCTCTGTGCTCGCTACCAGCAATGCGCTTGAGTATTTCGACCTCGCCAATGCCACCATCAATCCCATCGTTGCCAATACGGTGACCGATGAAATTGCGCGCCGTTACAGAGCCATCCCGGTTTATGATGATGGTTACACTTTAACGATGGCTGTCGCGGATCCGTTCGACTTCGAAACACTCGATGCGTTGCCACACGTGCTGTCGCGCGAGGTGAGCTTTGTTGTCTCTACGCCTGCGGCGATCCAACAAATTTTAATGAGTTTTTATGGGGCATCCGACATCACTGCCGCAGCAGCCGATGATTCCATCGAAAACACCGAAGGTGATGCGCCCATCATCAAACTGGTGATCAACATGTTGGTCGAGGCCTTTAATCAACGCGCTTCCGACATTCACATCGAGCCGCTGGAAACCAGTGTGCGCATTCGTTATCGCGTCGACGGTAAGTTGATCGAAGTGGCGAATCACCCGAAAAAGTTGCTGCCTGCCATTATCGCTCGTCTCAAGGTGATGAGCACCAGCATGAGCATCGCGGAAAAGCGATTGCCGCAAGATGGTCGGATCCAGATCAAGGTGGGTGGCAAGGATGTGGACTTGCGGGTTTCTTCGGTGCCTTCGAACCATGGCGAGTCGATCGTGATGCGGATTCTCGATAAATCGGGACTCGTGCTTGGCTTGCCAGAGCTCGGTTTCTTCTCCGATGACCAATCGACCTTTGAACGTTTGCTTGCCTTGCCCGACGGTATTCTCCTGGTCACCGGTCCTACAGGTTCTGGTAAAACAACTACGCTCTACGGTTGCTTGAATGTCATCAATCGCCCGGATAAAAAAATCATCACAGTGGAAGACCCGGTCGAGTATGAAATGCCGGGCATCAATCAGGTGATGGTGAAAACCGACATCGGCATGACTTTCTCTAACGCCTTGCGCGCGATGCTCCGTCAAGCACCGAACATCATCATGATCGGAGAGATTCGTGATGCGGAAACAGCGAACATCGCGATCAATGCATCGCTCACCGGTCACTTGGTTTTCTCCACACTCCACACCAACGATGCTCCCTCTGCTGTGGCTCGTTTGGCAGACATCGGCATCAAGCGATTCCTCATCGCCTCAGCAGTGCGGGCGGTACTGGCACAGCGACTCGTGCGTAAACTCTGCCCCGCTTGTAAGACGGAATTGCCCATGACTGATAAGGAACTGCGCGCCTTGCGTCTCGATGCCGCGCGTATGGCGGACTCCACCATTTGCGGCCCTGCCGGTTGCGATAAATGCCGTAAGAAAGGGTATCGCGGACGGATGGGAATCTTTGAAATTTTTGAAATCGATGACGAAGTGCGTCACCTGATCAATGCCGAACTTTCCTCCTCGCAGCTCCGCAAACGGGCCCGCGAAATGGGCATGCGTTCGATGCGCGAGGACGGTATTCGCAAGGTGCTTGCCGGCCTCACCACGGCACAGGAAGTGATTCACGTCACCATGTCCGACTTCGATTGATTTTCTCACCCTTTTTTCCAGCTTAAAAAAACTTCACATCATGGACAACCAACAGGTTCTCGACCTTTTCATCAATCGCGGCATGATCGATCATGCCCTCGCTAGCGATATCCTCGCGGAGATCGATCACAGCGGCAAGGAGATCGCCGAAATTCTCGCCGATTACCAAGTGATCCAGCATCGCGACGACATCTGGCCCATGGTCGCCGCGGAGCTATCGACGGATTTGGTCGATCTAAAAAACTGGTCACCACCGGAGGAAATTCTCGCTTTGGTGCCTGCGGGCATGGCGCGTTTGCATGGCGCGCTGCCGGTGAATCTGACGAACGAAGGACTTTTCGTATGTCTCGTTGATCCGCTCAATCCGCAAACCGTGGAAGATTTGCGCTTTGCCTTAGGCCGTGAAATTCATGTCGTTGTGGCACCGGATTATGTTGTCGAAGACCGCATTAGCGAGCTTTACGGCGGCGATGGCAAGGCGATGGAAGACATTCTCGGTCAGTTGGAATTTGGTGGCCCATCGGACCCAGGCTCCATAGATTTGGAAGCTGAGGCCAACTCCGCGCCTATCATTCGCTATGTCGATCTTGTGCTTTATCAGGCGATCAAGGAAAAAGCTTCGGACATTCACTTCGAGCCCTTCGAAAAGGAATTCAAAATTCGTTACCGGATCGATGGCGCGCTTTATGAAATGGCGCCACCTCCGGTGCACTTGGCACTGCCTATTATTTCCCGCGTGAAGGTCATGTCGAACATGAACATCGCCGAGCGTCGTATCCCGCAAGACGGACGCATCGTGAAGCAGTTTGGCGAAAAGCAAGTGGACATGCGTGTTTCCTCGCTGCCTACGCAATACGGCGAGTCTGTCGTGCTGCGGGTGCTCGACCGTTCCTCCGTCAATCTTTCGTTAGAAAATCTCGGTTTGCCGCCGCACATTTATGAATACATTGGCGAGACGATCGAAAAACCGAACGGCATTTTCATCGTTACCGGACCTACGGGTGCCGGTAAAACGACAACTCTGTATGCGGCCTTGCGTCGGATCAATACCATCGATTCGAAGCTGCTCACGGCGGAAGACCCCGTCGAGTATGACATCGATGGCATCATTCAAATTCCCGTGCACGAAGGCATCGGGCTCGACTTCCCACGGATTCTGCGTGCGTTCTTGCGACAAGACCCGGACCGCATCATGATCGGAGAAATGCGCGACATTGATACCGCGCAGATCGCCATTCAGGCGGCCTTGACGGGTCACCTTGTGCTGTCCACCCTGCACACGAACGATGCGCCGGGTGCGGTGACGCGTTTGATCGACATGGGTTGCGAGCCGTTCCTCGTAGCAGCCTCGCTCGAAGGTGTGCTGGCGCAACGTTTGGTGCGAACGATTTGCAAAGAATGCAAGTCGCCCTATGAACCGAACGAAGCGATCCTCACACAGCTCGGCGTGTCCTCCCACGAAATCGGTGATAAGAGTTTCTTCACGGGTCGCGGGTGCGATAGTTGTGGTCAATCCGGTTATCGCGGTCGTCAGGGCCTCTATGAATTGCTCGACATCACCGATCCAGTGCGCGATCTGATCATCGACCGTGCACCGTCCGTCGTGATCAAACAAAAAGCTGTCGAACTGGGCATGCAAACCCTCCGCGAGGATGGTCTGCGCAACATTTACCTCGGTAATACCACCATCGAAGAAGTGCTGAAATATACTTGATCTTTTTACTGACACAAAAAACACGTCATCGTTAAAAAAATCATCGCCATCCTGAAAACTTTTGTCTTAAATCGCCTTGTAGACACTTTCATTTAAACCCGCTACTACTCTCATGCCGAATTTCCAATATCTAGCCATGGATGCCAAAGGGGAACAGACCTCGGGCACAATCGATGCAACTAACGAATCGGACGCGCTCGCCAAGTTGCGCCAAAAAGGATTGTATCCCACGCAGATTGCGGAAGCGGGTAAAACCGCGAAGAAAAGTGCCAAAAAAGCTACCAGCGCGAAGTCCGGTCCCAAAGCGAAAACCGGTGGCCGTATCAAGCCCAAGGTGTTGATGATTTTCACCCGCCAGTTGGCAACTCTGATCGACTCTGGTCTGCCACTTCTGCGCGGTCTCACGGTCCTCGGCAAGCAAGAGCCGAATCCTGTTTTGCGCGGCACGATCTCCGCTCTCGGTGACTCCGTGCAGGGCGGCTCAACGTTTTCCGAATCTCTCGCGCAACACCCACGCATTTTCAACAAGCTCTATGTCAACATGGTCAAGGCCGGTGAGCTGGGTGGTGTGCTCGAAGTGGTGCTCAACCGTCTCGCGGAATACCAAGAGAAGGCGCACAAACTCAAAAACAAAATCGTCTCGGCGATGGTCTATCCGGTAATCGTGATGTTCATCGCGGTTTCCATTCTCTTGTTCCTCATGGTTTTCATCGTGCCACGGTTCAAGGACATGTTCTCGGAAATGGGCGATGCTGAACTTCCACTGATTTCCAGAGTGGTGTTCGGTTTCTCCGACTTCTTGATCAAACCGACAGTATGGGTCATTCCTAACATTGTGTGGATTCTATTAGCTGCTGTGGGTGTTTATCTTGGCTTTGCTGCTTGGGGTCGCACGCCGAAGGGCCGCAGTTTCATCGACGCCTTGAAACTGAGGTTGCCCGTTTTTGGTGACATCCAACGCAAAAGCGCCGTATCGCGTTTCTCTCGTACGCTCGGCACTTTGGTCACCTCCGGTGTGCCGATTTTGCAAGCTCTCAATATTACTAAGGAAACTGCCGGTAACGTCGTGATTTCCCAAGCCATCAGCCAAGTGCACGAAGCGGTGAAAGAAGGGGAATCGATTGTGACGCCTCTGCAAGCCTCTGGTGTATTTCCGAACATGGTGATCTCGATGGTGGACGTGGGTGAAGAAACCGGTCAGTTGCCCGAGATGTTGCTGAAAGTCGCCGACGTCTATGATGACGAAGTTGACAACGCTGTGACCGCGCTTACCAGTATTCTTGAACCGATCATGATCGTGTTTCTTGCCTTGGTGGTTGGTTCGGTTGTTTTCGCACTGTTCTTGCCGCTCATCAAGATCATCAACACCATGGGCGCGCAGTAAGGCACGCCCTGTCTCCCCCAAACCCATCCTTATGAAAAACTCTTCTTATTCGTCGCCGGCATTCCGTCGTGGTTTTACGCTGATGGAATTGCTGGTGGTGATTGCCATCATTGTGATTCTTGCCAGCCTTGTTTTGGGCGGCCTCAGCGTCATGCAGCGCAATCAGGCCGTGTCGAAATGCAAGGCACAGATTGGAATGCTCTCGACTGCGTTGGATGAATACAAAATGGACTTCGGTCGCTATCCTGTGGCTGATGACACTGGCGCGACCTCTGATAGTGGGGCGAATGTCCTCTTCAAAGCGCTTTACTGGGACAGCGACAATGACGGATCCGGCGTCGGTAGTGATACTGATCAACGCAGTTATCTTCCTGAGCTCGATCCAACGAGCAACAAACAGGGCTGGAGAAGCACCACCACCGCAAGTGCGAACAATACCATCTTTGATCCCTGGGGTGCCAACTACCGCTATCGTTCCGGCGTTGATGCTGGTGGAGCCGTCAATACCAATTGCAAAAACCCCGACTTCGATTTGTGGTCCTTAGGGCCCGACGGCAAACTCGGCAATACCGACGGCACCGACAAAGAAGCGCAGGACAATATTTCCAACTGGAAGTGATCGTATCGTAGGTTTGGAGTTGATTGAAACCCAAAGAGCACACAGTGCACAAAATAGTCGCATTGCTTTGTGTTCTCTTATCTCTTCTCTCACTGAGAGTTGACGGCGCTTTCATTCCCTTGTAATGCTATCAGCACATGCAGAACACCTTTGCCGTTGCCCAGCGTCTTGAAGCCAATATACTAGCAGTCATTCGCGGCCAGGCACCGGCGATCCGACGCATCCTTGCGTGTCTTAGTTCTTCAGGGCATGTGTTGTTAGAGGATGTTCCCGGCACGGGCAAAACGACTTTGGCCAAAGCCTTGGCGTATTCGATTTCCGGTGCTTCGTTTCAGCGCGTGCAGTTCACGCCTGACTTGCTGCCCTCGGACATTCTCGGCTTGTCGGTATTCGATCCCGCAAATGCCAATTTCCGCTTCCAGCCGGGCCCGATCTTTACCGATATTTTGTTAGCCGATGAAATCAACCGTGCTTCTCCCCGCGTGCAGAGTGCGTTGTTGGAATCGATGGCAGAACGTCAGGTGACCATCGACGGCAAGCGTTATCCCTTTGAGGGAATCTTTTTTGTCATCGCCACGCAGAACCCTGTGGAATTTCGCGGCACTTATCCGCTGCCAGAGGCGCAAATGGACCGTTTTGCCATGCAATGCCGATTGGGATATGTGAATGAGGAAGACGAAATGGGCATTCTCGCCGATCAATGGCATGATCATCCGGTCGAGCAAATGAAAGCCGTCGCGAGCCGGGAAGAAATTTTGCAATTGATGGAAGCGGTCAAACAAGTGCGCATGAGCGAGGAATTGCAACGGTACGTGGTGCAGTTGGTCGCGGCAACCCGCTCACGAACAGACTTGCAATTGGCGGCGAGTCCGCGCGCTTCCTTGGCCTTGATGAAAATGGCACAAGCGATGTCCATCTTCGAAGGTCGCGATTTTGTCGTGCCAGAAACCATCCAGGAATTGGCCGCTGATGTGGTAGCGCATCGACTCGTGCTCAGTCCCGATGCCCGCTATTCCGGAGCCAGCGGACGCAGCATCATGGCAGAAATTCTCGAAAAAATTCCCGTGCCCGTGTGAGCAGTCGGAAATTCGGATCGTTAAGGCTATGTTGGTGATCCCGATGAGTACAAACCAGAGATAATCTACGCTACTAGTTTATTCCACTTTCGGAACAGGTTGTACATCACGGGAGTCGAGATTAGTCTCTGAGTCTATTAGTGATTATGAATAAAAAAATGAAAATCATCATATTCCTAATGGTTATGATTTTTTCGGTTCTCTTGCTTATTTTTCATAAGCACTTCATTGGCCTAATTACACCAGATCCTAAATTTGTTGCATTACTCAATTTGGTGGAAATCCAAAAAATTGAAATCATGAATCATACACAGAATGGTCCTGTGCTTGTCGAAATCCATCATCAAGAAGATATTGAAAAATGGTATAATCTATTAACCCAAAAAAATACTTATCTCAAAGATCGTTATCCACTACTGGCTTCGATGATTCCAATTCAAACCAAATCTGCGAATTATGAATATTACTTCCATAGCTCTGAATTTGGCAAATCAATCGATTTCAATAATTTGGATTTCGATCAATTTACTTTAACCGATTATCTCGGACATGCATTTAAGTGAATGGAGTCCGATATTCCCGATTCAATCATTGAATATGCAAGGATGCCAACGACCACTGGCATGGCTATATTTTTGAATTTGTCCCACACCGTTGACGAAGACAACCAAGTCGCCGTTCTTTTCCCATTTGAAAGATACGTCTTGAAAATAGTAATCTCCGCGCAGGGTATCTTTGTATAACATGGTATTTTCACCAAAGTCCCAAATTTCCACACGTGAAATCGTGCCAGTAGACGTTTTTGTGGGAGCAAATCCCGTCTGAACAGAATTCACTCTCGCAAGATATTTGTATGGTCCCTGTGGATATTTCTTTTTCACAGGATAAGTCTCTAGCCCGCAACTATAAGGTCGAGACATGCCACAGGAAGTCATCCATAAACAGAACAGGAGTATCAACCGTATGTTGGCATTCATTGATTTCGAAATTAGGTTTGTTAGCCAAGCTAGGAACGGGGACTAAAACGCTGGGCACGACTTCTCATCATTCCGTTTCTGGTTGAGTGGAGAAGTCGTGGCGAGCGGACGCGTGCTCTTATTTAGGAGGGCTAGCCTCCATGGGGTGATCTTTGAGGAGTTCTTCGGGTTTCCAGAAGATGGACCGATCTTTGTTCGCGGCGCGGACTTTTTTCACTGTCTCGGGGCTGACGGGTGAGGCTTTGTTGCCCCACGAATTTCTCACGTAGGTGAGGACGGCGGCCATTTCCTCGTCTTTTAAAAGCGACTCGAATGCAGTCATGGGAGGCACTCCTTTTTCGGGGTCAAAGACCTTGCCGTTCACCTCGATCTTACCCCAGAGGCCATGGAGTGCGATCTTGGTGAGACGTTCCTCGCTGCCCGTAACCCAGGGGGTGCCGACCAGTGGTGGCCAGACCGGAGCCAAGCCCATGCCGTTGGGTTGGTGGCAGGTGGCGCAGTGGGCTTCGCGATGGAAGACCTCGCCACCCAGGCGATACGCTTCGGCGTCTTTGCCCGTGAGATGCTCTGGCACGTTGATGATGATTTTTTTATCGGGTTCATCGACGATGGTTGTCGGCATTTTTCCTTGGGTCGGATCAGCGGGTCCCCAGAAATGTTTCACGGTAGCCGCGGCCGTGCGGACGTGAGGATCGGGGGATTCCAGTAGGGCCGAGAGCAATGTCTGCTCGCGGACGTGGAGGCGTTGGAAGCCCCACAACGCTTCGAGCAGCGGATGACCGTGCTCGGCTTTTTTCGGATCGAATTGTTTCATCCAGGTGCGCAGTGCAGCTTCGACTTCTTTGGGATCGCGCTCTCCGAGTTCGGTGCGGGCGCGTTCGCGGACACCATCAGTGGGATGCTTCAGGGCCTCGAGCAATGCGGTGATCGGTTGGTCATCGATGGCGACGGCGGCTTGGAGAGGACGATCTTTGCAGATCATGCGATAGATGCGGCCGTGTTTTTTATCGCGATTGGGGTCGCGAATGTTGTGCTGCATGTGACCGATGATGACGTTGTGCCAATCGGCGATGTAAAGCGCGCCATCAGAGCCAAACTCGGCATCAGAAGGACGGAAATTTTTGTCATCACTGCGGAGGAAATCGTCGGTCGGTTCGCCCCAGACTTCGCCTTGTTTGAAACTCTGCTTAGCCGTTGTGTGGCCATCGCGTTTGAGTTCGTAGCGCTTGATGCCGAGGAAGCCGATCACATTGCAGACGAGGAATTGTTGTTGCAGTTCATCAGGGAAGTTGGTGCTGGAAATGATGGCGTTGGCGGGCACGGGTCGCACTTGTTTTTCGAGGAGTTTGAACATTTTGAAACCATTGCCATCGGGACGCACCTGAAAGGCATTGCCGCCCGTGCCATCGGAAGCATACAGATAACCCCAGCGGTCGAAGCTGGTGCCGTGAGGGTTGGGATTGTTGGCCGCGATAAAGGAAATCGTGTGGCGGCGTGGGTCGAAGCGATACATGCCAGAGGCCGTGGAGGCGAGCGATGGTCCCCAGGGATGCTCGTAATTGTGCTGGAGGAAGATGCCGCTCTGCCAGTAGAGGCCGCCGTCGGGACCGATGACAAAATTGTTCGCAGCATGGTGGGTGTCGGCGGATCCGGTGGCTTGCAACAAGACGATGCGCAGATCGGCCTTGTCATCACCGTCGGTGTCTTTGAGGAAGAGGATGTCGGGTTGGGACACTACGATCACGCCACCGCCCCAGAAGGCGAAACCGAGGGGATTGTGGACTTTAGCGAATTCGATGGCTTTATCGGCAACGCCGTCGCGATTTTCATCAGGGAGAATGAGCAAGCTATCGGTCATTTCCTTGAGCGGTTCCCATTTCGGATACGTGCTCCAGCAAGCGGCCCACATGCGTCCTTTGGTGTCTACTTGCAATTGCACGGGATTTGCCAACGCAGGAAACATTTTTTCATCGGCGAATAGATTGGCCTCGAAGCCTTTCGGAAGTTGCATTTTCGCGAGACTTTCCTTGGCGCTCATGTAGGTGGTATTTCCTTCCTTTTGCGCGCTCGAACTTTTACTGCCGCCACCGACGTTCGAAATGACTTCCTTGGGCTTGGGCACATTCGAGTCATCGACTTTAAAAGTGCGTCCTTGAGCGACGGCATGGATTTTCGCATCGCGGTTGGCGGTCATCACATCAAGCATGGAAAGCTCGTGTTCGAGAACTTCACCATTCGATTGGCCAGCGACAAAGCGGAGTCCTGCGCGGCTGCCCCAGATATCGTTTTCGTCAGTGGCACGGAAGCGATTGTGCCAGTGCCAGTCCTTTTCCATCACCGCTTGACGGAGCGGCTCCATGGCAGGAGTTGCCGTAACCGTTTTCCC
>CAMDCV010000047.1 GCA_945890645.1 Akkermansia muciniphila
GGTTGTGCACGATACATGCCACTCTGTTACGTGAGAGGTGCACGGATTTTTGCGACGAAATGTGCAATTCCGTGCATTTGTGTGAGGCAATCATGCCAGCATCGATTGATAGCTAAAGGCTTTTCGCGTTATTCAGGAAGCTCTAAGTAGTTATACAGCTCATATTATTTTTGATCTATGCTCTGCCGTCGATCATTCTTCTTCCGCCATAAGCACAACAACATACAGAGCGTAATACTGTTTGAGCAAAGTCGCATAGCGATCGACTGTAAGCGGAATCATGGTTTCCTCTCGGGTGCGTCTGTAGTAATTGCTATCTTTAAACTCAGCTGCGGCGCGATCAGCAACTTGATCCCTAACCTTTAACCATTCTCGCTGAGCCTTTTGCGTTTTGATTTTTTCCTCTTCATCGAGAAGAGGTATGAGCTTTTTATAGGCATCGTTCAATTGTGCGTCAGCCAGTTGGAAAGCACGGGAAATAGCATTGCGTTCGTCTGCCTCAGATTGCGCTTGCAAGGAGTATGGCAGCATGAACATGTATGAAATCAGTAAAATTAGGATTTTTTTCATAATCAAATATTGATGTGGTAAAAGTCTTATCGCAAACAGTTTGGTGCATGTAAAGTCAGAATATACAGTTAAGAGTATTTTATGTTTCCATCATCACAGATGGCTAGTGATTCACGGTGTGGGCACAGACCTAGGATAGCCCCGCGGTGCGGAGCAATCCCGCCTTGCGGGACTATGGATGCAATCCCTTTGGGATAGGAGAAGAGAGTGATGTCAATTGATGGAGCAGATGCCACGGTAATCACACAATTTTTACTCGCGCGGTGACAGTTTCTTTTCTACTGTCTACGGCAGCGCAGTGCATCACCGAACTCGAATTTTCACCACTTCACATCATGGACAAAAACACTCTCATCGCCGTACTCATGGGCGGCCCAGGTTCTGAACGCAAGGTTTCGTTAGCCTCGGGTGCAGCCGTCGTCAAAGCCTTGCGCGAGCAAGGATACAAAGCGGAACCTGTCGACATCACGGGCACCGATGTCACACTGCCGGAAGGCACGGGACTGTGTTTCAACGTCATCCACGGCACTTTCGGCGAGGACGGCACCTTGCAGCAGTTGTTAGAAAATAAAGGAGTTCCCTATACCGGCGCGGGTGTGAACAGCAGTCGCGTGGCATTCGACAAAAACCTCGCTAAGGAAAAATTTATCGCCGCCGAAGTGCCGACTCCCGCGGCAGAAATCGTCGATGTCAGTGCAGGCGTGCGACTTCCTAAAATGCCCGTGCCCTTTGTGGTGAAACCACCGCGTGAGGGGTCGAGCGTGGGCGTGCACATTGTGCTCAAGCAGGAAGATGCGATGCCCGCGATGGAAGATGCCGCGCGCTATGGCAATGATATTTTGGTCGAACAATACATCGCCGGCAAGGAACTGACCGTTGGCGTACTCGATAACGAAGCGCTGCCCATCGTTCACATCGCACCGCGCAGTGGGTTTTACGACATGAGCAACAAATACCCGTGGATGAATGGCGGCGATGGTAGTGACTATTATTGCCCCGCCGATCTCGACGAAGCGACGACCCTTGCCGTGCAAGAGGCCGCCGTCGCTGCGCACAAGGCGCTGGGCATCGAGGTTTATTCGCGCGTGGATGTTTTGCTCGATGCCGACAGCCGCCCCTACGTGCTGGAGGCGAACACCATTCCCGGCATGACCGAAACCAGCCTTTTACCCAAAGCGGCCGCCGCTTCGGGAATCCTTTTCGGGGATTTATGTTTACGGATTGCTGATATTTCAGTAAAGTTACGTTCGTAACGATGGCGCGCCGTAAAACAACGAGAATTCTTCCCAAAAACCGCTCGAAGGTGCTGGAAGCGCGCATCTACAGCCCACG
This sequence comes from Akkermansia muciniphila, assembly GCA_945890645.1. Taxonomy (GTDB): domain Bacteria; phylum Verrucomicrobiota; class Verrucomicrobiia; order Verrucomicrobiales; family Akkermansiaceae; genus UBA956. The sequence goes on from CAMDCV010000047.1 coordinate 1,903, forward strand.
TATTGCGTGGTTTTCGTTCATCAAATTGCTCAGCTTTTTGTTCAAATGGGGCTTCGTCTGCGCGGTGCTGGGCGGCGGCGGTTATGCCTGTTGGGAATACGGGAAAAAAACGTTTTTGGAAAATCCCGATTACGAACTGCGCATCATCAAACTCTCGCCTAACAATGCGCTGAATGAAGTCGATATCGTGACCATTGGCGGCATCGAATTGAACCAGAGTATCTTTGGCATTTCGATGTCGGACGTGGAGGATCGCTTGCGCGCGAGACCCGAGATCATCACCGTGGCAGTGAAACGCGAGCTACCAGGCACCATCAATGTCGATCTTCAAGTGCGTCAACCCTTCGCTTGGATCGAGTGTTCGGCCCGGGGCATGAAAGCTCGTACGCGTGAAAACGGCTACGTCATTGACCGCGAGGGTATTCTCTACCCTTGCCCTGCGATGCAATATGATGCTGCTGTCTTACTGCCCGTGATCATCGTCGGCGCTGAGGATGCGAATTTGTTAGAGCCAGGAAAATCCATCGAAACAAAAATGATGAAGCGCTCGATCCGCTTATTGACGATGGCAGAGAAGGCAACGCAATCGCAGTTGCCGTGGATCGACAGCGTGCAGCCCTACCAAGCGTGGGCGATGAAAGTATGGACCCGTGATGGCATCGAGGCGATCTTCGGGCTGGAAGATCATCAGACACAGATGGAAAATTTATTACTATCGATGAAACACGCCCATGCCAAGGGCCTGCAAATCGCCAGCATCAACTTAATCCCCGATCGCAACCTGCCCGTGATTTTGCGCGCGAAAGATGGCTCTGCTCCTCTGCGCGTTCGTCCGCAAGGGCCGGCAGGAAATTTGTCCGGCGATCAACCCTAACACTTTTACCACATTTCATTCCATGGCACGCGCCAAAATCCATGTAGGACTTGAAATCGGCACCAGCAAGGTTTGCATGTTGGTCGGAGAAGCGAAGCCAGATGGTTCGTTAAAAATTCTCGGTATTGGCACCGCCAAATCTGCGGGTGTGCGCAAGGGCGAGATTTGCGATTATTCAAAAATCAAAGACTGTGTGGAAGAGGCACGGCACAAGGCGGAAGAAGCGAGTGATGTCGAAATCGGCAGCGTTTTTCTCTCGGTCACCGGCGCGCATTTTGTCGGCGTCAACAACACCGGCACCTACCGCCTTCCCGATCGCGAAAAGCAAATTCGTCCGGAACATTTGAACGAGGCGGAAGATATCGCGAAGAAAGTGAACATCTCCGACGATCATGTTTTTTTGCACACGATTCCCCGCCACTACCGCGTCGATGGATTCGAGCATAGCTCCAGTCCCGCAGGGTTGTTTGGAAAAACGTTAGAGTCGGACTATCATGTGGTGTACGGCATCGGCACGCGCATTCAAAATAGTATTAAGTGCGTGCGCGAGCTGCAGATGGAGGTCGATGATGTCGTCTTCGCGCCCATCGCTACGGCACAGTGCGCGCTCAACATGAGCGAACGCGAGCGCGGCGCACTGCTGATCGACATCGGCGGTGGCACGACCGACTACGCACTTTATCTCGATGGAACCATTGTGTCTTCGGGCTGCATCGCTGCCGGAGGCGAGCACGTGACAAACGATATTCACATGCTCACCGAGCTACCCTTTTCCAAGGCTGAGGCCTTGAAAATCCGCGAAGGTGACGCCTCTGGTGATCAATCGCGATCGCTAGGCGGCATCAAAATTCCTGCCGATGACAAAGGCTTCACGCATCAGGAAGTGAAACGCGAATTGTTGAACGAAGTGATTCGCCAACGCATGTGGGAAATTCTCACACTCGTGAAAAAACGTTTGCCCGCTGGTGCTATTGAGCGCATTGGCACGGGCGTATTTCTTTCTGGAGGCAGCAGCCTCATGAACGGCTTGGAAAGTCTCACACTGCAAGTGTTTGATCGCTCGGTGTATCGCAGCCAAGCCACCGACATCAGTGGCGTGCAGGCGAATTTTAAAGACCCGCAATTTGCCACCGCGCTCGGACTGATCCGCTACGCGCAACTGGCCGATATTGAAAAGCAGATGAAATCCCGCGGCTTGCTCGGCCGACTCTGGCCCTTTAGCCACAAACCCTAACTAACCCATTTCCCAATGATTGAGTTCTCCCGCGATCCACAAAACACCATTCCCTCGTCGCAAGTGAAAATCATCGGCCTCGGCGGGGCTGGGGCGAACATGCTTGACCGCGTCGCGCTCGACGGGCTCGACGGTGCTGAAATGCTAGCGCTCAATGCCGATGTGCGGACGCTCTCCGGATCAGTCGCGAATGAACGCATCCAGCTCGGGCGCAATCTCACGAGAGGCCTTGGCACTGGTGGTGATCCGGACCTTGGCAAAAAAGTCACGCTCGAAGCGGAAAAGGAAATCCGTATGGCCATCAAAGGTCGCAAGATTATTTTTCTATGCGTCGGTCTCGGTGGTGGCACCGGCTCCGGGGGCGCTCCCATCATCACGAGGGTCGCTCGCGAAGAGGGAGCATTTGTGGTGGTGTTTGCCACCATGCCGTTCGCATTCGAAGGCCAACGCCGTCGCGACCAAGCGCAAGCTGCCCTCAACGAACTCGCGGTACTCAGCAATGCGCTGGTGGTTTTCGATAACAACCGCATGGGTGAATTGGTCTTAGCGAAACAGGGCATTCACGAGGCTTTCCAAGCTGGTGACCGCATGATTTCCGATAGTATCAAGGCAGTGATCCGCCTCGTGATCCGCCCCGGACTGATCCATGTTGGTCTCGATGAATTGATGACAGCGCTGCGCACAACTCGCTCGCGATGCCTCTTCGGTTCTGGGGTAGCGGAGGGCAAGGACCGCGCCTCGAAAGCTCTCAACAATGCCTTGGCTAGTCCATTGCTCGATAAGGGTACGCTGCTACGCGAGGCTGCCTCGGTGCTCGTTCACATCTGCGGTGGCGAGGATCTGACTTTGTATGAGATCGAGTTGCTCATGCAAAAGCTCGGGAAATTCGTTCCAGCAAAAGCGCATGTGCTCTTCGGTGCGGCCATCGATGCCAGCATGAAGGATTCGCTGAGTATCACTCTGATCAGCGCCCTGCCGGAAGAAAAACTCCAAGCACCAGTCAACGAACAAGCCGCCGAACCTCAACCCATGATGGAACCCAGCGAAGGCTTTGGTTTTGCAGAGCCGGATCCTGAACCTGAACCAGAGCCTTTAGTCGTGACCACGGCTCCTGAACCCACTGCTGTCGAAGTCACACCGATCAAAGCTGTTGCGGAAACGTTGATCGAAGCGCAAGCGGAGCCAGAAAGCATGATTTTCGAGTGGCAAACTGTAGAGAGTGAAGAACGTAACGACCTGCCTTTTGCCGAACCTGTCGCGGACGAATCAATTCTCGCGGATTTTTCGGCTTTGCTAGATCCTCCCGATAGCTCCGTGGCCGCCGCACGCGATCTACGCGAAGCTCTGCAAGCCGATCCCGACCCGCGTATGGACGTTTGGTCGGGTGCTAACGCGGGCTCATCGGGCAGTGCGGACAAAACTGCTGAGCTCAATGATTTGTTAGAAAAATCGAGTCACAAATTCAAACAAAACGAATTGTTATTTGAAGGCGGTTCACGCGGTCGTTTTGCCGATACTGAGCCGACCTTAGTCGATGGCGACGACCTCGACATTCCTCCTTTCTTGCGGAAGAAAAAAAAGTAGACCAATTTTCCTCTGCTTGCATTATTACGCCCATGGGAACACTGGATTTCTTTTGGCATCAAGACTCTTGCCAGTGTGGATAAAGGCATGTAATTCTTGCCCATGGATTCTTTTGCCATCGCTCAACACACCATCGAGGCCGCATTGCGGGCTGGGGTGAGGGAATTTGTCGTCTGTGCGGGGGCGCGGAATGCCGCCTTGGTGGAAGTGTTAGCTCAGCTCGCCAAAAGGAGCGCGGACTTCAGTCCGCAACAACCCATTACGATCTGGCGTCATTTTGAAGAGCGATGCGCGGGATTTTTTGCGCTGGGCCGCTGCATCGATTCCGCAGCACCCTGCGCCGTTGTCACCACCAGCGGCACTGCCACAGCAGAGCTTCTACCGGCAATGATTGAGGCACACTACCAACAACGCCCCTTGCTCGCCATCACTGCCGACCGACCCGCCGCCTATCGTGGCACCGGCGCCCCGCAGGCCATTGAGCAAGTGGATTTATACAAACCTTACGCCGACTGCGGCCCGATCGATCAATGGTCGCGGCGCGGTCCTTGGCAATGCAATGTCGAGCTAGAAGAAGAATTCACCCTCGGAGAATTAGGCATTGATCATGAGATTGCCGTATCTGTGCTGACTAGTCCTGCCGTAGCAGTCGGGCCGCTGGCGCGCTGGTTGCGCGAAGACCTCGAAGGCGGATTGGTCGTGCTAGTCGGCGGACTAGAGCCAGAAGAACAAGAAGAAGTCTGGCATTTTCTCGATGCCCTCCGTGTGCCGGTTCTGGCGGATGCCACCAGTGGGCTGCGCGAGGCTCTCGGCCACCTCGGATTGCCGGATGGCGACCGCTTGCTACGACAAACACTACCCCATAAAGTTCTCCGCATTGGTGACGTGCCGACTGGTCGGTATTGGCGCGATTTGGAAACCCTGCCTCAAACCGATGTCTGGTCGATCACTCGCTCGGGCTTCTCCGGATTGGCTCGTCCTAGCAAGGTAGTAGTAGGCCCCGCGCACCGCGTCATCAAATCGCTGGGCCATCAGGAACGCATCGGCGATCCTTTGGATTTTTTCCTCCGCACGGCGCGTCGGGGTGCGCAGATCGATGAGTTGCTGGAATCGCTACCCGAGAGTGAGGGCGGCTGGGTGCGAACTCTCTCACAATACGCAACGCTGGCGAACTCCCTATTTCTCGGCAATAGCCTACCGATCCGCGAGTGGAACTGGTTCGCCCAGCACCAGCGTCCGGTCACGAAAGTGCGCGCGAATCGCGGGGCCAATGGCATCGACGGCCAGCTGAGCACTTGGCTGGGCACCAGTGCGCGCGAGGAGAATGCCTGGGCGATTGTCGGCGACCTCACCGCGCTCTATGATTTAGCTGCGCCGTTTTTGCTGGATCAGTGCGAACAAAAAGGACGTGTGTTGGTAATACTGAATAATGGCGGCGGGCGTATATTTGAACGACTGCCGCGCTTGCAACAAATGGAAGTCAGCGCGCGCAATCTGATGATCAATCCACATCAGCACGACTTTTCGCATTGGGCGGCACAATGGGGCTTGGCCTATGTCTGCGCCAAGACACTCGATGATCTCGACGCCTTTGAGCCGGGCGATCGTATGACAGTGCTAGAAGTACGGCCCGATACTCAACAAACGGCAGAATTTTGGCAACTATGGGAACGTTTCGACGGATGAGCACGACACCGATCACACTCTGGTGCCTGCATGGCGCGGTCGGGGCCGCCGCCGATTGGTTTCCGTTTCGCGATGCGATGGAAAGCCGCGGCTACCAGGTGAGAGCGATCGATTTATGGCGTTTTCTCGATTGCTGCCCACGTTCGTTAGCCGAGACCGCCATCTCACTGAATGCCGAAGTGCAGGCCAGCGCTGGAGTAAACCTACTGGTCGGCTATTCGATGGGAGGACGTATCGCACTGTATTGCTTGTTATCAGAAAATTCCCCTTGGGATGCAGCCATAATCATTGGTGCTCACCCCGGCCTAGTGACCGAAGAAGAAAAAATCGCCCGCCGCAACATTGATACCGATTGGTCGGTAAAATGCCTTCATGGCGAGTGGGAAACTTTTCTCGCCGAATGGCAGTCGCAGGGGATCTTACGAGATGCAAGCTCCCTGAGCGATCGCACACCACTACGGTTGCGGCGAAAGGAAATCGCCCGAAGTTTTCTAGATTGGTCGCTAGGAGCGCAAGAAAACCTCTGGCCGCGGCTGCCTGAAATCAAGATCCCCATTTTGTGGCTCACCGGTGAGAATGATGAAAAATTCACACTCCTCGCCGAGCGAGCCACTGCGTTGATGCCTAACGCTCGTCACCAAGTAATCTCCGCTGCGGGTCACCGCCTCCCTTGGCAAAATGCGCAAGCATTTACTGATGCAGTCATCGTGTTTGTGGATCATATTTCCCGTGACAGCACAAAAGAGGCTTAAGTTTTGGGTGCTCCTGCTTGCAATATAGCACCAACTCCATGTGTCGAATTTGTCGGCAAACGCAAATTTCATCTTACACAGCGATATGTAAGATTTTCTCATGAGTTCACTATTCGCTACAGCGGGCTACTCTATCAGAACCACTCGAAATACTCAGGACATCGAGGCAGCGCAGCGCCTGCGTTATGAGGTTTTCAACGTAGAACTCGGGGAGGGGTTAGCATCATCCCTGGTCAGCGGACTTGATGCGGATCCCTTCGATGCGCAGTGCGATCACCTGATCATTGAGGATGAATCGGGCAGCGCCATCGGCACCTACCGCCTGCAAACAGGTGCCATGGCCGCTGCGGGACGTGGCTACTACAGCTCACAAGAATTCGATTTTTCTCCCTACGAACCAATTCGCCATCAGATCCTCGAACTCGGACGCGCCTGCGTTCATATCGATCACCGCAACCGCTCTGTCATCGATCTCTTGTGGCGCGGCATTGCCCGCTATGCGGAAAATTGCGGGGCGCGATACTTGATCGGCTGCAGTTCGCTCACCTCACAAGATCCAGCGGAGGGTTGGACGCTCTACCGTCAATTGGCGGAAAAATACCTCGCTCCCTCGCACTTGCGCACCGAGCCCATCGGCGACTACGTCATGCCGCCTGCCCCCGTGGATTTGTTGCCCGTAGCCACGCCGAAACTTTTCGCCGCCTATCTCTCCATTGGTTCCATGATCGCTGGCTCGCCGGCATTGGATCGCGAGTTCAAAACGATAGACTTCCTCACGATTCTCGATATCGAAAATATGTCTCGCGCGGGCAAGAATCGGTATTTTAAAGGCAATGCCTAACATGTTTACGGGCACCCGAAGACTCATCAAACTCGCCTGGGCCATCGCGCTCGCATTGATCGAGAAACAACCCGGCAACTCGATAGGCGAACGCGCCGTGTGGCAGCAAAAACAAGCCCGACGCATGCTGCGCGCGCTGGAAACCCAAGTGACCATGACGGGAAAAATCCCGACTCATGGCTTGGTGGTGTGCAATCACCTCAGCTACCTCGATGTCCTCGTCATCGCCGCCCAAAGCCCGCTCGTTTTCGTAGCCAAATCCGATGTGCGCCACTGGCCCGTCATCGGCCTGTTACTAAAATCAGCAGGCACTATCCTCGCCGAGCGCAACCGACCGTCCAGTGCCTCGGACACCGCACAAGGCATCCGTGCGGTCTTCGAGAGCGGTTTGCCCGTCGTCTTATTTCCCGAAGGCACCAGCTCGGACGGCAGCAACGTTTTACCCTTCAAGCCGACTTTGTTTCAAATCGCACTCGACTGCCAAACCACCATCACCCCCGCCGCGATCCACTACCAAGCAGAAACCGGCGACATCGCCCACGATGTCTGCTACTGGGGCGATCACACGCTAGTCTCCCACATGATCCGCTTGGCAAAAGTCAAAGGTCTGCGAGCTACTCTGAGAATTGGCGACGCTCCAGCACTCCCACAAAACCGGAAAGCGGCGGCGCAGTTGCTGCATGGGGACGTCAAAAAACTCTACTTTGCATCCTAAAAAGGCAATTGTCTAATGTCCCAAGCACGTTATCATCTGCACGATACTAACTTTCTTCATGTGTTAAATCACTTTGCCTAGTGCATGCCCCGAATCTGATAAAAACTGATACACTCTACCAATCACCCATGAAAGAGGACGATGAATTTATAATCGATGGTGACTTTATCAACGGCACATTTTCGAGCCGTGCGCCCAAAGTGAAATTGAATTCTGTCAGGTTTCTTTTTAAAGATTCGTCCGCTTTTTTACTGATGATCCTATTTCTGTTCTTTGCGTTGATGGGTGGACTTCTCTTCTCATTGTGGTCGAAGATCCTCGGTGGTATGCTATTATTCATTGCTCTGATGATTGCTGCTTTAATTTGGCGTTACATCAGTGTGCGCAAATTAGAATTCAAGAATGCCGTTTTGTGCCCAGGAATTGTTATCGAGGAAACACCTCCCACAGTTTTAATCTTAGCAAATATGACCTGCGACGGATCGGGACTAATGGCTTGGGCAGTCAAAAGTGAATATTGCCGGAGTCTAGATCCATTCCCCAATAAATTAGGAACCCGAGTGCCCTGTGTGTCAGCATTTCTCGGATCTGGTGAAGAAGGCAGCTGGGATAAAATGATTTCACACCCGTTAACATCCGGAACAGGAAATAGGCAGAAACTCAATGAAACGCTCGCACGATTGAGCGACGAAGAGGAATGGCAGATTCTGGAAAATGCGATCAGACAAAAAAAATTCCCAGCAATAGGAAAGACACTGCGCCTTTAACCCAACAAACTGGGCTCAAGTAAAACAGTGGTTCGTTAAAAAATGAATGCATTCCATCGAACCAAACGTGATTCGCAATGGCTGAGCGCTTTCGGACTGTCGATCGCGTTCTTACTGTCGTTGGTCTTTCTGTTGGTTGGATTCATCGATTTGGAAAATGAATCAGGTGTTGACACGTTTCGCGTAATTTTTGGCGTAGTGGGAATTTGTCTTTTTGTGGTGTTCATTCGCGGGTGCTGGATGGCGACTTCGGGTGCGCTGGTCCATGTCTTTAGCATCGATGAGGAAGACCTAGAATGGGGATTCGTGGGGCGTGAGAAGCGAGTTTCCGTTGCCGAAATTGCGCAAATTTATTGGGACGATACTGACGGTTTTACCTTTGTGATCCACCTCACGGATGGAACTCGAATCCGCTTTCCCTACATCGATACTGTCGTTTCCTACAAAAGCCGTGGAGATTTGCTAGCGTTTCTCCGCAGCACTCTCCCTGACATTCCTATCACGGGGAGTATTGACACAAAAACTGAACAAGCTGCTCAATGAATCGTCCCATTGGGTCGCAGATCGATGTTGTGCCTATACAACTCACGGTTTTACAGTGGGCTGAAATAAGGCGTCGCTTTGCGACGGGCAAGCTTCCAAGTCCCAAAGGGACGATTCATACCAGCCCATGGTGAAGCCATGGGGTGTTCGTTCGATCTATGCATTAGCGCCCAACGGGACGCTTCATCATTGGGTGTGTTCAATCCCAAAGATAGGTTTCCTCAACAAAGATTCCGTTTTTTCGCAGCAGTAATCGATACTCATCTTGAAACGAAAAGGTTCGATGGTGCTCTTCTTGGTTTTCAATGTAGGCAACGAGTTTTTCAAGATGAGAGATACTGATGGAAAAAACGCCGTAGCCTGCTTGCCATGAAAACTCACAATACTCTCGACCCTGCTCTTTCATCCAAGAAGAACTGGTGTGCTTGATTTTTTTGACAAAGTCCGCAATTGCCAGTGTGCGGGAAAATCCCACGGCCAAGTGAACATGATCTGCGATGCCACCAACGCGATAGACCTGACAATCCATATCGCGTCCGATTTCTGCCATGTAGGCATGAAGTCGTCGACGGATGACATCGGTGATGGTGCGTTCGCGTTTTTTTGTCGAGAATACGGGGTGCAAAATAACGTTAGCAAGCGAGTGAGCCATGCGATGAGTTTAGCACAAGAGGCAAGCCGCTCAATGAATCGTACCGTTGGGACGCGCATAATGTTGGGGATACTATTCCCGCGGCTTCACCGCGGGCTGATATAAATCGTCCCTTTGGGACGTGGGAGATCAATAAGCGCACTTTGCGGTGAAAATTTCTTTTTGTTTAAGGATTGAGGGCTGAGAAGAGACTACGAGGCCAGAGGCCACCGCCACGTTTTCAGCGTTTCTGCTGCGGATGCAGTTTGTGATTGTGTCGGGAGTGGAATTCGTTGATAAGCTCCGCGAACTATGAAAGTACTCGTGGTAGGAAAAGGCGGGCGGGAACACGCTCTCGTGCGCACATTGGCGGAATCTCCGTCGCAACCGGAACTATTTTGTTTCCCCGGCAGCGATGCCATTTTTTCTATCGCGAAGACAGTGCCGGTGAAAACCTTGCCGCAATTGATCGCATGGATGCAGGAAAACAAAATCGATCTTTGCGTCGCAGGGGAAGAAAGCTACCTCGTGAAAAACGAAGGACTCGCCAATCTCTGCGAAGAAGCTGGCATCCCGTGCTGGGGGCCGCATAAGGAATCGGCGCAGCTCGAAGCGAGCAAGGAATTCTCGAAAGCATTTTTGCTGCGTCATGGCATCCCCACAGCGATGGCGACAGTCGTCGATACCCGCGAGGAAGCGCTGGCTGCGATCGATGGAAAATACCCGACCGTGCTGAAATTCGATGGCCTCGCCGCTGGTAAGGGCGTGGCAGTTTGCGCCGATGAAGCCAGCGCGCAGGCGTTTCTCCAAGAGGTGCTCGTGCAGCAGCGATTTGGCGAGGGTCGACTGTTGGTAGAGGACTGCCTCACGGGACCGGAAGTGTCGATTTTTGCCGCGATCGTGGATGACGAGTATTTGATTTTCACCCCGGCCCGCGATTACAAACGCGCTCGTGATGGCGATGAAGGTCCGAACACGGGCGGCATGGGCGCCGTGGCGAGCCGCAAACTGATAGCCGAGGAATTGCTAGAAACCATCAAGCAGCAAATCATCGAGCCGACTGTGCGCGGATTGCGCAGCGAGAAGCTGCCGTATCGTGGCTTCTTGTATTTCGGCCTGATGCTTACGCCGGAGGGTCCGAAAGTGATCGAATACAACTGTCGCTTTGGCGACCCGGAATGCCAGGCGGTGATGCCGTTAGTGCGCGGTGACCTTGCGCAATTTTGCCTCGATGGCGCGCGCGGTGTATTGCGTCCGGAGTTGATCGAATTTTCCGGAGGCTGGAGCGTGGCGGTGATTTTGGCAGCGGCAGGCTATCCAGAAATCACGCGCAATGGCGATGAAATCACGGGCATCGAAGCGGTGAGCGCCGCACGTGTCTATCACGCGGGCACCAAGCAGCACAAAGATGGCATGTGGGTCACCCACGGTGGTCGTGTGCTGGCAGTCGTCGCCACCGCAGAGACCCGCGAGGCCGCCGCCGGACTGGCGCATCGCGAGGCCGCGAAAATCGACTTCACTGGTGCGCAACGCCGCTCCGACATTGGTATTCTTCATTTCTAACGTATTTTCCCATGGCCACTCCACTTAACGCCGAAGACATCGCGCAAGCCATCGAATCGCTGGCCGCGCAAATCCGCAGTCGTCACCCGGAGGAAGCGATCACGCTGATCGGCATCCGCAGTCGCGGCGATGAAGTCGCGGAGCGTCTCTGCACCTTGCTCGCGGCAGATGACCGTGAGCTCAATTTCGGCACGCTCGATATTTCGCTCTACCGCGATGACTTCGAGCACCTGCGCGAAAACCCAAAACTTCAGGGCAGCGACATCGATTGCCCCATCGATGATGCCCTCGTGATTCTCGTCGATGATGTGCTTTTCACCGGTCGCACGATCCGTGCCGCGCTCGATGCGCTGTCGGATTACGGGCGCCCCGGCAAGGTTGAATTGGCTGTGCTAATCGATCGAGGTCATCGTGAAATGCCGATCCACGCGGATTTTGTGGGGATTTCTCTCGCCACCGAGCGCCTCGACCATGTATTAGTTTCTCTCGAGGGAACCGACGGCGAAGACAAAGTCCTCATCTCTCCGCGCGCATGAGCTCCATTCCACAGCGCAAGAAAACGCCGGAAGAGCTGGCCGCTCTTCGCGCACAGGAATTTTCGGAGCTAGCAATGCCGCCAGCAGCAGAGCCCCCACAAGCAGAGCCACCTGCTCATCAGCGAGCCATACCTCCAGCAAAACACGGCGTTTTTCACGACATATCGGGTCAAACCCTGAGCAGTCCCTCGCACGAAGAACTCTCTCACGAAGTTCATTTGCCCGAAGCACAGCCTTCCCGAGCAGCACGCAGAGGCCCACCGGAAAAACACGGTACCATCCACGCCTTCGATGGCTTACGCCCCGATGCTGCTACGGAAATCCCTCTAGGAAAACAAGGAACCGTCGCGCCCTTGCCGCAGCGCAAGCACGACGACACGGAGATCCAACAACTTCGCCACCGCGGCCTGATGCAAACACGTCCCCCGGTGCAAAGCATCGTGCAGATGGCCCTCAATCCGATACTCGCCGGCATCCTTTACATCATCGCCTTAGCCGTCTGCTATCTGTCCGTGCGCTACTGGAGCAATGAGGGCCAAGAACGTTTCTACAGCCCCGGCATCGGCTGCGCATTTCTCCTGCTCGTCAGCCTCATTCTCTATCTGAAAAAACCACGTGCCCGTCACCACGCCGCCTTTCTTTGCGGCATCGCCTGCCTCATCATCGGTTTCGTCATCCTATTCACCCTGAAGAATCCCTATGCTCCGTAAGGACTTGTTAGACATCCCATCGCTGACCACAGAAGACATCGTCGCTCTTCTCGATCAGGCTACGCCGTTTAAGGAAATTTTCACCCGCTCAGTGAAAAAGGTCCCCGCCCTCAAAGGCAAGTCGGTGCTGATGTTATTCTACGAAGCCTCCACCCGCACGCACTCGTCATTCGAAGTCGCCGCGAAAAGACTCTCCGCCGATGTCACGAACTTCGATGTTCCATCGTCCTCAATCAGCAAAGGCGAGTCTGTGCGCGAAACCATCGAGACTCTCCAAGCGATGCGCACCGACTACATCATCGTCCGACACGGGCGCTCGGGCCTGCCCGCCGCCATCGCGAAGATGACCAACGCCTGCGTCATCAATGCCGGTGATGGCGCCCACGCCCATCCCACGCAGGCCCTGCTCGATGCCTTCACGCTGCGCGAAATCCATCCCGACCTCAACGGCAAAAAAATCCTCATCATCGGCGATATCTTGCACAGCCGCGTCGCACGCTCGACCACCGAAATTTTCCTCCGCCTCGGTGCCGAAGTCGCCTGGCTCGCGCCTGGCTCCTTGCTCCCCGGCTACCCGCCCGCAGGCGTCACCTGCTTCACGGATTACGAGACGGCCATGCGCTGGAAACCTTGCACGCTCTACCTCCTGCGCGTGCAAATGGAACGCCAAGACGCCCAATACTTCCCCAGCCTGCGCGAGTACCACCGCGTTTACGGAGTGACCGATGAACGCCTCAAACGCATCGCCGATGCTGGCATCCACATCATGCACCCCGGCCCCGTCAATCGTGGCGTCGAACTCTGCGATGCCGTCATGGACTACCCGCTTTCCCTCATCAACCAACAAGTCGAAAACGGCATCGCCGTAAGAATGTCTGTCCTCTACTCGCTGAAGCCGGAGAGTTGAATAGCTTCAATGCAGAGTCCACCTATATGTAATCCGCAATAAAGACTTGCCCCATGACCCATATTCCTGTATCTATTGCTTTATGAAAACAACCATTGATCTGCCCGATGACTTGCTGGTTAAAGCGAAAGTCATCGCTGCGGAGCGACGCACGACACTACGTGAATTAGTCATGGAAGGCCTAAAACGAGTGACCGAAGCCCCTTCAGAAGTGGAAGATGCACAGCGCAAGGCCACACTGAAGCGTCTCCTCAAAGCAATGCAGGCCAGTAACACCGAATCTATGTCACCTCTGACGAGGGAGGAAATCTATGACCGCTGAGGTTTTTCTTGATACCAATATTCTTCTCTACGCCTGCTCGTCTGCAACCGAAGATGCGAGTAAACGCAAAATTGCTGAGGAACTTATTACCCGAAGCACTTTCGCTATATCGGCTCAAGTGCTCCAAGAATTCATCGCTAACGCCCTGCGCAAACCAAAACTCGGGATATCCGAATCAAACATAGATGCCACTCTTCGCATGGCGGCGATGGTTCGTGTAGTGCCGATTACCCACGAACTGATTGTGTCCGCCGTAATTTTACGACGTAAGTTTTCGCTATCATATTGGGATGCCACAATCATCGCCGCCGCCCAAAGCATAGGCTGCGGCATTGTCTATTCGAAAGACATGAGCCACGGGCAGGATTATGGCGGAACTCGAGTGATCAATCCTTTTTTGTAACCTGATCAGTCTCACGTTTCTTGTTTGCCAACGTACGCGGCAGTCGCTACCATAGTCGGCACAAGCAGGCAGGCATTCGCTGCCCACTACCTCATGAATCCGCTCTTCCTGAAAAACTGCCTCATCGCCTGCGAAGACTCGCCGAAACTTATGCCGGCCGATGTGCTCGTCGAAGACGGCCTCATCAAAGCCATTGGCACGAATTTACAAAAGCCGGACCATGCTCGTGAGATCGATGCCGCGGGACGCGTGTTGCTGCCCGCCATGTTTGATGCGCACGTGCATTTCCGTGAACCCGGATTCGAGGCTAAGGAAAACATCGCCAGCGGCGCGCGCGCGGCGATCAACGGCGGTGTCACGGGTGTCGTGATGATGCCTAACACTTCTCCCGCTCTCGATAACCCCGCGACGATCCGCACAGTGCTCGATGCCGGCAAGGCCACTGGAATCACCGTGCTCACTAGCGGCTGCATCACCAAGGGTCGCCACGGCAAGGAACTCGCTGCCATCGATGGCATGCGCAACCTCGGCGTGAAAATGCTCACCGACGATGGCGACTCGGTCTATGACCCCGCCGTGCTCTATCGCGCGATGCAATACGCCAAGGAATTCGGCATGTTTTTCGCAAGCCACTGCGAGGTCCCCGAAATCGCCGGACTGCGCGCACTCACCGAAGGACCGACCGCCTTTCGCCTCGGCATCAAAGGCTCTCCACCCTGCGCGGAGGAAATCATCATCGACCGCGATATCCGCCTCGCCCACGCCACCGGAGCGCACATTCACATCCAACACGTCTCTTCCGCCCTCGGCATGGAAACGATCCGCTGGTGGAAAGAACGCGGCGACGTCAAAGTCACCGCCGAAGTTGCTCCGCATCACCTGCTCTTTAGCGAAGACGACATCGGCGACTTCGATACCAACTACAAGATGAACCCGCCGCTGCGCACCAAGCGCGACAACGCCCTCTTGCTCGAAGGATTAAAACAAGGTGTCTTCGATCTCATCGCCACCGACCACGCCCCGCACACCGCTTTCGAAAAATCACAAGACTTTGTCAGCGCGCCGAACGGCATCACTGGTCTCGAAACCGCGCTCATCAGCCTCTATCACTACTACGTTCATAGTAATACATTCGGTTGGGACCTGGTGGTGAAACGCTACTCCGCCGAGCCCCGCCGTTTCATGGGTCTCGCCCCCGTGCCAATCGAAGAGGGCAAAGCCGCCGAGTTCGTCTTATTCAATCCCGCCGGTGAAACGACATTCAGCCGCGAATACATGCAATCGCGCAGTCAAAACACCCCCTTCCTCAATCAAACTCTCAAAGGCAGCATCGATCTGGTGGTGAAAGACGGCAAAGTTCTTTTAGAGAGGTAATTTGCGGACCATGGAGCCGCCCATGAACAATCCGCAAAAGATAGAGGGGTCTCCGATCATTCGCTGGAGCGTCAGTTTTTTCTGCATCGTGCTGATAAGTATTGCGCTTAATGTTCTGGGTTTTGATCTTTTTTATAACGATGAGGCAATAAAACTTAGACGTCTCACGGGATACGTTGTGATCCTTTTGATTGGATTACTGTCTCTCGGCGCAATTTGGAGAATCTCTATTGCTGCCCGCCTTCTTGCCGGACTGTTTGGGATTTTTGGTATATTCTATCTCATTGACGAATGGGTGGTTTCTTCAGAGCCAATCTTGTTCGCCAAGCGTTATGCTAGTGCAAGCAATCCGCTGAACGCAGTGCTGTATTTTTTTTTGATTGCTGTTCCATGCCTTCTTTATGCCTCTGGTTTTAAGACATTATTGGAAAAATATCTAGTGCCCGGCTGTCTTATTTTTTTCCTGTATGCGGCAGGAGCATTTACTTACGCAATTGCAAAAATATTTAATTTGAGCGGCTGGCAGTATGCTTTAGTATTTCTGCCTCTCATTCTTCTTATTTTGTGGCTCATTGTTCAAAGCATTTGGGTATTTTATCGAGATCGTAAACGAGGCTGGAGAATTGGCTTCGTGGAATATGGCACAAGAACTTACGAAGAACGTGTCGGCAAGAAATGGGTGAGCATTCTATTGCGCTGCGAGAGCGATTTTCGCGAGCCTCCTCTAATAATGCATTTTCCAGGACTAGAGGATTGGAAACAATTTCCTACTTGGACAGAAGAACGGCATGCATTAATCATGGAACGCATCATGGATAGCCTCAATGCGAAAGAGCACACGTTCATTGATGCGGATACTTTGCGGGAAATCAAGCGCGCACCAAAGGCTGATGGTGTTAGATAACTCATTGATACAAGCTCCCCATACTGACTCTTTCCTTCGCTGTATCAGCCTTAGGCAACATTCTTGAATAAAACAGGATTGCAGATTCGCTCCCACGGCATACTTTTCTCTTATGCGTGCATTTCTGTTTTCTCTATTTCTGCCCTTGATCGCTTACGCTCAGCTGGATGCGTTCAGCGAGGCAGCATCTGCTGAGGAAGAAGCGGACAAATCGGGCTCCTCCTTGGTGAGTGAGGTCAAGTCCGTGGCACCTGGGCAAACATTTGCCGTGGCTTTAGCATTATCGCATCCAGAAGGTTGGCACTCGTATTACCTCAACCCCGGTGGCATTGAAGACAGCCCCAGCATTCAATGGACTCTACCAAAAGGCGCGACTGCTGGTCCAATCCAATGGCCCGCGCCCCATGTGACCGACCCACCCTTTCAACTCGACGAGGCCAACCCCGAAAAAGCCTACACGTATTCAGACGATCAAGCGTTTCTCATCACAGAAATTACGTTGCCCAATGACGCGTCGCTGATCGGCACCACAATCCGCATTGTTGCCAATGCCAAGTGGCAGATTTGCAAAAGCCAATGCAAAACTGAGAAGGCACAACTCACCCTTGAACTTCCCGTCGCTGCCCAAAGTGAGGACAATTCTGATACGAAAGAGGCCTTTGCGAAAGCCCGAGCCAGCCAAGCAAAGACCACCGATCTCGCCATCCGCGCGGAAAAGAATGGCACCGCATTGCAATTGCGCATCAGTGGCGCCAAGCAAATGGAAAAAGCGCATTTTATCGCCGATCAAAAAATGATTGTGCCCTTGGCTTCGATGAACGCCCGCGCCGAAGGCGAAGACTTTGTCATCGACCTCAAAACCAGAAAGGAATTGTTCAGCGGTGAAAAAATCACATCATCCGATTCTCTATCAGGCGTATTGCGCTTTAACGATGCCAGTGGTGAACGAATCGTCGCCGTGCCCGTCACCGAAATTTCCCGCGCGCCTGCACCACCGCTGCCGCTCGGAAAATTTCTGCCGGTATTGTTAGGGATGTTTCTCGGTGGATTGATACTTAATTTGATGCCCTGCGTATTTCCGGTGATCGGCATCAAGATACTCGGTTTCGTACAGCAGGCAGGTCAGGACAAGCGCAAGATTATCCTCCACGGCCTCATTTTCACAGCGGGAGTAGTCATCAGCTTTTGGGTGCTGAGTGGGATTCTGTTTGCTGTTCGACAAGCAGCAGGTGGTGATGAATTCGGCTGGGGCTATCAGTTGCAGATTCCCTGGTTCGTGCTGAGTCTGATGATGCTGATGTTCATCATGGCGCTGAATCTTTTCGGTGTATTTGAAATGGGGGCCTCAGCGACTAGCATCGGCGGCAACTTGCAAAGCAAGCATGGCTTTAGCGGCACATTTTTCTCGGGCTTCCTCGCCACAGTGGTTGCCACGCCGTGCTCAGGACCGTTTCTCGGGCCCGCAATCGGCGCGGCGATTGTCTTGCCCTCATCGCAGTTTTTCATCGCCTTCACCGTCATGGCATTGGGGCTCTCGCTGCCGTATTTACTCATGTCGATCTTTCCCAAGCTGGTCGATTACCTGCCGCGACCGGGTGCATGGATGGAAACATTCAAGCAGGGGATGTCCTTCCTGCTCTTCGCCACTACGGGTGTGCTGCTGTGGGTGTATACGGGTCTGATCGATCTCGATAACATGCTCAATCCTATCATCGGTCTCTCCGTAGTCGCGCTCGCTTGCTGGATCTACGGAAGATGGAATACCTATGCCAAGCCACGCCGTACTCGCATTACCGCTAGTCTTATCGCGCTGTTTCTCGCAGCTGCTGGCATCTACTATGCCGGTAGTATTAAAAAGGGTGTCGAGTGGGAAACGTGGTCGCAAGAGCGTGTCGATGAATTGCTGGAAGAAGGCAAGCCGGTGTATGTTGATTTCACTGCCAAGTGGTGTCTGACTTGTCAGGTGAACAAGCGCAATGCTTACAGCGAAGAGGTCATCCAGCTCATGAAAGAGCGTGGCGTGGTCGCCCTCAAGGCCGACAAAACCAAGCCTGATCCACTCATCGAGGCGAAGCTCGAAGAACTCAAGCGCACGGCCATTCCCGTGAACGTTCTCTACGTGCCGGACAAAGAACCGATCGTTACACCGGAAGTATTGACTTCAGGCTATCTGCTAGATTTGTTCCGCAACAACACACCCGTGCCCGAACCAGAGGAAAAATAAATTTCTCTGTACTTGAATCATTTACCCAGATCGTGCGTCATAGAGTTTGTATGGAAGGAAAAATTTGCTCTGCTCTGATGTTAGCCGCAGTGTTGACATCGTGTACCCCTTATCAACAACAAGGGGCTGCGGTAGGTGGACTCGCCGGTGGAGCTCTCGGGGCCGTGGCAGGGGGTGATACAAATTCCACGCTCAAAGGCGCAGCGCTAGGCGCAGGATTGGGAGCCGGCATCGCCGCCATGCAAGAAAATCAACAGGGCGGTAACCAAGGATACCGTCAGCAGCCACCACCACCTTCCGGCGGCTCCTCTTATCCCTACGCGGAAAAAACCAGCACGTGCGGCGAAGTAATCAGCCCCTACGCACCCTACAACGTCATCGACGTCCGCGGCCTACGCTCTGGCTCACTCGCTCTGGATCCTTCGTGTAACAAGGCATTCCGGATTCCGTAAGGCAGCGACCGATCTCCGGGCGGTCCGATGGGGGAATCTCAAATTGCTCGTTACAATCCATCACCATCTCAGTCAATTGTTTGCGATGTTTGTCAGGGGTGAGGTTGCTGACGTTAGGGGAAAATAAGTTTACCGCACTTGACACCTCGCAGATGCGTCCTTGCCTTTAAACGTTCACAAGGCAGAGGCCGCCCCTAAATCCAGTTGGAAACTTGCGGCAGGATGATTTTGTAAAAAGCTGGCGCTGACTTGATCGGTGATTGGTTCGCGCAATGCCTTGCGGACGATTTCTGCTTTGCCCTCGCCAAAAGCCATGAGTGTAATCGTGCGCGCAGAAAGAATAGTGCCACAGCCCATGGTGATCGCAGACGTCGGCACCTGATCGAGCCCGCCAAATGATGGCGCGGCATCTTCGCGCGTAATGGCATCGAGATGAATGCATCGCGTTACGCTATCTGCCGGAGAACCCGGTTCGTTAAAACCAATGTGGCCCGTACGACCGATACCCAGAATTTGATAATCGATCCCACCCGCAGCGCGGATCGCTTCTTCGTACGCCATGCAGTGCGAAAGCATATCCGCTTCTGCTACACGTGAACCGGGTAAATGAATATTCGCCGCAGGGATATCGATGTGATCGAAAAAATGCCGATGCATGAAATTCCAATACGACTCCGGATGCGAGCGATCCAGACCTTGGTATTCATCGAGATTGAACGTGGTCACATGGCGAAAAGATAAACCTTCTTCGCGGTGCAAGCGCACGAGTTCCTGATAGAGCGGGATGGGGGTGGACCCCGTGGCTAGGCCCAATACCGCTTCCGGTTTGTTGCGAACTAAACTTGCGATTTCTTGCGCCACGATGCGAATGGCGGCCTCTCGGCTTGAATGGATGTGGAGTTGAATGCTCATGATCGGATGCAGCGGAGAGTGCCAGCACTAAAAAAAATAGCAAGATGGATGTGAATGCGTCCCAAGGCACGACATTATGGAAGTTGAGGCCGTAGTTCTTTGCCCTCTTTATCTTGCGGATATTGTGCATCGTGTTTTTCTAATGATGCAATGAGTTCTTTCATCATCTTCTCTAACATCTCTGACTGCTTGGGGGCGAGGTTCATTTGCTCGTAGGGGTCTTCTTTTAAATGGAAGAGCTCGTAGCGCGGTTGTTTCGCGGTGGGCAGATAGTGGTAGACGACTTTCCAATCGCCGCTTATCAGGCTGGTGAAATACACGCTGCGATGAGCGTGCGGGAAGTGCATGAGGAAAGTATCCCGATGCGCGGGATCGTCTTTTCCGGTGAGCAGGGTGCGCATCGATTGGCCATCGAACTTATGTGTTTCAGGGGCTTTGATTTTTGTTAGATCGAGGACTGTTGGGAAGATATCTTCTACGGAGGCGATGTGCCCTTGCAGCGCATCGGCAGGGATTGCGAGAGCTTGCTGATGGGCATTGGTGGCATCGGTCTTGGCCCAGGCGGCGATAAAAGGGACGCGCATGCCGCCTTCGTAGTGCGTCCCTTTTTTCCCGCGTAGTGGTGCGGAACTGGCGACTTCGTGCGACTCACCAAGCGGGGCATCGCTACCGTTATCACCGAGGAAAAAGATGAGTGTATTTTCCGCGATGCCGGCTTTTTCCAAGTGATCGAGCAACATACCTAACGATTCATCCATGCTTTCGACGAGAGTAGCAAAGGCTTTGGCTTGCGGGGACTTTGTGCCGCTTTTATAATGCTCGGCAAAGAGGGGATTCGACTGAAAGGGCGAGTGAACGGCGTAGTGCGCGAAGTAGAGAAAAAACGGTTTTTTGGCGTTGATGCTGGCGTCGATTTGCGCGTTAGCCTCGTAGGTGAGCGCCTCGGTGAGGAAGGTATCGGTGCCGTAGTATTTTTCTAGGTGCGGCACGGCGTGCTTGCTGCCTTTGCCATAATTGTCTTTGCCAAAGTAGCTGCCGGGGTGGCCGATGGCGCTGCCACCGATGTTGACATCGAAGCCGATGTTGGTGGGATCACTTCCTTCCGATTTGTCGGGACCGAAATGGCCCTTGCCAATGTGAATGGTGCGATAGCCGTTTTGTTGGAGCAATAGGGGCAAGGTGATGTCGCCTTTGGCCGTGCCATTCCAATTCCATGCCGCAGGGCCTTGTGGTCCGCGATTGTTTTTGTAGGGATCGATCCAAGTGGTCACGTGATGGCGTGCGGCATTTTGGCCATTGAGGATAGAGGCACGAGTGGGCGAGCAGACACTCATGGCGCAAAATTGATTGAAGCGAATGCCTTGGCGAGCGATGCGTTCCATGCTGGGTGTGCGATACCATTCGTTCAGTGGATACTTTTTCGGCTTACCATTGTCATCGGTGAGGAATGGCACGGAAGTATCCATGATGCCCATGTCATCGACGAGGAAAACGACGATGTTCGGCGGTGCTGGTTGGGCGATGGCAGTGCTGATGAAACAGTAGAAAAAAACGAGGAATGTTTTCATAGGTGTTTATTTGAGAGCTTGGTACACTGGATCGGTGGCTTGCTTTGGCCATTCTTTGATGACGCAACGCAGCGCGGCATCGCTTTCTTTTTCGTCGTGTCGGTCGCCCGGCGACTTCTGCCACTGAGCGAGAGCCGCGCGGTGCTGCGCGAGGATTTCCTGTGAGGCGGGATCTTTCGCGAGGTTGTTGACTTGATGCGGATCTTTGCGCAGATCGTAGAGTTCTTCTTCGGCTTTGGTGGGCAAGAAAAATCCGCCGGGTTGTTTGTCGAGCTCGCCCGTAGCCATCATGCGCCGGAGCTCGTTCATGTAGTCGGTGCCATCGCGGTACTGCGATTGCATGTAGGGGCGCTGGGCTTGGTAGTTGCGGAGGTAACGATAGTGCTGCGAACGAATGCTGCGGATGGTATCGAGCGACCAATCGAGTCGGTCGCGGGCGGCGCGGAGGTATTGCGGCGCTTTTTGTTTTGTATCCAACAAATTTCTTCCTTCAAACCAAGCAGGTCGTGGTGCACCCGTGATCGCCAGCGTCGTCGTAGTGATATCAATCAATGATACCAAAGACTCATCGACGGTATCGGCAGGGATGGGACGAAACGATTGCGGAAAGCGGATGATGCAAGGCACGTGCAATCCGCCTTCGTAGCAGAACTGTTTGTGGCGTGGCGAATTTTCCATGCCGTGATCGCTCATGAAAATGACGACGGTATTTTCCAAAAGTCCGCTCTCTTTCAAGCTCTGCAAAATCGCGGCGACATCTTCATCGGTCACACGTGCGGCATCGGCATGCAGGGCGAAGCACTTGCGGATTTCTGGGATGTCGGGGAAATACGGTGGCACTAGGACATCGGCGGGATTGGTGCGCGAGGCGAGTTTTGCCATGCGCTTCTCGTTGTTGACCCACTTGCCACCGGTGATTTGGATTTGTCCGAAAAACGGTTTGTCGCCTTCCTTGACGAGCTTGATCCAATCGAAGGACTGCCCACCATTGTCGCGTTTCGCTCTGGGATTCTTAGTATCCGTCACGCCGAGATTGTAGAGCTTACTGCGGTCGTAGCGGCAGTTGTAATCATCCTTGCCGATGTTGAAACAAACATAGCCAGCTTGTTGCATGAGTTCAGGCAGCGTGGACCAACCTTGCGGCAGATGAATGGCATCGGACTCCGTGCGACTGGAGCGATGATTGTGCATGCCGCTGGTGGTCTGCATCGCACCGGTGAGCATCGCCGAACGAGTCGCCGAGCAAACGGGAGCGAGAGCGAAGCACTGGCGAAACAGCAAACCCTCTTTTGCCATTTGATCCAACACAGGAGTTTTGCCGGCATTCAACTTGCTACCATAACACGAAAGGTCGGGGCTGAGGTCCTCCGCCATGATCCATAAAATGTTCGGTCGTGTCTGCGCGAGCGCGGGGATGCACAATAAAATAATCAGAAAAAAACGATGCATTACGATTTGGGTTTACTTCGCAACGATGCGCTATGGAGCAGGGATTTGCAATCCTATGATTTTACTGGGTAAGAGCGCGCACCAAGGGAGCGTGCAGCGGGTGGCCGCGTTTTTCCATCTCCTTTGCGTATTGCGTGTAGGGCGGATGTTTGTCGTCGGGCTTAAACTGTGCCATGATATAGCCGTGGAGATCGACGACTGGGACTTTGTGTTTTGCCATCACGCGGGCGGCGATGGTATTGTATTCTATTTCTGAATTGGCATCGAAGAGGTTGTTGGCCTTAGCCATAGGTGTGGTGCTGCCCCAAATCAATTTGGCTTTGGTCGTCTTGAGTCGTTGCACCAATGCGTCGAGCTGTTTCTCATATTGCTCGGGCGTGGAAACTCGCACACCGCCGGCGTCCTTGGTCATGATGCGGATCTCGCGGGTTGCAGGGTCTTTGTAAAACAAATCGCCGATGCCGAAGTTGAAGTAGATGATGTCCCACTTCATTTCTCCGAGCAATGAATCGATTTGCGTGAGGGTGGTGCCGCTGTCGTTGGCGCTGCCGACCGACGGAAAATGAATGCGTACTTTGCCGCCGAGTTCCTTCGCGGCTTCCTGGACGACGGTGCCATGCACTTGATCACCGAGGAACAGAACCTGCGGAACTTTTTCCTGGGCCAAGGCAACTGGAATAAGCAGACAGAGCGTTATGAGGAACCTGTGAAACAGAGGCGGCATGATACTAGGCGAGGATTTCGGTCAGTTCGCCGGTGCTGTCGGCGAATTTTTCGACGGGGGCGTCCACGGCATTAAGCATAGAGACGAACAGGTTGGAGAGCGGCTTCTTGCGCTCGCCCTCGAAGTTATGCAGGTTGCCGTGCTTGAAACCGAGCTTGTTGCCGCCGGCGATCTGGATGGGGTAATCCTTCGTGCCGTGCGAGCCGTGAGGATGGGCGGAGCCCCAGAGGACGACGGTGGTATCGAGCATGTTGCCATCGCCTTCGGGGGTGTCGCGGAGCCGCTTGAGGAAGTAGGCGTGCTGCTCGGCGCGCCATTTTTCCCATTCGCCGGAGGCACCTTCCGGGCGCTTGTGGGCGATGTCGTGGGTGGCTCCGGAGTAGCCGAG
>CAMDCV010000048.1 GCA_945890645.1 Akkermansia muciniphila
AACGTTGAGCGTCGCCCCGGCGTTGCGGGTGAAAGTGCCGGTGTCGAGGGTGAGGGTGCGGCTGGCAGCGACATTGAAAGTCTGTGCGCCGGAAATGGCAAGGTCGGAGCTGATAGTGGCTCCGGTCACCGTCCCCGAGGTCACTGTGATGCCGCCCAAATTGCCGAGGCTGAGAGCACCGGTGCTAAGAGTAGCGGTGCCGTCCTCAAAGGTGAGCAGCCGGGCACTCTGCGTCGCGGAATTCAAACTGATGGTGTATGCATTGACCGCATCAGTACCGGCGGAGAAAAAAAGATCGTCGGTGCCGAGAGTCGCGGTCTGGAACGCGCCACCAGCTCCACCGGTGGAGTCGGTGTTCCAGAAGTTGTCAACACTCCAAGTGCCAGTGGGCGTAACCCCGGCACCGTCAGTGGTGCTGTTAGAATCCCAGTAGAGAGTAGTCGCGTGGGCGAACGACAGCATCAATGAATAACTACCCGCCATTGCGAGTAGTGAGCGGAGGGAGGGCTTGAATTTCATGGGATTTATGAAGCATTACTCATGTTAGATGAATCATACGACTGATAAAACGAATCTTATAGTCGATCACTGCATGTGGGTGACGCATACAGTGTCTATAGAAATTTCATCCTAAAGTCAATACTATATGAGAAATTTTGCATCAATTTTATTTGTAGCTCCAAAGCACAGAAATGACTAAAAACATAGGAGTGAGCGATTATGAGTCGCATTTTTTAGCAATCCTGCACTGTGTTGCGATACAGGCCGTGCCTGCCAATACCGCGGTGAAATCACGAGATAATGCTAATGATCGCTTAGGAACAAAGTTTGACAGCAAATTCCATGTAGTAACAGCAGATGGCATAGAAGTGGTCACGAAGATTGCGTTTTTTCCTAGCAGTGAAGGAGAATTCGTGTAAATTCTAGGCACATCCTATGAATCGTCGCAAACTTCTCTCCCTTTTGCCTGCTGCTGTCGCGGTAGGCTCCACGCGTTCCTTTGGCAAGGCTCTCGACCCTGCCGTTGTCACCGAAGCTGGTTATACTATGGCCGTGCAATGCTGGTCGTTCAAGAAATTCACCTTATTTGAAGCAATTGAAAAATCAGCTCAAGCCGGCGCACAAGCGGTGGAAATTTTTGCCGGACAACTGCTTAGCCCCGAGAAAAAGAACATCAAGGTCGGCCACGAAATGCCGGCCGAAGAAATCGCCGCAATGCAAGCGCATGCGAAAAAACACAATATCGCTATCGTCAATTTCGGTGTCGTGAATGTTCCTAACAATGAAGAACAAGCGCGCAAGATGTTCGAATTCGGCAAAACCCTCGGCCTTTACGGCATCAGCACTGAATCGATTGGCTCGCTCGATATTTTGGAAAAACTCAGCCAGGAATACGACATCAAAGTCTGTTTCCACAATCACCCGCGACCAACAGCACTTTGGAATCCCGATACAATTCTCAAGGCGATCGAAGGCCGCCACGCTAATGTCGGTTTCTGTGCCGACCTAGGCCATTGGGCCTCCTCAGGGCTGGATCCGCTCGAAGTGATCAAAAAAATCGCCCCGCACGTGCATGCCTTCCACATGAAAGATCGCAGCAGCATCGAGAAGCCCACTCACGAGGAAATTTTCGGCAAAGGCATCATCAACCTCACCGCCATTCTCGACGAAGTCCGCAAGCATGGCTTTAAAGGCAATGTCAGCATCGAATACGAGCACAACTGGGACAACAACGTGCCCGACATCACCCAATGTGTCACCTTCCTCCGCGACTACGCGAAGAAAAAAGCGTAAACGTTTTTTGACCTGATTTCCACCACGGATGGCACTTGGATTTTTCCTGTGTCGTGTTAGCGTAGCGGCGTGTGGGAAACGGCGAATGGGGTGATCCTGCGTGTCACGAAGCTAACGGAAACGAGCAGCATCGTGCGCTGGTCCACGGCAGAGTTTGGCATCATCGACACCGTGGCGAAAGGCGCTCGGCGCAGCAACAGCCGCTTCGCAGGGAAAATTGATTTATTTTTCAGCGCGGAGCTCGGCTGGCAGCGGGCGAAGTCGGGGCGGCTGCATTACTTGCGCGAGTGTGCCGTGGCGGATTTTCGCGAGGGTTTGCGGCGGAATTATCCTACAACCTTGTTAGCAGGATATTGCTGTGGCCTGCTCGATCAGGTTTCAGAGCCCGAGCATGCGCAACCGGAATTGCACGATTTACTAATGCGCGCACTGAACCATTTGCAAGAGGCGGGAGCGAGCTTGCGCGCGATGCATCATTACGAACGCGAGCTGGCACGGCTGCATGGCGTTGGTCGTGGCGCTGGCGATGCCGTCATCGAACTGGCAGAATTCGGTGCCGGGTTGCCGCAGTTGCGCACGGAATTGTTAGAACGACTGCGCCAAACGTGATGTAGCGCAATCGTTACAATTTGTTAAATTTTTCTGTTGTGCGTTGATTAAGGATTCTTCAGACTCGCGTCGATATGGAATTACTCGTTGCAACCCTCTGTGATAGTGCCGTCGAAAATCAAGGCAAACTCAATGTTCTCGGCGCGTTTGACGCGATCATCGCGCAAGGCTTTCCCGCTCGTTTCGCCTGCAATCTTGCACTGCGCTTCAGCTTCACCGCCGCTGACCACGGCAGCCACAAATTCTCGATCTTGCTGGTCGATGACTCCGAGGCACCTACAGAAAACAATCAGGAAGAATCCGACATGCAGGTGAACATGCCCGAGGGTGCCACTGGCTTCTCGACACAAAATCTGATCACTCCGCTGCAAGGTACCATCGCCAAACCCGGTAACTACCACTTCGCCATCCGTTTCGATGGCAACGTGTTAGTGCGCGTCCCATTGCGCGTGATCGCTCAGTCCGATATGCCACAACCGGCCTAAGTCATAAACATACAAATCATCTTTCCGCCCCGTCACGACTCGCGCGCGACGGGGCGATTTTTTTTTGCACTCGCGCAACTCGGTTCCATGCGTCATCTTCCGCGCGTGAGTTCGACTTCGATTATTTCCGCCTCTGATGAAAATTACAAAGACGCCGTAGCGGCCGCCGTGGACATGCTGCGCGCGGGAGAAGTCGTCGCTTTACCGACAGAGACGGTTTACGGACTGGCGGGCAATGTGTTCGACCCAGCTGCCGTTGCGAAAATTTTTGCTGTAAAAGAGCGGCCCTCATTTGATCCGCTGATCGTGCACGTCGCAAGGCGCGAGGACCTGCCGCGTGTGGCAATCGTGCCCGAGGACATTCAGCCAACCGTGGAAAAACTTCTCAACGCCTTTTGGCCCGGGCCGCTGACCCTTATTTTGCCAAAACATCCCGACGTGCCCGATCTTGTCACCAGCGGACTCGACACAGTGGCCGTGCGACAGAGCGCGAGCAAAATTTTCCGCGCCATCGGCAAGGAGCTGGGCGAGCCACTCGCGGCCCCTAGTGCGAATCGCTTCGGGAGGATTTCCCCCACCTCGGCATACGCTGTGCAACAGGAGCTCGACGATCGCATTCCCTTAATTGTCGATGGCGGTGCCTGTGCCGAGGGCTTGGAAAGCACCATCATTCAAATCACGGCAGGCGAAAAACGACCCACCATCACCATTCTGCGACCTGGTCCGGTCACCAAGGAAATGCTGCAAAACTTCGGTAAGGTTGAGCGCCCCAAACGCCCGCACGATGGTTCCGCGCCCAGCGCTCCGGGCATGTTGCCCAGTCATTACGCACCGCGCACTCCCTTGTTGTTGATCGAAGACTGGGAAGAGTTTCGTCCAGAGCCAGGAAAAAAGTATGGATTGCTCTCCTATACGGGTGAACCGGGCAAAGGCTATGTTTCCCGGTACCGTTGGTCGATCGTGGAAGCCCTCAGTCCCGGCAATGGCAAATTGCCCGAGGCCGCACTGCGATTGTTCCATTTATTGCGCAAGCTAGACAATGCTGGACTCGATTACATCGTCGCTGAGCCAGTGAGCGAGGTCGGCCTCGGCGTCGCGGTGATGGATCGTTTGCGCCGCGCGGCAGCCGTTCACTGACGCAAAAAGTGGCGAAAGTTTTCCGTTTTCACTGTGGAAAAGGATTGACGACCAAGTCGTGCGGGTTATCGTGAGCACTCTTCAGACACCCTTCCCATATGAATCTTATGACACGTCGAATCATCGCCATCGCAATGGCCGCGCTATTTCTTGGAAACGCTAGCGCTCAACAAGCGCCAATGAAAATTGCCACCGTGGACATGGCTCAATTGTTCAAGGAATACTTTAAGACAGCGATCGCCCAACAGGAAATCAACGTCGAAAAAGCCCGCATCCAAAAGGATAACAACGAAAAGTTAACCACCATCCGCCAGATTGAAAGCGACATCCGCGTGCTCAAGCAACAAACGGAAGACCCATCACTTTCCGATCAGAAAAAAGCTCAAGTTTACAAAGAGTATCAAAGCAAATACCAAGAGGGCATCCAGCTCGACAAAGAGCGTCGTGACTTCGTGGGCCGCAAGGACAAAGCACTCAATGAAAAAATCGCTTTGCGTATGCGTGGCATTCTTGACGAAATCCGTAAGTTGGTGGAAGTGCGCGCCAAGGCGGAAAACTACGACTTTGTTTATGACAAATCGGGCATGAGCACCTCACAAGTACCCTTCCTTCTCTACTCGAAAGATGCCACCGACATCACCGCCCTGTTGCTCAAGGAGCTAAATAAAGACGCTCCTGCTGAATCCGCAGTGCCACCGGGCACCACGCCTGCGCCAGAAGAGGCACTGACACCGAAGGCAACAGTTGACCCAGAAGGCGGTCAATAATCCTTTCTCTTTCTTGCGTGGCATTGACTCTCCATGAGCTAGCGCAACTCACGGCTGGTCGTGTTTTGCGCGGCAATCCGCAAGCCCATTACTCGGGGATTTCTTCGCTCGATCTCGCCACGCCGGATGACATCTGTTTCTTGGGCAACACCAAGTATCTGACGCAGTTCCAGCAATCCCAGGCGGGCGCCTGTCTCGTCGCTCCGGAAGTAACGGATGGCCCCGAGACCATGGCCCTGATCGAAGTCGAGAACCCGACCTTGGCCTTCTCGGCCGTGATCGCGCATTTTGCCGATGCCGCTCATGCCTTTGTTCCAGGCGTTCATCCTCAGGCGATGGTCGATCCCAGTGCCACACTGGATCCGATGCGCGTGTGCATTCACCCAGGTGCCGTCATCATGGCGGGCGCGGTGATCGGCGATGGCACGGAGATTTTTCCCAACGCGGTGATCGGCGCACAAGTAACGATCGGGAAAGACTGCCTCATTTATCAAAATGTCAGCATCCGCGAGCGATGCGTCATCGGGGATCGAGTCATTCTACAACCCGGTGCCGTGATCGGATCGGATGGCTACGGTTACCAATTTTCCCAAGGGCGTCACCAGAAAATCCCCCAAGTCGGCATCGTCGAGATCAGCAATGATGTAGAAATCGGTGCCAATACCACCATCGACCGCGCCCGCTTTGGCAAGACTCTCATCGGCGAAGGCACAAAGATCGATAACCTCGTACAGATCGGTCACAACGTGCAAATCGGCAAGCATTGCCTCGTGATCGCACTCACCGGAATCGCTGGTAGCGCTAAATTGGGCAACTATGTCACCAGCGCGGCGCAAGTGGGCATCGCTGGCCATTTAGAAATCGGCGACAAAGCCGTACTCGCCGCCCGCACCGGCGTCACCGGGGACCTAGCCGGTGGCCAAACGTATCTGGGTCATCCGGCGCAACCGATGAAACAAGAACTTAAAAACCTGGCTCATCTGCGTCGACTGCCAAAGCTCATCGAGGAAATAAAAGAGCTGAAGCGACGGATGGATGATTCAGCAAAGTGATTCGTCCAGGGGGTTATGGCATGAAATCCTTTGACTAGCCCAAAGAGCTTGGTTCACTGCTGGGGCGGTGGTCCATTTTTCTTTTTGGCGAGAACAACGACCAACACGACGGCGATGGCAGTGAACACAAGACAACCGAGGCCGCCAAGGATGAGGAGTTCTGGTCCACCTAAGTTCATAGTGACTAATTTTTTTGAAGAGGATTGGCGCACGGTAGCGCCGCCACGGTTACATCTCTAACAACATTCGGGTAGGATTCTCGAGGCACTCTTTGATGCGGATCAGGAAAGTGACCGCTTCTTTGCCATCGACGATGCGGTGATCGTAGCTGAGCGCGAGATACATCATCGGGCGGATTTCCACTTTGCCATCGATGGCGACAGGGCGCTGTTGGATGGTGTGCATGCCGAGGATGCCACTTTGGGGCGGGTTGAGGATAGGAGTGCTGAGCAATGAACCATAAACGCCACCGTTTGAGATCGTGAAGACACCGCCTTGTAGGTCTTCCATGGCGATTTTCCCTTCGCGCGCTTTCGCTGCAAAATCGAGAATGTCCTGCTCAATGCGAGCGAAGTTTTTCTGGTCGCAGTCTTTCAGAACTGGAACGATGAGACCTTTTTCCGTGCCGATCGCAACGCCGATATCGTAGAAATGGTTTTCGATGATGTCCGTGCCATCGACCATCGCATTGATCTGCGGCACGTCTTTCAGTGCTTGCACGACGGCTTTGATGAAGAACGACATGAAGCCAAGCTTGACTTGATATTTTTTGAGGAAATCGTCCTGCACCGATTTGCGCAGGCTCATGACAGCGGTCATATCGACTTCGTTAAAGGTGGTGAGGATCGCAGCGGTTTGTTGCGCATTCACCAAGTGATTGGCGATCTTGCGACGCAGCATCGACATTTTCTTGCGAGTGGTACGACCATCGTTCACGGCAGCCACAGGAGCTTCCACTGGGGCGGGAGCGGCCACGATAGGGGCAGGCGTAAAGGAAGTTACGGGTGCTGGTGCAGGAGCTGCAACAGGTGCCGGCGCTGGGGTAGGAGCCGCAACGGGAGCGGGCGCTGCTGCTGGTGCGGGCGTGGCGGGTGCAGGAACAGGTGCTGCCGCGGGTGCCGCAGCACCTTCTGCCACGGACGCGATGACGGCACCAATGGAAACTTCCGTGCCTTCAGGGACGATGATTTTCAGTATGCCATCCGCAGGGGACTCAAGCTCCGAAGAAACTTTATCGGTTTCGAAAGTGACGAGGGTTTCGCCTTTGCGCACAGTGCTACCGTCGGCTTTGTGCCAGCGGGCGACGTTGGCTGACGTGATGGACTCTCCGAAGGCGGGAACTTTGATATCGAGGGACATGGACAGAATAGGTAAAGGTTGAGTAAAAATGTTAGAGAGTAAAGGCGGCGTTCAGCAGGGCTTTGGTTTCGCGGTAGTGCATCGCTTTGGAACCAGCGGCAGGGCTCGACGCTTCTTCACGACCGGCATAGGCAAGATCTTTGCCCACGACTTTGCGCAAGCGCGGTGCGATGTATGTCCAGGCACCCATGTTTTCTGGCTCTTCTTGGCACCAGACAAACTGCGTGGCGTTGCGGAATTCGCTGACGAACAGGGCTGCGAGCTCATGATGGAAGGGGTACAACTGCTCGATGCGAATCAGCGCGGTATCCGTGACTTGATGCTCTTTGCGATAGGCATCGAGATCGTAAAAGACTTTGCCGGTGCAGAAAACAATGCGTTTGATCGCGGCGGGACTTTGATGCGCCAGCGTATCAGGCAGAATTTCTTGGAAGCAAGTGCCGGGGAGGAAATCCTCCATGCGTGAAACAGCCTCAGCGCGGGTGAGTAGGCTCTTGGGCGTCATCAAAATCAATGGCTTGCGGAACTCACGACGCTTCTGACGACGCAATGCATGGAAGTACTGCGCGGGGGTGGTGAAGTTGCCGACGATCATGTTTTCATCAGCGCAGAGTTGCAGGAATCGTTCCAATCTCGCGCTCGAATGCTCCGGACCTTGGCCTTCATAGCCGTGTGGCAATAGCAGGACGATGTCGGACGGTGTCTGCCACTTCGATTCTGCGGAGGCAATAAATTGATCGATAATCACCTGCGCGCCATTGGAGAAGTCACCGAATTGCGCTTCCCACAGGGTCAGCATGTTCGGGGCGCCGAGCGAGTAGCCGTAGTCAAAACCAAGCACGGCGAACTCGGAAAGGAGGGAGTTGTAAACGCAGAAGCGGCTTTGATTTTCATCGAGATTCTGCAGCGGGATGTAGCGCTCGCGGGTTTCGTAATCGTAAAACACCGAGTGGCGTTGGCTGAAAGTGCCGCGACGCACGTCTTGACCGGACAAACGCACAGGATTTCCTTCTAACAAAAGAGCGCCCCAAGCTAATGATTCGGCGAGTGCCCAATCGATGTTCTGCCCTTTTTCCATCGCTTCTATCCGACGCGGGACAAAACGTTTTTCGAGGGTCGGGTGGAGATGAAAGGATTCCGGCACGGTGGTCAGCACGCGACCGATGTGCGCCAGTGTGGCGGACTCGACACCCGTAGGAACAGGAGAGTGGTGGTAGGGCACTTGCTCAATTGCGGTGGAGCCGCTGAAAGCGGTGCGATCACCTTTTTCTTGCAGCTCGACCATTTTCAAATAACCCGCTTCAAATGTATCCCAGATTTTTTTCTCGATGGCATCCGCATCTTCTTGGGTGAGCGTGCCATTCGCGATGAGTTCTTTTTTGTAAAGGTAGTTGATCGGCTCGCGTGAAGCGATCGACTTCGCCACGAGCGGCGAGGTGAAAGCAGCCTGATCGGTTTCGTTGTGGCCTTGGCGACGGTAGCAATACATATCGATGACAACATCGCGACTGAATTGCTGACGGAAATCGAGGGCAAATTGTGCCGCCCACCACAGTTCTTCCGGACGCTCACCGTTGACGTGGAGGATCGGGGCCTCGATCATTTTGGCAATATCGGTCGCATACGCCGAGGATCGAGCATCGGCCGGCATGGTGGTGAATCCAATCTGG
Organism: Akkermansia muciniphila; assembly: GCA_945890645.1. Classification (GTDB taxonomy): domain Bacteria; phylum Verrucomicrobiota; class Verrucomicrobiia; order Verrucomicrobiales; family Akkermansiaceae; genus UBA956. The sequence continues at coordinate 8,874 of CAMDCV010000048.1, forward strand.
TTGTTAATGATCAGGTGGATCGTGCCACCGGTACGGTAGCCCGGGAGTTGCGAGAGGTTGATGACCTCTGCGACGGAACCTTGTCCGGCGAATGCCGCATCACCGTGCAGTAGAATCGGCAAGACGCGCTTGCGGTCGGTGAGCTGGCCGTCATCACCGAGGATGCGTTGGCGTGCGCGGGCCTTGCCTTCGACCACGGGATTGACGGCTTCGAGGTGACTCGGGTTCGCAGCGAGGCTCACGCGGACTTGGCCGCCCGTGACGTCGCGCATGCTTTCATAACCGAGGTGGTATTTCACATCGCCATCACCCGCAACAAGGTCGGGTTCATAGTTGGGTGTGAATTCATACAAAATTGTGGTCAACGATTTGCGCACAAAGTTCGAGAGGATATTCAGACGACCGCGGTGGGCCATGCCCATTTCGATTTCCTGCACGCCCGAAGCCAGCGACGATTCGAGGATTGCATTCAGCACGACCATCGCACCTTCACCACCTTCTAACGAAAAGCGCTTTTCGCCGATGAATTTTTTCCCGAGAAAGGTCTCGAAAATTTCTGCTTCCATCAACCACTGCAGTGACTTGATGCGCTGCTCGCGGGATTCCGGAGCACGACGCGGACGGTTCTCAATGCGTTCCCGCACCCAGTGACGGATGGCGGTGTTGTGAATGTGCATGAACTCGAAACCAATCGAGCTCGCATACGTTTCTTCCATCACACGGAAAAAATCACGAAGTTTCATGCGCTCACCACTGCGGAAAAACGCCGAGGCTGCTTCTTTGTCCATGTCCGCCTCTGTAAAACCCAATGCGGCAGGCGTGAGGCGTGGATTGGTTTCTGGTCTGCCAGCGAGAGGATTGATGTGCGCTTGCGTGTGACCGAGACGACGATAGTTTTCGACAATGCTGGTGACCTTCGCGCGGAAGTCTGGCTCACCTTGCGGGGCCAACTGATCTGTGGTGCCAGTGCTCGACTGTGCCCCGCGGCTGGGTGGTTGTGCCACGCCTAACGAAAAGCCTTCGAAGAAAACAGCCCATGTGGCGTCAACGGAATCAGGGTTAGCGCTCCAACGGGTATACATTTCGTCGAGCAGATCGGCATTCAAGCGCGCGCTTATGGATTGTTTCATGATACGAAAACGGATGAAGCGCCGATCGCAAAAATTTCACACTTGGCGATTGGCGCGGGGGAGTTCATAGTCGCCGCACGGCAGAACGTCAACATTTCACAGCGAAAATTATTCCATGATCGAAGTTCACCAACTCTCCAAGTCCTACGCCCGCCATGAAGCGGTGCGAGGCATTTCCTTCGATGTCGATCGCGGTGAAATCGTCGGCTTTCTCGGCCCTAACGGCGCAGGAAAAACCACCACCTTGCGCATGCTCACCGGCTATCTGCCCCCCACCTCGGGCTCGGCCACCATCGCCGGCTTCGATATTTTCCGCCAATCGATCGATGCCCGACGCAAAATCGGCTACATGCCCGAAAACGTGCCGCTCTATGACGACATGCGGGTCCGCGAATACCTCTCCTTCCGCGCCCACCTCAAGGGCCTCGACAACAATCGCGCGCGTCAACGCGTCGGAGAAGTGCTCGACACCTGTGGCCTTGAGTCGGTGAAGAAAAAAATGATCAAAACCCTGTCGAAAGGCTACCGCCAGCGCGTCGGCCTCGCCGATGCCCTCGTCCACGACCCCGAATTGCTCATTCTCGATGAGCCCACCAACGGCCTCGACCCGAATCAAATTCGCCAAATCCGCGAGCTGATCAAACGCCTCGGCGAAACCCACACCATTCTCGTCTCGACCCACATTTTGCACGAAGTGGAAATCATCTGCAACCGCGTGATCATCATCGACACCGGAAAAATCCGCGCCTCCGATACCCCGGGGAATCTCGTCAATCAAATGCGCGCGGCAGGGCGAGTGACTGCCGAGCTCATGGTAGACCCAGAAGTGGCTGCCGCCGCCATCGGTCGCATCGAGCACGTAAAAAAAGTGCGCCATGAAGAATCTGATCACGGTTGGACGCGCTTTCACATTCTCAGCGATTCCGGCAGCGACGTGCGCGAGCCAATCGCCCTACTCGCCGCGCAATACGGCTGGCCCCTGCGCACCGTCTTCCGTGATGAGCCAACGCTCGAAGATGTCTTCGTAGAAATGACGCGGAAGGATTGATGGGGAGATTTTTAGACCAATCACTCTTGAGGTTGGATCGTTTTCACCGATCTTCCCTCTTGTTCTGCGGTTTTAATGGCACGCTCAAGTTGCATTTCATCCATCATCGTATCAACTTTAGATTCAAGGAGTTCCACTCTTTTTTCTAAGGCTTGTCTCTCTTCCATTTCCGTTTTTTTGTCCGATTGGCAGGCGGTCAGCAATAAAGCCACACAGATCGAGGGTGTTATTTTGAAATATTTCATGAGGTAGATAAACTTGTTATTTATGCGCTATTGCTTCACAGAATTGAAAACTTTAATGATTGATTCAGGTCCAATTGTTAGTGCCAATTGTTTTATGAGCTACGCTGGCACGGGTCTTATTTTATGTAAAGAAATGAAGCTACCATTCTACCAAAAAATGCATGCTTGAAGACCTGATACAAGTGCGATCACTGGGTGTGAACTTCTACGTTCTTCGTGATGCACGTGGACTGTACCTGATCGATTGTGGGTTCATTGGTGGGCGTTTTCTTCTCAGGCGTGCCTTGAAAAAACGGGGATGGAATCGCGAGAAGATTGTAGGAATCATTGTCACTCATGGACACCTCGATCATATTTTGAACGTCGGCAAGATTGCTGAAGAGACTGGCGCGTGGGTAGCGGCCCCTCGGTTAGACGGAATGCACTATGAGGGTTGTCCGTCATACTCCGGGGCGGCGAAAGTGACAGGGGTCCTTGAAGCGGTGGGACGTCCGCTGCTTGGGTTTCAAGCATTCATGCCGACACGATTGCTGGACGATGGTGATTTTTTGGACATTTGGCATGGGCTCACCGTGATTCATCTTCCTGGTCACACGCACGGGCATTCGGGCTTCTACTGTGAGAGCCGCAAGCTACTCTTCTCATCTGACCTCTTCGCGAGCTATGGATCGTTCCCCCACTTGCCGCCGGTTATTTTCAATAGTGAGCCTAACGAGATTCCCAAGAGTGTCGCAAAGGCCCTTGCGCTGGATTTAGTCGGAGTGTTTCCCAATCATGGTGATCGCTCGTCGCCTGAAGTGCATTTAGAGCGACTTAGGGCTTTGAATCAAGGGCTTTGAGAAATTCACGCCTAGAGAATGAGAGGCACTTCATGAAAATTCGTCCGCCCATCGTTTTGCTCTTTCCGTCTGTGGGGTGATCCTGCATGGTGGGTTTGTGTGGTTTGGTTTCTCCCCTTCTTGGCTCGCTGCTGGCGCTGCTGATATTTCACCCATGTTCGGGCTTTTGACGCTGGTGCTTTTACTGGCGGTATTCGTGTCGCTGGTGATGGCGCGCTTGCGGCAGAGCTTGCTGGTGGGGTATTTTTTGTGCGGCATTCTGATTGCCAATAGCGGCATCCCCGTGTGGCTGGGGATGGACACCACGGGCGCGATGATTCCGCAACTCGCTGAACTTGGCATTGTGTTGCTGATGTTCACTCTGGGCATTGAATTTTCGATCCGCGAGCTGCACCATTTGTGGCGCTTGGTGCTCTTCGGCGGCGGCTTGCAGGTGAGCATCACGGCGTCGCTGGCCGGGGGTATTGCGGCGCTGTGCGGTCGTCCTTGGGAAGAGTGCCTGTTGATCGGTATTGTGTTCGCACTCAGTTCGACCGCCGTCTCGCTGAAATCATTCCAAGACCAGGGCATCAGCGGCAGCCCCGGTGCCAAGGCGGCGTTGGGTATTGCGTTGTTCCAAGACATTTTGGTGATCGGCTTTATTTTGGTGTTGCCCTCGTTGCTAGGGAATTCTTCGCAATCCATGGGGCAGGGGATTTTGATCGCTTTGGGCAAAGGTCTGGCCTTTCTTGCCGGTGCCGCGTTGTTAGGTCGATTCGGCATCAACCCACTGCTGCACGCCGTTGCAAAAACCCGCAGCCGCGAGTTGTTCACACTGACGATCATCGGCATGAGTGCGGGAGTGGCCTATGCGGGTGGCGCGCTGGAGTTGAGCCTTGCGCTTGGCGCATTTGCTGGCGGCCTGATGGTGAGTGAATCGATTTACAGCCATCGCATCATGACGGACATCCTGCCGTTTAAGGATTTGTTTCTCACGATCTTTTTTGTCTCGGTCGGTTTGATGATCAAAGTGGATCAAGTGATTGCCTATTGGTGGATCATCTTGCTCGGAACAATGGTGGTGTTTTCAGTGAAAGCACTGATCGTTTTTGGCATTGCCCGCTTGTTGCGCTTGCCGCTGCGCCCCTCTCTGCTGACCGCGGCGAGCCTGTCGAGCATCGGTGAATTTTCATTAGTGCTGATTCAAAAATCGAACGAGTATCGCACTTTCGAACCGTGGCTGGAGCAAATGATTTTGATCTGCACCGCGCTCGGCATGGCCTTGATTCCCGGCAGTATGCTGGCGACAGCTCCATTGAGTGCTTGGTTCGAGCGCAAGGGCTGGTTCCGCAGCAAACGCGTTGTACCTGCCCAGCTCGACCCCTCGACAACTCTCAAAAGTCTCGAAGACCACGCCATCATCTGCGGCTACGGACCTGTCGGACAGGCCCTACACCAAGCCCTGCTCGATGCCGGCATCGCTTGCTTGATCATTGATCTCAATGCCGAAACCGCGCGACAACTCAAAACACAGGGCCACCCCGTGCTCTTCGGCGACGTCACCCACCCCGAGGCCATGGCATTGGCGAAGGTGAAAAAAGCGCGTATGATTGCCTTCACGTTTCCCATAGTGGCGGCGACTAAAATTGCCATCCCGCTCGTGTTGCAGGAAAATCCAGAGATCATTATCCTCGCCCGCGCGAAGTTTTCCACCGAAGCGTTAGAACTGACCTTGATGGGAGCACGCGTGATCCACGATGAAAATGAAAGCTCTACTGCCATGGTCGGCATGGGACTTTGCGCGTATGAGCAGCCGCTGCCCGACCATTGAATTCCGTTAGACTTCCTCCGGTTTCAGCCAGCGGAAAGAAACGACAACAAATCGACGACCAAAGTCAGCTGGGCTGCCGGGCTTTACAGGGTTCAGGCCAGTGGCGTCAGGTTGCAAAGGATCAGGAAGACGCTGCACGACGGCCTCGCACCATGCGCGGGCTTTCACGGCGCCTGTATCGTCCGCCGCTTCGCCATAGGCACGGATGCGAAAGGTATCCGAGCGCGGTGTCAGTGTGGAGCCGATCACTTGCAGCACATCCGCTTGTGTTAGGTAGCCGGGCACGCCCCATGCCGCACTGTCGGGCTTGAGAGTTTGCTCCAGACGAGTCGAGTCGCTGATGTTATCAGGATGCTTGTAATCCGGCAGCGAGCTGCGATTGTCCAAAGGAAAAGTCGATTTAAATGGCTGGTTCAAGCCCGCCGCTTCAATGGCCGCTTGCAGCGGTCCCATGCGCCCCGTTTCATCATCGCGCAGTCGACGGTTGACAAAATCCGCCATGGATAAAAACGGACCGCGCAGTTTCACCTGTTTCACGATTTCCTCGGCTAGCAGTCGCACTTCGCCATCACTCAAGGAACGATAGCCATCCCAAGCATTTTGATCCACTGCAGAAGTTCCGCTACTCCAGCCACTGCCCGGAGCATTCAACACGCGAGGAAAAACCACGCCGCCATTTTTTCCTAACAAGTTTTTACTGGAACGCAGTAAGGCTTCCCAGGCTTCGACCGAGGTGGAGTTTACATTGAACGCTCCCTCCATCATCAAATGTCTCGCGGGCTCGTGCAAGTCCATCAACCGTGCCTCGGTCACGGTGCCGCGCGTGCTCGGATTGAGACGCATGCGGCCATTCGGAAGCGGATTGTTCACGGGGTCGCGAAGAAATTCCGACTTCGCATAGCGATTGCCTGTCGATAGGAAAAAATCATCCCACAGGCTGTGATTAAGCTCATAAGAAAGATCATACACGAGCAAATCTTGATTGGTGAAATCCTGATAAATCGCCCGACCCTGACGCGCCCATGCATCATTATCAGTCGATCGCTGCGCATCACTCGACCAACCGATGTTGCTGGCATCAAAGCCGCCACGGGAAAGCTCCGCGCCACTCAACTTGGGCGCCGTGCGATTGATGCCTTGCAGGGATCCTGTCGCGATGCGGGGATCGACGAGAGAATTGCCAAAGGCATACGACGGCTGCCACACAAACTCCGAAAATTTCACATGCTGCAATTGCCCTAACGAAACCACCCCTACATCGTCGCGCGGGACATCGAAGAGCACAGTGCGCTCGCGTCCTTCTTGCGGTGTGCCGAAGGGATTGCCGTGATAGCGGCCCTTGCGATAGACGGGCATTTGATCATTCCAAGAAACTGCTTGGTCATACAGGTCCCGCGTATAGATGCCGAAAAACCATGGCCCGCCCCCCGAACCAGATACCGGCAAGCTCCCACCGATGTTGTCCCATGGGCTACGCGAGGCATACGCAGCGCGCGGGTTCCACGTCGCCAACAACGACTCTTGAAAAAACGGTGTACCTTTCAGTTTGCCTGAGTTGATCAAATTCGAGGGGTGCTCTTGAAACCATCGCAAGCGATAGCCTTCCCGCGTGCGCACGTTGGGAATTTGTGTCGGCTGCGGATTCACTAGCGCGGTGTATTCCATCGGTTCACGGCCCGTGGCCGCCCAGGCGATGCGAGGCTCGCGCCCGCCGCCGTATTGCAGAGAGCACGAGGCATAAGCGATCTGTGGCAAGGCATCAAAGTCCTCCGGCGACACTTGGCTCGATGAACCTAACGATTTTAGCATCATGCGCTGGTCATCAGCTTGGTTGCGGATGTTCCAGTAATTCGTCGGCGCGAACCAATAATTCGTTGGCTGAAAGGAAATGCCACCGTCCAATTCCGACGAAGTGAAATAAAAGCAACGCGACACATCTGGCGGCACATTGCAGCTCAATTCGTTTTGCTCTAGCGCATACTCATTGTATTCCGCAGGGCGAGCCGGAGTGAAGACGAGGCACTCACCCGGACCGATGGTAGTCTTGGGCAAGGAGTAATAAAAACTACCGATGTAGGGATCTTTGTAGCCCGCGCTATTCGTCACTCCACCGCCCTGGGGTGACGAAAAATCCGTACTGCGACCGCCAAAAAACCAAATCCACTCGCTCCGTACCATGAACAGGAAATTGCCAAACTGTTGCCGACCCTCGGTGATCATTTCTTGGCGACCGTTGACTTGCAGCATCACCATCGATCGCTCCATGGTCATCTCCACGTTGTAAGGATTCCACAACACCACGCGCGGGTAAGTTTGCAAACGCACATTATACGGGTAGGACGAGCCGGGCGGATTATTGTGCCAGCTCATGGAAAAATAGGTCGAGCCCTCGACTAAGATCGGGCTGAGATTGCTTTTTTGATACGATGCCAAAGAGGCGGGATTGAGGTTTCCTAATGTACTTTCGGAACCAACGATAGCCTTGGCGGTTGACTCGGAAATGGGCACCACGTTATCAAGTTCACCTTGACTCATGGCGGCACTCCTTTTTGCCCAGTCGCGAATGAGACCGAAGCGTGGCGACGTCGTACGATGCCGGGTGTTTAACCAATTTAGCCCCTCCGCCGCTGCCACGTCGGCATTCGCAGGGCCTATCATATTGTCAGTTTCAGAAAGCCCAGGTGCGAGTAAATTACCACCATCGGTGAGTTTGGGGAAGCTGCCATTGCTCTCGATAAATGCCGTTAAGTCCCGCTTTAATCGGCCTTGGCGCACATTCGCCTGCACTCCCGACGAATGCGTGGTCGCGTGATGGAAGGCCTTTTGCGCGACAGTTTTTCCCACCGTGCTGACTAAATCCCATTGCCGGGAAGTAATCGCCCGCGCCTTTTCCTTTTCCGCAAGATCCATACCGCTGAGTGCCGCCGTGGCATCGGCTTCTTGGGTGTTCAATAATGCGAAATAGCCACCATCGCTGGGACTACCGGGGTTCGGTATTTTCCCCTCATAGGCATGCGCTGTGGCGATGTTGGCCTTAATGCCTTCATCGCCGATCCAATACGCATAGCGCCCGCGCTGGCCGGGAGCATTGGCGAGATTCACCAAGGGAGCTTTGACAAATTCCGTGGTCGTCGCCTGCGATCCGAGCGTGCCACGATCCACTAAAGTCACGGCATTAGTGGTATCAAGTGGGGTATTAGGACTGAAGATTGTGGTGACGTCGTTTCCGCTTACCAGCCAGCGTCGTACGCTTTTCAAACGGTTGGGATCGCGTAGATCAGACAGCCCGCCATTGGCATCGTCGCGCGGCCATAGCGAGGTGCCGTCGGCGGCGACCGTGCTCCACACGCCCGTCCAATGCGGTTGCGATGGAGCATTGTCCTGAGAAGCTGGCGCTGAGACCCGCTGGTCGGGTCCGAGCTGCTTTTGCAGATTGCCTATCGCCATGACCAAGGCCAAGCGCGCGTTTGCCTTGGCCCGCGCCTGATCTGAGGACTGGCTGCTGCGGCGAAGCTCGATGGAGGACAGTCCCAGCAACGCCAAAGCGACCAAGGCAATCATAAACAGCAGCGCCACACTCATCACAAGCGTGAAAGCCCGATTACTCCGCGATGGTCGATTTTTTCGCATGACTGCTATTCCAAAGCATTCATTGCATATACAATGCCAATATCAAGAACAAAAGACCAGAAGCAATTCGTCAGCGATATCACCATTCTTCACGCAACTGTTAGTTTGAACAAAATTCACCCAAGACCCACTCACATCACTCCTACGTATTTTCTTAACACTCCACGATCAAGCCCGCATGCGTGCCCAACAATATGCAGTAGATGATGGACTCATCGATGTTCAAGGCACGCGCGATCAGTATTCGATAGACTGCTAACTGACCTACATGTGCTTCGCGCAAAATGGTAGCATCATCCGTGCGGTCGGTTTTGAAATCGATAATTTCAACCCGCTCAATCGCCCCACTTGCCCTACGGAAAATGTGCAGACGGTCAATCACACCACGCACCCGTTCGCCTTCGACTAGGCCTTCCACGGGAATCTCGCGCTGCAACTCAACCGCACGATCTCGTTTCTCTAGGCAATCGCGCCAATCGACGCGTGTCAAAATGCGAGCGAGGCTTTGCGCCATTTCGCCATCCGCCAGAAACGGGCTTTCATCGAGCCACGTGATGGCCTCCATCAATGCATGCACCGACGTGCCATACAATAAAGCAGCGCTCGGGCCCATGGCTGCTTTCGATGCCGTTTTTGCCTTAAAGCGCAAGACCGCAGGACCGAGAGTCATTCGTTGAGGAGCAGATGTGATCGACGTCTCGTCGGTGGCCGCAAAACAATCCATGGTCCCGGCTTCGAAAATCACATCGCCCTCCCCAGGACAAGAATCAAGTAACCACATGGCTAGCGAATTGTTGTCATCACTCATTTCTTTTGCTTCTAACAAAACATACAAGCCCTGCTTCGCTCGTGTGAGTGCGACATACAAAACACACATCGCCTCATAGCATTGTTGCTCCCGCCATTCCTGTTCCGCGGCACGCATCGGCGGCAACAATTGCCGCGCCCACTCGGGTGGAGTTTTGCAAATCCAGTGCTCCGCACGAGCGATATCGAATTTTCCCGCATTAGGAATCGACTCGCGCGAAATCATTGGCAGCACGACCACATCAAAGCCGAGGCCTTTTGCTTTATGAATCGTCATCACCTGTACCTGTGCGGAGCTGGGACTCTGCACCACGAGCAGTTTTTCCAACACCTGCGCGCCCATCACCGCCGATCCTTGACCAGACAAATCCACAGCACGCAGCGCTAACAAAATGTCATCACTGCGATGACGACCAAACTGCGAAAGCTCCGGCCACAATGCTTCGAACAACACCTCGGCCAGACCAGCCACCCCACGGTGCGCCATCTCCTGTTGACATCCCTGCCACACCGACTGACCATATTTTTCTATCAGAATCGCCCAGCACGGTGACAATTTTACCACTTCTTCCGCATAGGAATCCGCCGGGTCTGCGAGCCAGCGTAACAGTTGTAGCAAGGTCACCCCGATCGGATTATCCTTCGCAGGTGCCCGCTGCCCCTCTTCGATCACCGGAAAACCTTCGCGGCGCAGATAGTCCGCCACTTCTAACAGTTCTTTATTGGTGCGCACGAGTACGCCGCAACTAAGTTTCTTCTTAGGAATGCCAATTTCGTGCAAAATCGCCACCATGCGCTGCAAGCGAGCGTCCTTGTCTTCGTTTTCGTGAATGCACTCGACTCGCGCATGACCACGCAATTCTTTTTTCGCCGCGATGTGATCTTCCCATTCCCACCGCTGAGCGGCCGAACCGTACAAAACTTCCATGCCACTGTGATTGCCACATACGCAATTCACCAGCTCCAAGACTTCAGACGCCGATCGATACGACTCCGGCATTGTCGCGACTTCGAGATTTTTTTCGTAATGCTCACGCACTTCATCGAACAAACGCACGTCCCCACCGCGCCACCCATAGATCGCTTGCTTTTTATCACCGACCAAAAACATCGAACCCTCGCCATTCGTCGCGGCCTCATCGATCAGTGGCGACAAGCCTTTCCAATCGCTTCTGCTGGTATCTTGAAATTCATCCAATAACCAATGCTGGTACTTCGCGTCCAAGCGGTAGTCGAGCGCCTCGCGCATCAAGCGCTTGTCCTCCTGCAAGGTCCACTCGCCCATCTTCGCTTTCACATCATCGAAACCAAATTTTCCCTTGCGACGCAAACGTCGCTCACACACTTGATCAAACAATTCGATTACCTCAGCCACCGCTCGGGTGCTCGCGCAGGCACTCGCCATTTCGGCTTTTGCCGCGCACAGCAAGGCCTCGCGAATCGAGCCAAAGACCTCAGCAGGAACGGTGAATTCTTTATGAGATTTGAGAACCACTTCACCAACTGTTCCTTGCCCGGTCAGTTCAATGATACGTTTTAAAAGTGTATTGCCGTCTCCCAGCACTCCGCTGCCCGTTGTATGTTCGGCAAAGTATTCCGCCATTTTGAGCCAAGATTTTTTCTGCGATCCATGGGTGAATGCGATTGCGTCAGCCGCCGATAAAATTCGCTCGGCATAGCCACTGCGCTCACGCATCCACTCATCGATACTACCTCCGCCGGCCAGTTGTTCCGGCCCCCACGCCAGCAAATGACCGCCGCCCATCCAGTGACGATGCCATTGATCTGTGTAGTCGTCGATACGGGAACGCACCCCTATGCTTTCCTGTCCCATCAGGGTTTTGCGAAAAGCTTGGAAAAACAATTCCGCTTCTTCCGCACTCAATTCGTTTTGCAACAAACTCTGCAATAATTGCTCGCGTTGGATGCCTGCTTCCGCACCTTCGATCAATTGAAATGAGGCCGAGGAGATTCCTAACTCTAACGGAAACGCTTTTACCACCTTAGTGAAAAATCCATCCATCGTTCCCAACGTCATGCGCGGCAATGCATGGATCAGCGATTCGAGTATCGTGAGAAAATTCACCTCCCCAAGATTTTTCCCGCTGTTCGCCAAGTCTTCGCGCAAGGCCTGCGCGCGATCCGGCCGCAAGCACGCATCGGCTAATTTTGTGAGAATCGAGTCAGTAAATTCTCCCGCCGCCTTGCGTGTGAATGTCAGCGCCACCATGGTCGCGGGATCGTGCCCCATGGCGATAAAGCCAATGATGCGATTCCCCAATTGATAGGTTTTTCCCGACCCCGCCGAGGCCAGCACCATGACATTGGGCTCCAGTATTTTCACTTCACCATCCTAGTAGGAAAACGTCACATCCGACAATCGAAATTGCCAAATTCTACGGAAACACCTCGTTTTCGGGACGACATCCGCATTTCGCCCGCCGCATGAAGAATTCAGATATACTGTGTTATTCTGATAGTTACAATTTCTGCTTTTCGTATGACGGGTTGCACTTTGTTCCCAGTTTGATGACTCCATGCAATTTTTCCAAAAGATCCTAATCCTCAGTCTCACAAGCATCGGTATGGCTGCGGAACCTGCCAGCAATTCATTCAAGGTCCCTGAAAAAACGGCAGACTTACTCGAAACGTATTGCTTTGAATGCCATGAAGCAGGGATCAAAAAGGGCGATATTCGATTAGATAACTTGGAAGAACTTGGCCAACAGGAACGACTCGACCTTCTCAATCAAGCGTTGGAACACACTTTCAGCGGCGAGATGCCACCGAAAAAAGCCGACCAACCCAGTGCCGAGGAACGCAATGCCTTAGTTGAGTGGATGTGGGGCGAGCTAAAAATCTTCAACGCCTCGAAACTGGAGGATAAACTCCGTTATTACAAATACGCGAACTACATCGATCACGACAAGCTCTTCAGCGGCGAAATCAACAGTGTACCTTACACGAAGTCGCGTCGCTGGCGGGTGAACGAACTGATTTACCAGGAACGCATCAATGATGTGTTCGAACTAGAGGGCAGGGCGCGGCAGGCAACGTTCTTCGGTGTGGTCAAGCCCTTCAATCTTCCCACCGATCCCGGCGTTGCCTATTATGATACGGAAATTGTCGAGGGTGGGCAGTTCCTGACTCTGCTCTCCAACGCGAAATGGATCGTCGATAAACAACTGCGCGATGCCTTAGTGAAAAGTGGGAATTACGAGTTCCCTGCAGAATACATCGAGGCGAAGAAAAAGGGCGGGCGCGGTATAAATTCACGCTTCCCCGACGAAGTGTGGAACCCCGGCAAAACCGCAGCGCCCTTCGCCGTGTTGATCGCAGCCACTGGTGCACCTTCCGATGATCTTCTGCAAGGTGCCATCACGCACCAGTTCAAGGTGGCCCTGCAACGCGCCCCCTCCGATGCCGAGATGACCAAGTATCTCGGCTTCATGAAATCCACGGCGGCCCATAGCGATGTCATCAGCACGCTGAAAAAAATGATGGTCTCCGTATTGATGGAGCCGGAGTTTCTCTACCGCAATGAATTCGGCGGCGGCACGCCCGATGCACACGGCCGCAAAAAACTCACTCCGCGCGAGGCCAGCTACGCCATCGCCTACGCGCTCACCGACCGCATCCCCGACAAAAAACTCGTCGAGGCCGCAGAGACAGGAAAACTCGAAACCCGCGAGGACTACGAACGCGAAGTGCGCCGCCTGCTCGCGGACAATACCATCGACAAGCCGCGCATCCTACGATTTTTCCAAGACTACTTCGGCTACAAAGGCGTCTTCGATGTTTTCAAAGACGAAGAGCGTTTCGCCGGAGCCTACAATCCACATCGGGTCGTCTCGACAAAATACATCTACCGCGTCCCCGGCAAAGTTGCAGCGGAAGCCGACACCTTGGTGAAATATGTGTTAGAGAAAGACAAGGACGTTTTAAAAACACTACTGACCACCGACCGCTTCTTCGTCCACCACAATGGCAATAACGAAGAAATGGCAAAGAAGGCGAAGCAATCGACCGAAGACTTCGCGACCTTCCGGGAAATGTATAAACGAACTCGGGGCATGAAACCCAAGGAGGCCGCTGCGGAGGTTGCGAAAATGCATCTCGAAAAACCCGAGCGAAATCTGGAAAATCGGTTTTTAAGCAAGGACGGAAACGTCCGGGGCATCCTCATGAGCACTCTGCAACAAGCCAAGCTCTACTTCGGCGAAGACGGCACGAAAGACGAGAACTCAAGCAAAGTGTATCCACCGCATGACAACGAAGCGATCGAGCACTCGGTGAAAATGTATAACATCGATTTTCTCGAATGGTCCTATGAAGTCGAGCAACCCATGAAGGTGGGAAATCGCGCGGGCATCCTCACCCATCCGGCATGGCTCATCGCTTTTTCTCACAATGCCGCCACCGATCCTGTGCTGCGTGGCAAATGGGTGCGCGAGAAATTGTTAGGAGGTTTCATCCGCGATGTACCGATCACCGTGGATGCCAAGGTTCCCGAGGATCCGCACAGCACCTTGCGCGAGCGTTTCGCCGTGACCGAAGCGAAAAACTGCTGGATGTGCCATGAAAAAATGAACCCACTCGGTTATACCTTCGAGAGCTATGACGACTTCGGACGCTTCCGCACGGTCGAGAATATCGAATACCCCGAGAACATCCTCAACACTAAGCGCATGACCGCCAAGAACATGCACGGTCTGTGGACGGAATTCAAAATGCCCGTCTATAAAACCAAGCCCGTCAATCCAGTGGGCTATCTCGATGGCACCGGCGATAAAACCCTGGACGGCCAGATCAAAGACACCACGGACATGATGACCCGCCTCGCCCAATCCAAACGCGTGCGCCAGGTTTTTGTGCGCCATGTGTTTCGCTATTTCATGGGAAGAAACGAGACACTTTCCGACTCGCCAACCCTCATCCAAGCGGATAAAGTGTACGTCGAAAGCGGCGGCAGCTTCCGCGAACTCATGGTTTCCCTTCTCACTTCCGACTCCTTCATTTACCGCAAATAACAGCTCATCAACGATCATGCACAACCGCAGAGACTTCCTCAAAACTTCCGCCGCCGGCCTCTTCGGTATCGCAGGACTTTCCGCCATCCCTCAACTGCACGCCGCCGTCGCTACCAGCTCCTCCGTCGCTGTTGGCACGGGCACACCGCGTTTCATTTTCCTCCGCAAAAGCAACGGCTTGTTTCCCTCCGAACTCGCGCCCATCTCACTGAGCGATGCCGATAAGAAAAAGGACGCAAACAAAGAAGCGCTCGATATCGACCTTGATCGCCACGAGCTCCCTGCTTGGATGGCGCCCATTGCCAAGCACAAAAACAACCTCACCATCTTGCAGGGCCTTTCCGCCAAAATGTGCACCATGGGTCACTCGACCTACCAGTCACCGCTGGCCGTTTCACGCTCTGCGGAACGCGTAGCGACCATCACTCGCGCCTCGGTCGATGTGGAACTCGGACGCATGTTTCCCACACCCTTCGAACACATCGAGCTGACCTGTTCGCAAAACCAAAAAGGCGTGGTCCGCGGCATGTCATCCATCGGACCAATGCAGCCGAACTACGCCTTCGCCTCTCCC
>CAMDCV010000049.1 GCA_945890645.1 Akkermansia muciniphila
GTCGACCAAGCCGATTCGCAATCTCAGAAATCTTGATGTATTGCCCACGCATTGCAGCAACCGCATAACGCTCCTCAGTGTTCATGTGTTCGTAGTTCACGCTCGACATTCTGTCGCACTTTGGTCTTGAATCCAAGATGGCGAACAAGCCGTGGGATGCAACCGGCGATAATGTCCCTCGTTGAATTCGAACTCGCCTCCGCCGGTGCATCCACTCTAACGTTCGCTTAATGGAAAAACACGTCTCCGATCATGGCACAATGGTCACATCAGTATTCGGGACATACTCACGACACGAAGGTTGCAGATTGCGAGGCTATTTTGCGTAGAGCAGTCGAACGATTCCGAGACTGTGAGAGTCGTCTGCACCCTCCAGATTTTCCCGCACTTGCCGCCCGTGTCTTGAGAGCGAGGCGGAAGGCGTTAGGAGCAGCATTATCGGATTCTGAGCCGGGAACGGGAGCGCTCACCAACCAACGAACCGAGCGCCTCAGATTACGTATTGAGGAGCTTGATTCTGGCGGAGTGGATTCTATTCTTCGCGAGTTCTCAGTTCCGGAAGACTTCCTTCCGCAGTAGCCATGACTATCATCAACGAAACACCACAGGCGAACAAGCCAACTCATTCAAAGTCGAGTATCGTCCTCCTTTTCCCGCTGCGGATGGCCCAAGCGATCTGCCAAAAAATGAAGATCCATCTCACAGAAACTTTAGCGTGAAACAATCCATGAACGATAGTGACAAAGAGAATGATTGGAAGATGTTCCGCAACATGGCTCCTAAACTTCGAGAGCGATATCTTACTGCTCGAATTGCGGAACTTACTTCGATTCTTCATAGTCCTCAGCTGTCACAGACTGACCGATTCTGGATATGCGAGGAACGCACCAAGGAGATTGCAAAGGTTCTACGGGAATGCCTTGACGGGCACACGCGTTCGAAAATGGTATTTTTCATGAGGGTGATGATCACACACGGCATGATGAATGAAGATGACATTTCCGAATTTAGCCAAGAAGTGCGAGAGCGCTTCTCTTCTGACATCCAATGAAGAATGCCGAATATAGCGTCCCGACTAATGCCTGACCCAACTTAAGAACCAAGGGTCATGGGTAAAGCTCTTCCAAGAAATCGGTCCGCAGATGACAGGCGTAAAACCTAAATAAACTACCTATCAAAAATCCTCCAAGGTGCGCAGGCGGAAGAGTGTTTCGCTGGTGCTCCAGAGTGGGGGTTTTTCTTTGGCTTTGTCGCGCGATTTGAGGTTTTTGAATACGAGGTTAGACAGGGCTCGTTTGACGGCGACGATGTCTTCGGGGGCTTCGTTGTGACCGGTTTGTTCTGACCATTCGAGCCAGGTGGTGCAGCATTCGATGGCTTCGGGCAACCAAGTGCAGGTAACGCTGTTGATGTAGTCTTTGTTTTGCCCGTCGAAGTTTTCGAACTTCACGGTCAAGCGGTACGTTTGCATGGGAAAGTCTGGATTGCGCGTGCCGAGCGTGGTGAGGTATGCGGTAGCCCCTTTTACGATCTCGGGATCGAGCTCGATGCCGCAGAGGGTATGTGCTTTAAGGAGTCCGGCATAATTGCCAAGAGTGATGCCATCCCAGAGCACGTTGTCGTTTTTCGTGCCGGGCGGTTCATTGCGCCATCCGGTGATTTGGTTTTCGGTGGTCACTGATTCTTGTAAATGCTCGCAGGTTGCCTGAATCATCGTATCAAGAGCCGAGGCGCTGCCGTGCCAGGTGAGTCCGGCGGCCTTGAGATCGAGCAGAGCACGCAATGCCAGTGATGTGGAATAGAGACTGAAAGCACCGTCATCTTCTTGCTTCACAAACATGTTCCACCAACCGTCCTTGGTCTTGCTACGATACATGTCGGCGACTTGCTGGGTGTATTCGAGTTTTTGGTCGAAGTTGGGAATCATTTTTTCCGTTTGATCGCCGAATCGTTGTTTCGCGGCACTCAGGGCCGAGAGTGTCCAGATCGCAGCCTCGGCCTGAGCAAATCCGCGTGGCATGACTTCCCAACCGTAAAGAGTGCCCGCATGCTCGCGACGCAGGTCTTTATGAAATAGCTGCTCAAGATTCGCGAGTGCGCGCTCCACTTGGGCCGGGGTGGCCTCCTTCGTCACGAGGATGGAGGAAATGGCTTGCGAGGTGCTCCAAGGATCGAGTTGGCCGTTGATGTAAATATCGCCCCAAGCGCGATCCACCTCGGTCAGCATGATTTGTTGCGCTGACTCTGCTGCGGTATCGATCTCTTCATCATCGGGCACAGCACGGAAGAGACTAAGATTGTAGCGATCGAGGATTTTGCTGATGGCTTTTCCCGCGGGCAGCGCCATGCCGCTATCGGAAGCGGCAATGTAGGCGATGACAAGAAACAGGCCGAGCACAGACATCAGCACAGTCCGTTGGATTTTGGATTTCCGACGTCGCTCCAGCTGTTGATGAACGTACGCGAGTTGTTCGGTCGTCCAGGAGTGCTGGCTTTTTTTGACCCACTGCTCGACTTCATGCAAGAGCGGATCGGCGGGCAGGATGGGGCTATCCTCTCGCATGCGAGTGATGACGCGTGAGCGAACGCGCAACATGACGCGGCTGCTTTCGATGAACTGCACCGCGCGCGGCCACAGCAGCAGGATGCTTTCATGAGCGATGGTGACGGAGGGCTCGGCCGTAGTTTCGCTTTTGCTGGTGGTGAAGAGTCGGGCGGCAATGAAGGCTTTCACAACTTCCTTCGCATGGGGGTGATCCCTGAAACCAGAAATCGGCGCGCGTTGGCGGACGGGTCGTTCTGTTCCTACTGAAGCGGTTTCACCATCCTTACCGAGGGTGATGAGTGCATCTAACACAAAAGGCAGAGAATTTTTCGCATCGTCAGAGAGAGCCTCAAAGGTAGCTTCTGCATGCTTTGCGAGTGCGCCACTCACGCCACCAAGCGTCTCGTAAGCAGCATAGGTCAGCAAGCGATTGTCCTCGCGCATTTCATAAAGCTCTCGCAAAATGAATTCGACGAGTGGCAGTAACTCGGTGTGATTGACAGCATCCTTGAGAATGCGACTGGAGAGGGATTGATTGTTTCTGCTCTCGAATTTCAACCCAGCGAGACGTGCCGGTTCCTCGATGATCCGTGCTAAGGCATCGGGTCCTGGGGGTAGGACGTCCATTTGTCCCCTTCCCGCTTTCATCCGCACGAGCGCTGGCTCGGAGAGCATCTGTTGATAGAAATCGCTGCGCATGGTGGCAATCACCCAGATGCTGCCGCTGCGAGCGAAGGCCTCGATCACATCGAGAAACGCACTGCACTCCTGCTGATTGCCGAAAATTTCCTCGAGCTGGTCGAGCACGAGCAACAAACGCACGCCGCCACCTTGTCGCGCCGATGCTTTGGCGAGGGCATCCTTGATGCG
The DNA here is from genome assembly GCA_945890645.1 of Akkermansia muciniphila. Classification (GTDB taxonomy): domain Bacteria; phylum Verrucomicrobiota; class Verrucomicrobiia; order Verrucomicrobiales; family Akkermansiaceae; genus UBA956. The sequence goes on from CAMDCV010000049.1 coordinate 3,416, forward strand.
GAGTCGATAGGCGAGCTTCGGATCTTTTTTGAGTCCTTCGATCAATTCATCGATGGCATCCGCATCACCGCGCAATTCCGGTAGAATCGCATCGCCCGCCATGAAATTCGCCAACGCGCTGATCGGATCGAGTCCCAAGCTGGCCGGGGTGAGGATTAAGGAGCGCCATTCGATGACGTGTTCATCGAGCTCGTGTTGCACGATGGCAGGCAACAAGCCGGCACGTGCAAGCGATGACTTCCCACTGCCGCTGGCACCGGAGAGCAGAACGAAAGCGCACCCATTGAGCGCTTGCTCCTTCAGGGCATTGCGGCCTTCGATGATTTCTTCATCGCGACCAAAGAACACCGTGGAGTGCTCGGGTTGAAAAGCGGCGAGACCAAGAAAGGGAGCACCGCGCGTTTGGCTGTCCCATACGACTTCGTCACTCTCATGCGTCAGTTCATCCAGGATCGCCTGCAAGTGCGTGCGCAGGTTTTGCGAAAAGGTAATCGGCCGGTCATAGGGATAATAGAGTCGATGGTTTGTGCCCGTCTCTGCGTCCCAGAAATTTTCCTGAATGAATGACTCCACCAATTCCTTTTGGTGCAGAAGTTCTCTCTGCTTCGCCGTGGTGGCGGCATCGCGCATGATTTCGCCGAAACTCGCATCGTCACTGCGGGTATAAACCAACATCGCCGGGCGGACCTTGCCACCGGATTCCGCCGACCGGGCGCGAGCTTGCATCATCAGGTCGTATTCTCGTTCGGTGCCGCTGCGATATTCGCCCCCATCAGGCTTGAGAATGCGCGGCCCGACCGGTGAGCCGAGTTTCGACCACAAAATGATGATCGCGATGTCGACTCCTTTTTCGGATAGCACACGATCGATGGCGACTTGAAATGGCAGTTCTGGTTCGAGCACCATGTCTTGCCACAAGACCGGCACGAGAAGAAAGTGACGCGCGTAGCGGGCCTTGAGGCTATCGATGACTTCGCGGGCGCGGCGACGTTCCTTTTCCACATCGCCCGGGCTGCTGATCAGGATGCGGATGGTCGGCAATTGCGGGTTGACTGACATGCGATGCGGCTTGATTCAAGAGAGAGGCAGTGGCAACGTTTCTTGCCGTTAGAATGCTCGCATGCGGCGCTTTGCCAAGGAAATAAATTTGGCCTTGAATGAAGAGAAACCGAATTCGATGAAAGCTGTGTTCGGAAAAAAAAGTCGGACACCCTGTAACGGATGACCGACTGCTTGGCAAAATGCTTAGCAAATTACTCGACTGCTTTCTTCTCTTTTTTCTCTTTCTTTTCCTTCTTCTCTTTCTTCTCCTCCTTTTTCTTCTCCTCTGGCTCGGCGGGTTTGTCCTTTTTCATTTCGGCTTTCTCTTCCTTGCTGAGCTTGCCATCCTTATCGGCATCGTATTTGGCAAGAATTTCAGCTTTCTCCTCCTTGTTGAGTTTGCCGTCTTTATCCTTGTCGAATTTTTCAAGAATCGCGGCGGAGACTTCTTTTTTGGGTTTCTTGCCTTCTTTGCCCTCGGCGGCATAGGAGACACCGATGAGGGAGAGAATCCCGGCGATAACGAACAACGATTTTAGTTTCATAATTTGTGTTGCGGGTAGTAGCACCCGTAATTATTGAAACACCTGAATCAACCCAAAGTTGCGGTGAATCTCACCTTATCTGGATCAAGCCCCGAAGACGGCACTATCAGTTGCGCTCCTGATTCCATAATAAATCAAATTTAAGCTATTTTTTACTTGCCAAAATTGGATCGTCCCCTAGTCTCGCCGTCCCATGCCAGGTCCTTCAGGCACATCCAAAACAAGAAAAGCTGTCGCCAAACGATTCAAGATCACCGGCACAGGCAAAGTTCTACGTCGTAAACAAGGCAAGCGCCACATTCTTCAAAAGAAGAGTTCGAAGCGCAAGCGTGCTCTCGGGCGCGCTGGTCTGGTTTCCGATGCTGACATCAAAAATGTCAAAGAGAACCTGCCTTTCGGTTAATTGAGTCGCAGTGACATCTGCGCACCCACCCGCGGTTCGGGTGGACTCCACACAGCCTGCCCGGTCAAACGGGCCATTCGTCAGGCGAGACTGTGGGAGTTAAAGAAAACAAACAGCCTGTCGATAGAATAACACCAACACATGTCAAGAGCCACCAATTCCCCGGCCAGCCGCAAACGCCGCAAGCGTACGTTGCTCCGTGCGAAAGGTTTCCGCGGTTTCCGTTCGAAGCTTTTCCGCTACGCAAAAGACGCCGTTCGTAAGGCACAAACTTACGAATATCGCGACCGTAAGAAGCGCAAGGGTCAATTCCGTCGTCTGTGGATCGCGCGTATCAGCGCTGCTACCCGCAATGAAGGTCTTACCTACTCGCGTTTCATCGAGGGTCTCAAGGCTGCTGGTATCGAAGCTGACCGCAAGATCCTTTCGGATCTGGCGATCGTCGATGCCGCTGCTTTCAGTGCCATCGTTGCGCAAGCTAAGCAAGCTCTCGCAGACAAAGCAGCCGCCTAATCCGCGTGCGCTAGCTCTCGAGCACTGTAACAATCAAAACAAAACACCGCCCGGTTCGCCGAGCGGTGTTTTTATTTGTATCCTGAGCAAAATGTTATCCCATCAATCCCAGTTTCGGATAGGCCGCTTTCAAAATCGGCTGCGAGGGAGTTTTCATGAAATCCTCTAACACCGTGGCGTAAACACTGCGGAAATCGGTGGTGAATTTCAAGTCCCCTTGACTGAGGTCGGTCAGGCTGGGGTGCTTGCCATACAGTCCCCCTTTCACCGGGGCTCCAGCGAGAAACATACAGGAGCCTTGACCGTGGTCGGTACCACCACTGGCGTTTTCCCCTACCCTACGCCCGAACTCAGAAAATGTCATGACCGTCACGCGGCTCTCATTGCCTTGGCTCTTGATATCGCCCAAGAACGACTTCAAGGCGCTATCGAGTTGACCGAGCAAACGGTCGTGCGAATTGGCTTGGTTGTTGTGGGTGTCGAACCCGCCATGGCTGACGTAGAACACCCGCGTGGGCAAACCACCGGCAATCATGCGCGATACCAAATTCAAACTACGGGCCAGCGGTGTGCCGTCGTAGCTGACTTTCGATTGATGCTTTGCGGCGATTTCCAAAATCTTCTTCGAAGAAATGCGGGCGTCCATGCCCACGCGTTCGAGGAAAGCAAGATTCGATTCCCCTTTGATGGTGCCGGGTTTCCCCCCCGCACTCATGCCAATGCTGGCACCATCCGCGGGGGCTTCGTCGGCATCTTTATCGGCATCCGGACTATTGAGTTGAGCGAAAAACTCTTCCGCTTGGGATTTCTCGCCGCCCCCGTGAATCCACCGATAAAGCTCAGGCGATGACAGGCATACACCGGAATTTTTCAGCGCACCAAAGGACTCGGGTTGCGTTTTATTAAAGCTCATCCCGACAGTCGGATCCGCACCCGCACAGGCGTTATCGAAATAGCGACCAATCCACCCGGTATTCGAGCGAGTGGTAGGATCAGCGGTTTCCCAGATCGAGGTGGAGACAAAGTGCGAACGGTTCGGATTCGGATAACCGACACCCTGCACCACGGAAAGGTTACCCTCTTTGAACAAGGAACCGAGATACGGCATGTTACTGTTCAAGCCGCAATAATCCGACAACTTGATGATGTCCTTTTGCGTTTTGGCAATGCGTGTCCGTGCTTTGTGATAAGCGTCATCGGCATACGGCACCAAGGTGTTGAGCCCATCATTGCCACCCGCGAGCTGGATCACGACCAAAATCGGACCATCCTTACCGGTGGTGAATTGCGTCGCCAGATCACGGGTTGATTGATCGAGTGCTGCGAAGGTTTGATTGACAAAACCCGGCACCGTCCACGATGCGGAAGCTCCGAGCAATGTCGTGCGTAAAAAATCTCGTCTCGTTTTCATAATTGGTTCGATCGGTTAGGTTAATTGATAATGGGGTGTGCTCATCATGAGATGCAGCAGTTCGGCGACTTCTTGATTGGTAAACACCACACCTTTTTTCTCTGTGGCGTATGCGAGAAAACTTTCCCGCGCATTTCCGCTTAACTTGCGTTGGAAAAGTCGCTGGATCAACGAATCCACCATGACCTCCAGATTTTCACGCGAGGCACGTGGCACAAGCGTCTCGTAGTCAGGTCCTGACCAGTTCGCCGATGCCATACGCTCCATGCCCCCGCCCATGCCTTTGAATTGGCCCATGTCTCGATCCGTAGTTTCACTGCTACCCCCTTTGCAGAGAAAGCCCGCAATCTGATACCGCGTCAGCAAGGTATTGGTGTTGATCCATGCCTTACCCCAGTCCCACCCGGCGACATTCGGCGGCGCAAACAATATCTGTCCCAGTTGGCTTTGCACATAAAGGGCGTACCCCCGTGGCAAGCTCGGTGCCTGCAGCTGCTTCAGCATTTGAACAAAAAACTGCACCGGGCACTTGATCTGATTGGCCATGCAGTGTTCCGAATAAAATTCTTTCGATAGAAAAATCTCACGCAGAACGGGCAAGAGCTGATACTTCGAAGAGCGGAATGTTTGCGCAAGATCGTCGATGGCTGTTTCAGCGGGTTCTTCGTAAGCGAAAAACTCCCAGAGTTTGCGTGAAATAAAACGAGCAGTTTGCTCCTGCTGGAAAATCACCTCAAGGATGCCATCGCCATCGAAGCGGCCTTTTTGCCCGAGGAATGTTTTTTCGCCATCATCCCAGTCACGTTTGTTGTGATCGATGGTGGCTGTTAGACGGTTCAAGCTATAGCCGGTAAATGCGCGAGCCGCCTCCCTGATGTCTTCTTCACTGTAGTTTCCGGGCCCCAGTGTGAATAGCTCCATCACCTCACGGGCGAAATTTTCGTTAGGCTTGCCCTTGCGAGAATTTTGCACGTCGAGATACATCATCATCGCAGGATTCTTGGCAACCTCATGCGTCAGTTCCTTGAAATCACCGAGAGCATGCTTACGGAATAATTCATTCTGTTGGACCAAGAGTGCGGGTTGCTTCACTTTCTGCATGCTGGTGGCAAAGTGGTCGTGCCAAAACAAGGTCATTTTTTCACGCAGGGGTGCCTGCGTGGCAAACATCCGGTCGAGCCACCAACTCTGTGCTTCCAATCCATGACGACGTTCCTCTTGTTGAAATTTCTGAAGAGATTCACGACGCTTCCGATCCGCCTCTTCTGCTGTCATCCCCGCCGTAGCGCGACGCATGTCTTTGATGAGTGCGAATCGCTCCCGCGCTTGCTCGGCAATTCTTTTCAAAGTAGCCCACTCGGGGATTGCGGTTGAGTCAATTTCCTCCGTAGGTTGGAGCAAAAGCTCGACGGCTTTTGTGCGACCTAGCGCGTGCAATTGATCAATCTCGGTGGGACTTCCGCCGAAGCCTGCGCGATTCAGTAAGTGCGCTGCTTCTTCCCAGGTCCATGAATTGTCTGCTTTCGGTAACATAGGTAAAATCGGGTTGCAGAGTATAACCGATGATCCTCCCTAAAGTTGCTCACCTCGCGAAAAATAATCGCGAAAAATGCCTTGAGCGAATCATCAATCCAGCCATTTGCCCGGATTGAGAATGCCATGGGGATCGACGGCGCGTTTTAACGATCGTTGCAGTGATAGCGATATCTCGCCCAGCGCTTGATGAATCCACGGCTTTTTCGCTAATCCTATGCCATGCTCGCCCGTGATCGCTCCACCATTTTCCAACACCCAGGTAAATAATCGGTGCAATGCCTCATCACCACGCTTGCGGTTTTCGGGCAAATGATAGTCCGCCACCATCAAGTTGGTGTGTATGTTCCCGTCACCGGCATGGCCGAAGCACGCTATCGCAATGCCCGTTTCCTGCTGCAGCATACGAGCAAAGCGCACCAACTCCACCAGCTTTGATCGAGGTACGACGATGTCCTCGTTCAGTTTCGTTAGACCCGTATCACGCAATGAATAGGAAAACTCGCGACGGATTTTCCAAAACGTTTCACACGCGGCTTCGTCCATCGCAGGCACGATATGCGTCGCTCCCATGTGACGCAAAATCGCCGCCAACTCATCAATCTCGGCCAATACTGACTTCGGTGAGCCATCGATTTCCACCAGCAAATGCGCATTGCCTGGCGGTAACATGGCATCGCCCAAGCGCTTGCGCGCGGCACTCAAGGTGAACGAATCGGTGATTTCCAAGGCCGATGGCAAATGGCCGCAGCGGAAAATTTCCTGCACCGTCGCAGCCGCTTGTTCGAACTCGGGAAAAATCGCCGCCAACATTGCACGCGAACGCGGCTTCGGAATTAATCGCAACGTGGCTTGCGTCACCACGCCGAGCATCCCCTCGGAGCCGGTGAAAAGACCGACCAAGTCAAAGCCCGTTTTATTTTTGTGAACTCTTCCGCCGCATTGCACGATCTGTCCCGTAGCGAGCACGACTTCCAAGCCCAGCACGTAGTTGCGTGTCACTCCATATTTTAAGCACCGGGGTCCGCCGGCATTGGTGGCGATGTTGCCACCAATCGAGCAGTCTTTTAATGAGGCGGGATCAGGCGGATAGTCCCAACCCATTTCACGCGCGGCACTTTGCAATTGCGCGGTGATCACACCAGGCTCGACCACTGCGACTCCATCGGCAGGATTGATTTCGAGAATGCGATTCATGCGAATCAAGGACAACACAATGCCACCGCAATTGGGCACGCAACCGCCCACATAACCATGCCCTGCCCCGCGTGTGGTCACGGGCACGCGCTGCTGGTGCGCCCAGGCCATGACTTTTGCAACGTCAGCCGTCGATTCCGCAAAGACCACCACCTCTGGTTGCGCCTTTGCATACCATTTGTCAGTCGCATGGCTTTCGCGGATCTCTTGCGCATCACAGACTTTTCCGCCGCCTAATAAATCCACCAGTTTTTGCCCCATTTCACTCACCGGTTCCACGAAGGAAAATGACGCGGGCGCGATGGCATCCGAATGATTCGGCACAGTGGTAAAATCCATGCCGGATGATGAAACAAAGTACTCACTCGGTCAAATCACAACGCACATCCCGTCTTGCCTTTTTTCATCGCCAATCGTAGCTTCCGCCATGAGCGAATTTGAAGAAAATGTCCGCAAAGCCCTAGCCACTCCGCAAAACCAAGGGGAAATGCAGGACGCGGACAGCGTGGGCACGGTGGGTTCTCCTGACTGCGGCGACATGTTGCGCATGTGGCTCAAGTTTACCGAGAAGGATGGAAAAAAAGTCATCGACCGCGCCACCTTTCAGAGCTTCGGCTGTCAGACTGCGATTGCCGTCGCCTCGATGGCCACCGAATTGCTCAAGGGCAAGACGATTGAACAAGCGCGTGCACTTTCCGCACAAGAGCTGAGCGGAGAATTGGGCGCATTGCCACCGATGAAAATTCATTGTGGTCAATTGGTGGAAGGAGCTCTCCGCAACGCGCTCGACGGCAGCGTTGCCAGCACTCCTTCTACGATGCCGACTTTGTCAGATGCAATGAAACAGCCGTCGGGAAAAGTGAAACTGAATTTTCAAAACCCTCCGACTGCGGATTGATCGGCTTGTCGGCATGATGCCGACGCCACATTATCGCGATGCAGCGTCTTTTTCGATCCACGCCCAAAGAGATTCGAGGCTGGCCTTGACTTGCACTTTGGCAGTTTCCACGGGCACATCCGTGCCTGCGTTACCAAACAAGTAGTATTTGATCTTCGGCTCAGTGCCAGAGGGGCGCACCGCAAAGCGACGACCATCGGCGAGATCGACAAAAAGCATTTTCTCTTTCGGTAACGCATCACCTTCTTCATCAAACAAATCTTGCGAGGCGAAATCGCGCACTCGCACAACAGCAGAACCATCGCATTGCTCGGGAGGATTGGCGGCGTAGGAAGCAGCGAGAGAAGCAATTTTTGCCGCACCATCAGCCCCTTCCATCACCAACGATTTGCCGATTTCCAGATAGTAACCGAACTCCGCATACACTTGATCGAGCAAAGCCGGCAATGTCAGGCCGATGCTCTTCGCATAGGCCGCCACTTCCGCAAACATGACTGCCGCGCCGTTGGCATCTTTGTCGCGGACGAAGTCACAACCAAGATAGCCATAACTTTCCTCACCACCAAAGACGAAGAAGCGAGAGAAATCCAAGCGCAAACGACGGGATTGATCCTCCGTGAGCGAGCGATAGCCCCCCTCATTCAGTTCCGCAATTTTAGTGGCAGGAATGGTGTTTTCATACTTGCGCAATTTTTCCGCGATGTACTTGAAACCCGTCAATGTATCGACCACTCGGATGCCGAAACGATCAGCGATGGAACGCTGCAGTTCCGTGGTGACAAAAGTTTTGATAAACACCGCACGGCTGCGGGTTGCATCGGTGATCCAGCCCAGTTCGAAAGCCGTCTTCACGCGATACCATGCCATCAACGAACCGATTTGATTGCCAGTAAGAAGAACCATTTTGCCTGATGCATCCCGCGCTGCAATGCCCATACGATCGCTATCAGGGTCTGTGCCAATGACAATCTCGGCACCATTTTGTTCCGCCAAATCCATCGCCATTTTCAAAGCCGGACCGTTCTCCGGATTCGGTGAATCGACAGTAGGGAATCGTCCATCTTCTACATCTTGAGCGGGAACGGTGCTAACATCAAAGCCGAGCTCTTTCATCATCGGCACAACAATTTTCCCGCCAGTGCCGTGAAGATTGGTGAAGACCACCTTAGCCGCCGCGCCTTTTAGCAACTCGGGCTGCATCAATAGCGAACGCAAGCGATCCATGTAACAACGGTCCATCGCCTCTCCCAACACCGTTATTGTGCCGCGCTGATCAGCGGGAACTGGTTCGTATGTTTCTGTTTCCTGCGCATTGACCAAAGCGACAATCGCTGATGCATGGGGATCTACAATTTGTCCGCCATCGTTGAAGTAGGCTTTGAAACCATTGTCGTGGGAAGGATTGTGGCTCGCGGTCAGAACGACACCGGCATCGGCACGCAATTCACGAATCGCAAAGGACAACTGCGGCGTGCTCCGAGCGCTCTCGAACAAATACGCGTCAGCTCCAAGATCAGTGCAAACCTTGGCGCAGAACTCGGCGAAGTCACGCGAGAAATGGCGGGTATCGTGCGCAAATACCAACCGCGCTTTGCGCTCCGTGCCCACATGTTGTTGCGCGTACGTCAGTAGTCCACGGATGGCACGACTGACGTTGAAAAAATTCATCGTGGCAGTGCCCACGCAGGGAAATTCTGGACGCTCATTCGGACCGCCCTGCCCTTTTTCTAACGAAGTGATTACACGTCCGATGGTGCGACCGCGCAGGCCACCCGTGCCGAATGCGAGTTTCTTGAAAAACCGATCATTGAGCTCATTCCATTGCTCGCCTGCGACCAGTTCCTCGATCACACGCTCGGAAAAATCACCGGCTACGCCTTGCAGCAGTGCGTGGATATTTTGTTGCGCAGATTCTAACAAACGCCCCGCTTTTACGGCCTGCTCTAATGCATCGAACAATGAATTCATCGTGCCATCAGAGTAAGGTCAGGAAAACCCACTTGGCAATGCAATTTTGCCTTACAATGTTACGATTCCATCCTAAGCTAACACCTGCCAACCCTTAGCTGGCCGCAGATTTAGACATCTGCACTCGTTCTTCTCTCAGGCAGATGCGGGGAGTTTCGGAATCGAATTGAGGAGGCGCTTGGTGTATTCGTGCTGCGGGTGATGGAAGACATTTTCCGCTTCCCCATATTCCACAATTTTCCCCTGATACATGACCGCGATATTGTCGGCGATGTAGCGAACGACACCCAGATCATGCGAAATGAAAATCATCGTGAGTTGAAACTCATCGCGCAGTTTTTTCAACAAATTGAGAATTTGCGATTGGATCGAAACATCGAGCGCGGAAACGGGTTCATCGGCGATGATGAGTTTCGGTTCTGGTGCGAGGGCGCGGGCAATCGCAATGCGCTGGCGTTGACCGCCCGAAAACTCGTGCGGGTATTTTTTCATCACCGCGGGATCGAGACCTACCGTTTCCATGAGAGTGATGATTTTATGGTAAAGCTCTGCTTTGCCGAGTTGGGGGTGACGCTGTTTCATTGCCTCTTCCAAGGTCGTGAAAATCGTCATACGCGGGTTTAGTGAGGCATAAGGATCCTGAAAGATCATTTGGAAATCGAGACGACGACGACGCACTTGATGATGACTCAGATGTGTCAGCGATTCCCCGGCAAGCATGACTTCTCCTGCGGTCGCGGGGATCAATTGCATCACGGTTCGGGAAAGCGTAGATTTGCCACAACCGGATTCACCCACAAGGCCAAGTATTTCCCCTTTTTCGATGGATAGCGAAACACCATCGACCGCGCGAATGACTTCGGTGCGTGGTGCGAAGAGGCTACCCGCGTGTTTGGTAAAATGCGTTTCGAGTTTGCGGAGTTCGAGATATGACATGATCGTTACTTGGAGAGGGCGCGATTGTAGGCGTCCAGTGCTTTGCGGTATTCTTCGGGAAAATCTTGACCAGTGGTTCCCGATGCTTTGGGCACGCGACGTTCTTGGGATTTCTCTCCCCCGCCATTCCCTGTGACGGCGGAGTTGGCAGTATCGGAGTCACCAGTCTGACCATCGCCCGGCTTGCTGCCTGGTTTTTTACCCGGCTTCTTTTCATCGCCTTCAGCGCCTTCGCCCATCATGCGCTTCATCATTTCCATCATGCCTTGGGCGCCTTCGCCTTGCTGTGGTTTTCCTTCACCTTGCCCTTGTTGCTGCTTCTTTTTCGCAGCTTCGAAGATTTTTTCAATGACCTCGGTTTGTGCTGCGATTGTATCGCCACCAGTATTGGCATCTAACAAATTTTCACTGGCCTCATCCATGATGACTTCGACTTCATCGAGTAGTGCGATGACTTCGGGGTTGGTTTGTTCGAGACGCAGTTGCTGCACATCTCCCGCCAACTCGTCCTGCTTCACAGAAGTTTTCTTCGCCCCTTGCTGATGCTCGGAAAGAATTTCAGCCGTATCTTTCTTAGGCACTTCTTGTGCGGAAAGCAGCCCCATAGAGAGGCAGGCAAATAGCGTGATTGATCGTTTCATGGTGATTTATAAAAATTGTTAGGGCAGGGCTGCCGAGCGTTTGAGTTCTTCCAGTGCGCGCGTCGTGGCACGAAGGTCTTGTTCTTGTTGGATCAGCTTCATCACGCGTAGCATGAATTCAAAGTCTTCGTCTTCCGGATTGCCTTCGCCACCTTCACCGCCTTCGCCACCTTCGCCAGCATCTTTGTCGCCCTCGAGCATTTTTGCCCAGTCCTTGAGCTTGCCCGACCAGAATGTGGCCGTGTTTGCGGCGCGGAAAGTGTGGTTCTTCTTCATCAACTCGCGCAATTCTTCCAATGACGAATCAATGCTCGCACCAGCACTTTGCTCGCGCATCGCTTCCAGAACTTGTTTGTAAATGTCTTTGTTCGTACGGGTGTAGAAATGTCCAAGGTCTTCTTGAATCCAGCGAACATCCGCGGCGTTGTTCCCTTGTCTACGATCCATTTGGTTGAGCATCGTCAACACACTGGGATCGACGGAAGCAATCGCCATGCCCGCACTTTTCTGGGAAAACTCGATCAAGCTTGCTGCAATACCATCCTCCTCAGCGGCCGCTTTTTTCAAGCGATTGACAAAAGTGGAGGCCTCCATATCCTTGTTCGCATCGCGCGCTTTCTCCAAAGTCTTCTGCATTTTTTCGAGGACTTTCTTCTGCTCTTCTACGGCTTTCTCGACATCCTTTTTCGACTGCTCGGGGGTGTTGTTTTGTTGCTGCGAATCACCGAGTTTGCTCTCGACTTTCGGCATGTCCTCTTTCGACAACTCACCAAGCGACTTCATCGTTTCCGCCATTTTTTTCATGGTTTCCTTATCAATGTCACCATTGCGGGTCGAATCTTTGAGCAATTGCTCCATGCGCTTTTCGAGATCTTCGATGCGCTGCGTATTTTCTTGTTCTCCTTTTTGCTGATCTTCGAGGCGTTTGCGATTCTCCTCTTTCTGCAGCTCTTCAGGGGTCATGCGCTCAAGGCGCTGGTTTTCCTCGTGGGCGTTTTGTTCCCGACGGGTAGCGTCTTCGAGCTCGCCCACAATGCGATCGAATTGATTTTTCAGCATCTGCGCATGTTCATCGCGCGTGAGAATGAACAGAGTGATGGGTTCCGAATACACTTTCGCGCGGTCAGGATAGTAATCTTTGGTATAGGCGCGAAGCACCAACTTCTGGGGGCCAATTTTCATGGCAGCGGGACAAAACGAAGTGGCCTGCATCAGACGCTTATTGCCCGGTCCGCCAGGGAGGAGCTTGAGTGATCCTTGGGCCAGTGAGTCGGGAATCGCAACGGCGCCCGCCTCGCCTTGCCACTCCAAACCGATTTCCGTGAGACCAAAGTCATCTTCTGCCAACACTTCGAAGTCGAGCGTTTCCTCGGGCAACATCACTTGTTGACGCTCAATGCCTTGGATGTAAGCCGACGGCGCATTGTCTTGAATCGCTTCGACCCGTAAACGAAAGCCGCTGTCGCCTTGCAATTGATACGTATCTTTCCAAGCAAACGGCACATCATAAGAGTCTTTCGCAACGGGAATCGGTGCTGAAATCGCTTGATTCCCATTCACCTTGAGTTCGGCACTAAAACCCGGAGCGGGAGTGGTGGGCTTTGGCTTTTCAGGATCAGGCAAATGTCCGATCGGACCTAACGAAGCACTTGCCAAGGAGCGAGTTGCCGTCAACTGGAATTCCAAAGTCGAACCCTCGACCGCGGTGGCGACTCCCGTTTTCAAATCAATCGTCTCATCGGGCTGCTGCAGGTAGGAGGGATAGCGCAAGGTTGCAGTCGCAAGATCAATGGCCGGGCGCAAGGTAGGTTCAATGCGAATCGAATGGCGGGCATCGCCAATCGTGAGTGCAAGAATCACAGGCGTGTGTTGCGCGGGCAGCGAAAAAACATACTGCCTATCCTTGAGCGGGGCGGACACAGGCTCGTTGGCACCGATGCGGACTTCGCCAGTGGCAGGAGTCCATTCGGAATCAGAACTGAGTTTGATGAAAAGATCAAAGGCCTCACCATGGGGCACGACGAGAGATTTCGGCACTTGATCGAGTTTAGTAAATGTATAACGCTCGTTATCTTGCAAGGGCATGGCCCAGCGTTGCAGCGCATTCATACTTGCCTTGGGCGCTAGCAAAAATGCAGCCGTGGCGGCGGCGAGTAAGAGGAAGCTGAAGAGAAACGCTTTTTTTGCCCACGAGTGTGGCAGTGCTGATTGCAGGCCTTGCTTTTCCGCATCCGCAGCGACTGTCTCCATGGCAGCCATGCGCAGGCGCGGGGAGAGCGAGTCTTTGGTTTCGTGTTGCTCTTGCAGTTCGATGATACCAAGCAAGCGGTCGCCGAGGTCGGGATGCTTTTGCGCGATTAAACGGGCCAGCTCATTCTCACGACGATGGCCCCAAACCCAGCGGCGCATCCAGAGCGGCGCGAAAACGGCAAACAGAGAAGTGCCAGCGAGCAAAATCGCAAGCCGCAGCATCGCCGGCGTTTGCACGAAACGATCCAACACAAACACCAGCAAGAACGATAACACGAGGCCAATCACACCAGCGAGAACGGCCTCGGTGATTTTGATGCGCCAGAGCTTGCGTCGGTATTCCGCCAACAACAGTTTCAAACTGTCCGGAATGGCTTGCGTTTGCGGAGAAGAAGTAGGATCAGACATACGTTACTTGCGGCTTTTCACAGTGTAATAAATCCCCGACACAAAGCCAGCGGATATTTCATAAAGTAATAACGTCTGCCCGCGTCCCGTTTGTTTGGAATTATAACGATTATGGCCTGTCTTTTCGATGCCGCTTTAGGGGGAAAACTTCCACGTTCACCGACTCGACCGCTAACACGGATTCGACGCGCCATGGCTCAAGGGAAAAACCATCCCATTTCAGTGGCAGAGCGGAGTATCGAGCATCGTCGGTGTTCTGAAATCGATAAGGATTATGGTGAACCTGCCCGCTGTAAATTTGCCCCGAAGTATCTGCTGCAAAAAGCAAGTAACGCTCCAACAGAAAAAATTCCAAACTGCCCGGTGCCGCCAGTTGACCGTTTTCACAGCGGCGGTAGTCGTAGTGCGCCATCTGCCCACCTGCCGACACCCGACCGCATTGGTAATCGATCATATCCCCTTCCCGCTTCAGCTTCATCCGCGCTTGCTCATACGGCAAATGAAACAAGCGCCGCGCCAGTTGCACCGCCAGCGCTTGATTGCAATCCAACGAGAAAAACCACACACCTGGCGTGCCATCGGCAGCATGAACATAGGTGCGCACGTTCAATTCCAAAAACCACGAAATCCCCGGCACCGGCGGCGAAAAAATCGGACGGATGCGATTCATCGAAAAGGGCACGATCCCTAACCACGCATCGCCATCGAATCGATCCACAAACAAGCCCACGGGCAAACGCGCTTGAATCGCTTCGGCATCGTAGCGGCTGTGTATCATCAATAAATCCGCCCACTGCTGACGCATCACCGCCATGCCCGCAGGACGTTCCCGACACCGCAACCGTTGTTCCATGGTGGGTAGCTGCATGACTTTCGCTTAAGAGGAATAAATCACCACCGGACCCACGCCCGCACCTTGCACACTGCGGAGTTTTTCGACAGCAGCGATGACATGCCTCGCCGCTTGTAGCGTTTCCTCCATGGTATTTTGATAACAAAAACTCACGCGCAAACTGCTCTTTGCGCGCGCATCGGAAAATCCCATCGCCTTCTGCACGTGGGACGGCTGTTGCTTGCCCGCCATGCACGCCGACCCCGCCGAACAGGCCACGCCTTTTTCATCTAACAAAATTAATAAACCTGCTGCCTCACAATCCGCGAGCGACAAATGACTCGTATTCGGCAAGCGCGAGCGAAGATCACCATTCACACTGACTCCGCTGGTGCCCGCCAGCACCAACTGCTCAAATGCATCACGCATCGCCGCGATCGCATCCGGCACCTTCTGCTCCAGTTGCCGCTTTGCCAATGCCGCCGCCGCTCCCATGCCGACAATCGCCGCCACCGGTTCCGTACCACTGCGCATTCCCCTCTCCTGCCCGCCGCCGCGTAATAGCGGGGAAAAACTCGTGCCGCGACGCAAGTACAGCGCCCCCACGCCTTTCGGCCCATGAAATTTATGCGCCGAGAGTGCCATCGCATCCACCGCCGTATCCGCCACGGACAAGGGGATTTTTCCCATCGCTTGCACCGCATCACAAAAGAACGCTTTGCCCTGCTCGTGCGCCAACAGCGCCGCCCGCTGCCAATCGAAAATCACGCCCGTCTCGTTGTTCACCGCCATCGCCGAGGCAAACGCCGCACCTGCGAGACCTTCACGCCATTGCTCGAAATCCAAGGCACCCAGAGCATCCACTCCGCAGAGCGCCATGGTTCGCGACAGTGCCGCCCCAGTGCGCAACACCGCACTGTGCTCCACGGCGGTAGTGAGAAAATTCCCCTCCTGATCCATGCGATCCCAGCTCTGCAAGACAGCATTGATCCCTTCCGTACCGCCACTCGTAAAAACGATTTCATCCTCCCGTGCCCCAATCAACTCCGCCACCTGCGCCCGCGCTTCTTCGATCGCCGCCCGCGCTTTTTTCCCACCCGTATGAGTGCTCGACGGATTGTGAAAGCCCTCGCGCCACCACGGCAGCATCGCCGCCCAGACTTCCTCGGCCAGGGGGGTCGTCGCATTCGCATCCAGATACATAGCCGCGACCCTAGTCGCAAAATGCATCACGATCAATCCCCGACATGAAAAAACGTGGCGGAGGACTCTCGCCCTTCGTAGTCCCGCTCAGCGGGACGAAGTAAAGTCTGGCCTCCCTGCCCCTCAATTCAAAACATCACCGCAAAAAATTTACGCTTGTCATCACACAGTTACACCATCCATTTTTATTCCGATATGAAAACCCACCTCATCGTCCGCGTGATCGCTCTGTGCCTCAGCGCCATTGTCTCTCCGTGTGCTATGGCCGAACCGCCGCCAGCACCAAAACCGCCTGCGAAACCACAACCCAAGCCAAAACCGAAGCCTGCCGCCAAACCTGCCGCCAAGCCCGCCGCCAAACCCGCAGGCCCCTCGGATGCCATGAAAAAATATGATCTGGATCAAAACAAAATCCTCAATGTGACAGAAGCACGGACGATCCAAGATGCCTTCAAAGACAATCCGCAGGACCCATTGCTAAAAAAATATGATACCAACAAAGACGCGCAGTTGAGCGATGCCGAAATCATGAAAATATCTCCCCCGCCACCAGCCCCACCGAAGCCCAAAGTCGCCCCTAAAAAAGCACCACCGAAAAAGAAGAAGTAATTACTCTCCAGTTTGGAAGCGAAAAAGGCGTGGAACTCTCTGCGATCGCGTTAGGCTCCACCTTTTACGCGACACACACCCAATCAAAAAGTCATGTCACAACAAGCTTCGGCTGTTTTTCTCCATTTGTAGCAGAATTCTGATATAACATGCTAAGTACCTACGAATAAACACTGTTGTGCAGAATAAAATGAAAATAGTAATCACATCAATCGCATTAATGGCGACAATGGGGGCGCTATCCGCTGAAGATCCATACAAAGAATACTCGGAAGATATTCGACAGTTGCGGGACACTACCGAGATCCCAATGGGATCGACGCAACCCAACAAGACGGTAAAAGCCTCGTCTGCCAAAGCGATTGGATCTGCCAACCGACTCTTTTCTAAGATATCCTTTTTACACAAGACAAGAGGTGAGGTTCTTGCGATACTAGGTGATCCAGCTACCATTAGCGACTATGGAATCAAGGCCAAGCCTGGTAAGGATGAAGATTTGATTTATTGGTTTGATACGGGTTACGGTGGAACTCGATACACCATCAAGTTTCGTGCTGATCGCGCATGGTCTGTGAGTTTAGAGCATACCGACTGAAATAATTTAAGAATAGTTTCAAGTTTGAAGTGCGACAACCGGTAGGCCATAATATATCTCGCTAGGTGTTTTGAATCCCAAGCGTTTTCGAGGCCGATCATTGAGATTCTTTGCGATTTTCGTGCAAGTGCTCTGAGTCAGATCATCGAGTGAAGTC
>CAMDCV010000050.1 GCA_945890645.1 Akkermansia muciniphila
CTGGGGTTGTGCACGATACATGCCACTCTGTTACGTGAGAGGTGCACGGATTTTTGCGACGAAATGTGCAATTCCGTGCATTTGTGTGAGGCAATCATGCCAGCATCGATTGATAGCTAAAGGCTTTTCGCGTTATTCAGGAAGCTCCAATTAAAAATAAAAAAATGAAAAAAATCGTAATCACATTGTCTCTGTTATTATTTGCCTCGAATGGACTTTTTGCCAAGGAAGGTGAGCGGGAAGAAAGCCGACAAGACAGTTCAGGTGCCGGGCAAGGTTCTAAAGAAAAACACGATGGTGATCGCAGCGGTGGCAAAGGTGACTGAAGTTGTTGCATTAAAATCTGAAGATTTATAACCAATCAGTCCGCTTCGCAAATAAGCTGCAAATTCCTCTTTATTGACGATAGCGGGCTGATTATTTATGTTCGTTTTGCATTAGCTCTTGTTAAATAATATGAGAAATTATATAGTACTTTACGTTTTGGCTGTTACTGCCTTATCGAGCTGTACAGCAGCTGATTTAGACTCCTGGGATGAGGCGCTTCGTGAATACAATCAGCAAAATGCGCCCCAGCAGCAACACTATTATCATCCAAGCCCTAACTATAGGAGTGGCTCGGCAGTGCCTGCATAACCTGTCTTCGTTGATGGGTATCAGGGGGCCTCTTGACAAGCTTGTTGCATTTGAGTGGGGTCAGAAGTATCAGACCAAATCAAGAGTTTTTTTCACAGTCATCCCACAGCTTCGGCGTGAAGATGCGCAAGCCTCTCTAGTCTCTAGGGTCAGTCCTGAAAGGTGTGAAAAGGGGGCAGACAAATTATCAAAATTCTTTAGCACTGCGGATGATACTCACCTCCGATGCCGTCGTGACGAATCGTTAGATCAAGTTCCACTTCACGACATCGCCTTGTGCAGATGAATGGCGGCGGCGATGATGGGCTGTGCCCATTCGGGGGCGTTTGATAAATCCGAGGGTGCGGTGATTTTGCGTGATTTCACTTCTAGTAGTAAACGTGGGCACGGTGCCTGACCTTTGGCGGGATCGGCTTCGGTGGAGTTATCGTAGAGGCGCAGGTGATGAAGGGCGGGGAGCAGGCGGATGAGGTTCTCGCGACTGCTATTCCAGCGTTCGCGAATTTTTTCTTCGGGGATGTCGTGACCACCGCGGCTGACGCGGGATCGCACGCGACGCAGGTGGAGTTCCGGGCTTTCCAATCCGCAGAACCAGATGTGCAGTTGGTGGCCCTCGCGCGCGGCCGTTTGCAATAAGCGCGCGATGCTACGACCGCCGAGCGTGGTCTCGAAGCGATAGTCGCGTTTCTGGGCGATGGCTTCTTCTAACAATTCTTTGCCGATTTGCCAGGCGTGACCGTTGGCCTGGGCGGCAGAGATGTCAGGATGGAGGGCGCGGATTTTTAGCGCGACGGTATCGGGGTTGAAAACTGCGGATCCTTCGGCGCGAAATATCGATTCGCCGATGCTGGATTTACCCGCTCCATTGACTCCGGCGAGCACGTAGAGATGGGGAGTATCGCTCATGGCAGTTGTGCGGCGCTTTGTTGTGCTCCTCTCACGGCGGCGGCACCAAGCTCCTCGGGGGTGGCGTTGAATGCGCGTAGCGCAGCCGCTTTCTGTTCCGGCGACTGCATTTCGTCCAGCATGGTGCGGTATTCCTTTTTCAGATCAGAGAGCAGATGGCTTTGATCGGAGATCAGCTCATTGTATTGCTCCACGGAAATGAGGACAACGCGGGCTTTGTCGTGGCGGGTGATCGCGACGGGTTTACCGGCACTGACCTGATCGAGAACATCGGCGGTCGATTGCTTCAGTTGGGTGGCCGTGACGGTGGGCAGTTCTTGCACACGGGGGCAGGGCTGGTCGTGGGTAGTGTAGATTTTGTTCATTTGAGACAAAATAGCTATTTTAGCTATTTTGTCAAAACAAGATGAAAAAATCCCGAGATAGGGACGGCTGTCCCCATCTCTCAGGGATGCTCAATCAAGAAAGCCGCGTGCTTTGAGGTTGTTCAAGCGGCGGGCGGTATCCACCAGGCCGTCGATGATGACCTGGGTGTAGGTGCGACCGTCGCAGGTATCGACACCATGACCAGGAACTGCATCACGCAGGGCTTGCAGGGCGGGATCGTCGTGGCGGAAGGCTTCCACAAAAACGGTTTCGAGTTTTCCCGTGCGGGCGGCGGCAGAGAGAGTGGCGCCGATCCAGCCATCGTCGGTGCTGAGGCAGCCGCGGGTGGTTTTCGCCGAGGCATGGAAAATTCCCATGTGACCCGCAGCCGCGAGCTCGGCGATGAGTCGCTCATTTTCGGCGATGGAGAGGCCGGAGTCGCCCATGTGAGCGGAGTCGATGAGGAGCTTGAAGTAGTCGCGGCCGAGTTCCTTGTTGATCGCCTTGATGAATGCCCATGCACGCTCGATGTTGGTGAAAGTCTTGAATTCGACGGGGCGGAGGAATTCGATGTGCCATGCGGTGATGGAGGAATCGAGCAGGCCCGCTTCTTTCACCGCGCGGACGTGGAGTTTCACATTTTGCGCAATGGCGGTGTCGAGATCCATATCCGCCGGTCCGTTCATCCACTCTTCAATGGAGGTGGAGGCTACCGATACCGCGCCGTGTTCGATGGCGGCTTTGAGAGAAGGCACGAGCTGGGCGACGACAGTGTCTTCATCGGCAGGGTTCATCGGGTTCGCACCGCCGACCATCATGATGAGGTGAACGTCGAGATCGAGAGCCTTGAGGCCGGTCATCATTTCCGCGATATCTTCAGCGCTGGTGCCAGGGAAAAGAGAGATCTGCACGCAACTGGGACGCACGGGTGCCAGTGCGCAGATGCGATCCATCTCCGCGACGATCGCGATGCGACCATCGTTTTCACGAGGGAACGAGCCATTCGAGTCAGGCACGAGGGCATCAATAAATCCGAGGTGAGTAGGAACGACACCGAGAGCGATTTGGGGTTTGAGCGAGAAGGTTTGCGACATGGCTAAAAGTTTGTTGAAGATGGTCAGTGAGTCAAGCGCTTAGAAGGGAATCGACGAATTGCGAATTGGTGGAAAACATGAGACAAGCTGGAGCCCCGACGTTGATTTCGGCGAAGGGACGATGAAATGTTCGCGTTGATGCCAGCGTAGTTTGATGAATAATTTCTGTGCGTGGTAAATCCTCTTTAGTGCGCTATTGTTGTTCCGCTCGCCTTTCGCCATGAAACATTCCCTTCCTACCTACGACCAACTGATGACGCAGACGCGGCGGCATTTCCTTGGCAGTACGGGACTCGGTCTCGGTGCGATGGCGATGGCGCAGATGTTTGGCACCGGCCAGGCAGCGGCATCAACCACGGGCATTCTTGGGGCACCCCATCATTTCGCCAAGGTCAAGCGCGTGATCTATCTGTTCCAAGCGGGTGGGCCCTCTCATTTGGAAACTTTTGACGACAAACCGCTGCTGCGCGAAGGCCACGGCAAAGCCTTGCCGAAATCGGTGATCGGCAATCAACGCCTCTCGACGATGAGCGGCAATCAGAGCCTCTTGCCGATGGCGGGATCGTTCACGAAATTTACCAAGAGCGGAAAATGCGGCACGGCGATCAGCGACATCTTGCCCTACACGCAGAAGATCGCCGATGAGATTTGTGTGATCCGCAGCATGCACACCGAGGCGATCAATCACGATCCGGCGATCACGTTTTTTTGCTCTGGCAGTCAGATTCCTGGTCGTCCTTCGATGGGTTCGTGGGCCTCGTATGGGCTTGGCAGCTTGAATCACAACTTGCCAGCGTTCATCGTATTGGTATCGAAAAACGCGCGTCGAGATCAGCCGCTTTACACGCGTTTGTGGAATTCGGGTTTCCTGCCGAGCGAGCATCAAGGCGTGCAATTTCGTTCCGGAAAAGAGCCTGTGCTTTATCTCACCAATCCTGAGGGGGTGTCACCCCACGTGCGACGCAACATGCTCGATGCCTTAGGAAAATTGAATCGCGATCAAGCCGCTCACGAGCTCGACCCTGAGATCGATGCCCGCATTGCGCAGGCCGAGATGGCCTTCCGCATGCAAACCAGTGTGCCCGATGCCACCGATCTCTCCGATGAAACGGAGGAAACATTTAACCTTTACGGACCCGATTCTAAAACGCCCGGCACCTATGCGGCGAACTGTTTGTTGGCACGTCGATTGATCGAACGCGATGTGCGCTTTGTGCAATTGTTCCACCAAGGTTGGGATCAACATGGGAATGTAGTGGGCGGCATAACCACTCAATGCCAACAAACCGATCAGGCATCGGCAGCGTTGGTAATGGATTTGAAACGTCGAGGTTTACTCGATGACACACTAGTCGTTTGGGGCGGTGAGTTTGGACGCACGGCCTATTGCCAAGGAAAAATGAGTGGTAACAACTACGGTCGCGATCACCATCCGCGCTGCTTCAGCATCTGGCTTGCGGGAGCAGGCGTGAAAGCGGGCATGACCCATGGATTGACTGATGAGTATGGCTACAACATTCTCGATGGCGGCGTGCATGTACACGATCTTCACGCCACGATGCTGCACCTTATGGGCGTGGATCATGAAAAACTGATCTACAAATTCCAGGGGCGCTATTTCCGCCTAACCGATATCGCTGGGCACATCGTGAAACCAATTTTGACGTAAGCCTCGCTGATTAAGTCGACAACTGGCATTCATTTTTTGCAAACAGAGTTGCAGCCTCAGGGGAATTGCCCGACAATAGGTCCTCGTCATGCGTTACCCACTCTCCGCAAAACTTTTCCAAACTGCCAAAGAACTCATTCCCGGCGGCGTTAACTCCCCTGTCCGCGCCTTTCGCAATGTCGGCGGCGAACCGTTTTTCGTCCGTCGTGCCAAAGGCAGTCGCATCGAAGACATCGACGGCAAAAGCTACATCGACTACATCGGCACTTGGGGTCCTGCAATCCTTGGCCACGCCCCAATGGCGGTGATCGATGCCGTTCAAGAAGCTGCGAAAAATGGTTTGTCTTTCGGCATCCCGAACGAGCACGAAGTCGAAATGGCACAGATGGTCACATCCTGGGTGCCCTCAGTGGAAAAAGTCCGCATGACGAACTCCGGCACCGAAGCCACCATGTCGGCGATCCGACTCGCTCGTGGCTTTACCAAGCGCGATAAAATTATCAAGTTCGATGGCTGTTATCATGGTCACAGCGACTCTTTACTGGTCGCCGCTGGTTCCGGCGCTTTGACGCAGGGCGAGCCTGATTCCGCTGGTGTGCCAAAGGCGTTTGCCGCAGAAACGATTGTGCTGCCTTTCAACGATACAGCCGCGGTGCTGGCTGCATTTGCCCAATGGGAAGGACAAATCGCCGCGTTGATTCTCGAGCCTTATCCCGCAAACGCGGGTCTCATTTTACCACAACACGGCTTCCTGCAATTCCTCCGCGATATCACAGAAGAAAACGGCACGGTGCTGATCTTCGATGAAGTCATGACCGGCTTCCGACTCGGCAAAGCTGGTGTGCAGGGATTGGAAAACATTCGTCCCGATCTCTCGTGCTTTGGGAAAGTCATCGGTGGTGGTTTGCCCGTGGGTGCTTTCGGCGGGAGAGCCGATATCATGGACTACCTCGCCCCGCTCGGTCCCGTCTATCAAGCGGGAACACTCAGCGGCAATCCACTGGCAATGGTCGCGGGTCTCACTCAATTGCACGAGCTCGACAAAGCAGGCGCCTACGAACGACTCGATGAAATCGGTGCTTACCTCCAAGCAGGTGTAGAAATCATACTATCGGAAAAAGGCATCCCGCATCGCTTCAACCGCGTCGGCTCGATGTTCTGTCTCTTCTTCACCGATCAGGAAATCATCAATCTCGACTCCGTCAAAACACAGGACCTCGAGCTGTTCCGCAAGTTATTTTGGTCCATGCTCGACAAGGGCGTTTACATCGCCCCGAGCCCCTACGAAACTGGTTTCCTTTCACTGGCCCACACGAGAGAAGACATCGATTTCACGCTGGAAGCCCTAGAGCAAACGATTAAAGAATGGTAAATTGGCAATCTAACGAAAATCAAAACAACGGAGCTCGCAGACAATAGCGCAGAGTTTTTGGAGTGAACAGTCATCACCCCTATTTACTGCTTTTCTCTCGCGGCCTTTCCGTCTCCGCATTTCGTGAGTAAGCACTGTCCGTAGCGTTATGGGCACAATCCCGCTTGCTATTTTCAGCAGGTGAATCAGCATAGTCGCAAATTCTAGCAAGAACATTCGTCTAACACCATGAACGATCCCGAACGCATTTTTGAAATGGATTTCCTCCGCGCGACCGAAGGCGCCGCGCTAATGGCCCACCGCTGGATGGGACGCGGCGAAAAAGAACTCGCCGATGCCGATGCCTGCGATGCGATCCGCGGCATGTTCGACCTCATGGAAATGCGCGGCGAGGTCGTGATCGGGGAAGGCATCAAGGACGAAGCGCCCGGCATTTTCAAAGGCGAAAAAGTCGGCACTTGGGCACCCGGTGCGCCGCTGTTTCATATTGCGCTCGATCCCGTTGATGGCACCACCAACGTCAGCAAGGGCATGGGCAATGCGGTCAGTTGCATCGCCGCCGCCATGCCTTCTGCCGATGGCGAAAATGCGCTCGAAGACATTCCCGCCTTCTACATGGAAAAACTCGCCTACCCCGAACCAGTGCGACGCGCTTTCATGGCCGATGCCAGCCTGCCGATCTCCGTCGAAGCTCCCACCGAAGAAGTGATCAAAATCACCGCCAAAATTCTCGGCAAGGACGTGCGCGACGTTGTCGTCATGGTGCTCGATCGACCTCGCAATGCCGTTTACGTCGATGCCGTGCGTCGCATCGGCGCCAAGCTGCGCATGATCTCCGATGGCGACATCGCCGCCGCCATCGCGCCTGCATTAAAAACGAGCAACGTCGATCTCTACGTCGGTATCGGCGGCTCACCCGAGGGCGTTCTTTCCGCCGCCGGCATGCGCTGTCTGGGCGGTGGCCTCCAAGCCAAAATCTGGCCCCGCGATGCCGAGGAAAAACAATCGCTCATCGATTGCGGATTCGGTCCCAATCTCGATCGCGTCTATCTCTCGCGCGACCTCGCCAAAGGCGACCGCATCCTCTTTTGCGCCACCGGCATTTCCGATAGTCCACTGCTGCGCGGCGTCGAAGTGAATGGCAGCGTCGCCCGCACGCATTCGGTGCTGATGCGCGTGAAAAGCAAAACCGTCCGCTCCATCAAAGCCTTCCACGAACTCTCCGCCAAAACCTTCCACCTCCGCAGCGCAGGTGGCGAAGTGCTTTTGTCGGATGAGTAAGTTCACTGCCGCTAACAATAACATAATGTGTTGCTCCCACGGCCATAATTTGAGGCTCCAAATCTGTTCGAAAAAGGGAGTGAATCCATTCAGCATCATTCGCCTCGAAGTCGATGCTGTGATAGGCTTCAGCAGAAATTAAGTTTAGCTGAACGCAAGCACAAAGATCAGCGACGAAAAACGTTTTAACATTGTGCAGGAGACGCAAATTCATGAGGAGAGATTTTTTGCACCAATACAAAACCAATGAATAAATTTTTTTTAATTATCGCTGTGTTACTCCAAAGCATTGCAATGGGCCAGGAGATGTCACCAAATTCACCAGCTGTTACTAAATTTATTTATCTTAATGTTCCAGGGCATTCAGGCAGATCTGAGGGGGAAAGGCAATTCGAAAAGGAATTGTTTGAAAGTTTCAAGCCCGACGACATGCCTATACTTTGTGACTATGTTAGAAAAAATTATAAAACGAATTTATCAGGAACTATAATTGTTTTCGGCAAGCTAATCGCTAGATTTGATGAATCAGGTGAAAAATTTAATCGCGATGAATGTGTCGACTTGATCATAGAAATATTAGATTACCACAGTCATGATCATGGAACTTTTTCTCAATATCTTAGAGGCGCATCGCGCGTGTTAGATAGCCGACTTCTCAGCTATGTAAACTCTCAAGAAGCATCAAAGAGCGAATATTGCAAATCAATGGTCAAAACAATGAACGAGCGATGGCATGAGCGCAAGAATTTCATAAATATGCCAGCTAACACTCAAAATGACGATGCCAGCGCAAATCAAGACACTAGCTCAACGACAAGCAACACGCTTAAACAGAAATCGCCCTCGAAGTCGCCATTGTTTATCGGCGGTTTGGTGCTTCTAACTTTGCTTACCTCACTTTATGTGCTCAACAAGTGGCGTTGATTCCGCCGCCTGATCACTCTTCACTCGCTCTTCCGGCGATTCAACCCATAAGAACAAGCCTTTGATGACATCCAAGACGCCGCCTGCTTGGTGATGCTCTTTATCCAGCTCTAACGCCGCTGCATCAAGATCACTCTTGTTAATTTTCACGTCTTTCTCCTCTTCTAGTGAACGTGTTACTGGAAGATCCGCATCGGCTTGGGGATGGTCCATCTGCTTTCCGAGCTTCACTCGCAAGGCACGGGAGCAGGCGTTCAAGTTTTCCAAGTTGGCATTATATGCCGTCGATAGAAGATTCCATTCCGCACGGGCTGCGGGATTCAAGGCACTCGCTTGGAGTCGGATATCACGCATGGATTCCACTAAATGAACGCCTTCGAGATGGATCGATTCCCATGCCTGCAACGCTATATTAAGCCGATCACTGAGCGTGCTGTTGATGGCCTCATCCATGGTATTCACCAATCCACTGATTGTAACTAGATGACCATCCACGATGCCCCACCGCTGCAACCATGTCGAATCCCATTCTTGGGTAAATTTTTGCTCTAAACCGAGATTACGCGCTCTCCGCATGGTCACACCAAAGTCTCGATCGAATTGTTTGAGACGTGCCGAATCAGACCGGAGCGCTGTTTCTATTTGTGATGCGATTGGGGAAGTCTGGTCCGTGTTCATAAATCATGTAAGACTAGCCCAGTGCTACTGTTATGCCTATGGGGTAAAACCCCACTGTCAAAGCAGGAAATACCTCGCTCCTGATCCGTATTGCTGATAAAGAAGCACCATCATGAGCACTCACACTCCGCGAGACTTTTCTAGCAATCGTCGTCGTTTCCTTAAGCTAGGAAGTGCTGCGTTATTAATGCCGTGGGCGAGTGGACAGGAGGTAACAGCAAAAGCTTTGGTCGATTTGCCTGATAGTGTCGGTTATCGGCAAGCCTGTACTTTATTCAATAGTCGATTGAAACCAAAACCCGCTGCGGTAAAAAAATGCCTCACCGAGGACGATGTGCGGGCGGGCATCCAGTGGGCGCGGGAACAAAAGAAAACCATTTCGATGAAAAGTGGTGGCCACTGCTTCGAAGGCTATTGCATGGCCGACGACTCACTTTCGCTCGATTTATCGAACATGAATGCCATGTCGCTTGAACCAAAAACACAGATTTTCACCGTAGCACCCGGCGCGAAGTTGCGACAGATCAATGATTTTCTGTTAGCCAAAGGCCGTGTCTTACCTGCGGGATCTTGCGCGGGAGTGGGCATCGGTGGCCTGACGCTCGGTGGCGGCTATGGCTTGCTCGCACGGCAATATGGTCTGACTTGTGACCAATTGGTGAGCATACGACTGATCGATGCTGAAGGCAAAGTCCATCAATGCGAAGGAGATCACGAATTATTGAAAGCTTGTCGTGGCGGTGGCAATGGAAATTTCGGAGTCGTCACGCAGTTTGTTTTTCGCACACAAAAGGCACCCACTCATTTGTATCACCGTCGCTTCAAGACCAATGATTTGACCCCGGCCAAAGTGAAAATTCTGTTAGAAACATGGTTTGCGGCGACGACTCAGTTGCCACGCGATGCTTTTTCTGCGTTTGTGCTGAACGGCAAATCACTGACGATCTTACTCACCCACACCGACCTCAAAAGCCAAGCGCGCATCACGGCGATGATGAAGCCCTTGGAAAAGCTCGTCACCACCACCACCCGCTACTACGCACCCCTCTACCCCGCTGCGATAAAGACCTACTATGGACGTAGTGGACCGCTGCCATTCAAAAACGCCTGTGCCGGCATGCTAGAAGGTTTTGCGCAGCTAAAAGAATTAATCGAAACACTCGCGCAACAAGTGGCGTCAACATCTGGTGTGATTTGGCAAGTCAACACACTCGGCGGAGCCATCCAGAATAAAGAATTTGCGGCTGCTTCCGTTTTCGCGCATCGCGATTGCAGCTATATGTCAGAAATCCAAGGCTACTGGGATGACCCAAAACGCGAACCACGCGTTGTCCAAGCGGTCGATGACATCCAAAAGATGCTAGCGAAACACGGCATCAAACGCCACTACTGCAACTACCCTGACCGCAACTTCGCTGATCCACAAAGCGCGTATTTTGGCAATCTCGATTTTCTTCAAAAAATCAAGCGTCGGTATGACCCCACTGATCTTTTCCACCACCCGCAAGGTGTGCGCGTGTGATGACTTTGACCGGGTTAGCGAATCGGTGTAACGGGTTGAGCAGGTTTAATAGGTTGCTCAGGCGGAAGTGGTACGGGTTTGCCTTTGGTGGCATAGACGAAGGGATCCATGAGGAGAAGGCCGTTCCAATGATCCTTGTTAAAGAAAAATCGAGGACCTTGTTCGCGATAGTAATCGGGAATGGCATTGCGATTGGTGATGATCCATTCCTGTGAGCCATCGGCAGCAGTTTTGACAGTGCCATTCAAACGCGTGCCAAAGACATGAAAAACAAAGTTGCCGTCAGGGGTCAAAGATTCCAATAACGCGGCGATACTGAAGTCGCGCCCGTTATCGTATGTCATCGACATCTTCATCACCACAGCCGTCCTATCGGTGAGAGCACCAGCAATAAGAGGCACAGTGGGCTTGTCCTTCAAGATTTTCACCCGGCACCCAGCAGTGTCCTCGAGTTCATCCTTGAAGTACGCTTCAATGCCTTGTTTCCCCTCTTCCAATGTTGATGAACTGCGCCCGCCCTGCGAAATCTCACGCGAAAGTTCCTCATGAAGCTTTTCAGCGCGCTTTTCGAAATCGCCACGCCCTGGGACTTCGAGGATACCAGCTTTTTCCCACCACAAGAGAGCGATCCAAATGGCGTCGACAAGAGCTTCATAGTCGCTAGCGCCAAAATCTTTTGGTTTGAGAGTGGGAATAAGACCGCGGTTGGCAACGGGTAACTTTTTAAATCCTTCACCGCCCTCTGGCGCGCCTGCGTTCGCTACTGCGGGAGCTTGCGCCGGTGGCATTACTACGGCGGGCGGGATAAGAAGATCGCGATCCGCTGGGATGAGGTTTTCGAGAGAAATGATTAGCTGTTGATTGGTGGATGTTATGAAGACAGCTTTCGTGCGGTTTTCTTCGAAGGTCAGAAAAGTGCCACGGAAGTTTTTACCATTGACGCCAGTCCAGATTCTTTCTTCAGCGGGGGCTGCTGTTGCAACCAGCAGGCCGAAAGTATAAAGGCAGAGTATGCGAAAAATGAATTTCATCGAAGATGATCTATCAGTGAGAGAATCCTTGGGCAAGTGACAAATGGGACACAGGAGCTACCAGCATAAAATCTCCACGATTTCCTTCTTGCCTTCGTAGGAAAGCCAAGGGCATACAAAGCCCTTCTCCCCATTACGAAAAAAAACGTGTGATTTTTCCCCTGCCCATGCTAGCAATGGTCAGCAACCCTTTAAAACATTATGAAAATCGCGAACAGCATGGTCGATACCGTCGGCAATACGCCACTCATCCGTCTCAATCACGTGACCAAGGGCCTGAATGCCGAGGTTTGTGTAAAAGCAGAATTTTTCAACCCACTCTTCAGCGTCAAGGACCGGATCGGTAAGGCGATGATCGAAGCTGCCGAACGCGATGGCTCGTTGAAACCCGGCGGTCTGATCATTGAACCCACTTCCGGCAACACTGGCATCGCCTTGGCTTTCGTCGCCCGTGCGAAAGGCTACCGCTGCATCCTCACCATGCCCGAGAGCATGTCGGTCGAACGCCGCGTGCTTTTGCGTTTACTCGGCGCCGAAATCGTTCTCACTCCCCGTGCCCGCGGCATGGGAGGCGCGATTGCGATGGCGAAAAAATTGTTAGAAGAAACACCGGGTGCGTTTGGTCCGGGACAGTTTGAAAACCCCGCTAACCCGCAAGTCCACCGCGAAACCACCGCCGAAGAAATTTGGGAAGCTACGGAAGGACAGATCGATGCCTTTGTCGCCGGTGTCGGCACCGGCGGCACGATCACGGGTGTTTCCGAAGTGTTGAAGCAACGTTGCGCGATGAAAACATTTGCCGTCGAGCCGACCGCTAGTCCGGTAATTTCCGGCGGCGCGCCTGGACCGCACATGATCCAAGGCATTGGCGCTGGTTTCATTCCGAAAAATCTCAACGTCAATATCATCGATGAAGTGATCCAAGTCAGCAATGAAGATGCTTTTGAAACCGCACGTGCTTTGGCACAAGATGAAGGTATCCCCGCCGGCATCTCCACCGGCGCCAACGTTTGGGCCGCGATGCAAGTCGCCAAGCGTCCAGAGTTCGCCGGAAAGCGCATTGTCACCATCGGTTGCTCCAGCTCTGAGCGCTACCTCAGTACCATGCTCGCCGAAAAACTGCGCGACGAATGCGCCAACCTTCCCGTGCACGAAATCTAACATCATGATCCTCAAGGTTGATCAGCCGAGCGCAGACCGCATCGATGCTTGGCTAGCCAGCCGTTTGCCGGACCTCTCGCGTTCGCGCATTCAGGAACTGATTCGCGAGCATTTTATTCTTTGCAATGACAAGCCCGCAAAGCCTCGCGACTCGGTAAAGCTCGGTGACCGCATCAGCATTGCCATCCCTGAAGCCGTACCAGCTGAGGCCTCTGCACAGGAAATCCCCTTGCAGGTGTTGTATGAAGATGAGGACATCATCGTCATCGATAAAGAGCACGGCATGGTCGTGCATCCTGCTGTCGGCAATCACGATGGCACACTCGTGAACGCTTTGTTGCATCATTGCCAGGGACAACTCTCTGGAATAGGCGGTGTGCAAAGGCCTGGCATCGTGCATCGGCTCGATAAGGATACATCCGGCTGTTTGATCGTAGCAAAAAACGACCACTCGCACCAGCACCTCGTGGCTCAGTTTTCTGGTCGCACGAATGAAAAAATTTACCTCTGCGTCACGCAAAACATTCCCACCCCCGCCACAGAAACGGTCTTCACGAACATCGGCCGCGATCCACGCAATCGTCAGAAAATGACCGTAGTCACCCCGCCTGCTGGTCGTGCCTCGATCACTGATTACCGCGTGCTTTTCGGCGATGCCGCCACGCGCACTGCCTTCGTGATGTGCCATTTGCGGACCGGTCGCACGCATCAGATCCGCGTCCACATGAAATACAAAAACGCCCCCCTCGTTGGTGACCCCATCTATGCACAACCACCGCGTCAAAGCGTGCAAACGGGTCGTCTGATGCTGCATGCGTGGCGGCTCGGTATCGATCATCCTCGCACGAATGAGCGGTTAGTTTTCACCGCGCCGATTCCTCCGGAGTTTACGCCATGGATGCAAATGATCGATCAACCGATCGAATCATTTCTCTAACTGTGGCGGCTCTTGACAAGCGCCGCCACGGTTAGGACTCGTAAAACTCAAACACATGATACCGCCATGCAGAGATATCCACATACAAACCATCTTGTTCTAACGAATCCCCCTCCCGCACAAAGTGGTCATCGCTCATTAAATCAACCAGCTTCCAAGACTTACCGCGTAAATCAGGGAAAGGCAGTCGCACAAAACATTGTCCCGGTTGCGCCGCGTAATTCACCGCTATCACCACGCGCTTGCCGCCATGACCGCTCCACGAAAAAGCGATGAAAGATTGATAGGAATGATTGCCCGTCGATGCCTCAGTGCACTCTAACAAATTCCACTCCCCCTCGCGAAATATCTTCTTTTGCAACAGCATGAGTAGTTCGTCATAAAACTCTTGAATCGATTCATTCACGGGCTCAAGGGGACCACGACCTAGATGGGGCGAAATACGTTTTAGCTTCCCTTCAAACTGCCCTTGATGGAACAACCGCAATCCCGGCGTGAAAAATGTGATCATCGCAGCAGCCGCGTGTTGCTCAGGCGGGAAGGTAGCCGACGCTCGTGGTTCATCGTGATTTTCGAGAAAACGTGCTAGCTTATTTTGATATGACATCTCCGCCTGCAAATGTTCACGCACTGATTGTGCATGACCTTCGTGAAGTCGATCATACAGGCGCTTGTCATAGGCGTAGTCAAATCCCTGCTGCTGCATCGCCCACTCCATTTCCCAATAAACTTCCGCCATCAGAAGAAATTGCGGATTGATGGAACGCGCGTCTTTAATCGCACGTGGCCAAAATTCCGCCATCGTACGACCCCAAGTATTTTGGAAAACTTCGGGCAACAAGAGCATTGCCATGTCACAGCGCACACCATCGCATTGTCCGGCGATGCGTGATAACTCACCTGACATCGCTTCTTGTAGGCCTGGATTCGCATAATTAAATTGTACCGTGTCGGGCCAACCATCGAAGTATGGATCCCGGCCCATCGCAAAAATTTTCTCCCCTACTAGACTTGGCACTCGAATGAAATTCTGCGGCGCTCTTGCGAAATCGTCCTCACTACCCTCAATGAAATACTCAGGGTGTTTCGCAAGCCAAGGATGATCCGGCGCGCCATGGTTCGGCACGAAGTCGAGCATCAGACGCATCCCTCGCTGATGCAATCGATCCCGCAGTCGTGCAAGTGCTGCATCGCCGCCGAGTTGCTCCGCCACTTTGTAGGAGCGAATGGCAAATCCCGAACCCACGATGTCCTCTTCACTTAGATCGCTCAAGGTGTTGCGGAAGTCATTTTGCCATGTCGGGTGGCTTCGCGAAATTGATTTGCCCACTTCGCCGATTTCCCACACGCTGAGAAACCATAACCAATCAAACCCCATCGCCGCCAGACGATCCAACTCACGATCAGCAATATCATCAAGCGTCACCGCACGGCCCATCTCTAACGAAATCTGCTTCAACCATACCCGCGTGTTGATCTGATAGAGCGAAGGATGGTTTGGTGATAAATTTTTCACAAGATTTCTCAAGAGCTGAACTCATCGACACTATGTCGTCAAGCCCAAGGGGTGTATGTGCAAAAATCACCGTCTTTTTATAATTGCTCACAGATAGAGGAAGTGATAAACTTTGCACTCAATTATCCAACATTCTCATCATTAACCATAACTCCACAATGACACAATCACAACGCGAAGCTCTGCTGGATTTGCTGCACATCGCCATGTTAACTGATTCGCATATTTCACTCAAGGAAGAATCAGAACTTGAACGCTCCATCAATGCTATTGGTTGGGATTCTCAACGACCAAGAGAAATTCATTTGCTTAACAGCATGGCAAAAGCTCGCCAAGCGACAGAAAGTGCGGAGCGCACTAATGAATACATCGCTACACGCACAGCTAAATTCATCAATGCCGATGACCAAAACAAAGCACTGAGCATGCTGACTTCTTTACTGTCAAGTGATGGAGAAGGCGCGGAAGAAATCAAATTTATTGCTCAAATTCGCGAATTATTTTCGCATACGTAAACTCATTCTAGCAGATTGAAGGCATCGTGAGTCAACTTAGTGAATCTGATTCCCTGCTATTTCGCTCCTTTACCGTCACATTGTATTCCCTTGGCAAGTCGGCTTGGGTTCTGTTAACGTGGCCTTGTCATGAGCGATTTTTCACCTGTTGAAGCCAAAATGAAAGCAGCCGCTGTGTCGCATGCTGCAATTGAAGCATTCCGCCGTAACTTTGGAGCACTGGTTCGTCAGGAGTCTGGGCTTATTGCCGAATCGGCTATTACGCCGGCACAGGGTCTTCCTGATTGGGGAAAAATTTCCGCTACCGCAGCAGAACCATCACCGACTTTGCTCGGCCAAGTCGTAGTAATCAAACTGAATGGCGGCCTCGGAACCAGCATGGGTCTACAAGCGGCGAAAAGCCTTCTCTCCGTGCGCGATGGTGCCACTTTTCTCGATATCATGGTGCGACAGATTCAGCACCTGCGCCAAGCAAGTGGCGAAAATGTTCGTCTGCTCTTGATGAATAGTTTCAACACCAGCGACGACACTCTCGCGCACTTGCAACGCTATCGCGATGAAGGTTTTGCGGAGGCTTCCGAAGTCGAGCTAATGCAAAATCAAATACCCAAGCTCGATGCCTCCACACTGGCACCCGTATCGTGGCCGCAAGATCCAGAACTCGAATGGTGCCCACCTGGTCACGGTGATCTATACCCCGCGCTCGTCGGCAGTGGATGGTTGGATCGTCTGCTCGCTGCGGGCGTGAAATATGCTTTTGTTTCGAACTCCGACAACCTCGGTGCTGTTATGGAGCCAGCCTTGTTAGAATATTTTGCACAAAGTGGTGCGCCTTTCCTCATGGAAGTGACCCGCCGCACAAGTGCCGATCGCAAAGGCGGGCACCTCGCCGTGCGTCAAGCCGATGGTCAACTACTGCTACGGGAAGTGGCACAATGTCCCTCCGCTGATTTGGAAGAATTCCAAAACATCGATAAGCATCAGTATTTCAATACAAACAATTTGTGGCTGCGCCTCGATGCTCTGCGCAAATTGTTAGAGCAATGTGATGGCGTGCTACCCCTGCCGATGATCGTGAACCGCAAGACTGTCGATCCACGCGATAAGCACTCAACCGCCGTGATCCAACTCGAAGTAGCCATGGGTGCCGCGATCGAATGCTTCGCAGGTGCGGCGGCGATCGAAGTGCCTCGCAGTCGCTTTGCTCCCGTTAAGACAAGTGCCGATCTTTTCAGTCTGCGCTCGGATGCTTACGAAGTCGGCGTGGATGGGCGCGTCATGCTGCGCGCCGAGCGCCAGGGCGTGCCACCCGATGTTGTCATGGACGATGGTTACAAATTAGTCGACGCGATAGAAGGCATCGGCATGCCATCATTGATTGCCTGTGATCGTCTAGAAATTAAAGGTCCTGTTCGCTTTGCCGATGGTGTCATTTTAGAAGGGAACATTTGTATTGAAAACACCTCGGATCAGCAGGGTCAAGTCGCAGCGGGCTGCTATCGTGATACCACCTTGCAGCTGGGCTAACTTTCCGTATGGCAAGCTGCAATGATAATCCGTTCGAGCTCATCTTGTCGCTTGCATAATCTTGGTTTTTCAAGCAAAACGACTGCGCGCATACGCATTTATGAAGCCTCACGAAATTTACAAAGCCATTGACCCCGCCGTTGTCATTCAGATGCTGGACTGGTTCCGCACCAACGACAAAAATGTTTACAAACACTGCGTAACTTCGCTGGCCAGTGCGCGCAAACTTCGTGCGGTATTTGTCACTAAGAAATCAATTGCGGATCAATACAAATGGATCTTGCAAACCCTGCAACTGCGAGCATCCGACACGCTCGGTGAGCACTTGTTGCAAGCTTGGTTTATGGCAGGTCATCAAGCGATGCTTGGCACCTTTTGCGACGCACTTGGCATCCTTCATGACGGCAAAGGTTCCATCCACGGCGATCTACCCAAAGCACTCGACAACGAACGTCTTGATGCTGGTGTTGAAAAACTTCTTCAAGACAACGCACCAAAAATTGTCGCACTGTACCTGCATGTATTCAACATGCAACAGGAAGGCGGCTGGGACAATTTGAGCGAACGCCTCGCAAATAATCCGCAATTGGCGCTCGCCTAATTGCGGATTATTGGCAAAATTCGATCATGTCAAATATCTTACGCGGTCTGCTGCAGGCAGTCGATGAGCAGTTATGCTCACCGCAGACCGCCTATGTTAAATTCGCATTTGATCGCCTGGTACAACTTGGCATGAGCGATGCACAATCCCGCGAAGAAATCGCGGATTGCCTTGGTGAAGAACTCGATGCCATGCTCAACGAGCAGCGTCCTTTTAATGAAAAAAATTATAAGGATTTGCTCAATTCCCTTCCTTGGGGAGAAGAGCCCCTGTCCGCTAACGACTTAGAGAACTTGTAATATTATCTCTTTCGTTTGTCATTTGTTCCACGCGGGATAGTTAGCAGCGTTGTATAGGAAAGACACGTACAAAAAAGAGCCCCGCACTCATTGCTGAATGCGGGGCATATACCTGGCGACGACCTACTCTCACAAGACCTATCGTCTCACTAC
>CAMDCV010000051.1 GCA_945890645.1 Akkermansia muciniphila
AGCCGGATCGTTCGGGGCGAGCGAGGGGAAAACAAGATAGTCCGGCTCGGCATAATTGACAAATTCCTCTAACAAAACGAGGTCCGCCGCGGCTTGCGACTGATCCTCTGCTGCCGCAAACTCTGGCAACTCGGCAAGGATAAAAGAACCCGGCTCGATGCCACGCACCGCGTAACCTTTTTCACGCAGTGCCACGGCGGCTTGTTCGAAATCTACACCCGGCTTTAGTCCCAGCATCAAGTGATCCGCCACCGAAGCGCGCAAGAACGTGACCGTTTCCAAGCCAGTTTTTGGATCGAGAGAAACCGACTCCTCGATACGAAGGTGCGGGTATTTAAAATCCGCCACCACGATGCGCACGCGCTGACGCCCCGCGAGCTTGTCCGGGCCATCCGTCCATTCCTCCGCAATCACTTGCTTGATCCAATCTTTCGGAGCCTGTTGATCAACGACGACTTGCTCCTGCGCCACCTGCTCTGCCAACGGTGTTGGCGGAGTAAGAGAAGAAACATCACTGTCCGCGAGCGAAGGGATTTCCTGCGCTTTCGCATCGATCACACGAGCAGAATCACTACGTTTACCAAGCTCCACAGGTACCGATGAATCCCCCCCCCAGCGGCTGCCCACTAAAAGAATCAAAATCAAAACAAAAAGGCTGCCCAAAAGCAGGCCATACGATCGAGGGGACTTCATAAATTTGCTGACAGCGACACTAGCGCAAACCACCTCAACGTCAACGGTGGATTGCGTTACGAATCCGTGCGTTGCATCGTAAACTTGATCAGACTATTCCATACTGATCGGGTACAGAGTCCATGCGGCTACCAACGCGTATTTTATCAGCAATTTTATCAGCAGAGCATGGAGGCCGGAGACCTCCGCCACTTTCTGATCACTCTTCCTCGATGTATTTCTTGTGGCCTTCTTTTTTCAAGGCTGTGGCGTCTTTGGCGAGCTTGGCAACTTCATCAAGTTTGTTGTTGAGAAAAGCGGCCTCAATCTTGCACATAACCACAAAAGTTTCGCCCATGAGACGGCGGTAGTCGGCGACAGCTTTTTCCTTTTCCTTCGCGTCAGGGATCATGTCGGTGATGAAATCTGGCACGATGCTGATGCCTTTGAGCAGACCTTCCTGAGCTTTGCGGGCAAGGGCGGCTCCTTTGACAGGATCTTTTTCTTCTTTGAGTGCTTTGAAGGCGTCATTGAGCGACTCCATTTGCTCGCCGAGAGGCGTGGTTTCATCGGCTTGAAGCGGAACCATCGATCCGGCCATCATCATGCATGCTGTCAAAGTGGTAAGAAATTTCATAGCGAGAAGATTACTCAGGCAGAGAGTTGAATCTGTCAATACGGATGCGAGGATTGCGAGAAAATTTCATCGATCAGCGCAGCAAACGTTGCGGACCTTCGGAAGGTTTGGGGATTTTTCGCATTTGATCGAAGTCCCCCTCTTCGCAGCAACGGACGAATCCTTCGGCGTAACTTTTCAATTTATCCCACGAATCGCGGATTTCTGAAGCTTCCTTGGAAGTGATCGAATTATCGAGGGCCGCCACCGAGATCATGCTGAGCATTTGAGAAAACTGACTAATGATTTCATGGGTGGCCGGCAAAACCTCGAAGCCTTGTTTGCACGAACTCTCAGGATTGCGCAAAAAACAGCCACCCGCCTGCTGGCAAAGCCACTCGACGATTGATTCGTCCTGACTGAGTTCCATGATCGTCGCCAGTCGATCCAAAGGATTGCGACTGCCGGAACCATCCACACTCGGTTTTTCTGCCCACTTGTAGACTAACGACAACGAGATGCCTAACTCCGAAGCGATGGCCTTGGGGCTGACCTTTTCAAAGACATTGCGGAGAACTTCGTGACTTTCCATAACGTGGCTAGGCTGCCATTCTCCGATCGAATTCACAAGAATTTTCCCCCACTCGATCGTGACAGAGCATTGTTAGACTTCTCGTTGCCAGATAAAGAGTCGCTTGCGTCACGCCGTGCTGTGGTTTTTTCTCGCCGAAAAATGGCATCGTGCTAGAATAAAGTTCATGGACATACAGGTGAGCGACTACGAAAAGCTGGGCAGTTTTTATCTCGGACGGCCGTATGAATTAGAGACTAAAACACTGGCGGATGAGTTGCTCTTGTATGACTCAAAAGATCTGGTGACGCACGGCGTGGTGCTCGGCATGACAGGTTCGGGGAAAACAGGATTGTGCTTGGCTTTGTTAGAAGAGGCGGCCATGGACAATATCCCCGCGATCATCATCGATCCCAAAGGGGACATCGCTAATTTATTGCTCACGTTTCCGGGCATGACGGCGGAAGAATTTGCGCCATGGATCAATGAAGAAGATGCAGCGAAAAAAGGGGTCAGCGTCGATGAGTATGCTGCCAGCACTGCGACGCAATGGAAAAAAGGACTCGCGGACTGGGGGCAACCGACCGAGCGCGTGCAACAGTTCCGCGATCGCGTGGATGTGAATATTTTCACCCCCGGCAGCAAGGCGGGCATTCCGGTTTCGATTCTCAGTTCACTGGCAGTGCCGCCTTTTGAAATACTCGATGATGGAGAATTGTTAGGCGAGCGCATTGAAAGTACGGTCTCTTCGTTATTGTCACTTGTCGGACTCTCTAACGAAAATAGCCAGAGCCCTGCGGCGGTATTGCTAGCCGCAGTATTTCAATCGGCTTGGGCCGCAGGACAGGATCTGTCGCTGGAAACCTTGATCCGTCACATTCAAAAGCCGTCCTTTGATAAAGTAGGCGTCATGGATTTAGAGTCATTTTTGCCGCAAAAAGACCGTCAGATGTTGGCGCTGAAATTCAACAATCTGTTAGCTTCACCAGGCTTCGCGACATGGCTCGAAGGCGCACCGCTCGATATCGCCTCGATGCTAACGGCGCCCGATGGCAAGCCGCGCATGTCGGTGTTTTCCATCGCGCATCTGGGCGATGAGGAGCGCATGTTTTTTGTATCACTGCTGCTCAATCAAATGCTCGGATGGATGCGCGCGCAAAGTGGCACCTCGTCCTTGCGAGCGATTCTCTACATGGATGAAATTTACGGCTACCTGCCACCGAGTGCAAACCCGCCCTCGAAGCGGCCGCTTATGACCTTGCTTAAACAATCGCGTGCCTTTGGTCTCGGGTGTTTGTTAGCGACGCAAAATCCGGTCGATCTCGATTACAAAGCGCTATCGAACATTGGCACTTGGTTTCTCGGTCGTTTGCAAACCGAGCGCGATAAATTGCGCGTGCTTGATGGACTCGAAGGCGCGGCGGGATCACAGAATGCGAAGTTTGATCGCAAGCAAATGGAGTTACTTCTTTCAGGTCTTGGCAATCGGGTATTTCTCATGAACAACGTCCACGACGACGGGCCGGAAGTATTTCATGTGCGCTGGGTAATGAGCTACCTGCGCGGTCCGCTAACCCGAACGCAAATCAAATCGCTGATGGATCCACGACGCGCCGCATTTGAACGCAAGGCGACCCCAGCAGCGAATCCGATGTCGATGGTGCCCAAATCAGCTGCCGCAAACCGTCCCATCGTCGGTGCCGGAGTAGAGGAAACATTCGCCCCACACAGCGGAGTCTCGGGCGATTTATGCTATCGACCTCACTTACTCCGCATCGGTAAGGTGCACTTCGAAAACAAAAAAGCAAATCTATCGGCCGCGCGTGCCGTGTGTGCGGCGCATCCGATTCTCAGCAGTTCGATTGATTGGGATCATCCGGTAGAAAATGTTCCCAAGCCTGACAGCCTGCGTGATCAACCCGCGGAAGGTATCGGCTTTGCCGAGCTGCCGGGCTATGCGATGAACAAGGATGGCTACGCGCAAGTCAGTAAAGAATTTTCCGAGCAACTCTATCGTGAACAACGACTCGAATTATTGCACTGTGACGCTCTCGATGCATGGTCAAAAATGGACG
Source organism: Akkermansia muciniphila (assembly GCA_945890645.1). Classification (GTDB taxonomy): domain Bacteria; phylum Verrucomicrobiota; class Verrucomicrobiia; order Verrucomicrobiales; family Akkermansiaceae; genus UBA956. Next base: position 3,935 of record CAMDCV010000051.1, read on the forward strand.
AAAGTGAAGCAGACTTCCGCGCGCGTTTGTCGCATCGGGCCCGCGAGGTGCGCGATGAAGCAGTGGAGAAATTGCGCACCGCTCTCACAAAAAAATTGCAGACCGTGCAGTCGCGCTTGCAGACGGCGGAGTCGCAACTCGCGAAACAAAAAGCCGAATCCACCAGTGCAAAGATGAGCGCTGGGATGTCAATTTTAACCGGAGTGCTTGGCACATTGTTCGGTGGCAAGCGTCGCAGCCTCGGCATGGGCACACTCACACGCGGCAAATCGGTGCTCACCTCAACAACCGGTGCTTTTAAGCAAGGGCAAGATGTCACGGCAGCGCAGCAAAAAATCGCAATGATCCAAGAAGAGATCGCCACGCTGGAACGTCAGGCACAAGAAGAGATCGAGCGCATCAATGCGAGTTATGAGACGAGCGCTCTTACCATAAACACAGAGATCGTAAAACCGACGCGCACCGATGTGAAAGTTGAATCCGTAGGTCTGCTATGGCTCCCCTATGACGAAGCAAATCAAGCGGCGTGGTGAGTTAATCGCAGGCTTGCTACAGGGGCCTTGCCTGTGGCAGGGTGAAGGCCGTGCCGCAGTCGGAATACAAGACCGAACCTGATTCGCTTTGGAAAGAGCGGACGTTTTCGTTTTTGCGGATGATCCCTGGTGTGGGACGCTTGCGCTTTTTGCGGCCTGGCATCGATGCCTTGTTAGGTCCTTTGATCGATGCCTTCGCCGCTTTTGCTCTCGCCGATAAACGCATCGACGACGATGAAGTTGACATCATTCTTGATCTCTTGCGCGCAGCGTTTCCGGAAGTTGACCACGGCTGGCTGGCACGACGTCTGCAACGCTCCGTGCGATCCCCGCGGTCGCTTGCCCATATCGCGGCGGAATTGCATGAACGGCTCGATGACCTTGGTAAACTTGCGTTAGGTTTTCAGTTGTGGACGCTTGTCGATGCGGCAGGTCGTTCCGCTCCCTTGCGTGTGACCTTTGATGTTTTCATGCGTCGATTGGGACGGCCCGATTATGGCCATGAAATTTTGCAGGAAATGGCCGACGACGATGAGATCGTCCAAGCGGGCAGTTTCGAGCGCGTGACATTTGGCACTCCAGGCCAAGCGGACGTGGAATTACCCCCACAAGCCCAGCATCACGCATTCCGCATTTATCGTGTCGGTGAACTGATCATGCTGCGCAATACCGGCACGGAGCCCTTGTGGGTGCGCGGTCGTTCGTTAGAGAGTGGCAGCTTCCTGCGCTTGCGCGAGAGACAGGCACTGGCCGTGCCGGGATGGACCTTGCAGCACGACGACTTAGTACATTTTCTCAATGTCAAAAAAACGGGCCTCACACCGCGGATCTACATTGCGGCCAGCGATGAAGGCATCACCGTGGAACGCAGCAAGAGCCGCCACAGCCTCGCGATGTTGCGCTTCGGACTCCATGTCGAAATCGAAGCGTATCGCGATTCTGATTTGTTAGTCGGAAGTCATAAAGGTTTGCACTTGGGTGAAACAGTCAGCTGTCCTCATCACACGCGACTGGTCGATCCGGAGGGTGCGACGGTGCACCTGGAGGATTTGCGCAAGCAAGCCATCAAAGCCGGCGGGCGTTTCCGCATCGATAACAAACGCAGACGCTTTCGTGTCTCTAACGATCCCACTGCGATTGCCAAAGGTGACTTGCTCATCTCTGCGGGGTTAGCGCCGCGCGTGGTTCTGGAAATGCGCTACGTGCCTGAGGAATCGGCGGGCTATGTCGAGGTCATTTCCGCCGATGGTCCCGTGACGATTGGCGATGTCTCACTGCGCGGCGTCACGCGCTTGGAGGAAGGTGGACTGATTCGGCTTTCACCGCGGCAAGCGTTACGTTGTCGGTTTTCGGAAAACCTCATCGATGAAGAGCGTCATGTCATTGAATCGCTGGAGGTGGAAGATTTAATCCACGATTTTTCGCAAGATGTTCGCGCACTCGATAACTTGGGTTTTACCGTGCATCGCGGGGAAATGATGTGCATCATCGGGCCCAGCGGCTCGGGGAAATCGACCTTGTTGGCAGCGCTTTCGGGGCAACTAGAGCCGACGCGAGGAAGCGTCAAACTCAACGGTGTGCCGCTTTACAAAAACCGCTCGGATTTAGTGCGCTTCATTGCCCACATGGCGCAAGAAGAAGCATTGCTGCCGCAGCTCACCGTGCGTGAACATTTGCGTCACGCGGCATCGATCCGACGCCCCTCACAATCCGCCGCAGACCGCGAACGGCGCATCGATATCGTGCTCGCCGATCTCGGCTTGCAGGGCTTATCGCACCGTCGCGTGGGCGCGGCTGGAGAAAAAACTTTATCCGGCGGTGAGCGTTCGCGATTGAATCTCGGCCTCGACCTTGTCAGTGCGGCGGAAGTGTATTTGTTCGATGAACCGATCTCCGGTCTATCATCAAAAGATTCGGAGCACGTGGCAGAAACTTTGCGAGCGATGGCACGCGATAAAATTGTCATTTGCTCGCTGCATCGTCCCGGAGCGCAGGTGCTGCGTTTGTTCGATAAAGTATTGCTACTCGATTCTGGTGGTCGTCTCGCGTATTTCGGATCGCCGCATGAGATGATGGAGTACTTCCGCGTGGCATGCCAAGAACTGAGCATTGCGCATCCCGCCATGTCAGGGCAGAGCCCACTTGGTGCGGACTTTGTGTTTGATGTGTTAGAGACGCCATTGAATACCATCGGCGGCGGACAAAACCCCATGGCCGCTCGGCGATTTCCACCCACATTCTGGCAAGAGCGCTTCGAAAGTGAGACACTGATTCTTTCCCTGAATCGCAATATCGAAGGCCCGTCCTCGCGTCTCTCGGGTAGCAATATCGGCGTTACAGCGCGCGCTTTTCCCCCGCGACGCAGGCGGCGGGGAAGAGAAATTTTCGCATTGTTCACGTCGCATTTCCAACGCTCGTTGCTATCGAAACTCCGCACGCGTGGCACCTTGTATTCGACCTTGTTAGAAGCGCCTCTACTCGCAGGCCTGATCGCCTTCACCTTGCGTTCGTCGCCCGAAGGCCGCTATGAATTTCACTCTGCACTTCACATTCCCGCCTATCTCTTTTTGAGCGTCACGGTGGCCATGTTTCTGGGACTCACCAATTCCGCTACCGAGATTCTCCGCGATAGGCCGCTGATTCGTCGCGAGCGAAACTGCTACCCCGGCGCTGGACTATATGTCTCAGCGAAGTTTCTCGCATTGGCCATCGTCGCGGCATTGCAGTGCGCTGCCTACTTGGCGATCGCACATCCTTTGTTAGAAATACGCGGCATGTTTCTCGACCACTGGCTGTGGATGACACTGACGGCATTGACGGGCACATCGATGGCCTTGTTGGTGTCATCATTGGTGCGTACCGAACGAGCGGCATTGACCTCAGTGCCCTTGCTGCTCGTACCACAAATGTTGTTAGCCGGTGCTTTGGTGCCATTTAAAGAAATGAATCGCGCGCTCTATGATGAGGTGGGCATCAATCGCGATCGCGGTGGCACTCCCGTCCCCGCGCAGATCATGCCTTTGCGTTATGCTTACGAGTCCATGGTCGTGGCTCAAGCGACACGCAATCCCTTTGAAAAAGAACGTGTGCGATTGCAACAGCGCCTTGATCTTCTCACTGCACAGCGTGAGCTGAGCAAAAAAAGCGCCGAGCGCCTGGAGGTGATGAAAATTTGTCTCACCAAGCTACTGGCGGCGGGCAGTCACAGCGCCCACGAGGGCGAAGAACTCGCGGCTGTGATCGCAGCGACGGCGCGACGCGGCACACGGGAACAAGCCATGGCTTTGAAAGTCTGGCCCGCGGAGCGAGAGGACAAGGAGGCTCTGCCCGTGAGCGATTATTTTGTCAATGCACGCATCGATCTCATGACACGCGAGGCCGATACCTACCGTACGGATTACCGTAACCTAAAACATCGCGCGATCTTTTTAGCACCCGAGCAACCACTTCTTAAGCACGGTTGGATCGAAACGGACCGTCGCAACGGCATCGTACTGGCATTGTTTATTCTACTCTGCCCCGCAGTAACCACCTTGATTTTGCAAAAGCAAAACAAGCGCGTGAAGTGATAGATGCTCTAGCGTTGGGCAGTATCGGCTGTGTTATGAAATCCTTTTGGTCTCTTTCCTCACTGTTTCCGCTTCTCACATCGGCTTTTGCCGAAGTAAAATTGCCGGCCATTTTTTCCGATGGAGCCGTCCTCCAACGCGATCAAGCAGTCGCAGTTTGGGGCTGGGCAGATGCAGGGAAAGCGGTGAAGGTAAGCTTTGGCGCCCAACAAAAACAAACCACCGCCGCCGCTGATGGCACATGGATCGTAAAACTCGACGCGATGCCCGCCTCGGCTGAGTCGCGCGAATTGAAAGCCAGTGAAGCAGGCGGTAAAGAAATTGTCGTCAAGGATGTGCTCGTCGGTGAAGTCTGGCTCGCCAGCGGCCAATCGAACATGGAATGGGCCATCAACGCTTCGCAACAAGCCGACAAAGATGCTGCAACAAGCAAGCCCCTCCCACTCATCCGCATGATCAAGGTGCCCAAAAAAGTGATGCATCAACGACAAGACGATTTCGTTGGTAGCTGGGCCACCGCTACGCCGGATAAGGTCATGAGTTTTTCTGCCGTCGGTTACTTTTTTGCCCGCCAGCTCCACGAGAACTTGAATGTTCCGGTCGGCATCATCAATAGTTCTTGGGGTGGCACTCGCATTGATCCTTGGCTCGCCGAGGAAGGATTCGCGAATGTCCCCGAACTTGCGGACATGGCGAAGACCCGTGCCGCGCAGCTTCCAGGGACACCTGCCGTCGATGCGGCCATGGCGGCTCACATTCAAAACACCAAGGCCTGGTGTGATGCGGCGGAAAAGGCGCTTGCCACCAAAGGCGCGATTCCCGCACAACCGACATTGACGGCTCCTCTGTTGCCATTACAAAGCCAGACGGGCATGTATCAAGCGATGATTCATCCCGTGCGCCAATACGGATTGAAAGGATTTCTCTGGTATCAAGGTGAAAGCAACAACGGCGAAGGCATTTTGTATTATCATAAAATGCGCGTGCTGATCGATGGCTGGCGTCAACAATTCGGCATGCCCAATGCCCCGTTTCTCTTCGTGCAATTGGCACCCTTCACCTATAAAAATACAGGCCTGCCAGAAATCTGGGCGGCACAGCAGAAATCTCTATCGATTCCGAACACTGGCATGGCGGTGATCAACGACATTGGCAACGTGAAGGATATCCATCCGGGCAACAAATCCGAAGTGGGGCGTCGACTCTCCTTATGGGCGCTGGATGGCACCTATGGCATGAAACAAAAAGTCGTCAGTGGTCCTTTGTTCAATCAGATCAAAGCCGATGGTGACAAAATTCATGTGAAATTTGATTACACGGGATCGGGACTTGTCGCACGCGATGGCAAAGATCTCACGCACTTCGAAGTCGCTGGTGCGGATGGCGCTTTCCATCCAGCAGTCGCAGCGATCAATCCGAGTGGCGACTCCATCACTTTGACCTCAGCACAAGTCGCAGCCCCACAACAAGCGCGCTTCGCTTGGAATGAGACAGCCGAGCCGAACCTGATGAACAAAGAAGGGCTGCCTGCCGGTGCCTTCCACAGCCACTGGCCGAAGAAGTAACGGGTCGGCGGATTCCATCCGCCACGCCTATCCTCTGAAATCCCGTTAGACAGCCGCCGCTATCACTTCGAGCTCTTCCCACCGAGTGTAGAGCGCGGCACAGGCGGCGCGTGCTTTTTCTAACGATTCCATCACGCCCGCGACTTCTTGGAAGCGAGTCGTTTGGAAGTCGGGGCAGTTCAGCATGGCTTCGAGCTCGGCGACTTTTTCTTCGGCCTGCTGGATGGTTTCTTCCATCCCATCGAGTTCTTTGCGCTCAGCCATCGACATCTTGCGTGGCTTGTCCGTGGAACTCGTTGATTTTTTCTTCGCCGATTCTTTGGCGATGCTTTGCGCGTAAAGTTTGTCGCGCTGCTCGCGGGCTTTGCGTTTTTCGAGATAGTAGGAATAGTTGCCGGGCTGCACGAACACATTGCCGTCTTCAAAGGCGACAATCTGATCGCAAATACGGTCGAGGAAATAACGGTCGTGCGATACCACCAACACCGCGCCATCGAAGTCGGCAATCGCTTCTTCGAGCATGCGCAGGCTGGGGAGATCAAGGTCGTTGGTGGGTTCGTCGAGCACGATGAGATTGCCGCCATTTTTGAGAACCTTGGCTAACATCAGTCGCGCTTTTTCGCCGCCGGAAAGGAGATCGACGCGTTCGTTGATGCGTTTGTCATCGAAGAGGAAACGTCGCAGATAGGCCCGTGCACCGAGCGTCTGATCGCCGAACTGAATCTTCTCATTGCCATCGGCGACTTCATCTAACAAGGAGCCCGTGCCATCGAGTTGCATGCGCGCTTGGTCGATGTAATTGACGCGCACTTTTTTCCCAATCTGCACAGTGCCGGCATCGGCGGGGCGTTTGCCGAGACAGACATTGAGCAGCGTGGTTTTGCCCACACCATTGCGGCCGACGATGCCCGTGCATTGGCCGGGTCGGATCGAGAGATTCAGATCGCGCACGAGATAGCGCAGATCATCGGGCGGGCCAACAGCGATGGCGACTTTTTCCAACTCCACCGCGATGTTGCCAATCTCCGGCGCAGGCGGAATGAGCAAATCCATGTCGCGCTCCTCGGGCGGAGCTTCGAGATCGGCGACTGCGTAAAAGGCATCGAGTCGATGCTTCGACTTCGTCGTGCGGGCTTTCACACCCGCTCGCACCCACTGCAATTCCTCGCGCAGGAAACGTTGACGTCGGCGTTCGGTTTGTTCCGAGATGGATTGACGAATGGACTTGGATTCCAAATACGCCGTGTAATTACCCGCATGCGAGAAGGCGCGGCCTTGATCGATCTCGATGATGCGCGAGGCAATCTCATCAAGGAAATAGCGATCGTGCGTGACAAATATCACCGCACCTGAAAACGAGCGCAAAAATCCTTCGAGCCACGAGATCGATTCGGAATCGAGATGGTTGGTCGGTTCATCGAGCAGCAAAAGATCCGGTTGCGATGCCAGCGCACGACACAGCGAAACACGACGTTTTTCTCCACCCGAAAGCGGGCCGACGATGGCATCGAGCGGTGGTCCGTTGAGGGAAGTCGCGAGAGATTTGATGCGGGCGTGCAAGTTCCAGCCATCCGCATGATCGATGATGTGCATCAGGTCCGCGAGTTCGGTGTCGGAGCCATCGCCATTTTCATAGCGTTGCATCGCGAGGATGAGATCCGCCGCGCCCGATTCGATGCATTCCATCACCGTTTGTTCTGGATCCATTTCAAAATCCTGCGGCAGGTAACCGATGCGCAACGAGCGTCGGACAGAAATTTCGCCCGAGTCCGCTTGTTGTTGTCGGGTGAGAATTTTCAGCAAACTCGATTTGCCACAGCCATTGCGTCCGACTAGGCCCACCTTCTCGCCCGCAGCGACAGCCAGCGTCACGCCATCCAATAAATTTTGGTAGCCGTACGACAAACGGATTTCATTAGCAGAAAGAAGAGCAGACACGGCGCGCAAGCTAGGCGGGACTTTCAAGAAGGGCAACCAGAAAGCGTGAAGGCACTGGCTGCAAGATTTAATTGACGATTGAGGAATGTCGATTTTTGATTTTTGATTTTACAACAGCAATCTTTGAACAATCAAACCTCAACAACTTGTCCTGCCATAGCCGAACGGCGACGGAGGATCTAAAATCGAGAACATGTCCGTCGTAGCTTTAGCGAAGTCGGATCGTCAATTTCTTCTTACCACCTGCAAGGATTCCAGACCCGTTTGACTTGATTGACGATTGCGGAATGTCGATTTTTGATTGAAGAGTACATCACACAGCCATCGCCATCCGATCCAGCGAACTTTCCACACCCATACCGTGAGCCCCCATAAAGGCGACTTTGACGAAAGAAAAATCCATCAAATTCGGATTTCTAAAACAGTAAGAAATTAGTAAAATCAAGAATACTTAGCAGTACGATCACAAATCCGATGAAGCGGAAAAAATACTTCACACTTCTGAGTATTCACTATTCTTGAACTAAAGATAAAACCATTACGCCACAAGGATTTCCCGCCGATTTTGGAGAAAAAAGTTCGACATGTACGATCCAATTCGCTAGTTCCTTGCTCGGACTAATTAAACTGTTAGCTGAAAATATATGACCCGCTTTCTCGCGTGCATCGCATTCTCGATGGCAGTTCTTCATTCAGAAGAGCCTCCACCCACCAACGTCATGCCGATTGTGCTGACTTCGAGGGATTCTGTTTTCAGTCATATAAATGATCTTTGTAGCTCGAAGTTTCCAATCCAGAGCACCTACTTTCGCCTGGTCGGAACGCCATATTTTGTTTCTTTGACGCGAACGAACGATCAAATTTCAATCAACGTAGATATTTCTCGCTCGGGAATGAGCAAACTCCAGAAGGGCTCCGTATTCGGGATTGTTGGAGCCGATCCGCAAATTCCAGAAGAACGCATAGTATTGATTTCCGACGAACAGCTCAAACGTCTGAGTGAGTTTGTAGCTGCAAAGCAGCTTAAAAAAGAAGAGTCCTGGTGGATTGCCCGGGGACAAGATGGCTTGCCGACATCATCAATGAAGAAGTGGTTTGCCTACGTCGACCGATCACATTCGAAGGATGTTCAGGAGATTGCGGACTTTCTATTCACCAACGTTTTCGGCGGAGACTATGCGAAGGGCGTAGAAACACGACCCTTGAGCAAATAGACAGCTAACAAAGCGATGCACTCAACACCCACCCTCCGGCGCGTTGCGCCTGCGGCGTCTGTCACACATCCTGCTTGCGCAGGCTGTGCGCCAGCCGTTCGTGGGCGCGAGTGATCGCCGACGTTCTCAAAAAATCCTTGCCTGCGCCTAAGTGATACTTTAGTGTCACTCCTATGCGAACGGAACTTGTCACCACCCTCAAAAGAAAAGCGACCGAGTTGATCTCGGAAGTCACGAGCGCCCACGAGCCACTTTTGATCACGCAGCACGGGCTCCCTGCAGCTTATTTGGTTGATGTAGCGACGTATGATTTAATGCGATCGAGGATTGCGCTCCTCGAAGGAATTGCCAAAGGCGAGAAAGCGATATTCGAGGGAAGAGTGGTTTCGCACGAAGAAGCAAAAACCCGAATGACCCGATGGCTCGATTGATTTGGACCGAACCTGCTCTGGAAGATCTCGGACAGATCGCAGACTACATTGCTTTGGACGATGCTGCCGCCGCGAAACGACTCGTTCGGAGAGTTTTTCGCAAGGTGGAACTCCTAGAGAATTTTCCCGAGATGTGTCCCGTCCCCCATGATCTTCCCGATTCCAGATACCGCCACCTCGTTGTAAAGCCGCTGCGGATTTTCTACAGAATTGAGGGGGATGTGGTGTTTATCGTTTACGTGATGAGAGCGGAACGTCTCCTAAAGGCATCTGACCTTGAAGAGCACGATTGAAAATGTCGTCTTATGGACCTGTGATCCGTCCTAACCCCGCATTACTGAAACATCCGCAGCGTTCATTTCGTATAGTCGCATCAGAAAAAACCATCTTATGCCCACAAAATCCCAACGCTTCCGCTTACCGTTTCTTTCCTTACTCGTCATGGCATTCCTCATGGCTCTCTGCCCCGCGCAGGTGGCGTCCCCGCCCGACAAGCTGAAAGTCCATAGCATTTTCGCCAGCAACATGGTGATCCAGCGCGGTAAACCGATTCTCGTATGGGGTTGGGCTGCTCCTGGCAAATCGATCTCGGTTCAGTTCGGCAGCGAGAAGGCGGAAGCCAAAGCCGGCGGCGAAAAGGGGCGATGGGAAGTGACATTTCCTGCACGCGAGGCCAGCGCGGAGCCGCAGACCATGGTTGTCTCCAGCGGCGAGGAAAAAGTCGAGATGGCGAATATTGTCATCGGCGACGTGTGGGTCATGAGTGGCCAGAGCAACATGGCATTCGCGCTCAAGGGTGTGTTAGAGAACGATATAGAGTCGGCGCAAGGGAATCTCCCGCTGCTGCGCTTCTTCTCACTTTCTACGAACGAACAACCCAGTCCCCAAGATGACATCCCGGCGGAAAAGATCGAGACAGAAGGATGGGCCGTGTCGACCCCTGAAACCGCACTCAATTTTTCCGCCATCGGCTATGCGTTTGCCTCTCGGCTACAGCGGTCCTTGGGCATTCCCATTGGCGTGATCAAAAATTCCCGCGGCGGTGCCTCCATCGAGGCTATCGTCCCCAGCCATAAGTTCGACGATCACCCGCTCGCCAAGCGCTATGCGGATCATACGAAACAAAGAATCGCCGCCTTCGATAGAGAAGCCACCTCTTTGCAAATTTGGAACAATCAACTTGCACGCGCGAAGTCAAAGAAAGTACCTGAGAAAGATTGGCCGAAGAAACCCGTAAATGGCGACAACCTGACTTCTTGGAACGTCCCCGGTCACAGCCCCAGCGATATGGGCAGCATCCATAACGGCATGTTTGGCGTGTTCAAGGGCTACAACATCAAAGGCGTGCTTTTCCACCAAGGATTTAACAATACCCTCGGCTCGAACTGCCGTCCGAAACTCTATCGTGTTCTTATGAAACTCATGGTCGAAGGTTGGCGCGAGGATTTTAATGACCCCGCACTTCCCGTCTGCGTGATCAGCGGCTGCGGTGGTGATGACTCTCAGAACCCCGAGAACTTTGAAATCCGAGCCTTAGGGGGAGCTCCCTACATCTATGAAGCGCAGCGTCTGGGATTGGCCGATGTCGGCGACCCCGAAAATACCGCCTTTCTCCCGTCCTACGACATCCAGATCCCTGGCTTGCATCCTACGAAAAAACGTGAGCACGGAGAACGCGCGGCCCGCTGGGCTCTCAACCGCATTTACAAACAAAAGGTCGATTGGGAAAACGCCCAACTCGTTTCCGCGAAGCCGCAGGGTGACGTGATGGTGCTCACTTTCGATAAAAGCATCATGCCTGATGACTGGTCGGCGCTCATCGAAGGTTTTTCCATCGCCGGTGACGACGGCAAATTCTACATGGCACATGCCCGCTTCCCTCTCAAATCCGCTGGCCGCTCCGACAGCAACGCACGCGGTCGCGACACCACCACCATCCGCGTTTGGAGCCCTCTGGTAAAAAATCCCATAGCCGTGCGCTACGCTTGGGGCATCTGCCCCTTGGGCAATCTCAAGGTCGGCGGCAAGGCTTGGCTGCCGCTGCAAAGCTTCCGCACCGATACCTTCGACTATCCCGAAGTCGAAGACCCCGCCACGACCGCACCGATGGACAGCAAGAAGCTTAAAGAGGATGCCATTGCTCAAGTGCTGGAACGCAGAACCAAGGAAGGCGCCATGACCCCAGAAATCATCGAAAAGCTCGAAGCGCTGTGTGCTCCGAGTCTTCCTTGACTTGCCGTTCAATGATGCGAATTTTCGAAGGATTCGGGGGTCTTTCTACATATCCGCTAATCGTTTCTCACATCGAAAAGCCACGGACGATTTCACTCTATCCTAACCTGATTCAGCGCAAGGACGAGACGTTGCATGGCGCTCGACAGACGGGAAAAATTCGCGCATATTCCTCCTCCCCCTTGCACCTCACCACCGTTATGGAATTTCTCAAAGATTTTTTTTCTCAGCCATTTGTGCTCGGTTTGATCGTCGGATTATTGCCGACGGCCCTTGCGTGGAAGAGCGCGTTCGCGACCCGACATCTTGCGAAAAAAGAGCGTCAAAAACAGGAAAAGGAGCTCATCGAGCTGAAAGCGCACTTGCAGACGCAATTGACCATCAACGCGAGCGGTAATGATTCTCTGCAAAAAGAACTCGAGCAACTGCGTTCGCAAAACGAAATTCTCCGCATCAACCTCGCCGCCGCTCAGCAGAAGCCAGGACGCGCCGAAATGCGGCACTTGCAGATCACCGAAGCGGCTGTGCGCACGATGCGTGAACAAGCACCGGGCTTTGCCCAAGCGTGGGAACGCGCGATGCGTGATGCCGAGCAAATCGCCGAACAACAAGATAGCGGCTTAGTGAAAATCATGCGCCGCATGATTCCCTCACTGGGCTTGGGCAAAGCAAAACCCGAATCGCAAAGCGACGACGCCCAGAACGGGTATTAAAAATCCAGCGTCGACGAGCTTTGATCGAAGCGTGGGTCGAGCACGAGTGCCTCTTTTTCCATACGAATGCGCGACATTTCCTCAAAGCCGTTGCGGATTTCCTCAGGATATTGCTCGGCGAGCGCAATGAATGCCGGACGCACTAAATGCAAAAATCCTTGCGGCACCACCAAGCTGCCAAATCGGCCGCCGCGATCCACAAACGAAAAAAATGGCATCGGTCCGCCATCGAGCTCAATGAGTGTCTCTACATCACCCCGTGCGTTCTCCGTCTGATTCACCGCTACCCACATTGAAATCGTAAAGTCCCAGTCGCCAATTTTGCGCACCATGATGACCTCGGCGCGATTCTCTTCGAGGCGCACCAGCACTTTTTCCAATCGCACCCAGCCAGCTGCCGCACCTGTTTGTTTGAGTTCCAGTGTCTGGGCTAAGTAGGCATTGATTTCTTCCTCAGAAACACGGATCGCATAGGCCCCACTGATCGATTCAGAAAATACTTTGTTTAAATCCCGTGCTACGAATGGTTGCACCGGATTAGCACCCGTACTGATATCGCTCATGTCCTGTGGACGGAAAATCATTACGAGCACTACGGCAAAGCCCGCAATCAAGAACACCACGGCAATCCCTAGAAATCGCGCCATGCAGCTGCGAGTTTTGGGTGGCTCCTTGGCGGACGTAGTGGTTTTTTCTGACACAGGCGCACGTTAGCGGCTGTAGCATCTGCGGTCAATGTCCATCGTCGCGAAAAAATCAAAGCGAATGCTTGACCATCGCCACGACTCGCGCTTGCCTTGGCGCGTGTTACACCAAGTGTTAAAATCAAAACTCCATCGCGCCATGATCACCGCTGCCGATGTCGAGTATGAGGGAAGCATTGAAATCCCCGTTGACCTCATGGAAGCCGTCGGATTGTGGGAAGGCGAAAAAGTGTTAGTCGCCTCGATCAGCACCGGCAACCGCCTCGAAACCTACGTGCAACCCGGGCCTGCAGGCACAGGACACATCATCATCAACGGCGGCGCCGCGCATCGCATTAAAAAAGGCGAACGCGTCGCCATCATGGCGTTTGGCCTCTCGCAAACACCGGTGTTAGCGCGCAAAGTTGTGTTGAATGATCAGAACGAGATTTTGCGCAGCGGGCGTTGATCACCGTGGCGGCGCTTTTCAAACGCCATGCCAAAGTTTTCCATTTCATAGGCTTGGC
>CAMDCV010000052.1 GCA_945890645.1 Akkermansia muciniphila
CACACCGAAAAAGCCTAACTCCGCTCTCCGGAAAGTAGCTAAAGTGCGCCTCACCAATGGCTTCGAAGTCATCGCTTACATCGGCGGTGAAGGACACAACCTCCAAGAACACTCCATCGTGCTTGTTCGTGGTGGTCGTGTAAAAGACCTTCCCGGTGTTCGTTACCACATCGTCCGTGGCGCTCTCGATACCCTCGGTGTCGATAAACGTCGTCAAAGCCGTTCCAAATATGGTGCCAAACGTCCTAAACCCGGCGCTGTCGCAGCTCCTGCTAAGGGCAAGGGCGGTAAAAAATAATCTTTCCTGATTTTACACTTAACTTTTTCACATTATGTCACGTCGTAAGCGAGTATTCCACAAGCCCGAGAAACGCGATCCCCGCTATGATAGCGCGCTCGTCGGCAATCTTATTTCGAAAGTCATGGTCGATGGCAAACGCGCGCTCGCTGAGCGTATCGTATATGCCGCGATCGACCGCGCCAGCGAAGGCACCGAGACCATCGATCCTTTGGAAGTGGTCACTCGCGCCATCGAGAACGCCAAACCACGCGTGGAAGTCAAATCCCGCCGCGTTGGTGGTGCTACCTACCAGGTGCCTCTCGAAGTGCCTGTTGCTCGTTCGGAAGCCCTCGCCATGCGTTGGATCATCAACTACGCCCGCAACCGCAAGGGCACTCCCATGCACGTGGCTCTGGCTAACGAGCTGAAAGACGCCGCTAACAATCAAGGCAACGCCGTTCGCAAGCGCGACGATGTTCATAAAATGGCTCAAGCCAACCGCGCCTTCGCTCACTTCCGCTTCTAATTTCTTCCGTAGAACGAATTTCCACCTTTTCATGTCGTCCGACCCCAATAGCCCTGATCGCCAATATCCGCTGCAACGCACGCGGAATATCGGCATCTGTGCGCACATTGATGCCGGCAAGACGACCTTGACCGAGCGGATTTTGTTCTACACCGGCATGATCCACAAGATCGGTGAAGTGCACGATGGTGCCGCCACCACCGACTGGATGGAACAGGAAAAAGAGCGCGGTATCACAATTACTTCCGCCGCCGTCACCACCGAATGGTTTCAGCGCAAAGAAGAAGGTGTGGCCAAACTCTTCACCGAAGAGAAAATGCGCGTCAATATCATCGACACCCCCGGTCACGTGGACTTCACGGCCGAGGTGGAGCGCTCCCTGCGCGTGCTCGATGGTGCGATTGTTGTTTTCTGCGGCGTCGCCGGGGTGCAACCGCAAACCGAAACCGTCTGGCGCCAGGCAACGAAATACAATGTTCCGCGCCTCGTGTTCGTCAATAAGATGGACCGCACCGGTGCCGACTTCCAAAACGTCTTTGAGGAAGTAAAAGAAAAACTCGGCGCGAATGCCGTGCGCATCCTGATCCCCATCGGTGCGGAAGACCAGCTCAAGGGACAAATCGACGTCGTCAACCAGAAAGCTGTTTATTATAACGACGACGACAAATTCGGTTCGACCTACACCGTGAAAGATCTTGATGACGATCAAATAGTCATCGCCCAAGCCGCCTACGCGGAACTCCTCGATGCCGTCGCTAGTGTGGACGAGCAAGTCGGCGAAAAATTCCTCATGGAGGAGCCGATTAGCAAGGAAGACCTGAAACAAGGCATCCGCCGCGCTACCATCGCCAACCACCTCGTTCCTGTTGCTGGTGGCTCCGCTTTCAAAAACAAAGGCGTGCAATATCTTCTCGATGCCGTAGCCGACTACCTGCCAAATCCTCTCGACATCCCCGCCGCCATCGGCATGGACCCTGACAACGAAGAACGCAAAATCGAAGTCATCACCGACGACAACCAAAAGTTCGTCTCTCTCGCTTTCAAACTCTGGGCTGATAAATTTGTCGGCAAACTCGTTTTCTTCCGCGTCTATTCCGGCTCGGTGAAAAAAGGCGACACGGTTTACAACCCACGCACCCGCCGCTCGGAGCGCGTTGGCCGCCTGATCCGCATCCAGTCGAACACGCACACGGACATCGATGCCTGTTACGCGGGCGACATCGCCGCGATGGTCGGCATCAAAAACGTCACCACCGGTGACACCCTCGCTGCAGAAAACCACGACGTAGTGCTCGAGCCTCCCACTTTCCCGGAACCCGTCATATCGATGGCAGTGGAACCAAGAACCAAAGCCGATCAAGAAAAACTCGGCCTCGCCCTCACCCGCCTCTCGGAAGAAGACCCGACCTTCATGGTCAAAACCGATGAGGAAACCGGCCAAACGATCATTTCCGGCATGGGCGAACTCCACCTTGAGATCATCGTCGATAGACTCAAGCGCGAATTCAAAGTCGAGGCCAACACCGGCGCTCCGCAAATCGCCTACCGCGAAACCATCACCTCAGCCGCCGCTGCCGAAGGCAAGCTGGTCAAACAATCCGGTGGCCGTGGCCAATACGGTCATGTGCGTCTCACTGTCGCCCCGAACGAAAAAGGCAAGGGCCTGACGATCGAGAACAAAATTGTCGGCGGAGAAATCCCCAAAGAATACGTCAGTGCTGTTTATAAAGGCGTCAATGAGTCGATGTCCAATGGCGTTATCGCCGGCTACCCAGTGATCGATGTGCACGTTGACATCCTCGGTGGTTCCTACCACGACGTTGACTCGAACGAAAACGCCTTCACCATGGCCGCGATTTTCGGCATGAAGGAGGCCTTCAAAAAAGCCAAACCCATCATGCTCGAGCCGATCATGGCCGTGGAAGTTTCCACTCCGGAAGATTACCAAGGTGATGTCATGGGCGACCTCAATCGTCGTCGTGGCCAAATCACCAGCATCGATACCAAAGGCAAACTCGCCATCGTGCGCTGCGCCGTTCCGCTCAAGGAAATGTTCGGCTATTCCACCGCCGTCCGGACTCTCTCCTCCGGCCGCGCTTCCTATTCAATGACACCCTCTCATTTCGAGCAGGTTCCCAACAACATTGTCGAAGAAATCGTCAGTGAACGCGGCGGAACAACTCGTTTTTAATACCCATCGCACACCACTACAACTCACCTTCTCTCGTTATGGAAAATCAGAAAATACGCATCCGACTCCGCGCTTTTGATCATCGCGCCGTGGACAAATCCGCCGCCGAAATCGTCGAAACCGCCAAACGCACAGGCGCGAAAGTCTCCGGACCGATCCCGCTTCCGACACGCATCGAAAAATTCAGCGTTAACCGCTCCGTTCACGTGAACAAAAAGTCCGCCGAACAATTCGAAATCCGCACTCACAAGCGTCTCCTCGACATTATTGATCCTACCGCCCGCACGGTTGATGAGTTGAAAAAACTCAACCTTCCCGCCGGTGTTGATATTTCCATTCGCATCTAACACATTTTTTCACCTCTATCTATTTTACGACTATGCCACTAGGACTTATCGGCAAGAAAATCGGAATGACCCGTCTGTTTGACGAGGCCACACAAGCAATGATCCCTGTGACCGTTGTGGACGTGCAAGGCAATACCTACCTCCAACACAAAACTGTGGAGAAGGAAGGTTACAAGTCTGTGCAAGTCGGCTTCGACGATCAGAAAAAGCCACAGCGCGTGAACAAAGCGGACATGGGCCACTTCACCAAGGCCGGATCCACTCCGAAACGCAAGATTCAAGAATTCCGCCTCCGCGGAAGCGAAACTATCCCCGACACCCATCCCGGTGCAGAGCTGTTCACCGCTGGTCAATTCGTTGACGTCATCGGCACCAGCAAAGGTCACGGCTTCACCGGTGTTGTGAAACGCTACAAATTCGGCGGTCTGCGCATGACCCACGGTTCGATGATGCACCGCAGAACGGGCGCCATCGGTTGCCGCTCGACTCCGGGTCGCGTGTGGAAAAACCAAAAGATGCCTGGTCAAGACGGTAACAAACAACGCACCGTCCAGAACCTTAAAGTTGTCGCCGTTCGTGCGGATGACGGTGCCCTGCTCATCTCCGGTGCCATCCCTGGTGCCAAAGGCAGCTACGTTACCGTTCGCCCTGCCAAGAAAAAGTCTGCGTAAGCAACTTCCCTGAACCCTGAACCATACCATTTCACGTCATGTCTTCCCTAACACTTACCGTAGAAGCCGCCGAGGCCGCCCACATGCTCCTCGCACCTGCCGATAAAGGCACCCAGGCTGTTCACGACCTCATCACGGCTTATCGTGCCAACCGTCGTACCGGTTCCGCACACACCAAGACCCGTGGTGAAGTTTCCGGCAACAACAAGAAAATCTACAAGCAAAAAGGTACCGGTGGCGCCCGCCACGGTGACAAACGCGCTCCGATCTTTGTCGGTGGTGGCGTAGTCTTCGGTCCTCGCGCTTGCGACTACACCAAGAAAGTCAGCAAAACCACCCGCAAGTTGGCCTTCCGCCGCGTGCTCGGTGATAACGTCCGCGCTGGTTCGATCAAGACGCTCGCGACCTTCGAAATCGCTGATGGCAAAACGAAGTCTTTCATTGCTGCCGTCGCCGCACTTTCCACCGCCCGTCGTATCCTCATCATCGCCGATTCGTTCACGGAATCGACCTACCTCGCCGCCCGCAACGTGCAAAACGTGCTGTTGATGACCGCGAGCGAAGTCAACTGCGAGCACATCATGTTGCACAACGACATCTTCGTCGTCGGCAACGCCCTCGAAACCCTCGCCAAACGCACAGCTTAATTTTGTTATGAAAGATCTTTTCCACGTCATCAAAAACGTCCGCATGAGCGAGAAGGCCACCTACTTGAACGAACTCAACAATGAGATCGTGCTCGATGTGGACCCGAAAGCAAACAAACTCGAAATCAAGCAGGCCGTCGAAACCCTGCTCGGTAAAAAAGTGGCCGATGTGCGCACCCTCAACTGCCGCGGCAAAGCCAAGCGCCGCCGCCGTGCCGACGAAGGCCGCACCAACCATATCAAAAAAGCGATCGTGCGCCTCAAGGAGGGCGAGAAACTCGACCTCGTGTAATCCCATCCACCCTTTCCGAACACTCAACCACACTCTGAGTCATGGCCTTAAAAGTTTTCAAACCACACACTCCATCCGGGCGCTATAAACAACACCCGACCTTCGACGAGATCACGAAATCGACGCCTGAAAAGTCGTTGCTTTCTCCGATCAAACGCAGCGGCGGTCGTAACAACACGGGTCGCATCACCATGCGCCACGTCGGCGGTGGCGCCAAACGCCACTACCGTCTCGTTGACTTCAAGCGCAACAAAACGGACATGCCCGCCACCGTGCTCGGCATCGAATACGATCCAAACCGCACTTGCCGCATCGCTTTGATCCAATACACCGATGGCACCAAGAGCTACATCCTCGCCCCTGTGGGTCTGGAAGTTGGCGCTTCGGTCATCTCCACGGTCAAAGCCGATCCGAAACCCGGCAACGCGATGCCGCTGAAGAGCGTTCCTTTGGGAACCGTGATTCACAACATCGAGCTGCTCCCTGGTTCCGGTGGTAAAGTCGCCCGCGCCGCTGGCCAGCAAGCGATCCTTTCCAACCGCGAAGCCGGTTACGGTCTGGTGAAAATGCCTTCCGGTGAAATTCGCCGCTTCCACGAAGATTGCCTCTGCACCATCGGTCAGGTCGGTAACCGTGAGCACATGAACGAAGTTTCCGGTAAAGCAGGCCGCACTCGCTGGATGGGCGTTCGTCCTACCGTCCGCGGTATGACCATGAACCCTGTTGACCACCCGAACGGTGGTGGCGAAGGCCGCTCCAAATCCGGTGGTGGTCGTAAGCACCTTCTCAGTCCTTGGGGTCACGCCAAAGGTCAGAAGACTCGCAACAAGAAGAAGGCCAGCAGCATCTTCATCGTATCGCCTCGTCCTAAGAAGTAATCATTTTTCACTCTAACTACTCTATCTCATGCCTCGCTCATTGAAAAAAGGTCCTTTCGTTGACCAAAAGCTCCTTGCCAAAATTGACGCTGTCGCCGCCATCGGTGAATACAAAGCGATCAAAACTTGGAGCCGTAAGTCCATGATCACTCCCGATTTCGTCGGTCACAACTTCGCCGTGCACAATGGCAAGACCTTCGTGCCTGTCTTCGTGACAGAAAACATGGTCGGCCACAAACTCGGTGAATTTTCTCCGACTCGTATCTTCAAAGCACACGGCGGTATCGGTAAGAAATAATCCACTCTCTCACGCACATCATGCATCCGGGCAAATCCATTCGCATCCTCGCACTCGCCACCTTCGGGTTTGGCGCGGGGATTGCTATGGCCCCGGCGCAAGATGTCAGAGAGGGCGCGACACTTTCCGAAGCCGACACTCTGCGCCTCGAAATTGCCAAGCTCCGCAAGCAGAACGAAATCCTCGCCAGCACCGTCATCGATGCCAAGCGCGGCGAACAAGAAGCTGCTCAACAATTGGCGCAAATCAAACAACGCCTCGAAGCTCTCGGCAAGAATCTGCTCGATGGTGGCGATGATCGCTTGGTCCAAGCCGCCGCCGATCAACAACTCCTGCAAGAACGCCTCGAAGCCACCGAAAAAGCGGCCCTCGCGCTTTCATCGAACACCCAAGACTTCGTCCGTCAAGCCGTTGTTGCCGATCCCGATTCGCGCCTGCGCCTCGAAACTTCGCTCCGCGAGCTTGACGCAGCCCTCGGCCTGCGCCATAAACCGCGCCCCGATATTAAAACCGGTTCGCTTCAGCGGGCACAGGTAGTGAGCATCGATGCGGAAAGCGGCCTGCTCGTCGTCAATGTCGGCCAGAACCAAGATTGCCGCATCGGTATGACCTACACCATCCTCCGCGGCGAGCGCGCCTTCGGCAAAGCCATCATCGCTGACGTTCGCAAAAACGTCGCCGGTGCCTTCGTCGAACAACTAGATCCCCCTAACGAAATTGTCCGCCTCGGCGACACCATCCTTCTCGAAACACAACCACAACGATAAGCCCCACGGCACATCACAAGATCCTACGACCATGGAAGTCAAAAGCACATCAAAATACGTTCGTCTCTCGCCCAAGAAAGCGCGCGACGTCGCCCGCGAAATCCAAGGCCTGCCTGCAAGCAGCGCCATGGAGATCCTCAACTTCACGCCGAAAAAAGCGGCCATGTTGATCGGCAAAACTCTCAAGACGGCCATGGCCGATGCAGAGCACAATTTCAAACTGGATGCCGAGTCGATGACAATTAAAGAAGCCGTCATCGGTATTGGCCCCGCGCTCAAGCGTTTCAAGCCACGTGCCAAAGGTTCCGCCGGTGCCATCCGCCGCCCTACCAGCCACATTTTCATCACTCTTACGGACGCAGCAGCTCCTGCGAAAAAAGCCAAAGCCGCTAAGCCTGCCAAAGCCAGCGAATAAGCACCACTCACTTCTAAATTCATTCTATTATGGGACAAAAAGTCAATCCGATCGCCTTCCGCCTCGCCGTCAATAAAGACTGGCGCTCCAAGTGGTTTGCCACTGGCAAAGATTACGCTAACAAACTTCATGAAGACCTCGCCGTCCGCGACTACGTGAAAAAGAACCTGCAGTTCGCCGGTATCGCCAAAGTGGTGATCGAACGCGCCTGGAACTCCGTTCGCGTGACTCTTCAATCCGCCCGCCCCGGTCTCATCATCGGCCGCAAAGGGAGCGAAATCGAAAGAATGACCAACGAGATCTCCAAGATCTGCGGTGGCGCTCAAGTCAAGATTGACATTCTCGAAATCCGCAAGCCTGAGCTCGAGCCACAACTCGTTGCCGAAAACATCGCCCAGCAATTGGAGCGTCGTGTTTCTTTCCGCCGCGCCATGAAACGCTGCCTGCAAACCGCCATGGAATTCGGTGCCGAAGGCATCCGTGTTCGTTGCGCTGGTCGCTTGGGTGGTGCAGACATCGCCCGTGCTGAGTGGTATCGTGAAGGCAAAGTGCCTCTCCAAACACTCCGCGTGCCGATCGAATACGGTTTTGCCGAAGCTCGCACTCTTTACGGCATCATCGGTGTCAAGTGCTGGATCAACCGCAAGGAAGACGATGGTCGTCCCGGCGCTGGCGGTCCACCACGCGAACGCCGCGAACGCCGCGACAACAACAATCGCGGTGGCGAACAACGCCGCGACAATAATAACAATCGTGGCCCTGAGCGCCGCTAATTGATCTCATTTTTTCACCTTACACATTTTAACCACACACTTTAGGAGGACACAGCTATGCCTTTGATGCCCAAACGAACCAAGTTCCGCAAATCTTTCCGCGGATCCCGCGCCGGAAATGCAACATCCGGAACCACCGTAGCCTTCGGCGACTTCGGTCTCCAAACTCTTGACCGCGGCTGGATGACCAACCGCCAGATTGAAGCCTGCCGTATCGCGATCAACCGTTTCCTCAAACGGAAAGGAAAAGTCTGGATCCGGATTTTCCCCCACAAGTCGATCACCGCTCGTCCCCCAGAAACCCGGATGGGTAAAGGCAAAGGCTCCGTGGAAGCATGGGTCGCTGTTCTTCGCCCCGGCAACATGTTGTTCGAGATCGCCGGCGTGCCCGAGTCCCAAGCTCGCGAAGCCATGCGCCTCGCCTCCTACAAGCTCGGTATTCCTACCCGCTTCGTTGTCCGCAATCCACACGCATAATTTCACCTCACCACTCTTATGGCCATTACATCCGCAAAAGACCTTCGCGAACTCTCGGTTGACGAAATCAACCGCCGCATCCGCGATCTCAAACTTGAGGGCATCAACCTCAAACTCCAGAAAGCCACTGGCGCCCTGGAAAATTCCGCTCGCGTCCGCGCCATCCGCCGCGAAAACGCCCGCCTCGTCACCCTCCTTGCCGAGCGCAAAGCCAAGGCATAATTCCTTATCAACTCTGACATTCCTTTTTTATGAGCGATCCCGCCACCACCACTTCCGCCACCAAACGCAAAACTCGCGTTGGCCTCGTAGTTTCTGACAAGATGGACAAAACCATCGTCGTCGAATACGTCGCTCGCGTTCCGCACCCACGTTTCAACAAGATCATCAAGCAGACGAAAAAATTCTACGTCCATGATGAAAAGAGCGAAGCGAAAATCGGTGACAAAGTTCGCATCGTGGAATCTCGCCCTACTTCAAAATTAAAGCGTTGGGCGCTTGACTCCATCCTCACTCACTAATACCACTCCGCCCGCACGTTAACCACCTTACACTTTATTGAATCATGCTCCAGATGGAATCTTCCGTAGTCGTCGCCGATAACACCGGCGCGAAAAGCGCCAAAATGATTGGCGTCATTGGCAAACGCACCCGCTTTGCCCACGTCGGTGACGTGATCACTTGCCACATTCGCGACTCGATCCCCACCGCTTCGGTGAAAAAAGGATCCGTTGTCAAAGCTGTGGTCGTGCGCACCAGCGCCCCGATCCGCCGCGCCGATGGTTCGGTGCTGCGCTTCGACACCAATGCCGTTGTCATCATCGATAAAGACAACAACCCACGCGGAACCCGTATCTTCGGCCCTGTGGCCCGCGAACTTCGCGAGAAGTCGTTCATGAAAATCGTTTCCCTCGCCCCTGAAGTCGTCTAACCTTTATTTCCTTTCTGTCATGAGCAAAATCAAAACACACGTCAAAAAAGGCGACCAAGTCGAGATCACCACTGGCGGCGTTGCCATCAAAGGCAAGCGCGGCACGGTTCTCGCAGTCAACGCCAAAAAGGGCACCGTCATCGTCGGCGATACCCGCCTCGTCACCAAGGCCACCCGCAAGTCGGAAGCCAATCCCGATGGCGGCCTGCTGACCCAAGACGCCCCGATCCACATTTCCAACGTAAAGAAACTGGGCTAAGTTTCTGGCCGTTCTCCGGAATGGCCCGCTACCCCGCCCGCGCTTAAGCGCAAGCATAAAAAAATGCGCTGACCCGCTAAAACACAAATATGAGCACACCAAGACTACTACAACACTACCGCGAGAAAGCCGTCCCGGCCCTCAAGGAGAAACTGGGTTACACCAACCCGAATGCCGTTCCCCGCCTCGAAAAAATCGTGGTGACTTCCTGCATGGGCAAAGCCCCCGACCGCAAGCTTGCCGTCGAGGATGCCGCCAATGAGATTGCCAAGATCACCGGTCAAAAGCCTTCGATCACTTTCTCCCGCAAGGCCGTGGCGAACTTCAAACTCCGCGCTGATGAGCCCCTCGGTGCTCGCGTTACGCTTCGTGGCACCCGCATGTGGGAATTCCTCGATCGTTTCATCAACATCACCGCACCGAACATCCGCGACTTCCGTGGTATCCCTTTCAAATCCTTCGATGGTCGTGGCAACTACGCCATGGGCGTGCCGGATCAATCGATTTTCCCAGAAATTGAAATCGACCAGATCAAGCGCAACATCGGATTTGACCTGATCTTCGTAACCTCCGCTGCGACGGATAACGAAGGCCGTGAATTGCTGCGCGCCCTGGGCATGCCATTCCGCGAAAACAAACGCGAACAGGAAAACGAAACCCCTGAAGCCGCTGCGCAAGCCGCCCAAGCCTAACCTACTTACTGCACCTTATTATGGCCGTTCTCACTGATCCCATTTCCGACTTCCTGACACGCTTCAGCAATGCAAGCCGTGCCGGTAATGAAGTCTTCACCGCGCCTTACTCGCGCATCAAGGCAGACATCGCCAAAATCCTTCAAGAAGAAGGTTATGTCTGGAGTTATGAAGTCGTCACCACCGAAGGCTTCCCTACCCTGAAAGTCAAAGGCAAGTTTGTCGATGGCCGCCCCGTCCTCACCGGACTCAAGCGCGTCTCCAAGCCTGGCCGCCGCAACTATGTTGGCTCCGATGAAATTCCACGCGTCATGTCCGGCCTCGGCATCTCCATTCTTTCGACCTCGAAAGGTGTGATGACCGGCGCTCGCGCTAAGCGGGAAAAACTCGGCGGAGAACTCCTCGCCATCGTTTGGTAAACCACTAACCCCACACATCATAAAATTATGTCACGCGTAGGAGTTAAACCAATCAGCTTGCCCGAAAAAGTTACCGTTAAAAATGACGGTGGCATCATCACGGTCGAAGGTCCAAAAGGCAAACTCGCCTTTACCCTCCCTTCCGGAATTGATCTGAGCAACGAAAACAACAAATTGACCGTCACCCGTAACTCGGAGACCTCGCGCCAACTGCGTGCCCTTCACGGCACCGCTCGCGCCATCGTCAATAACATGATCAGCGGCGTCACCAAAGGCTTCGTCAAGGACCTCGAAATCCAAGGCGTCGGTTTCCGTGCCGCAGTCAAAGGCAAGGACCTCGACCTGTCACTCGGTCGCTCCCATCCATTGCTTCACCCCATCCCCGATGGTCTCACCGTTACCGTTACCGATAACACCAAGATCAAGGTCGAAGGCATCGACAAACAAATGGTCGGCCAATTCGCCGCCGAAGTGCGCGGATTCTATCCACCCGAGCCCTACAAAGGCAAAGGCGTCCGCTACGTTGGCGAACACGTCCGTCGTAAGGAAGGCAAATCCGTCGGTAAATAACCAGTCGTCATTCCTAACCAACCTAACATTTACCCAATTTCATGAGTACGATCAATCGCAAAGAAATCCGGCAGCGCGTTCACAAGCGCATTCGCCGCAAGGTCGCCGGCACCGCCGTTCGCCCACGCCTCGCCGTGCATTTCTCCAACCAACACGTTTACGTGCAAATCGTGGACGACGTCGCCGGCCGCACCTTGGTGTCCGCTTCGACCCTCGACAAGACTTTCGACAAGGCGCAAGCCAACGTCGAGTGCGCTCGCAACATCGGTGCCCTCATCGCAGAACGTGCTAAGGCAGCCAACATCAGCGCTGTGGTCTTCGACCGTGGTGGTCACATCTATCATGGTAAAGTCAAAGCACTTGCCGAAGCCGCCCGGGAAGCCGGTCTCCAATTCTAATATTCACATACTATGGTAACAGATTCTGACATTCCCGTTTCTCCCGAAACTCCCGCTCCTGCCGCAGATAATGCTCTCGGCCCCGTCGCTAACTCCGGCGGCTTCGATCAACGCCGCGGCGGCCCAGGTGGCTTTAACCGTGGTGGCCAAGGCGGCCAAGGCGGCGGCAACAACCGTGGCCCTCGTCGCGATGACCGTCGCCCTGAAGTCGATGATGGCATCTCGGAAAAAGTGGTGTTCATCAATCGCTGCGCCAAAGTAGTGAAAGGTGGTCGTCGCTTCAGCTTCTCCGCCCTCGTCGTTTGCGGCGATAAAGAAGGCAAAGTCGGTCTCGGCTTTGGCAAAGCGAAGGAAGTTTCCGATGCGATCAAAAAAGGTGGCCAAGCCGCCCGCAAGAACCTCACCAAGGTTTGCATCGTCAATGGCACCGTGCCGCACGAAACCTACGCCGAGTTCGGCGGTGGTAAAGTGTTGCTCAAGCCAGCGTCTCCCGGAACGGGAATTATCGCCGGTGGTGGTGTCCGTGCTGTTTGCGAAGCCGCAGGCGTCAAAGACATCCTCGCCAAGTCGATGGGCTCCTCGAACCACGCCAACGTGGTGAAGGCTACCATTAAAGCTCTCTCCGGCCTGCGCACTCGCGAGACCATCCTCGCCTCACGCGGCAAAAAAGTCGTCGCCAAGGCAATCTAATCCCTATCCAATCTAGCAGGACATGAAACTTCATACTCTATCTCCCAATCCCGGCTCCAAGCACCGCGTTAAACGTCTCGGTTGCGGCGAGAGCTCCGGTCACGGCAAAACTTCCGGCAAAGGCAATAAAGGACAAAAAGCTCGCTCCGGCGGCACCGTCCGCGTTGGCTTTGAAGGTGGTCAGATGCCTCTCCATCGCCGTTTGCCGAAGCGTGGCTTCAACAACTACGACTACAAAATCAAAGTATTCGGCGTGAATGTCGCCACCCTCGAAGAAAACTTCGAGAGCGGTGCCATCATCAACGAAGAAGTGCTCCGCAGCTGCGGTCTGGTTAATGGTCGTTATGACCACGTGAAAATCCTCGGCAACGGGGACATCACCAAGAGCCTGACCATCCAGCTTGCCCACGTAAGCGCTTCAGCTCGTGAGAAGATCGAAAAAGCCGGTGGAACCATCCAACCAGCGTAATCGGCTTCTCCTCGCAACCGGAATATAATCTTACGATTCCTGCGGGGAAGTGCTTGCGCACTTCCTCGCTCTGTTTACAGTGCCGCGGCACCATTTCTCACCACTCTCTATGATCTCTGCATTTGCTAACACCTGGCGCGTTCCTGAATTGCGCGCGCGCATTCTTTTCACACTGGCGATGATCGTCATCGTCCGCCTCGGCGCTCACATCACTCTTCCCGGGGTCGATGCGGGAGTCATCGATGAATGGACGATGAGTATGGCTAAAAGTGATGGTGGCACCAGCAACCCGCTTACCGCCATGCTTACAGTCTTCTCTGGCGGTGCCCTGCAACAGGCGGGTATTTTCGCTCTCGGGATCATGCCCTACATTTCCGCATCGATCATGATTCAGCTCATGACGGCGGTTGTACCAAAACTCTCGAAGCTCTCCCGCGAAGAAGGCGGACGCCAGAAGATTACGCAGTTTACCCGTTACGTCGCATTGCTCATCGCTCTCGTGCAAGGGTATTTCCTCATCGCTACGCTCACCAATCCGCAACAATTGGGACAACTCATGCCGGGCATCGAGCAAGTGCTCAACGGTCGAAGCCTCGTGCCGGAATCCGGTGTTACTTGGTATGCCATGGCGCTCTTGACGATCGTCTCGGGTACGATGTTACTGATGTGGATCGGCGACCAAATGACGGAACGCGGTATTGGTAACGGAACCTCGATCATCATCATGGTCAACATCATCTCGGCTTTGCCTGGCGCCCTCGTGCTGGCTTGGAAAACATTCACCACCGGTGTCGATGCGAACCCGTTCATCGCCCTCAAGTTGGTCTTTATGCTCGCTTTCCTCATCTTTGTGATCGCGGCCGTGATTTCCATCACACAGGCGCAGCGCAAGATCACGGTGCAATACGCCAAACGCGTGGTGGGTAAAAAGCAATTCGGCGGTCAAACGCAGTATCTCCCGCTGAAAGTCAACTACTCGGGCGTGATGCCGATCATTTTCGTTTCGGCTGTCATCACTCTTCCCGCCATCATCTTGCAGATGATCGGCAGCGATGCAAGTTGGTCGATCAAACTGCAGCAGGCTGTTGGTCAAGGCTGGCTTTATTATACACTGGGCGGCATCGGTATTTTCTTCTTCTCATACTTCTGGGTAGCCACGATGTTCCAGCCCTCGCAAATCGCGGAGGACTTGAAGCGCAACGGCGGCTATATCCCCGGCGTCCGTCCTGGTAAACCCACCGGTGAATTCCTCGATTATACCATGACGCGTCTGACCTTTGCTGGCGCCATTTTCTTGACCCTTATTTTCGTGCTTCCTTCGTTCGTGGGTATCCTCATGGGCATCGATAAAAACTCACCCATTCTCCAATTCTTCGGTGGCACCAGCTTGCTGATCTTGGTGGGTGTAGTGCTCGATGTGATGCGCCAAGTGGAAACCCATTTGCTGCAGCGCCACTACGATGGCTTCCTTCGCAAAGGCAAGCTCAAGGGTCGCTATGATCGCCTCCAACAATCGGGTAACACCGCCTCCAGCTCGGTGCTGATCTTCCTCTGGATCGTGATCGCCATCTTCGCTGTCGTCGGTGCCGCGGCTTGGATCGTGAACGGCTGATGTCTATCCGAAACAAGTTTTCTTCAGCAAGCTGCGCTCGTGAGCGTGGCTTGCTTTTTTCCTGAATCAAGCTCATGGCGAAACGCAACAAAATCCGCATCAAGCAAGGCCGCGAACTCGAACTGATGCGCGCTGCCTGCCAGACGGCTGCCGCCATTTTACAGGAAGTTGCCGCCTTTATTGCGCCGGGTAAGACTACGAAACAAGTCGATCAATTGGCGGCCGAATTGATGAAACAACGGGGCTGCCGCAGCGCTTTTCTCGGATACCGCGGCTTTCCTGCTTATACCTGTATTTCCCTCAACGAAGAAGTCGTCCACGGCATCGGCAGCGATCGCATCATCCAACCGGGTGACATCGTCAGTCTCGATGTCGGCATCGTCCAAGCGGGCTGGATCGGCGACAACGCTCTCACCGTCGCAGTGGGAGATATTTCCGAGGAAACCAAACGACTGCTAGCCGTCACGGAGCAATCCCTTTACGAAGCCATCGCCCACGCACGCGCGGGCCTTCGCCTCGCCGACCTTTGCGGTGCGGTGGAAGAATACGTTAAGCCGCGTGGCTTTTCGGTCGTGCGAGAATTCGTCGGCCACGGCGTCGGACGCGATCTGCATGAGGAACCTCAAGTGCCCAACTACCGCCCGCAAGGCAAGACTCCGATTCTCGAACCGGGCATGACATTAGCGATCGAACCCATGGTCAATGCCGGCGTGCCGCATGTCAAAATTTTGCAAGATGGATGGACGGTGATCACCGAAGACCGCAAACCCTCGGCACACTTTGAGCACACCGTTCTCATCACCGAGGGCGAGCCAGAAATCCTCACGCTCCGCCCCCGCAGCGCTCTTCCCGAACAACTCGGTCTCGCCTCGATCTGAGGCTTTACGGCTGCGGAGCCGTATAAAGGAAGCGCAAAAATCCGCTGGGATTTCCCGCCACGGGCAAGCGCGCTTCAATGGTTTGAATACCATTGATCGTCGAAAGCACACGCTCTTGAAGACCAGGGGCATTCCAGTTCGATAAATGGCGCGATGCTTGGCAAGTGACTGAACCACCCACGGCGGCACCCAGATTGCGTGTGTAAACGCAGCGCAAGAAACCTGATTCGATCTCGACAGGACTCACGCCCTTCGCGTTGCGATCCATCGGATTCGAGCCGTGGAGGTATTCTTTCCAATTCTCGACACCATCTTGGTCCGGATCTTTGTTGTCGCCTGAAATGTTGGCATCCGCGAGTTGTGTGGCATTGAAATGCGTGCTCTTCCAAGTCGCCATGGGCCATACGAAATGCGCCGTGACCGATTTAGAGCTATCCATCAGAATAGAAGCGGTTGATTGTGTCGAAGTGAAGTCGCCGGACCAACG
>CAMDCV010000053.1 GCA_945890645.1 Akkermansia muciniphila
CCCATAAGCGCTAACTTGTTTTGAAGCGATGTGACTGCGTTTTGCGGTGTCTGGGTGATTCGGATAACTCGGCGGAGATTGCTTTCCAGTCGTCAATCACTTCGCTCAGACGCAGGGTTGGCTCTATCGCCCGAATTACTTGATGAAAACCAAATGTGAATTCACGCCAAGTGCTGCGAGTGCGTGACTCTTTCCATGTCGTATCCCCAGGGGGAAAATCTTTCGGCATGAGCCATGATCTTCTCTGTCAAAAGAGCTACTAAAAGCTTCCCGTATAGCCAAGCTTTAGAGCTTTCGGGGTCGTATTTTGGAAGGTGTCCCAATTGCGCAATTTGTTTGAACCGCTTGAAAACAAGTTCGATTTGCCAGCGCAATCGGTACCAATCCAGGACTGTCGCTGCGGGGAATGATTCCCGGGGGAAGGTCGTGAAAACCATGACAAACTTCGCATATTCCAAGGTCTCTGGGCGCAAGGTCATATGGTTCTTTTGCGCTCTGCGTTTTAGTTTCGCTTGCGCTAGTCGAATAGCCTCCTCAGTTTTGCGGATCACGCATAATCGGCCTGTTGCCGCCAACCGGTCGGCAGAGTCAGCGATGGTAACATCCCACTCTGCTGTGCACCCAGGCTTTACCATCGTTTTGAGTTTCTTAATCAGCGGGAAGAGTTGCCCATTGGCAGATAGCATTCGAACAGAATCAGGATTGAGGCGAACGGCCAGATGCGCTCCATTCTCCGTGACGTGGCGGATCCCCGATGCTTTCGAATAGCCTCGATCCGCCAAATAGTAATCTCCGGTAATCACTGGGAACTGGGAAAAACTCTCACCATTGCCCTTGCCTTCAACCGGAGTCAGTTTGAAAAAGTCGCAGGTCAATGAAGGCCAACTCAGACAATAGTGTAACCGCCATTGACTACCTGTCTTTCCAGGTTCTGAGATTATACTGGCATCAAGCATGTGCATAGTGGGTGATTGGTCAGAAGGCATGCCCCCCAACCGCTCCTCAAATAGGCTGCAACACATCTGATGAAGCCAATGCGCGCTCTTGCGCAAACGCTTCAGCAAAGCCACATCGGATAGTTGCGCGAGGTTTGCCCGTCTGGCCCGCACCACAGTCTCGCGAAGCGAGTAGCCACAACCAACATGAATCAGCAGGGTTCGTAAGAGAGATTCAGCAGTCTTGTCCTTCCGCAATCCCTTGAGCGCATGAGTCTCTTGAGCTAAAGCTTCCCAGTTGTTGGGAAAAAACGACTTCAAAATGACCCAGTCTTCTTCGAACCCATGATTGCTATTGTTCATGCACTAGGAAGATAGCCGTAACGCGTCGAATGTCAAGAAACAAGTTAGCGCTTATGGTTCTTAGACCTAGGTCACTAATAAATTCTAAACCAAATCGAAATATGTGAACCACTTGCAGTAAAATTCCACTGAACATCAATCTGCCTCCTGCTGCCCTACTTTGTTTTAGCCAATATGCGGCAATACCGATAAAAATGAGCAAAACAATAAAAGAAGAATCGATCAATAACGAGATAATCGAGTAAAATCCGATGCCATGCATATCGCTGATACTACAGAGGCACCCACCCTACCTAAAGCCCAAAAACGAAGATTTCTTAAAATTTTCCATAAAATCACCTTGCCAATTACGTGACCCCGTGCGATTCTGTGTGGCCGACATTAGTATCTTTATCAACAAACTAAGGTTATGCTTCCAGCCCACGCTCCTTTCTCCGCCACTTCCCGCACTCTTCTCGATTCCGCGCTCGCGGGCCTCGATGCCACGCAACGCGCCTGGCTCTCGGGCTACCTCGCCGCGGCTCCTGCCGCCGCCTCCAACGCGCCCGCCGCAGCTGTGAAAGCCTTGATTTTATACGGTACAGAGTCGGGCAACTCGGAAAAACTCGCCGACCGCGCCGCGAAGGAAGCCAAGAAAAAAGGCATCGCCACCACGGTCAAAAACATGGCCGACCTCTCCCCTGCCGACCTCGCCAAGCACAAGAACCTGCTCGTCGTCGTCTCGACCTGGGGCGATGGCGAACCGCCCGATACTGCCACGAAGTTCTACAAAGCCTTCATGGCCTCGGAAAAAAAACTGACCGACCTGCGCTTTTCCGTCTGCTCGCTCGGCGATACTTCCTACGAAAAATTCTGCCAAATCGGTAAGGACTTTGATACCAAACTCGAAGCCCTCGGCGCCCAGCGCCTAGCCCCGCGCGCCGATTGCGATGTCGATTATGAAGATACCTACAGCACTTGGCTCAGCGCCACCCTGACCGCCCTCGCGCCGTCCGCCGTCACGGTCTTCGCTGAAGTCGCACCTGCCGTCGCCGTCACCAGCGCCTACGGCCTGAAAAATCCTTTCCCCGCGGAAGTGTTGGAAAATATCCTCCTCAACGGCAAAGGCAGCGCCAAGGAAACCGTGCACGTCGAACTCTCCCTCGCCGGATCCGGTCTCAGCTACGAACCCGGCGATGCCCTCGCCGTCATCCCGACCAATGCCGATGACGTCGTCGCGGATCTGCTCAAAGCCGCCCAACTCACCGGCAACGAGGAAATCGATACCAAAGCCAGCGGCAAAAAATCACTCGCCGAGGCCCTGCGCCACGACCTCGACATCACCGGCCTGTCTCGCTCGGTGCTGACCAAACTCAACGAAGCCAGCCCCCATCCGCAACTCACCGCCTTGCTCGACGAAGCCGCCAAGGATCAGCTCAAGGACTACAACTACGGCCGCGAAATCATCGATGCCATCACCGACTTCGCCCCGAAAGGTCTGCCCGCGCAGACCCTCGCCAGCCTGCTTCGCAAGATGCCGCCGCGTCTTTACTCGATCGCCTCCAGCCCCTTGGCCCATCCCGACGAAGTCCACCTCACCGTCGCCGCCGTCCGCTACAATAGCCATGGGCGCGAGCGCAAAGGTGTCGCCTCCACTTTCCTCGCTGATGCCGCACATACCGGCCAGTCGGTCAAAGTTTACACCCACGCCAACAAAAACTTCCGCCTGCCCGCCAGCGGCGACACTCCCATCATCATGGTCGGCCCCGGCACCGGCATCGCGCCGTTCCGCGCCTTCGTCGAGCACCGCGCCGAGCTCGGCCACAGCGGCAAGAACTGGTTATTCTTCGGCGACCAGCGCTACATGTTCGATTTCCTCTACCAAACCGAGTGGCAGGAGCACCTCAAAAACGGCACTCTCACCCATCTCGACGTCGCCTTTTCCCGCGATCAACCAGAGAAAATCTACGTCCAGCAGCGCATGCACGAAAAGTCCCGCGCCCTCTACGATTGGTTGCAAAACGGCGCCCATTTCTACGTCTGCGGCGATGCCACCCGCATGGCTCACGACGTTCACGAAGCCCTCATCACCATCTACCAACAACACGGCAACCTCACACGCGAAGCCGCCGAGTCCGAACTAGAAGCCCTCAAAAAAGCCAAACGCTACCAAAGAGATGTCTATTGAATAGTGAATGGTGAGTAGTGAATAGTGAAAAAATCCCAATTCTGAAAATTCTGAAATTCTGTCAAAATCGGCTACCATCATATCATCGCTCCTTACTTCTCACCCGTTGTTCCATGCATTCCACCCACTGATCACTGCTCACTGATCACTCACCACTTAAACAGTCATGTCTGACCAAAAACTAGCCGCTAACGAATACATCAAGATCCGCTCGAACTACCTTCGCGGGACTCTCGCGGAGGAGCTGAACGACGTCTCCACGGGCGCGATTTCCGAAGACAGCCAGCAGCTCATCAAATTCCACGGCTCCTACATGCAGGACGACCGCGACCTCCGTCCGGAGCGCCGCAAGCACCGCTTGGAAAAAGCTTACTCGTTCATGATCCGCATCCGCGTGCCGGGTGGCGTTTCAACCCCCGCTCAGTGGCTCGCGACCGATGAACTGTGCGTAAAATACGGCAACTCCGATTTCAAACTGACCACCCGCCAAGCATTCCAGCTTCACGGCGTGATCAAGTCGAACCTGAAACGCACGATCCAAGAAATCAACCAGGTCGCCATGGATACCATCGCGGCTTGCGGCGACGTCAACCGCAACGTGATGTGCAATCCCAACCCGCACCTCTCGCACATCCACGCCGCCGCCCTCAAGGCAGCGCAGGATATTTCCGATCACCTCACCCCGCAAACCGGTGCCTACCACGAAATCTGGCTCGATGGCGAAAAAGTCGAATCCTCGGAAGAAGAAGTCGAACCCATCTACGGCAAGACCTACCTGCCGCGGAAATTCAAAATCACCATCGCGATTCCGCCATCGAACGACGTCGATATCTACGCGAACTGCCTCTCCTTCATCGCCATTGCCGATAAAGACCAACTGGTCGGTTATAATGTGGCGGTGGGCGGCGGCATGGGCATGACCCACGGCGCTGAAGAGACATTTCCACGCATTGCCGACGTCATCGGTTTCTGCACCCCCGAGCAAGTGGTGGAAGTTGCCGAGATGGTGGTCAAAGTGCAGCGCGATTTCGGTTGCCGCACCGACCGCAAGCATGCTCGCTTGAAATACACCGTGCAGGACAATGGCCCGGCTTGGTTTTTGCAGAAACTCAACGAATATCTCGGTTGGCCCTTGCAGCCCGTGCGTCCGTTTGTTTTTGAAGACAATGGCGACCGCTACGGCTGGGTGACCGATCCAACGGGCAATTCGCATCTGACTTTGTTCATCGAAGGTGGACGCGTCATCGACCGCCCCGGCAACCCGATCCGCACCGGACTTAAGGAAATCGCGAAAGTTCACACCGGCGACTTCCGCCTTACCGCGAACCAGAACGTGATCATTGCCAACGTCACCCCTGCCCAGCGTCCAGTGATTGAGGCACTGGTCGAGCAATACGGTCTCGAAGACGGCAAAAAACGCAGCGCCCTGCGCCTCAACGCGCTGGCCTGTGTCGCACTGCCGACCTGCGCGCTGTCGCTCGCCGAAGCCGAACGCTACTTGCCCGTGCTCATCGATGATCTCGAAAAAGAAATCGAAGCCGCCGGCCTGCGCCACGATGCGATCACCATCCGCATGACCGGTTGCCCGAATGGTTGCGCCCGCCCCTACATTGCCGAGATTGGCTTCGTCGGTCGCGGTCCCGAGCGCTACAACGTCTATCTCGGCGGCGGTCACGCCGGTCAGCGTCTCAGCAAGCTCTACAAAGGTGATGTGCCGCAGTCGGAAATCCCCGCGTTGCTCGGCCCTGTCATCCAGCGCTACGCGAAAGAGCGCGAGGACGGCGAGAAATTTGGTGATTTCGTGATCCGCGCGGGCATCATTGCCGCCACTGTCCAAGGCGATGACTTCCACAAAAACATCCGCGCCCTCTAACAAAAAAACACAGCAGCCATTCTGTCAATTCTGCAAAATTCTGAAATTCTGTCAAAATCGGCTCCTCTACCTAACCCGCGTTTTCCAACCACTGAAACCGCTGAAAACCGCTGCATTTTTTAAATTTCAAAACACTGATCACTGCTCACTTCGCACTCACCACTTCATAAAATGATCATCACCGCAGAAGACCTCTCGACCCAACTCGCCCCGCTCAAAGCGGCGGAGCGGTTGCGGGTCTTGCACGAGGAATTCGGCCCGCGCTTGGTAGCGACGACGTCCTTTGGTTTGCAGGCGGCGGTGATGTTGCACCTGATCCACCACCACGCGCCGGAAGTGCCGGTGGTGTTTATCGATACAGGCTACCTCTTTCCGGAGACCTATCAGTACATCGATACCATCATGGAAAAATGGCCGGTGGACTTGCGCACCTACATGCCCCAACTCACCGCTGCGCGCCAGGAAGCCCTTTACGGCAAACTGTGGGAACAAGGCAAGGAGGGCCATGAAAAATACGCTTTACTCAACAAAGTAGAACCGATGAACCGCGCGCTGCAAGAGCTCGGGGCGAATGTCTGGCTGTCCGGTCTGCGTCGTAGTCACAGTTCCACCCGCGTGAATCGCCCTTTCGTTGAGCAGCAAAAGCAAACTCTCAAGGTCTATCCCATCCTCGACTGGGCCGACGCGCAAGTCTCGGCTTACATGGCCGTCAACGGCATCCCGCGCCACCCCTTGGCCGACCAATACCTCACCATGGGGGACTGGCACAGCACCGCCGCTGCGGAACAAGGCATCGAGGCCGAATTCACTCGCTACAACGGCGAAAAATATGAGTGCGGCCTCCATGAAACGTCCAAGCAATCGGACTTTCAGATTTAACCAAGTTCCGATGAAACAGGCGGCCACAGTGATGATGAATTTCACTGGTGCGATGGATGTTTCTATGGTGGCCCGAGGAGTGGCTTGATCGCATCGGCGAGTGACGTGGCAATTTTAGCGGCCCCGCTGGCGTTGGGTGAAAGAGAGCTTTCGACCATGTCTAGCTTGCGATCGAAGTTGGGATGGAGGGGAGAAAACACGACAGGCTGCCGTGCAGTTCCCGTAGAGCGGGACAGCGCTAGGATCTTTTTGTTGAGCAACGCGGCGATTTCATTTTTGCCCTCAGCTAGCACAGGGGCGGCGATCACGATTTTGACTTTATCATTTTTGGCACGAAGCGATTGGATCACTCGATTGATGTTTTGAACGATCGCATCGGTCAACGGTTCGGCAGCCTGTGTGCTTGCGGCGATGTCCTCATCTCCGAGGTGAAGCACGGCCACATCCGGCACATTTTTCTCTAACGGAAGTGACATATTGTCCGCGATCCATGTCGAGCTTTTCCCCCCATGGCCTTCGTGATCGGTGTCGAACTGATAACTCTCGGGCGGGGTTTGATCGTTGTTGTGCTGGTGGCGACTGCCGACAAAGTCGATCCTATGTCCGCTATTGCGCAGCATGCTGTCGAGAGGGCGACGAAACGATGTGTGAGAATCCAGACCCTCGGTGAAAGTGCCGCCGATGAGCATGATTTTCGTGGGCGCGAGTGGCGCAGCCTTGAGGAGTTTTTCGATGTGTGGGGTGATGCCTTTTTCCCATGCCTGGTAGCCTTCCTTATTGAGATGGATGCCATCGGCATACAAGGCACGATTGATGGTGGCATCGGGCAGGAGAAAACTGTCTTGCAAATTCAGATAGACCACTTCATTCGAGTCCATCGCGATTTTGGCGTTGATCTCATTGACGCGTTTGCATTTCTCCCACTTCACTTGATCGGCGACGGGAAGCAATGCCATCAGAATAACACGAGTGTGAGGTAATTTACGACGGAATACTTGGGCGATGGCCCGTTGTCCGTGAGCGATGTCTTCCACCGGGCAGTCCGCACCCAAGTCCCATGTTTCCTTGCCGCCGGCACTTTTGGTGACCCCGAAATTGTTGATGCCGCACAATAGCACCGCGACTTTTGGCTGTTGCCCCGCGGGGAAATCGAGGTTGCCGCGCGTGACACGATGCAACATGACGGGAGTGATATCGCCGGAATTTCCCATGTTGATGGGCTTAAACGCAGCGAATTGATTGTTCCAAATTTCCTTACCCGTTGCGGGTCCAAGCGACCACGACCAAGTGATCGAATCACCGAAGAAAACGAGTTGAGAATTTTGCGCGGCAGCCACCTCGCGATTGACTCGATGGAACTCGCCGTTCCAGTAATCATCCAACACTTGTGCGGGCCGCGTAGTGCTGGGAGATAGCGGAATTTCATCCCAGAAATGCTCCACAGCTTGTGCTGTGGACAACAGAAAGGCGCTTGATAGGATGAGGATCAATCGGGAGTACATGGTTGATTCTGAAAAGGCCTCAGGGTGTGATCATCACCTTGAGTCGCGCGAATTTTCGGGTATCGGTTGATTTAGGCACTCGAAGAGTCACGGTGTCGAAACCAACAGGAACTCCTTTGACCACGGTCACGCCGGGGCTGTTGGTGGTTACGCCATCGGGCACGGCGTAGGCGGTAGGTGTGGGCCAGGTGAGTAAATCGGTGCCCACTTCGATGGTCGTAGTGGTTTTTGCATCGATGGAACTCTGCGCGCGTTGGAAGGTGAACACCATGTCATTGCCGTCGGAGGAAACAACGGGCAACTTGCCGAGGTCCTTGGTGGAGGAAGTCCCGCCGAGCACGAATTCCACAGCGTTGTCCACGCCGTCGCCGTCAAAATCGTCGTCCGGATTTCCGGTCGGGGCATTAGTCGTTTTCCATGAACCGTATGCGCTGAGGGGTGTATAAACGAGTTTTAGCTGGGTATTTCCCGCGACCTTCTGAAGTTGATAGTTGGGGATCGCCGCATCCAATACCGGGGTGCCGGTGATAGTGGTCGCAGTCATCAAAAGATAGTCGGAAGAGTTGTTCACGGCTCCGGTAATTTTCACAGTCCCATTGGTGAGATTGAGCGATGAGGTGGAAGTGGTGGGCGATCCGAGCGTGAAACCAAGCGATGCGCCGCTTGCCACGGTGATCGGCGATTTCTGGCTACCGCTCACGAGAGCGAGTGTGCCTTGATTGACGTTGGTGGCGCCGGTGTAGGTGTTGGCACCGGAGAAGGTCTGCGTACCGAGGCCGCTCTTCGTGAGGGTGGTGCCAACGGCGAAGTCGGCGATGACGCCGGAGTAGGTGCAGGTTTTTCCGGTGCCGAGATTGAGCGTGAAACCGGTGACGGCGGTGGCGGCGAGGTTGGTTTCATTATTGCTGCCAGTGTTGGTGAAGACGGCCAGCAGGTTGCGACTGCCGATGAGTCCGCCGAAAGCGGGGCTTGCAGTTGCGGTTTCACCACTGATTCTGCCCCCATTGGTGCCTGCGGCACATGAGAAAGTGCCTCCTGCTGCTCCCACGTTCAGCGCGCTGTTCTGGAGGGCTAAATTGTTGCCTAGCGAAAGTCTAGCACCGGTGTTGATGACGGTATCTCCGGTGAAATTCTGTGCGGCGGCGATGTTCACGCGGATGCCGCTGCCGCCGGTGCCACCGACGATGAGTCCG
Source organism: Akkermansia muciniphila (assembly GCA_945890645.1). Lineage (GTDB taxonomy): Bacteria > Verrucomicrobiota > Verrucomicrobiia > Verrucomicrobiales > Akkermansiaceae > UBA956. Next base: position 8,913 of record CAMDCV010000053.1, read on the forward strand.
CGGTTGCCGGTGAGTTTGTTGGCACCGACAATACCTAACAGACCATTACTGCCCTTGCCGCCGATGCGGTAGGCGTCGGATGCAGGGGTGATGGTGCCGGAGTATTCGCATTTCGCGCCGTTGCTTGCATAGTTGCCGAGAAAGGCGTTGGGGAGATTCGCGCCAGTGCTGCTGCTGAAGTCGAGGTTGTTGGAGGTCGCGCCTGTCATCAGGGTGCACTCGTTGGTGTTTTCAACGATACGGTTGAGGAAGGTATTATCGAGGGCGGTGCGGAGGACTGCGCCACCGGTGGAGACGGAGATGTTACGCCCGCTGCCACCGCCGAATCCGCTGAGTGAAACGGTGCCAAGATTGAGGATGCCGTTGGTGACGGAGGTGGTGCCGGCATAGGTGTTGGTAGCGGCAAGAGAGAGGATGCCGACGCCGTTTTTCTGCAGCCCTTTGTTTCCGGTGATGACACTGCTGATGGTGAGGGTGCGGTTGGCCTGGGTGACGTCAAAGACAGGTGAACCAGTGGGTACATCGAGCGTCAGCGTGTTGGCCCCCGCAATAATGAGGTCATGAGATGCATCGTTGAAAGTGATGTTGCCAATGGTGCGCGCTGTATCGAGGCTAATGGTGCGGTTAGCCGTGATATTGGAGGTGAAGGAGGCAGTGGCACCGGAGCCGACGGCGATAAGATTGCCTGTCCACTTTGCGGAGTCGCTCCAGGTGCCGTCGGAATCAAAGGCCCAAGTACCGCTGGTGGGTCCATTGGTGGATGCGGAAATCGGCGCGGACTGGGCGGTTTCGTTAGGGACAGATGCGGTGTCGCGCGCCTGCACCGTGAAGGAGTAACTGGTGCTGGGGAGTAGGCCGGTGAAGTTGTAGGTGGTACCGCTCTGCCAGCCGCTATTGGTGCCGAGGGTAATGTTGTGAAAACGATACTGCACCGGGCTACCTTCCGGATCGGTGACGGCGGCGGCGTTCATGGTGATTTCCGTCGCGGAAACGGCGGTAGGCACGAGGGCAAAACCCGGCGTCGGCGGAGCGTTGGTGTCTTGGACCAACGTGGTCGCGGACTGCGGAGACGAAGCCGTGTTGATGTTCTGGTTCACCGACTTGTCGCGGGCCTGCACCGTGTAAGAATAGAGCGTTGTCGCGGTAAGACCGGTGTCGATGAAGGTGGGACTGTCCTGCCACGGGCTGTAGGTGTTTCGCGTGCTATTGTGGAAACGATATTGCACGCCATTCGCATCGCTGGCGGTGGTGGCGGTCATCGAAATGGATGAATCGGAAACCGCAGCGGGCGGTGTGGCAAATGACATGGTCGAGGGAGTGGGCGCGGTGAGGTCGCTGGAGGTGTCGATGCCTTGGCCGATCACGTCGGCATAAGTGGCTCCGAAGCGGATTTCGTCAATGTTTGGCGTATTGCCGTTGCCCCAGCTTGAAATGACGTTGAAGGTGGATTGGTCCAAAACGGCAGTAGCAGATTGTGGGGTATCAAGCGCGAGATTGCTGCCGGGCGTATAAATCTGGATCGTATCCACAGCGGCAGGAGTCGCGCCCCAAGTGATCTTGCCGACGACGAGGACAAGATCATTGGCGGCGAGTGTGGCCTGGGTGGCGGATGTGGCGACGATACCGCCGCCCAGGCAGGTAATGGCCTGCACGGCGGTGCCTTGATTGATTCTGACACCGATGGCGGCACCGGAATTGCTGACGCTGGTGGTACTGGAGAGCGAATCGCTGCCAAACACCAAGTTGGGAGTGACGTTAATGTTATTCGGATTAGGACAAAGAAAGCTGAACCAGAGTTGCGCACCGTGATCGAGCAGTCCAGCTTCCGCGAGCGACGGACCGACGCTGATCGAGATGGTGCCATTGCTGGTAGTGCGAACGATACGATTGCCGTAAGTGGGGAGCACATTTGGGGCAGTCCCGAAGGTAAAACTTCCCGCTGTTACCCGTACATCAGTACCTGCCACCCAATTGCCATCGAGACCGATGCCGCCGGGTTTGTCGTTCAGAGTGGTTTCGGCGGTCATGTCGAAGGGTTCATAGATGACCGCAGTGCCACGCGGTGCCGCGCTAACGGTGAACTGAACCGAAGCAGGGGTGCTACCAGAATCGGTCGGTTCCACAGTGTAAGTGGCTGCACCCGCTGGAGCCGAATTGTCTGTGAAGGTGGTGGTGTTTCCCGGCAAGCTGGCGGCGATGGTGGTGCCGTTGCGTTTCACGAGAATGCCGGTGTAAGTGAGGTTGCTTTGCCAGGTGAGTTTGATGCCGTTAAGGCGGTCACTCGCTTGGAGTCCAGTGATGCCGCTGTTGTGGTTGATGGTGAGCGCTTGAGCGGGATCGCCAGGCATCGTGAACTGGAGTTCGTAGCTGGAGATGCCTACTGGCGCAGTGGCATCGACAAAAGAGGCCGAGGCCACTGGTGCGGCGGCGGCGATTTCTACTCCGTTGCGCAGGATGCGTACACTGGTGGGCATCTCGGTGCCGTTCTTCCATGTGAGCGTGGTGCCTGACGGACCGCCATTGGCGCGCAAGCGGCACGGGATCCGATTGGGTGCAATGAGCGACAGCGCATCGCCCATCGCAAGGCCGATGTGAAGGAACGTTTTTCCACTGCGGTTCCAGTGGTAGCCCTCGTTTGCCGGGGACTTGGCGACCGATTGCCAGAACTCGAGATCTTCGTAATTCTTGCGCGTATCGACAACGGCGACATTGCCGGCGAACGCAGGGTAGGCTGTGGGATTGGCCATTTTCAATTGCGCGATTTCGACTTCGGAGTAGCCGATGCCAGCGTCCATGGCCGCAGAGGCGATCACAAAAGGCATATTGGGAACGGCGAGGTCGGTGCGGATGTTGTTGATGAAATTCGCCATGTTGGTTTCGTAGGCGGCGCTGAAGGCGGTGTTGACACGGTCATTCCAGCCTTGATGCCAACCAAAGCCGACCACTTCGCAATCTCCACCGAGTGCGACTTTTGCCTCGTTGACCAAGCGGATGATTTCCTTGTAGTAAAATCCCTTGTCCGTGGAAACGACAGGCTCCGGATCACCCACGCGCGAACTGGGCGGACAGAAGCTGCCGCCAAGGGTGGTGCCATCGACTCCGACCTTTACGATCATGACTTGATCTTGATACGCATCGCCGATCCGGTGACCAAAACCCAATTCCGGGCCGATGAGTCCTCCCGCGATGCCGCCGTAGCCGACCGTTAGGCCTCCTGGATTCGGTGCGCCACTGTAAACAAGCCCGCGTATCGTGACGTCAGTGCGCGTCACATAGCTGCCACCGCTTTTCAGGAACTGATATTTTCCCGTGGGATCATTGGCCACAATGTAATCGAGTGTTCCTTGCGTGGTGGCTGGCGAAACCGTTCCCTTTCCGTGCATATTCGACTCGCCTGCTAAGATGAAAATTTTCACCGGAGCCGCCTCTAACGAGTGGCTATTGGCAAGAAGGGCGCAGGAGAGGAGAAGTGATTTTCCAAAGGGAAACCATTTTGTGTGTAGCGTGGACAGCATAAAGACGGAAAAAGTTAAGGGAAAGAAGTTACAATCGACTGAGCAGGGAACGAGCCAATACACTGCAATTCAATGATTCAATGATGATAAGACGGTAAATATGTAAACACAATACTAACTCCAATTTTTGTTGGTTGATCAAGTTGCGCACTCAAAGCATGAGTGATTGAGACCAGTCGAGCGATGAAAGCATGAAGAATGGAGAGGTAATTGCAAAAACCCCGCAACCAGTGGTGGCAGCGGGGTTTTGTGAGAGGCTTTAGCGGCTATAGGCCGCTGTTACCTTATTCGGTCACTGTCACGTTCAGACGGGCGAATTTCTTCGGATCGCTGCCTTTCGGTACGGTCAGGGTGATGGTGTCGAAGCCTACGGGGCTATTTTCTGTCACGACCACTCCAGCATCGGAGGTGCCGGTGGTGGTGCCGACGGTGTAGCTCGTGGGCCAACCGGTGAGGGCAGTGCCTACTTCGACCTCGCAACCGGTGATGCCATCGATCGAGCTGCGTTTGCGCTCGAAGGTGAAGATCATGTCGGTAGCGGTCGTGGTGACTTCCGGCAGTTTGCTGAGGTCGTTGGTGGCGACATCACCGCCGAGCAGGAACTCGATGGCGTTGTTCACGCCGTCGCCGTCTTTGTCTTGGCCAGGAGCGCTGCTGATGGCATTGGTGAGTGCCCAGGTTTGATACGCGTTGCGCACGGTGATGGTGGTGTCATCGAGCAGAGCGGGATCGGTGTCGAGGTCGTTGCCGGCCACGTCTTCGAGCACGGCCAAGGCATTGATGCGCAGGACCAGCGTGCCGGGGCTGGTGGGGGTAACGACTACAGAGAACACGCCAGGCGTAGTTTCGGTAACCGAGTCGATGGTAGCGACCGCGGTGCCGTTGTTGCCAAAATCAGCCGTGGTTACGGTGGCGTCGTTCATGTCCTCGTCGAAGGTCACGGTGTAAGTGACCGCGGCTCCGATGTTAACCGGACCACCGCTGACGTTGTCCGTGATGCTGGTGAGTGTGGGAGGGGTAACATCGCCGCCGCCTGTGGAAACCAACGCGATTTTGTTACCTTCATACGCGTAATCGAGAGTGTAACCCGAGGGTGCGGCCGGTGCGGAGAGGAAGGTGCCGGTCAATTGGCCGGGTGTGTAAGTGGCCAGCACATAAACCGGATCGTCGGGCGTGCCAGTGATATCGTAGGTCACTGTAGCGTTTGAGATGTCGAGTTCTGTGGCGGCGATTTTGCCGGCGGAGCCTGCCGCGGTAGCGTCGATGCCAAATTCCACGGGTTGCGCGGCTGGGATAGTATAGGTCGTCTTTGCCGTAGTGTCGAAGGTGGCACCTGCATTGATGGTCAGCGATGTACTATTGGCGATCGTTCCTGCGGATCCGAGTGCAAGAGTTCCCGCAGTGACAGTAGTTGCGCCTGTGTATGTACTAACGCCCGAGAGTGTTTGTTTGCCAAGGCCAGATTTTGCTAGCGTGGATATGCCGCCATTGACGCCGACTGCTCCCGTGCCAAAGCCGCCGATCGCACCCGAATAAGTGAGATCTTTGCCCGTAGCCACATTCAGAGTGAATCCAGTCACAGCCGTGACAGCGAGGTTAGTTTCATTATTGCCAGCAGAGTTTGTAAAGACCGCGACAAGGTTGCGACTGCCGCTGAGTCCACCAAAAGTAGGATTCGGAGCAGCTGTCTCGCCGGTGATTCGGCCAGCATTGGTGCCAGCGGCGAGTGCAAAAGTTCCGCCCGCAGCACCTACATTCAGAGTGCTGTTTTGCAAAGCAAGGGGATTACCAATGGTAAGCTTTGCTCCTGTGTTAATTACAGTATCACCCGTGAAGTCATTTGCTCCTGCAAGGTTCACGCGGATGCCAGAGGCACCCGTGCCGCCGACGAGAAGTCCCTGCGTGCCAGTGATTTTGTTTGTGCCGACGATGCCTAACAAGCCGCTACTGTATTTTGCTCCCAAGCGATAGTTGTCGCTAGCAGGAGTGAGGATGCCAGAGTATTCCATCTTCGCGCCGTTGGTGGCATAGTTGCCGAGAAAGGCTTTCGACAGGTCGGCGCCGGTGCTGCTGCTGAAGTCGAGGTTGTTGGAGGTGGTTCCCGTCATCACCCCGATTTCGCTGGTGGTCTCGACGATGCGGTTGAGAACGGCATTGGACAGCGTGTTGAAGTGGATACCGGCCCCATTGGCCACGGTGATATTGCGACCGGAACCGCCACCAATGTTGGCGAGGTTGATGCCACCCATGCTAAGCAGACCCGCACTGACCGTGGTGGTGTCGTTCCATGCACTCGAGTTGTTGCTAAGTAACAATGTGCCAGCACCTTCCTTGATAAAACCAGCCGTGCCGGTGCTGTTGCTGATTGCACCAGTAATAGAGGCACGAGCAGCACCCGTAGTACCTCCACTGACTACAACCGTCCGCGTAGCTCCGTTGAGATTGATCGCACCACTAAGAGCCAAATTCGAGCTCCCCTGCGCTGATGCAGCTTGCAGAACAAACTTTGTGGGATTGAAAGTCGCGCTACCCCACGTGATCGCTCCGATGTTAAAGGTGGCACCGTTGTTACCGTTCATGGAAAAACCACTTTCTCCACCAGTGAT
>CAMDCV010000054.1 GCA_945890645.1 Akkermansia muciniphila
TTTTCATCAAGTAATTCGGGCGATAGAGCCAACCCTGCGTCTGAGCGAAGTGATTGACGACTGGAAAGCAATCTCCGCCGAGTTATCCGAATCACCCAGACACCGCAAAACGCAGTCACATCGCTTCAAAACAAGTTAGCGCTTATGGGTCTAAGAACTAGCCTCAGCATGAGTGAGACAGATTTTTTTAATACCCTTAACGTTACATGGATCATCAGTGGCATTGGATTACATCTATTTGTCATAGGCTTTTTCCTCCATGCAAAAAATCAACGCGGTCTGCAAGCGCGAGTGGACGAACTGGAGCACATCCTCGCCGACTTGCAGGAACGCCGCTGATCATGCGAAAAATCTTCGTTTTTGGGCTTTGGTTAGAGTGCGACCATGGCTAGTGTCGCTGGTATGAATTCCGATAGTTTATACGAATTGCATAGCACCCTGTTTGATTTTGCCAGCTTTATGTCGCTCTCACTTTGCGTGGTGGGTGCTTGGTGGTTGCACCAGAGCAAGGTGATTGGTGGCCGATGGATGCTGTGGGGCATGATGATTCAGGGCGTCCGACTCCTCGATTTGGCCTATCATAAACTCAACGCTTCGCATCTGATCCCGGGCACGTACGAACCGGACTACACGTTGACGTATATCTTGATGCTGATCGCCAACATCGGCCTGCTCGTTTTCGCCATCGGGCTTTTCCTCCATGCGAAAAACCAACGCGGTCTGCAATCGCGGGTGGACGAACTGGAGCGCATCCTTGCCGATCGCGATTCGCGCGAGCACTGACACTTTCCTTGCGTCAAAAAGAATCCTCGAAAAATGAAGAAAATGCGTGTTTGATCGCGTAAGAAACAAACACGCTATGCTCACGCTTCACCGATCTTCTCTTCTTGCCCTTGTTTTCACCACGCTTTTTGTGGCCAGCGATCGCGCGATGGCTGCCAAAACCGGCAGCATGAAAAACATCGACCTCACCAAAGGCGAAACGATTCCCGCTGATGCCAAGCACGACTGGACGCTCGGTGCCACCGGCGCGAGCGGTTGGATGTATTGCGATAAATTGGTCACCTCCGATGCCCGGCAGGTTGCCATCACCCAAGTCGAGAAAGGTTCCCCTGCCGACGGCGTGCTCGCGGTGGGCGATGTGATTCTCGGCGTGGGTGGTAAGCCCTTTTCCTATGATCCGCGCACCGAATTTGGCAAAGCACTCACGGCTGCAGAAGCGGTAAGCGGAAAACTTTCCCTTACCCGTTGGCGTGCGGGCACGACGGAGGAAGTGGTCGTGACCCTTCCTGTTCTCGGCACTTACAGCGCGACCGCTCCCTACAACTGCGAAAAATCCACCAAAATCCTCAAACAAGGTTGCGCCGCATTGGCGAAAAAAATGGCCGATCCGAACTACGGTCGTGGCATCAATCCCATCCCGCGCGCGCTCAATGCACTCGCCCTTCTTGCCAGTGGCGATGCCGCGTATTTGCCGCTCGTCCGTCGCGAAGCCCAGTGGGCCGCTGATTTTAAAGTCGATAGCATGGCGACATGGTACTACGGCTACACCATCATGTTGGTCGCCGAGTACGAACTCGCCACCGGCGATCGCTCAATGACCGCTGGCCTCAAACGCATGACTCTCGAAGCCGCCAAAGGCCAAAGCGCCGTCGGTTCCTGGGGGCACAAGTTCGCCCAGCCTGATGGTCGGCTTTTTGGCTACGGCATGATGAATGCACCGGGCGTGCCCTTGACATCCGCACTCGTGATGGCGCGCATGGCAGGCGTGAAAGACCCGGCGCTCGATCTCGCCATCGAACGCAGTGCCAAGCTGCTGCGTTTCTACATCGGCAAGGGCGCGATCCCCTACGGCGACCACGCACCGTGGACACAAACCCACGAAGACAACGGCAAGAGTGGCATGGCGGGATTTTTCTTTCACCTGATGAATGAACCCAAGGGCTCGGAATTTTTCTCACGATTGGCCCTCGCCTCGCACGGCTCCGAGCGCGATTGCGGCCACACCGGCAACTACACCAACATCCTCTGGGCGATGCCCGCCGTTTCGCTCTCCGGCCCGCAGGCGAGTGGTGCCTGGATGAACGAATTCGGTGCGTGGTACTTTGATTTGGCGCGTCGTTGGGATGGCACTTTCATCCACCAAGGTCCGCCGGAAATCAAAGGTGATAGCTACCACAACTGGGATTCGAATGGCACCTTTCTTCTCGCCTATGCCATGCCCTTGAAAAAAATCTTACTCACCGGCAAAAAACCCGCAGCGATCCCGCAGCTCGATGCCGCCACCGCGAAGTCCATCATCCTCGACGGACGTGGTTGGTCGAACAAGGATCGCAACAGCGCCTACGATCAACTCACACCCGATCAATTGCTCGAATCGCTGGGCAGTTGGGCGCCCACCGTGCGCGAGCGCGCGGCATCCGCTATCGCCCGACGCAAGGGCGACAAGCCCGTGGAGGCACTGGTAAAAATGTTAGACTCACCCTCGCTCAATGCCCGCTATGGGGCCTGCTTGGCGCTCAACCAACTGAAAGGCGCTGCTGCTCCTGCCGTGCCCGCCTTGACGAAATTGTTAGAGCATTCCGATCTCTGGTTGCGCGTTCAGGCCGCTGAGGCATTGGGGGGCATTGGTCAGCCTGCGATGGCCACCTTGCCGCGCATTCTCGAACGCCTGGCTCTGCCACCCACGAAAGAAGACCCACGCGGCATGGAGCAGCGCTACCTTTGCTCGGTGGTGTTTTCGCAGATGCTGAAAAATTCCCTCGAGAATGTGGACGAAACTCTTCTGCGCAAGGCGATCGTCGCCGGTCTGAAAAATCAAGACGGTCGCGCCCGTGGAGAAATTGGTCGGATCTACGACAAATTATCCTACGAACAAATCAAGCCACTGCTCCCCGCGATTTATGAAGCCACCATCACACCCGCACCGAGCGGCGAAATGTTTGCCAGCGGCATCCGCTTGTCCGGTTGCGAGATCCTGGCGAAGCATCGATTCGAAGAAGGCATGGTGCTGTGCCTGCAAGTCGTGGAGATCGACAAATGGGGCAAGCAAGATCGCCTCAAGCGCGCGCTCAACACCCTGAAAGTATACGGTGCCTCTGCCAAGCCCATCTTGCCGCAGCTGAAGCAATTGGAGAAAGATCTCAAGGTGCACGTCGAAGCGAAAAATCTCGTGCCTTACATCGAACAATGCACCGCACTGATCGCCTCGATCGAAAACTCCACCAGTACCGTCGAGTTGCGGAGCTTTAAGAATATGTGAAAAATCGTGGCGGCACTTTTCAAGTGCCATGCCAATCGTTTCAATGCAGGGGCTTGGCGCTTGGAAAGCGCCGCCACGCCTTACTGCGCGGCCCGCAAACGCACGAACAACTTCACGTTTGGCCCTGAGTTGACCGTGGCGGTGACTTCCACGGTATCGAGAGCTGGCGCGGCAGTATTGACGACGGTCACGGGGGTAATTGTGACGTTCGTATTGCCGGCGTTGGTCTGACCGCTGCTGTGCCAGTTGACGAGATCCGTGGACCATTGATAGCTGTGGGTGATGCCTGCAATGATGCTATTGCTAAGGCTGTGACGAAACTTCACCGCGCTCGATGGTAGTTTCGTAAACTCATAGAGCCCGACCGATCGCGCCGCGGGACTGGTGCCAAGGATGTGCTCTACGCCATTGGGCACGCCATCTCCATCGGCATCTTGGGTGAAACCGGGTGCTCCATTCGCCCCTGGAAAGCCGCCTACCCAAGAAGCGTAGGTCGCGACAAAGGTGGGATTTTTGACATTGAGTTCAATATTGGAGCTCGCCATCACCACCGTGCCTGCCGAGTGGGCCGTGCCATCGGCTTTGACGAAAAAATCTGATACGATCCCGCCGCGAGCGGCAGGGAATAGCCCCCTGTATCGAATGCCGCCACCGAAGCGACGGTCACACCCGATTGCCGCGCTTGCACCGTGAGGCCCGGGATGGTTTCGCTTCCGCCAGTTCGCTCTGGAGTGAAAAAGTTGTTAGAGTCGAGGTCGTTGTAGGCAAGGCCAGTAAGGAAGTAATCGGTGACGACAGATGACTTGCCGAAATTTTGCACCAGATAGGCGGTGTCTTTAATTCCGCTGTGGTTGTCTGTTCCGAGGGCTGTGCCGAAGCCGACTTCGCGAAATTCTTCATACATGGTTGTATTGCGGTGACCCCTTCCAAGATATGTTTTGTCTTCAAACAAATTTTTATGTCCTGCATCGAATACAGCAAGTGTTTCCGGGAGCGACCATCCATTCGAGGGGGATGCGACTGATACATAAATATTTTCTGGACCAGGTCGCAAGCCGCTAACATTGCGATAGCCACTAGTGGGCGCTACATACCCAGCGGCAGCAATGCGGCTGGCGGGTGTAGTAGCGCCACCAGGAAATGCGGCAGTGGGAGTATGAGGGATGGAACCGTAAGTGCCTTGATTCGCAATCCAGTCCACATTTTGTAGATTGTTCGCATGCGACTGCGCGGAGGCGGCAAGCTGGGTGTTCCATGCCACCGGCTGCACGTTATTGTAGATTGTCCAATTATTGGAACCTACTCTCGGTGGTCCTTCGGTAATTGTAATTCCGGAACTTAAACGCGTCATCTCTGCATTACCATCAGCGCGCGTGCGGTTGATGATTTGCAGCATGTATTGTTCGTGCTGCGTCGGTTGATTCGTGACGGTGGCACTCTTGGCGGGTAGCAACGAGGCTGTGACTGCAAGCAGGCACACGAACGCGCGATTCGGGGGGAGTGAAACTAAGCTCATAATCAGGATAATTTTCGGCAGCATGCTAGCAAATTGCCATCCTTTGTAAATACCCTTTGCAAAATAAATTTCCCTAGTATGGTGACGAACGTGACTGCGATGAATCTCAAACCACTTGCCGCGATTATTTTTTCCTGCCTTTTTCCTGCGATGATGGCTCAAGCGAATGACTTTCCCCGAGGCCCGCAGTGGCTGACGTATTATGGTGATGACGGCCTTGCTAAGGAGGGTCCCGGCAAGGGCAAGCACATCGTGCTCATTTCTGCCGACCAAGAATACCGCAGCGAGCAAGCCTTTCCGATGCTGGCGGGAATTTTATCGAGACATCACGGCTTTGATTGCACGGTGCTTTTCGGTGTGAATGACAAAGGCCTCGTCGATCCCACCATGCCCGTTCATCCCGAGAAGGGCAAAGAAGCGGAGTTCAAATCGCACCGCATCCCCGGCCTCGAGCATTTGGCGAAGGCGGACTTGCTGATCTTTTCCACGCGCCTGCTGACCTTGTCGGACGAGCAGCTGAAGCAATTCGTCGATTACTTTGACTCGGGTAAACCCATCATCGGCATCCGCACGGCGAACCATGGTTTCCGCAGTCCGCTGCCGTATGAGATCGATGGCAAACGCGTGAACATCGGCCACATTCTCGGCGGCAGTTTCATGAGCCACCACGGCGAATGGCAGGCAGACTCGACCCGTGGGGACATCGTGCCGGCGCAGAAAGATCATCCGATTTTGAAAGGCGTGAAAGACATCTGGGGCCTGACGGATGTGTATCGCACGTTCAAGGAAGGCGAAGGCTTGCCCGAAGGTTGCACCGCCCTGGTGATGGGCCAGCCCCTGATCGGCCGAGTGCAAGGTGGCAAAGACAATCCGGAAAAGGAGCCGCTTCCCGTGGTGTGGGTCAAACCTTGGAAGACCACCAGCGGAAAGGAAGCACGTGTGGTGCATTGCACGATGGGCAGCGGCAAAGATTTCGAAAACCCTGGCCTGCGTCGCCTCATCATCAACTCCGCCTACTGGGGCATGGGCCTGGAAGATAAAATTACCGCCGAGAGCAGCGTCGAATACGCCTCGCCCTACAAGCCGCTGTCGAGTGGATTCAATTACGAAAAGCTCGGCGTCGTGCCCAAAGAACCAGGGGATTATCGTTGATAGCCCCGCGAAATTTGAAAGACCGCAGGCTCGTCAGCGTAACGGAAAGGAGCACAGGCGTCTCGCCTGTGTTTCCCTCGATCTTGGCACGATGCGTGCCTGTCCCGCCACGCGGGTTGCTTCCTTCCATCGTCATGAATCATTCGTCCAAGTTCCTCAGGCTCGTGCTTGTCTCCGTCGGCACGCCGATTTTATCCGCTGCCCCGGCTCCGTTCCAAGTGCCGGAAAAAACCGCGGCGTTGCTGGAACAATATTGCCTCGATTGTCATGAAGATGGCACGGAAAAAGGCGATATCCGGCTCGATAACCTCCACGAGATTCCTCTGCAAGCGCGGCTCGACCTCATGAATCGCGCGTTGGAGCAAGTGTATCTCAAGCAGATGCCGCCGAAAAAAAAGGACCAACCCAGCGAAGCGGAACGCACGGAACTCGGTGGCTGGATTTGGAAAGAACTCCATTCGCACAACGCCTCGAAGCTCGAAGAAAAACTGCGTTACCCGTCCTACGGCAACTACGTTGATCACGAGAAACTTTTCAGCGGTCAGATCAAAGATCCCGCCTTCACGCCCTCGCGCCGTTGGATGGTGAGCCCGTCGATTTTCGATGAACGAGTGCGCGATATTTTTGCGCTCGAAGGAAAAGATCGCTACACCCCACTCACGGGTGTGACGAATCCCTTTATCTTGCCCGACAACGCTGGCGTGCGCGATTACGACATCGGTCTGCTCGATGGTGGCAGCTTGTTGGTGATGCTCTCGAATGCCGAGTGGATTTCCATCAAACAACTGCACCTCGCCCGCGTGAAAGCCGGCGAGATCGGCGCGAATGATTTCCCCGACCCGAAAGACCGCTGGGTGCCGAAGATGACGCCTGTGGAATTCGAGGCCATCCTCGTCAATAAAGACACCCCTAGCGACGATCAAATGCGCGCTGCGATCGCCAAACAATTTGAGCTCGTGCTCCGCCGTCCACCGACGGAAGTGGAGGCCTCGAAGTACCTCGAACTGACCCGCCTGGGCATCGAGCTCGCGGGTAAAAGCGAAGGCGTGCGTCAGATGCTCAAGGCGGTTTTGTTAGAGTCGGAATTTCTCTATCGTCAAGAATGGGGCGCTGGTGAACTCGATCAACACGGTCGCAAAATGCTCGCGCCACGCGAAGCCGCCTACGCGATTTCCTATGCCATGGGCGACAAAGGCCCCGATGCCGCATTGCTCGAAGCCGCGGCACAAGGTCGCCTCCAATCGCGCGAAGATTTCAAACGCGAAGTCAACCGCCTGCTCGATGATAAAACGTATTACTACGGCAGCATCGACCCCAGTGCGAACACGGGCAAGGTCACTTCTCACCTCGTGACACATCCGCGCATCATGCGATTCTTCCGCGAATTTTTCGGCTACCCGAATGCGCCCAAGGTTTTCAAGGACATCGAGCGCAGCCAAGGCGTCTATCAAAATGCCGACCGCGGCACGCTGGGCACCGCCGGATTCCTCGTCGATGAAGCCGATAAAGTCGTCGCCTGGTGCGTGGAGAAAGACCAAAACGTGTTCGAGAATCTGCTCACCACCGACCAGTATTTTGTCATGCACAATGCCAACAATGCGAAGGGTGCGGCAACCATCGAAAAATGGCGCGGCGTTTGGGAAAAACTCAAAAATTCCGAGTGGAAAACCGATCCCGAAAAAGTTGTGCTCGCGAATCAAGAGATGCTCAAAAGCACCCTCGGCATTGTCCCGGGCTTCGAGAAGAGCCCGCGCAATCACACGAATACGCTCACACGCTGCATGAAGCATTTCGAGGCCACCTTCGGCAAAGGCGCCACGCCCTTCCTGAACCTGCCTTGGGAACACGGCAATACCAACTGGCATTCTCCGATTTACAACTTGCCCGAGCCCTCCGGCAAAGGTGGTCAGTACGCTGAACCACCACTCGATTATCAAATCCAGCAGCCTTTCAAAGTCACCCACCGCAAGGGCATCCTCACGCACCCCGCGTGGCTCATCGCCCACTCGCAAAACACCGAGACCGATCCTGTCCGACGCGGTCGTTGGGTGCGCGAAAAATTGTTAGCCGGTCGCGTGCCCGATGTGCCGATCACCGTCGATGCCGTCATCCCGGAAGATCATCACAAAACCCTGCGCACCCGACTCGATGGCGTGACGCTCAAACAAGAATGCTGGAAATGCCACGAGTACATGAATCCCTTGGGTTTGCCCTTCGAGATGTACGATGACTTCGGACGCTTCCGCAAAGAAGAAACCCTGCAACATCCCGATAACGTCATCGGCAAGGACGGTCGCTGGAACAAATACAAGAGCCTCCCCATCGATCCCCGCGGCGCCCTCGACAGCACCGGCGATCCCAAGCTCGATGGCGAAGTCATTAGCGCGCTCGACATGATTGATAAACTCGCGAAATCGCCCCGCGTCCGCCAATCCATCATCCGCCACGCCTTCCGCTTCTACATGGGCCGCAACGAAATGCTCACCGATTCCCAAACCCTCATCGATGCCGACAAAGCCTATCTCCAAAGCGGTGGGAGCTTCAGAGCGGTGATCGTTTCTCTGCTCACGTCGGATTCGTTTATCTATCGGAAATAGGATACGAACGACGAAATGGAGTGCGGAATTTATTCCGCTTGGTAAAGCATGGGAAATGCATGCGGAATAAATTCCGCGCTCCAAACGACGAGTCCTCCAAAGCTTATAAATTCCCGAATCCTTTATCCTTCAAATACTCTCTCGGCAGTAGAGCGCGACTTTGCCGAACTGAATTCTGATGTCTCTATCAATTCCGCACTCTGCAGCGAGCTTTGTAAAGACAGGCTCCCAGAATTCGGGTGGCGGTTCCAATTCGCTCGGGACTGAATGAGTTCCTCGGCGTTGAAACGTAGCATTGATGTCGCGCTTGAGACGCTCCTAGTCCATGAGATTGGATTCGATCAACAATACCATGTCGATCAGATCTTTTACCCGCGTATTCGCGCGATCACTTCGTTTCAGCGTATAGGCATGAAGTTTTTGCGCGAAATGCTCTTCACGTGAAATGGAAGGAAAATGACCTGCGGGGATACCTGCAAATCCAAGCCAGTCTCTCGGTTCTGTCCACTCGAAAGGTTCACGTTGAATATCTCCCATTCCGATGTCCAAAAGATATTTCGCAAATAACCTACCATCCAAACGGCACTCTACCTGATGTCGTAAACCGCCATACGGCGCTCCTTCTAAATCCATCACAGGCTCGCCAATCGCATATAGGAAAAAATCTCCGGCATCTTTTGATGCAGCGGATTGGAGAACTTCTAGGAGGTGTTCGCCTGGTTTCATTCCCGAAGATAAGCCTAAGTCTAAATCGCGTGTCGTACGGGCAACGGATAACTTCAACTCCAAGGCATAACCTCCCTTCAAGCACCATGGTGGATTGCCCTTGGCAAATAAGCGCACCAATAAACGATCAAAAGCCACTTGCCTTCGCATACGTTCGAGATCTACGCCCTCTGCTTTCGAGGCGGCATTCAATCGGTCTTCCAATGCGCGACGAAACGCAGCTGCAGTTGCGTAGGATTTCATAGCTTAGAATTTCTCCAGAATTTGTTTCATGATCGGGACGAGAGTCGTTCGCACTCTGGTTTGTTTGATTTCCATCCGCGTGATCAGACCTCTCCGCAGGCCTTCGCTAAGGGCTTGCTCAAGAATATCCACATCCGCATCTCCATACACCGATGAATCGAGAATCGCTCGCATTGGCGTGGTGATCGAATAGCCTCGTTCACGAATCACCTCGTGATGTTCCAGTGTGGACTTGTGCAGTTCTAGAACGCGTGGTGTTTCACTATTGCGGCGGAAGCTGAGAGGAACTGTCATGTGAAGCTTGGAAGGATTGGCATCGGATAGATCGCGCAGCGACAGCGCTGTGGTGTGAGAATACACGCCTTGAGCAACTCCATTCCGATTCCTCGACCACAGCGACCAAAGCACCAAATGTCCATTCACCGATTGTGGATAGTGACGCAGTCGGTAGATTCCTCTATGCTCGCGGAGCCAGTTGCCTTGTTTCACATGATAGCTGTGTGTGCTGCGCGCAAACCCTGCTTCCAGAGCCTGCGCCATCGTAAAATACCCTTCCTGGCTCTCCGCGATGGCGAAAAGAAAGTCATTGTCTGGGTGTGTAGCAATTGCACGCATGTTCAGGATTCCTGAACATGTAGGAAAATCGTAAAAAGTGCAATCCCTATTTTCATGAATCAAAAATCGACAATCGTCAATCAACCTGCCTTCCCGACCTTCCGACATGAGACTTTCCGACCACTCCATCGCACACAAAACACCTTGCTGTTACGAAGAGTTTTGTATTAGCTACGAACGTTATTTCTAATTCGTTTCTACTCCCACCCCCATGAAATCCCTATTCCTCTCACTTCTCTTGTTGGCTACCTCTTTGACTGCGCACGCTAGCAATACGATGCGGGAGTGGAAGAAGAATGACGGCACAATCTATACAGCCGACCTCGTATCATACGACGAAGCCGGCAAGATGGTGGAACTGCGGTTGAAGGACGATACTGTGATTCGCGTCGCCTACGATGATTTTTCCGTGATCGACCGTGCCTGGCTCTTGGAGTGGACGGAGTTTGCGGAAGAAATGGAGGCCAAGCTGAAAGAAATGGGCGGTGTGGTGACACGCCACACCGGCAAAGGAAAATTTCCCATCGATTACTGGGTCTATCAACCGCCACTCGCTGAGACCGCGGCTGCGACCAAACCTCCGATGATGATTCTCTTTCACCCCAATGGCAATGGGCATCGCGAGCTCGTCCGTTACTTGGAAGCGGCAAAAGCCACTGGTCTGACGATTGTCTCGTGTGACTATTTCCGCAACACGCCCAAAGACATCGAGGATCCGGTCATGCTGGAGCGTTTCAAGGAATTGCTACCACAGATCGAAGAAACCGTGCCCCACGATCCAAAGCGCATGTTCATGGGCGGTTGCTCCGGTGGTTCCATGCGCTCCTTTCAGTATTCCGCACAAGTCACACGACCCTGGGCCGGCATCTACTCCAACTGCGGATGGCTGGGCGGTGAAATGTGGTACCATCTGCCTTTCCCCGCCATGCGAGTGGCCATGGTCAACGGTAATCAGGATCCGAGAGGCGATTATCACTTGCTACGAGACACAGCTCGGCTTCACAAGGCGGGTTGCAAAGTGACCGTCCACATGTTCGAGGGCGGTCATCAGGTGCCACCAGCCTCCGTCCAAGAAAAAGCATTCCGCTGGTTGCTGAGCAATGAGTAAGAGGGAGGCATTTTTTGTTTTCATTAGTAACACCGCTTTTCCCCATTAGATAACGCATGGGAAACGACGAAAGGGAGCGCGGAATTTATTCCGCTTGGTAAAGCGCGGAAAA
>CAMDCV010000055.1 GCA_945890645.1 Akkermansia muciniphila
TATGACATACTCGCCGCGCACCTAGTGAAAGCGCGCGATCTCACCGAGCTCACCAATTTTGACCCGGACCCCCGTCACATCAAACGAGACAACCGCAACCGGAAATCCCCCATAGAATCAGGCATCACAGCCTTAACCTGACGCGAATGCTCTTTTTTCACGATGGTTTCGAGAACTTTTTTGAATTCTCGATCATTCTGGGGTGTGCGATACGCGTATTGGCTGCGCTGCGCATAGAGCTCGTCTTTGTATGTGATTTGAAGGTGTCGTCGCCATTCTTGAATCTGTGTGGCTTCGGCGTGTGTGAGATCTGGATGATCAACCCAGTCTAGCCTTTCAATCGCAGTGTCGCGGGTGCAGTCATCACCTGGAAATATCAACCATATTCCCTTCTTCCGAAACGATTTCCGATTCATTTCCTCAACCAGTCGCAGTTCCCATTGGGTGTAGGAAATGTTACCATTTGGATTGCATTCCGGGTCGTTAGTGGGGAACTCGGCGCCGTAACCATCTCCAACGATGTGAATGATACCAACACAGCTTTTGATTTTTTTGCGAAGCGACTCTTTTAGGCTTGTTGGTTCGAAGTTAAAGTCTTCTTGAAATACTGGTTCGTATAGCCCGCCTTTGAGCGCCAAGGCGGCATCGATTCGTAGAGTCTTAAACTCTGAGCTAACACAAGATATGAATATTTTTTTCATGAGGATGATGAATGTGTGAGAGCAGTTGATTCGATATTTTTGAAAAGTATCTGTTTGTATTTGGTATGTAAGCTAGTTTAGGACACTATAAATTTTTACTAGTGCATCAATTCTATCGAATAAAGCAAGATTCATACCGTAAATTTTTGGTCACAGGCTTTGGAATAATCCGTGTGGATTTTGGGTGTATTCATGGTGGTCAGGAATGGGTTTAAGCGATGCCGGTGAAGGTGCGTCTTGAAAACCAGGTGACGGTTTCGCCGAGGAGGCGGGATTCGGTTTCGTGGAGGAGCTTGGCGAATTCTCGCTCGCTGGCGGCGTTCTCGATGAGTTTGGCCTGGCGGATGAGGAAGCGGCGCATTTCTTGGAAGGTATGGGAGCGAGCTTCTAGGTCTTTGGCGGCGGCGAGGGACAGGGCGGCGACGGCGACAACGGGAAGTATGACACCGAGGAAGCCGAGGATTGCTTTGAAGACATCGGGGTGGAAGTGATCGTTACAGCAAATCAGAGCCACGAGCGAAAACTTGAGGAAGGTGGCAGCGATGGCGGAGAGTGAAGCAATCGTGAAGACCTTGTGGGCGAAATGATAATTCTTTTTGGCACTAGTGAATTCATTGCGGTAGTAATTGATTTGAGCGTTTTTTTCCTTTCGGCGGGTTTTGAAATCGGGACTTTGTCCGATGAGGCGTTTTTGTAAATACGCTGTGCGGCAGTCCTTCCAGTCCGCGCAGGTTTGCAATCGGGTTTCGCGCAGTTGGAGAATCTCCATAGTGCGGAGGAGGTGACGGCTTTCGTCGGGAAGATTGAGCTGCCACAGGTGATCGAAGCCGACATGATATTGGCCGAAGGCGAGCACCGATCGGGCAACCTCGGACAGCAGTCGATTCATGGCCCACAGTGCTCCGGCTTCTTTCTTGTGGTGGATGCGATGGCGTCTGAAGCCACGGATCAGAAAGATGATCTCCAGCGCCAGAATCACAGCAAGTGTGGGATAGTAAGCGCCCGGAATGAAATAGGGATATAGCAATACCAGGGACAAAACCGCGCACGCGGAGGCATAAAAATGCATGCTGATGATACGCCATGCGGAGTCTTGGAAGAATTTGTTGTGCCTACTGGATTCATCACTGCAGTGATTTTTGACTTTGGTGAAGTAGGCATGCTTTGCGGGGATGGAGTGCGGTATGGCGGAATTGTCGTCGAGGGTTACGTTTGCGAGAACTTCGGGGAGGGTGGGGGCCTTAAATCCATCGGCCAGTTTTTCATCCTCGCCGTTCCATTTTCCTGTAAAACAGGGTTTGCCGTTCTCAATGTTCACAGTCACCTCAAGCACGGGGATGCCCCAGCGTTTCGCTCGCTTGACCACATCGCGCGTCCAGGTGCCGCCGGTGGGCTTGAGCATGGCGATGATGACATCGCTCTGGCGGATGAGCTCGATGTTGGTTTCCTCGAATCGTTCATTGCGCGTGGCGGCACCGGAGGCGACGGTTTCCTGAATGATGTGAGGGCTGGCAAGCAGAGAAAGAGCTTTCTTTTTTTCGTTCTCGGTAAAATCAGGACCACTGGAACCCGCGGCGGTAAGAAATACATCGCTCGGCTGAGGGAGCGAAATGAGTTGCGGGATGTTCAGCTCTTGGCATGCCTCCGTGAATGCATGATCGCCACCAACGGCAATTTGGGAAATTCCCGCGAGGAAATGATGCTCGGCTAATCCCAGTTCTGCTGGAATTTTCTGGAGCCGCTCAACGAGCCACTCTCGGGCGGCCTCTTGAAATTCTGTTGCAACTGCTGCGGCAGTTTTTGGGTCGGGGTAATCTTTTTCAGATAACCAACGACATGGCCCCGAAAAGCCCACGGTCACGGCAACAGGAAGTAAACGCATTAAGTGGAATTAGCAGTTCGTGAAATACTTGCGAGGCAGAAATTGTGCCAAGTTGTTTTGTTGTATCGGCTGTCAAAATGGAAGTGATGGGAAACGCCGCCCAGAGATGTTCCGCCCCTTTAGGGCTCGGGTATTTGCGTTTTGCGGATACCCAGCGCGTTGCGCTGGGCTGGTAGGGGGCGCACCGTTGGTGCTGAAAAACAGGGCTCGGGAGGTAGCAATCTGGTGCGGGCGGGGGAAGCGGGTGTTTTGAAGCCCTTAATGGCCGTTCGGAAGCATGAGATGACCGTTCGGACGATCTTAACACACACTTAACAATTTTTCGTTTTTTTGAAATCATTTCTTAACAACCCTCTGTCTCACTAGGCATAAGCGTTGAAAAGCGCTGCTAAGAACACCAGTCATGTTGTCAGATGAGAAAAATGGGAGTCGTTGAATGGCTGGCAATGACACCTAACTCCACAAAAAAAATGAAACTAACCCTAAATACACCGCTGATGCTGCTTGCATTAGCCTCCACCGCATTGGGACAAAATAACCCTGGACCGCGCAATTGGTTCGGGCCAGACTTTTCTTCCCGACGCGACATGCCGCGCCCTACCGCTCTTAGCGGAATCCGCGCCGGGCAGAATACTGTAAAACGTTGGAACGAGATCGCCGTGAATGCGAGCGGGCTCGACCACACTTCTGTCTCTGTCGGTGAGACACGCATCTATGGCGAACAACTCGGACCCTGCCGAGCGAGTCGCGCCATTGCTATTGTTCACATTGCCATGTTTGAAGCGCATAATGCCGCTGTGGGGCAACCGTTTCGCTCGTATCTGAGTTTGCCCCGAGCGGCGGGTAAGGTTTCTGCTGACGCGGCATTGGCCCAAGCCGCGCGCGATGCGCTTGTCGCGATGTTTCCTTCTCAGTCTGCTGGCTTCGATGCCGCACTCGCTGAGGATTTGACCCGTATCCCGAATGGTGCGAGTGAAAACAACGGAATCGCCCTCGGGAAATCCGCCGCTGCTGCAATCCTTGCACAACGCGCCGATGACCGTTCAAACCATGCTGAGTTACAAGTTGGTGTGGACTTCATCACCAGCAAAGAGCCGGGAAAATGGCGGCAAGATCCTATTTCAAAGAGCCCTGTGGCTCTCGGAGCCCTTTGGCATACGGTGCGACCCTTTATGATGACCTCTGCCGCACAATTTCGACTGCCACCGCCGCCTGCGCTCAATAGTATGGAATACTCGATCGCATTTGTGGAGGTGAAACGTCTCGGCGGAGATGGTGTCACTACCGCCACTGAGCGCACAGAAGAAGAGTCATTTATCGGAACATTCTGGGCCTACGATGGAACGCCCAGCCTCTGTGCACCGCCCCGGCTCTATAACCAAATCGCCATCCGCATCGCGGATCAAATGGGCACCACTGGGCTGGACTTGTCACGGCTCCTTGTTTTAGCGAACGTGGCCATGGCCGATACGGGAATCGCCGCATGGGATTCGAAGTATTTTTATCAAGTCGGGCGTCCAGTCACTGCGATTCGCGAGGCTAGCAGCGGCGGCGCACAGGATGATGGAAACGACGACACCGTGGGTGATGCCGCGTATTCCCCTTTGGGTGCGCCTGCAAGTAATCTTCAAGGGCCGAATTTTACACCGCCATTTCCAGCGTATCCTTCCGGTCATGCGGCCTTCGGTGGTGCCTTGTTTCAAACATTGCGTCGCTACTACGGTCGAGATGACATTGCATTCACTTTCGTTTCGGACGAGTACAATGGAATCACCACCGACAACACGGGAGCTGTGCGCGCATTAAAGCCTCGCAGTTTTATCAATCTTAGCGAGGCAGAAAATGAAAATGCAGCCAGCCGCATCTATCTGGGAATCCACTGGAATTTCGATGCGAGTCAAGGGGTAGTACAAGGCCGAAATGTCGCCAATCATATCGTGGATAACCTTTATCCGCCTGTTCCGCAACGGCAGAACCAAGGCCAGCGCTAAAATCTGCTGAAGTAGCCGATCATCCAGCGCGCGTTCTGAAAGGGACGTGCGCTTTTTGGCACCATGAAGCATTCGTAAACCAAAGCGTTTCCCCTATTGATATTGTCTCTTAATGCTGGTTGAACCCCGTATTTTTCAAAATTGATTCCAGAGAAAGCACCGAAAAAGGCAGGATGATTGATGGGCGCAGTGGAGTAGGTTCACCTTGCTGCGAGCAACGAGGCATTTCGAATTGGTCGTATCAGTTGATATGGATGATTGAATCTGTTAGCCAATCAACCATAGCACAAAGCAAAGCGGTGATGCCGACCGCACTCCAAGGTCTGTGGCTAAGGACGCGCGGAATGATTGCCGCGCTCCGCTTGGTTACTTGCCTTCCCAACCGGCCCACCAGGCGCGGAACAGCGCGTGTTGATGGTGCAGGTAATGGCGCTGGCTGGTGCTGAGTTGATCGTAGGCGTAGATTTGATGGCGATACGCGTCGTGGCCTTCTAACACCATGAGTTCTTTGTAGAACAGCACAAGATCAGGGCCTTCGTCGAAAGTTGACAGGACGGTGAGTGCTTCGGAAAGTTCGAGCGCGTAGCGACGATCTTGCAGGTTGCCTTTGGCGGCCGATTCGCACAGTTCCACGAAGCGCAAAATTTCCTTCGGCAAGGCATTGCCGACGCCCGTGATCGCTCCGGTGGCGCCGCAATTGACGAATCCATGATACACCTGCGTGTCCACGCCCGCCATCAGGATCACCGAGGGATCTTGGCTGGTGATGTGTTCGGCAGCATAGCTGAGGGATTTGGCACCGCCGAATTCTTTGAAACCGACGAGCGAGGGAAACTCGGCACGCAGAGAGAAGAATAAGTCGGCCTTGGTTTCGAAACCATAATACGGCGAGTTGTAGATCACTGCGGGGAGGTCACCACCCGCTTTGAGAATTTCGCTAAAATGATGGCGTTGTGCGGTAGGGGAGAGACCACGCGACAACACACGCGGTATGACCATCAGACCAGCAGCGCCTACCTCGCGTGCATGAGCTGCGTGTGCTGCGGCAGCGCGCCCATTTTGGGCACCAGTGCCCACCACGGTGGGGATGCCCGCTTTGACCAAAAGCTCTACGCCTTTCATGCGTTGCTCATCGCTGAGCAGAGGCCAGTCGCCCATCGAGCCACAATACACCACGCCGCGCATTCCCTGCTCCATCAAATAGTGCGCGGTGGCAACGAGAGCATCATAATTGATTTCCCCCGAGGCAGAACAAGGAGTCATGAGCGCGGGGATACAACCTTGAAAAATCGGACTTGTGGATTGTGACATGCGCGGAGCATGGGCAAAAGTCGCGAAAAATGAAACATCAAATTCAGAAAAAAATGAACTCGGGTGTGCATCAACCACCCAAAGTGTCACGCCTCAATGTCCCGAGGCGGATGATTTAGATCGATGTCGGAATGCCATGACGAAACGGATCGTCTTCAGCAAAGTGATAGGTCGATTCGCCTGTAACCCACGCACGACCGCTAACGGTAGGTATGACACTCGTGTCATCGAGTGGCACTACCGCGCCAGTGAAAACAGAATCGAGGATGCCGGCTTGGCGCCAGAGTTGACCAGGTTGAATTTTTCCGTCGGCAAAAAGGCAAGCGAGTTTCGCACTCGTGCCGGTGCCGCAAGGAGAGCGATCGTAGGCATTGCCGGGGCAGAGCACGAAATTTTTAGAGTCGGCTTCGGCTGGGTCGGTGGGTGGTCCGAAGGATTCGATGTGGTCGATTTCGATGCCATTTTCTCCCGTGATGCCTTGAGCGGCGAGTGCTCGTTTGACCGCGTTGGTGAATGCGAGCAGGGCAGGGATGTTTTCTCGTTTGACGACGGGGCCTTGGTCTTGGATGAGGAAAAACCAATTGCCGCCCCAGGAGATGTCGCCAGTGATGGGACCGTAGTCGGGGACATCGACTGTCACCGCAGCGCGGAAGCGGTAGCAGGGGACGTTGGCTACGCTGACCGTTTGATCGGGATTCACGGTAAATGTGACCAGCCCGGCAGGAGTCTCGATCTTATGGGATCCACCCGTGATCGCACCGGTGTGGAGCAAAGTTTCCGCCAGACCTATCATGCCGTGGATGCACATCGGCAAGGTGCTGTCGTTATTGAAAAAAATCACACCGCAGAGATGATCGGGATCGATCGGTGGCAGCAAAAGAGCCCCAACGATGGCATCGTGTCCGCGTGGTTCATTGACGATGCTGCTGCGAAACCAGTCGTATTTTTCCCGAAATACCTGTGCCTTTTCCGCAACCGAACCCTGACCCAGATCGGGCACTCCCGCGACAACGACACGAGTCGGTTCGCCGCCTGTATGAGAATCGATCACCCTGATGATTTGCTGCTGTGGCATTGGCGGATGCTAACGACAGATCGTATGGATGCAATCGCAAAAGCGATGTCAGTGCGTGATAGCAGTATGAAGACAATGATGATTTCTTGGGGCATGGGGGCGGCCTTACGTTACCTCAAGGCGCGGGAATTTCCACTTGCACTGTGGTGGGGCCACCGGGCGCGGAGATGATGTGAAACGTGCCGCCTATCATTTCGATTCTCTCTCTCATGCCGATGATTCCGAGTCGGTTTTTCTTTTTCGAGCCGCCTTTCTCGTTGAGTGCGAAGCCTTGTCCATTGTCCTTGATGGTCATATGGATGACCTTGAGCTGAGAATCGATGGTCACCTCCACCAGTGTCGCCTTGGAATGGCGGGCGACATTAGTGAGCGCCTCTTGTACCACGCGGTACAAGACTGTGCGCACGGTGCTGCTCGCTTGATCGAGATCCGCGAATGCATTGAGCTTCACAGGGATCTGAGTTTCCTCGTTGTATTGCTGCACATAGGCTTCGAGTGCGGCGATGATCCCCAAATCATCGAGCAAACTCGGGCGCAGTTCCCGCGCAAAGTTATGCACGATATCTACGGCTTTTTCGACGAGCAGGCGTGTTTGACGTATCTGTTTTTTTAACGATGCGGCGGCGGTGGCACTGCCTAAAGTCAGCACGGCCAGATGGATATTGATGCCCACCAATGTCTGGCCAATGACATCGTGCAATTCATGGCTGATGCGTTTTCGTTCGTCCTCTTGCGCCAGTAGAAGCCGTCGGGATAAATCTCGCAGTTGCTTTTGTTGCAAACGTGATTGCCGTAAAAGGCGGCTCAGCTCTTTGCGGTTTTTCTTTAAATCATCTTCGACCACTTTTCTTCGCGCGATTTCGCGTTCCAATTTCACATTTCTTCGCGACACGCTCTCCGCCAATTTGCGCAAGCTGATATCACGAATGTTGCATTGGATCACCGAGCGGCCGTCTTCCTGATAGAGATTCGCTACCACCTCGACTTCTTGTTTGCGCCCTGCTTTGCTTTTTAGAGGCAGATCTTCATAGCGCACTTCGTGACTTATTTTTAGTTCATGGATCATCGCTTGGCTCGCGTTTTGATCTTTCAGCAATCCGATTTGATATAATTCTTTGCCGATGAATTGCTCTTGCGTATAGCCCAGCAATTTTGTCATGAAAGGATTGGCATCGATAATCTTACAAGTGTCCGGATCGACGAGTAAGACCCCGTCATGTGCGGCTTCAAACAATCGTCGGTAGTGGATTTCCGAGATGCGCATTTGCTCCTGCGCTTTTCTGCGGTCAGTGATATCGTGCATGACGAAGCTGCATTCCATTCCGTTTGAGCAACGGCTGGCTTCAATTTTCACGATATCGGCGGCAAGGTGGGAGTCGGCTAGTTCAAATTCGGCAGAATGCTTAGTTCCATCAGCGAAAACATTTTCCAGAAAATCTTTGAATTCATCGCGTTGTTGCGGGGCGATGAGCTGACCGAAGGAACGGTTGATCAATGACGCACGACCGATTCCCAACAGGGTAGCGCCTGTGAGATTGGAGAGTCTTATGGTGCCACTGGTGCATAGAGTGAAATAACCGACCGGTGCTAAGTCATAAAGCTCGGTGTATTTCTCTAGCAAGGCTTCGGCGTCATCGCGTGCGATGCGAAGCTCGAAATTCTGCATTTCGAGCTCAATCTGATGGACTTCTAGTTCATGGTTTATGCGGCTTGATTCATTATGCTCAGTAGTACTGGCAGGTTTTCCCAAGCGTTTTTCGGCACGACTCCGCAGTGATGGGGGACTATCGGCGCACTTGGGTTTGGAGGGCATGAGGAGGGATTAGGTGTGGCGTTTGCGTTCGGCTTTCAATTCCGTTTTGGCCTTTGTCAATTCGGTGGATTTTCCGGCGAGTCGGTTTTCCAGAGCTAGTTGCATTTCTTGCAGCTTCGTTTCCAACGTCTTTGATTCTGTGATATCCCAGAAAGTGATCACCACGCCATCGATTCGGTCATCCACTGTACGGTAGGGATTGATACGCACACAGTACCACTTGCCATCATGGGCGAGGATCGGTTTTTCCATGGATCCCAATTTGCGCAGGATTTCGCGAGAGTCATCGCACAGTTCTGGGTAGAGAAGTTCGGAGCCGAGATCGGTGATGGGGCGGCCCAAATCGCCGGGAATCAATTTTATAATTTTAGAGGCCTGTGTGGTGAAGCGGCGGATCTTGAGTTCTTTATCGAGAAACAAGGTGGCGACTTCCGTGCTGTTGAGCAGGTTTTTCATGTCGTTGTTTGAGAGAGACAGCTCATCGAGTCGGCTCTGTAATTCGGCATTGACGGTTTGCAGTTCTTCATTAAGCGACTACATTTCTTCCTTTGAGGTGGTGAGTTCTTCGTTCGTGGATTGCATCTCTTCGTTGGCGGATTGCATTTCTTCGTTTGCAGAACGGAGTTCTTCTTGCGATGTCTGCATTTCCTCCCTCGTGTTGCGCAGCTCCTCCCGGTTCTGGCGAATTTCCATTTCGAGTTCCGCGAGGCGTGGATTTTTGTCACTGCCTTTTTCTTTACGAGAAGTATTGATGAATTCCAGGGGGGCGGCGATTTCGTGAAAAACGATCATCACCATGCCCGCGAGTGGCTCTGATTCTTCGAGACGTTCCACAGTCACGTCGGCGTGTTGGCGGTTGCCATTACTCTCGATGCAGAGACCGCGCAAGATGACAGGCCCGGGCACGCGTAGTGCCTTCTGAAAGGCGGATGACAACTCATGGCGTAGTCCTTCGCGCGCCATCGCAAAGATATTGAGATTCGCCTTGCCAGCGGCGGGCTCTAAGTATTTACCAGTCTTACCGCTAATGTGAATGATATTTCCCATTTCGTTGACAAGTAAGGAAGCGGGAGCGTAACGCCTCAAGACTAACTGCTCGGCTTGTGTTTGCAGATTCATAATAGGTTTCAGCGTTTCCCGCGCATCAGACGAAGCGGACATACGAGGGGTAAAAGAGGAGGGAAACTCGATCGGCTCGATCCGCATGGTGGGCTCGATTCGTTGGTAAATCCTCGCCTTCCCATTTTCCGTCGCGAATAAATTGGTGAACTGACCGATTGTCTCGGCATTGCCTAGCACCATGATTCCATTACGATTCAAGCTATAGTGAAAGAGCGGGAAAAGCTTTTTCTGCATCTCTGGTGCAAGATAGATTAACAGGTTACGACAGCTTAATAGGTCCAATTTCGTAAAGGGCGGATCCATGATGACGCTATGCGGCGAGAAGATGACCATCTCGCGGATCTCTGCGCGCACGCGGTAGCTGTGCTGTTCTTTTGAAAAGAAGCGACGCAATTGCTCGGGGCTAAGATCGGCGGAGATTTTTTCTGAAAATACTCCCCGACGCGCTTTTTCGATCGCATCGCGGTCGAGATCGGTGGCGAAAATTTGCAGTTTGCAATTCGTCCCAGGCTGTAAATTTTCCACTACCTCTTTGAAAAGAATGGCGAGAGTGTAGGCTTCTTCGCCCGTCGAGCAACCGGCGACCCAGGCCCGCAGCATGCGAGTGGGGTGGTTGGTGAGCAGCTCGGGAAGTATCTTTTCGCGAAGAAACTGCCAGACAGGGGGATCGCGGAAAAATCCAGTCACGCCGATAAGCAGTTCCTTGAAGAGCAAATCCAGCTCTTCCGGGTTCTGGCTAAGGAAGCGAATATACGTGGAGATCTTGTCGATCTGGTGGATGCCCATGCGTCGCTCGATCCGCCGATGCAGCGTATTTTTTTTATAGTAAGAAAAATCGTGCCCCGATTGTGCACGTATCAAGATCAGAATTTTTTCCAAAGCCCCGCGCATGCTGGACTCGATATCGGGGATGTGAACCAGTGGGTGTAGCCCTTCTATTAGGTAGGAAAGAATGCGGGCGGGTAGTTGCTCGGAAGTGGCCACGATATCAGCAAGTCCCGCATCGATAACACTGCGAGGCATGCTATCGAACTTCGCGTTCGATGGTTCCTGTGCCACGGCGATGCCGCCTTTTTCTTTAATGTCGCGCAGGCCTGCGGTGCCGTCTGATCCCATGCCCGAGAGAATCACGCCTATGGCTTTTTGTTGCTGATCAAGAGCGAGGGAGCGAAGGAAAAAATCGATGGGTAATCTTTGGCCTCGTTTTACTCTTGGTTCGAACAGATGCAGGACACCATGGAGAATGGACATGTCCTTATTGGGGGGGATAATATAAGGCTTGCTGAAAAAGTTTAAAACCGATTTCAGCATAGTGAGCAATTTAGATTTTTCTGGCTCTGCGGCCTGGGTGACGTTGATGGAAATGATTCGTGTGCATACTCTTTCTTTGCTTGGGCGCTGGGTGGCATCGCCCAGCTGAG
>CAMDCV010000056.1 GCA_945890645.1 Akkermansia muciniphila
GCCGGCACGCTGAACGCAAGTCTTGGCCAAGGCGGGAACAATCCTACCTCCGGCGCGCTCGGCAATCCATCGACTGCCGGCCGGCAGGTTACAATTGCCAGCGGAGCCACGCTGAACTTTAACAATCCGGATGTCTTGGGGCAGGGCGGGACCAACAATACATTGCTGACGCTGATAGCCAACGGCGGCACCATCAGAAACAACGGCAACTTCATTAACACCCTCGGCCCGGTGCAGCTCAATGGCGGCACGCTCAATTCCGTCGCCACCGGCGCTGGATTTAAATTGACTGGAACGGTCACCGTGGGCGGTAGTTCGGTTTCGACGATCAGTGCCACAGGCAGTATAGCATCTAACAACGTGATCACCTATGATGTGGCCGATGCGGTCGTCGGCAGCGGCAGCGACCTGAACGTCACCGCGGTGGTGGCAGACGTTTTCGGCGCAGGCGGAATCATCAAGAACGGTGCCGGCACGATGACGCTCACCGCTCAAAACACCTACACCGGTGGCACCCGCATCGATAACGGTACGCTCGCCCTCGGCCATGTTACCAACACCCTCGCCAACGCTGGCGCGGTCAACGTCAACGGCGGCACGCTTGCCCTCGGCAGCAACTCCGACACCGTCGGCGCGTTAACGCTCACCAGCGGCAGCATCATTGGCACAGGTGCGGGAACACTTACCGCCACCTCCTATGATGTCCGCAGTGGCTCCGCGAGCGCCATCCTCGCCGGTAGCTCCGTTGCGCTCACCAAGACAACTGCTGGCACAGTGACCCTTTCCGGTACTAACACTTACAATGGGGCGACGACCATTCAGGCTGGTGCCTTGGTCGCAGGTACAAACGCCCCTTCCAGTGGCAACGGAGCTTTCGGTGGTTCCGCTGGCGGAGCCCTCTTGCTCGGTAATGTAAGCACTTTGATCGGCGACGCTCCCTCCTTGCTCATCAATGCTAACGCCTTGAGTGTTGGCCGCGCCATCACCGTCGGTAATGGGGCCGCTAGCGCTTACAACGCGACCATTGGCGGCAGCAACACTAGCGGCACCTCCACCTTCTCGGGTAACATCACTCTCTCTGCGGGCGGCACCTATACGACCACCTTGCAAGCTGCGACCCTCGGCACGGTAGATTTTACCAGCGCTTGGACCACCAACAACAAAGCCATCACCATCGGTTCTTCTGGCAATACCGGCACGGTCCGACTCAGTAATGCAATCAGCACTAGCGGCGGTATCAGCGTGAACTTCGGCACACTGGAAATCAACAGTGCCTTCACCAGCGGCAATATGGCGGTTGCCTCTGGCGCGACACTCTCCGGCACCGGCTCTGTAGCAGGTACCACCGGCGTGACCGGCGGCACGGTCAACGGCACCGGCTTAGTCCTCACCGGCGCAACAACATTCAACAGCACTGGCAATACCCTCAGCGGCACCGTGACTGCCACTGCAGGTGTGAGCCTAGCGGGCTCAGCCGCGCTGGTAAACAGCGCTGCAGTGACCGGCGGAATTGCAGTGGGAGCAGGCACTTTAACCGGCACAGGTGGTTCTTTCAGCGCGGCCTCCACACTGAATGGCGGTATTATCAATCTCACCAGTGGCTCCTTTGGCAGCACCTTGGGTGTGACCGGCGGTTCGTGGAACGGCGCAGGCAGCGTCACCGGACTGATTTCCTCCAGCAGCGGCACCTTCACCATCGGCAACGGAGCCAATCTGACCGCTAATGGCAACCTCAACGTCACTGGCGGCACTTTCGCCGCAGGCAACAGCAGCAGCACCATCACCGGCAGTGTGAACTACACCAGCAATTCGAACAGCACCTTCGTGGGTGTGATCGCTGGTTTTGGTAAAACGCTGACCGTGAATAGTGTTGGCAGGACCCTTACCCTCAGCGGTACGAACACCTACTCCGGCGCGACCAATGTCAATGCTGGCACGCTAGAGATCAGCTCGACCGGCAGCACGCACGCTTCGTCCGCCGTCACGGTCTCGAACAGCGACTCGGCATTAATCGTCAACGGCACGGTCGGCGGCACACTCATGATGAATGCTAACACCACTCTTAGCGGCACTGGTATCATTGAGGGAAATGCCATCATCCAAGGCACACACAACCCTGGTAACTCTCCTGGAATTCAGACCTTTAACAGTAACCTCACGTATAGCGGTGCCTCATCTGTGGTGAACTGGGAACTTGCCAGCAATACCACCATCAATCTAGCCAATCCGAATGCGATCTTCGACCAAATCATCGTAACAGGGGATCTAGACTTCTCCAGCACGACCACCCTCAACCTGATCTTCAACGCGAGCGGTAATGTCCTCTGGGACAACCCTCTCTGGAATACGAATCAAAGCTGGACGCTCTACGACGTCGCTGGCACAACGTCTAATTTCACCAATCTTAGTTTCACCAGCATCGACTGGCTAGACAGCGGGTCTAACGCGTTCAACACATTACGCCCGGGCAACAGCTTCTCGTTAAGCCAATCCGGAAATGACATTCTTCTCAACTACAACGTAGTCCCCGAGACCTCCACAGCTCTGTTGAGTGGCTTGGGTGCGCTGGCGCTGTTGCGCCGCCGTCGTCGCTAAAGCTATGACGGCCAAGGTCGTCGTCTCCACTAACAATTGTAGGAAGTTAAGGGGCCGCTGACTGGAGGGTCAGCGATCCTAATTTTTCAAGAATCGCGCCGCAGATACGCCTCACAAAAATGGTGAGGATTACACCAAAATGCCTTTGACGACCTTAGCAGGTTCGACTCCGGTGGGTTTGTGATTGAGGCCTTGGAAGCGGAAGGTGAAGCGGTTGTGATCCATGCCGAGGCAGTGCAAAATCGTGGCATTGAGATCCCGAATGTGAACGGGGTTCTCGACAATGTTATACGAGTAGTCGTCGGTAACGCCGTAGCTAATTCCGGGTTTAATGCCGCCTCCGGCAACCCAACTGCTGAAGCACCGGCCGTGGTGATCGCGGCCGGTGCCGATTTTTCCTTGGCTGTAAACGGTGCGGCCAAACTCACCGCCCCAGATGACAAGGGTGTCTTCTAACAGACCGCGCTGCTTCAGATCAGTGATCAGGGCGGCGGTGGGTTGGTCGGTGTCGCGGCACTGGTTGGGGAGGTGGGTATCGAGGTTGTTGTGCTGATCCCAGCCGCGGTGGAAGAGCTGGGTAAATCGCACGCCGCGCTCGGCCATGCGGCGGGCGAGCAGGCAGTTGTAAGCGTAAGTGCCGGGCTTGCGCGAGTCGGGGCCGTAGAGCTCGAAAACCCAGTCCGGCTCATCGGAAAGGTCCGCCAACTCGGGTGCGGAAGTTTGCATGCGGAAGGCCATTTCATACTGGCTGATGCGCGTGAGAATTTCGGGATCGGCCATGTGGTCGTGTCCGATGTGATTGAGTGACGCGAGATCGTCGAGCATGGCCCGACGATCTCCACGATTCATTCCCGCCGGATCGTTGAGGTAAAGCACGGGGTCGGCACCGCTGCGGAACTGCACGCCTTGGTGGTTCGAGGGAAGAAAGCCACTGCCCCACAGGCGTGAGAAAATCGGCTGGCCAGGATTTTTGCCCGTGCCTTGGGAAACGAGCACGACATAGGCGGGAAGATTTTCGTTCGTGCTGCCGAGGCCGTAAGAAACCCACGAGCCCATGCTGGCAGAGCCGGGAAATTGGGAGCCGGTGTTGATGAAAGTGATACCGGGGTCGTGGTTGATCGCCTCAGTATGCATCGAGCGAATGACGGCAATCTCATCGGCGACTTTGGCGGTGTAGGGCAGAAATTCACTGATCCACTGACCGCTAGAGCCGCGCTGTTTGAACTCGGCGAGACTTTTGCAAACGGGAAAATTTTTCTGTCCCGAGGTCATGCCGGTGAGGCGCTGGCCCTGTCGAACGGAGTCGGGCAAATCCTGACCGTGGACTTTTTCCAGTTGCGGTTTGTAATCGAAAAGATCGATGTGCGAAGGGCCACCGGATTGGAACAGATAGATCACGCGTTTCGCCTTCGGTGCGAAGTGCGAAGGGGCAGCGCCACCACTGCCCATGACCGATTTCGCATCGGCGGCGAGCAAGGAGCGCGCGGCCATGGCACCGATGCCAAGACCCGTCATGCCCAGGAAACTGCGGCGCGAGAGCGAGTTCAGATAATTGTCGAGAGGGTTCATGGTCGGTTGATGAATTCGTCGAGGTTGATGAGGGTGGAGCCGAGCATAGCGTAGGCGGCTTGTTCGGCTGTGCCGGCGAGGGCTTTGGCATCGGCTTCGTTAGCGGTGTAGCGAGCGAGGTGGCGAGCGAGAGATTTTTCTAACAACTCCATCTCTTTGGTTCGTGGTTCGCGTCCGACTGTGAGTCGGAAACCATAAGTCAAACGAGCAGTGGCGGAGGGGCCACCTTCTTGGATCATGCGGTTGCCGAGAGCCACGCCTGCGGCGACAAACTGCGGTTCGTTCATGACGACCAATGCTTGCAAGGGAGTGTTGGTGGCACTGCGCACGACGGCGCAAGTCTCGCGCGTGGGGGCATCGAAGAGCGCCAACACGGGTGGTGGTGAGGTGCGTTTCCAGAAGGTGTAGAGGCTACGTCGATAGGTGTTCGCGCCGAGTCCTGGCACAAAGATTTGTGCGGTGAACGGTTTACCCTCGTAACCGAAGTGGCTGATCTCACGCCAGAGGTCCGGTTGCGGCGGATGGACGCCAGGGCCGCCGATCGCTGGGTTGAGCAAGCCGCTGACGGCGAGTGCTTGGTCGCGAATGATCTCGGCGGGGAGGCGAGTGCGTGGCGAATGAGCGAGTGCTTCGTTGCGCGGGTCTTTTTCGAAATGCTGCGGCGTGGAGGCGGCGGAGCGGCGATAGGTTTCCGAGGTGAGAATCGTTTTCAGCAAGTGGCGCAGGTCCCAGCCGTTTTCGACAAAATCCACGGCGAGCCAATCGAGCAATTCTGGATGGGTCGGCCACGAGCCTTGGTTGCCGAAGTCACCGGCGGTTTCGACGAGGCCGCGGCCAAAAATCATTTGCCACGTGCGATTGACTGCGACGCGCGCAGTGAGTGGATGATCCGCACGAGTGATCCAGCGGGCGAGATCGAGACGCGTGGCGTTGGTGGTGTTATCGAGCGGTGGCAGCACGCCGGGCACGCCGGGACTGACTTCATCGCCGTGTTGATCGTAGGCACCGCGAATGAGAATGTGTGTTTTGCGCAGCTCGGGTTTGTGGTTCATCACCATCACCGAGGTGTGGCCTCGATCGAGGTCTAGTTTTAGCACGCGGATTTCCTCGTTGACGGATTTAAGAACCTCCTTCATGCGCGGTGCGAGCTCGGGTGGTGGGTTCGCTTTGAAGTGTTCCAGCTCCGCGATGCGGGCCGTGAGTTGTGCCATACCTCCATCACCAAGCGGTGATTTGTAATTCATCACTGGCGGAGTGCTGGCGTTGGTAGATCCTTCCCCCGGTTCCGAAGAAGTATTGAAAAAAGCATACATCTGAAAAAATTCCTTTTGCGAGATCGGGTCGTATTTATGATCGTGGCACTGGGCGCATTTCATCGTCAGACCGAGAATCGAAGTCGATACCGCATCGACCTTGTCCACGGTATAGTTGACGCGGTATTCTTCAGCGATGGTGCCGCCCTCGTGGGTGTTCATGCTATTGCGGAGGAAACCCGTGGCCGCGATCTGATCGGGTGTGGCACCAGGCATGAGATCGCCAGCGATTTGTTCGCGGATGAATTGATCGTAGGGTTGGTTCTTTTGGAAGGCATTGATGACCCAATCACGCCACGCCCACATGTCGCGGTGGTCATCGATGGAGTAACCATGCGTGTCCGAGTAACGCGCGCCATCCAGCCACGGCAGCGCCATGCGCTCGGCGAAATGCGAGGACTGCATCAAGCGATCAATCAACCGGTTCCAACGATCTGGCGCGGTATCGGCAAGATAGGTTTCGATGTCCTTTGGTGTCGGCGGTAAACCTGTTAAATCAAGATAAAGGCGACGCACGAGTGTGTGATCATCGGCGAGTGGGGCGGCGACGAGACCATCGGTTTTCAGGCGTTGTTGCACGAAATGATCGATGGGATTCGCGGCAGTGACTTCCGCTTTGCTCGGAGCCACGAAGGACCAATGCGGTTCGTATTCGGCACCATTGGCGATCCATTTTTCTAAGATGGCGACTTGATCCGGTTTGAGCACAGACATGTGTGCCTCCGGCGGTGGCATCATGAGGTCGGGATCTTTCGACAGGATGCGTTTGATGATTTCACTTTTACCCGGGTCGCCGGGAACAATGGCAGTGACTCCATCGCGCACGGCAATGGCTTCCTCGCGGATGTCGAGGCGTAATTCGCCGCCGCGGTGTTTGGGATCTTGTCCGTGGCAGAAAAAACAATTTTCCGAGAGGATGGGCCGGATGTCGCGGTTGAAGCTCGGGCCGTCTTTTTTCACGATGGATCGCTTTGGCGCGGTTGTGTGTGCGATGCTCACATCGTCGAAAGCGACTTGCTGATCAACAGCACCGCCGATCTTTCCTACGATGCCGAATTGCACTTCGACTGGCCCCCATTTCTCGGCGGTGGCTTTGTCGAGCACGGCCTTCGTGATCACATAGCGCCAAGTTCTCTTGGTCCACTCGCCGACGGGGGTATCGGTGATGTTCATAGGCCCCGAGTTGAGGCCGGCTTTGTCCGAATCGTTGAGCCAAAAAAACGTATCGGCCACGCCCGAAACATCGCTGCGATAGGTAGTCCATGCCGTCAGCGTGAGAGTGTCGCCTACTGCGAGCGATGACCAAGAAAGCGCGGGATGCTCTTGGCGGATCGCCGCGTATTGACCGGGTTTCGCATAGGCGAGATAATACTGATTGCCGCCCTGGGCTTTAGCAATGCCCGGCAAGGTCGAGCCGACCACGACGTAATTGTTACCGGTGCTGAAATCCGTCCATGAGGCAGGAGTAACTTTGGCCAGTCCATTCACAGCGGGAGCGGCGACTTCAAAATCGCTATTGGCCATGGCAGCCCACGCCGCTGAGCTGGACAAAGCCAGTCCCGCAAGAGGAAATAATACAGTCTGTTTTGTGATTTTCAGCATCGAGAAATAGAACAGGAATGAACGCATGCATCGCGAGGGACGAGCAATCAATACGCCACTAATGATGGCGTCTTTTCATGATCTCGCAACAGATTTTCAAGGCGAAAGTTTTCAGCTGCGGGCTTCCAAACTTGCACCGCTATCACAAAACCAAGGCCAGTTACTGCAGAAAGGGAGACCACACAGCCGTATCAATGTCGCCCTTTTGTATTGGTGCCGGTGTGCCGTCGGCCTTCTTCATCTCGTAGCGAATCCGCGTTGGTTGTGTGCCGTCGAGATTCATGGTGTATATCCCTGGCCCTTCCTCACCAACACCGGAGAAGGCGATTTTCTTTCCATCTGGCAACCACGACGGATCGACCTCGGCAGTAGTTTTCTTATTGGGCAGCGCAACGAGATTGGCACCATCGGCATCCATGAGGCGGATCCCTGTCGGCTGGTCTCCCTCCTCTTGTGACATGAAAACGATTCTTTTCCCATCGGGTGACCAAGAAGCGCAGGAGCCGTTCGCTGTTGCCAAACTTACCGTGTCTGTCCCATCAGCGTTGATCACGTGAATACCCAATCGATCATCCTTAACGGCGGCATACACGATCTTCTTTCCGTCAGGCGACCAAGCCACCGGACCCAGTCCCACGACGATCCACGAATCTGGAACAACCTTGGAATGCGTCAAACGGGTCGGGTTGGTGCCATCGGCATTGACCACATAAAGTTCCGGAGCTTTATGATTCGGTTGAGGACGCGACACGAATACGATCTTTTTGCCGTCCGGCGACCAAGAGGGGTAATTCGGATATTGCTTACTGAAAAAGTCATCGACAGGTTTGGTGTTCGTTAACTGCTTTTTGTCTGTGCCATCGGCATTGATCACATAGATTTCTGGTTTGCCATCCTCGTTTGACATAAAGGCGATTTTCTTTCCATCGGGAGACCAGGAGGGTGACATGCTCGTTGTTTTATCACCATTGAGGCGCAGTGGATTGCTGCCATCAGCATTCATCGTTGCGATGAAAAAACCCTCCTCAGTTCCTGAAACAACGGCAATCTTTGCGTCTTTCCACAAAGAGACGGGTTCTGCGCCGACGCAGTAATACGGAGCGATTGCCATCGTCAGCGCCGCTAGCAGCCAAGCATTTTTTAGTGTTTTCATTTAACGATCAACTTCGTCTTGAAATCCACTGAGTCAAATTCTCATAATTCCACCACAACAACATGAGCTTTTGATTTTGTTAGATTTAATTTGCCTTACGTAAACACGGTGTCACATCAGAGATTGAACATCCATAGCCTAACGACTTATGGATATAGGAATGACGAAGTTTTATAATTCTAAGGTCTTGATTCTTCTTTTTGTGTATGACGAGTGTCGCGAATTATCTTCGCACAGTGCGGTAGATCAATCCTAACACCATGCCCACTATTCCCAAAGGTATAGCCAGAAAGGGCCAAATCAAAGGTCCACCAGTATCTCCAAGAAAGATGGCACATGTGAAGAATAGCACTGTGGGCGCAAGGCATCCTCCAGAGACGCAGCCAAATATCGGTGCCGTGTAATTCGGTTTTTGTACTTTTCCCATCTCCTCTTCGCAGGATTCAGGAGGGACATATGGATCTGTAATTTTAGGAGTAAGCGACATGGATTTATTCATTCGCTTTGTCGAAGGGAATGGGAGGATGGGGACCGTCGGGTTGGATTTTATTGAATATGTCTTGGAGGGAGGCTTTGGCAGCTGCCGCAGCGGGGTCGTTTGGATCGGCGGGTTTTTCTAGTGGCAGGGCGCGGGTATCGATGAGTTTTCCGTCGTTGCGGAAGAGGCGGAACTTGCCGTCGAAGAGGGTTTCGCCGCCGTGTCGTTTGCTGAGGGCGCTGTGCGTCCAGGATCGTTGGATTCCGGGCTTGCCGTGGATCTGCGGTACAAGGCTGCGGCCATCGATGGTGATGGTAGCGGGGATCTTTGTGCCGGAAAGTTCGCAGAAGGTGGGGAAGAGATCGACGACATCAACGAGGTCATCGCAGCTCTTGCCGACGGGCATCGTTTGTGGTCCCCAGACGAGAAAGGGCACGCGGCATCCGGCATCGTTGAGTTGGAATTTGCCACCGTTGACGGGACCTGCGGTGGTGTGGCGGGTGTGTGGTTTTTCACCGGTTTGAGTCGCTTTCGGATTGATGAAATCGGGTTCCCATGTGCCGTTGTCGCCCATGAAAATTACATACGTGTTATCGCGGATGCCGAGGGTCTCGACTTCGTCTAACAGTTTTCCGACAAGCTTGTCCATGTAGTGAATAAAGTGCGGCAAGCTGGCTGCGCGCTTGTGCTTGCGATCATCGGGCGTTTCGACGACTGGCCAGTGTGGCAGTAGCTCGTTGTGGACGATGAGGAAGGGTTTGTTCGAAGTCTTGGCATCGCGCATTTGTTGGATGACATAGTCGGTGATGACATCAGGTCCGAAACGCTCGGCGATGTCATCGCGGATCTTTCCATTGTGATTGATGGTCGGATTCCAGTGGCGGTCGGTTTTCGCACCGTCGCGCCAAATTTGCCAGACGCACCAGGAATCGAAACCGGCATTCCGGATGTGCGTGGGGTGATGTTGGATTGTGGCGAGTTGCCATTTTCCGGTGACACTGGTGAGGTAGCCATTGGCACGGAGTTGCTGGGCGAAGGTCGGCATTTTTTGAAAGTCCACTTTTTGCTTGGTGCCATTGGCCACGGGAAGAACATCGTAGTGTTGATGGCGGTTCGAGTAGAGTCCGGTGTGGAGGCTAACGCGTGATGGCGTGCAGACGGGACTGGTGTAAACACGGTTAAATTTCATGCCTTGCGCTGCCATGCGATTGAGATTAGGTGTTTCAAAATCCAGGCCGCCATAACAATTCAAGGCCTCGTAGCCGATGTCATCGGCGAAGATGAGTAAGATGTTAGGTTTTGCTGGTGCGGCATTTGTGACACTGCAAAGAAATATGGTGATGAGGAATGTGAGAGAAAGTTTCATGAGGAGCTGGAAATTATTTTTGGAGTGGGTTGCGCAAGACTTGTTGAAGCCAATCTTGGATTCATAAAGTAAGCGCAACACCCGAATCTTTACAAGTAGGAAGATTCGAGATGTTACTCTGAAATGAAGACATACACTCAACTAACAGACGAAGAGCGAGCGGTGATTGGCAAGATGCTTTGTCATCGCCTCAGCATAAGA
>CAMDCV010000057.1 GCA_945890645.1 Akkermansia muciniphila
ATTTTCTGTTAGCCAAACGCAGCGGTCTCGGGGTGGTGATTCACACACGCGATCGCAGTGGTTGTCAGTCCTTCGAAGATGCTCTGGAAATTTATCAACGCCATGCAAGCGATGTGCGTGCATTGTTCCATTGTTTCATCGGCACGCATGAAAACGCACTGCGGGTGTTAGCCCTTGGGGGCTTGGTATCGTTCGGTGGCGTTACTACGTTCAAAACCGCACGTGATGTGCTGGAAGTGGCCATGAGCCTGCCACGCGGGACTTTTCTGTTAGAAACCGATTCGCCATATCTGGCACCGGTGCCGTTTCGCGGGAAGCGCAATGAACCGGCCTATGTCCGACATACAGCAGAGTGCATCGCAGCGGCACGTGGCGAGACACTCGATGATCTTACCGCCCACTGCGGCCAAGCGACGCTGGATTTTTTTCCTCGATTGCGGGAGAAGATCGTGGGGTAAATCAGAGTCGTCGATTTTTCACACCGCCCGTCTTGCGTTAGAAAAAAATCGCGAAATTTTCACTTCATGCTCGTGACGGCGGCCCTGATGTTTTATTTTTTCTAACGTATCACCTCTCACGCATATGCCACTTAACCCAGTGACCGCAACGCAGCGCACCTTTTGGTGTTTCATTTCGTATCGCCATGCCGACAACAAAGAGCCGGGCCGACAGTGGGCGACTTGGTTGCACCAGACCTTGGAAACCTACGAAGTCCCGGGTGATCTGGTTGGCACGACCAATGAGCGCGGCGATGTGATCCCAGAGCGTATCTATCCCGTATTTCGCGATGAAGAGGAATTGCCCGTCGATGCGGATCTCGCTTCGCCCATTTTCCGTGCCTTGGATGCCAGCAAATTCCTGCTCGTCATCTGCTCGCCGCGCGCTGTTGCCAGTAACTACGTCGCCCAAGAGATTATTTACTTTAAGCAACTCGGTCGCGAAGATCGCGTGCTCGCCGCCATGATTGATGGCATTCCGAATGTCTTTCACGATCCCGTGCAACAAGCACGCGAATGCTTTCCTGCCCCTCTGCGTCACCGCGTGGATGCTCAAGGCAATCTGCTAAAAGAAATCGCCGAACCCGTGGCTGCCGATTTCCGGCTCGATGATGCCACGGAAGGATGGTGCAGCCCGGAGGCATATCGACAGGAATTGAAAAGTGCAGGCAAGCTGACCAATGCGCAGATCGAGCAACGAGTCGCGACATACCAGCAACGCTGCGAGTTGATGAAACTCAAGATCGTAGCGGGAGTGTTAGGAATTCCGTTAGGCACACTCACCCAGCGCGATAAGGCGTATCAGTTGGAGCTCTCGCGGAAACGAGCACGTCGCTTACGCCAATGGCTGGCAGCGGTGGCTGTGCTGGGCATCTTCGCCGTGGCCGGTGCGGTTATCGCTACCCAACAAGCACGCATCGCCCAGGAAAAAACCATCCTCGCTGAGCAACAAGCGGAGATTGCTCGTAAGCAAACTGTCATCGCACAGGAGCAAACGGTGATCGCGCAAGAGCAGACAGTCGTCGCCGAGGAGCAGCGCACGGTGGCGCAAAAGCAAACCGTCATCGCTACCGAAAACCTCACTCTCGCCCGCGCACGTCTCGCGGAAACGTTTTACAAAGAAGCCGCGCGATTGATCCAAGGCCCACCGGGTGCGATTCTGCCCGCCGTGGAATCGCTCGTTTCTTCGTTAGAGTCAGCACCGGATTACGGGCCATCACGACGCATGTTAGAACATGAAATGGCAACCCGCGAGTGGGTGGTGCCGCTCGCCAAATACACGGCTGGTGGGGATATCCTTCAAGCATGGCTCGATCCAGCGGGCACACAGGCTATGGTGCTCGAAACAAACGGGCAATTGCATGCGGTTAACCTCAAGGACGGGCAGGTCATTTCCTCGGCTGACATTGGCAGCAAGTTGCCGAAGGGAGCCGAAATCATCACGGCGGCCTGCAGCGCGTCCCAGCAACAGATCGCACTCTTGTGCAAGGTGAATCAAAAACGGACGGGTGATGTGGAATTGAATTGGTCCTGGCAGTTGTTCGTTTTTTTGCGCGATGGTACACTCGTCGGCAGTGATCCCTTAGCGTCGACGAATCTTGATACATCGTTTTATGCGGCAGCGAACGAACGCAGTGATCGACTCGCGGACGCGCCGCTTTTCTTTGCGAGCGACAATTTATTATTGTTGATGACGCAGGAAGAAATCATCGGTTGGAATGGCACCACCAGCGCGGGGGCTCTTCGCTACCTGGGTGCGCAAAGCCTCGCCTTGCCCAAGCCGAATGAATTGGGTGAGAATGTTTTCGGTTGGGAATATGAGCCCAGCAATCACAGCGTTCGCTACATGACCAACCGTCAGGTCATCCATCAAAGCATCGCAGAGGCAAAAATTTTACAGCGCAGTGCCTTCGCCCAAGAGCCGATTGAGATGTTCCCCTCACCCGACTATTTCAGCGGCATGGTGAGTTTTGGTGCTGGCACGCAGGCCGCGGTTTCCGGTTTGGCGGGTGTGAGCTTTCAAATGCCCGAGGGTATCGGCTTCAACCTACCCGCTGAAATCAACGAGATCAAAGAGCAATACAGCAAAACGTTCACATCCTACGATGGCGTGATTCAGTTCACCAAAACGGGTGGATGGTTGCACTTCAACGATCAGCGATTCGACTACTCGGCGACCAATCGCAGCACCGATGTAAAAGGAAAATTTCAAGTTGCGTTTCCGTCCAATGAACGTGCGACCGAGTGGCCGCCATTCGTCATGCGCGATTTCCCCGACTCGGTGGTTCTGCTCAGCATCGTACAGTCAGGCAGTATCACACCGCAATTGTTAGAAATCATTCGCAAACCAGAGGGCCAGGAGAAGAGCATCGAAATTCCCAAGCATCGGGGGATTTCCCAAATCATGAACGGCAAAACCTGCTGGATCGCAGCCGATGGCACAAAGCTGGCGCAAATCGAAGGCAAAAATCTGATCCTTTATCGTACGAGTTGGCGCGCCAAACGGAATGTGAGTAAGGCACCCTCCAGTGCCACCCCGCCACTCTCGTTCAACGCATTTGATCTAAAGCAGGACGACAAAGCCGCACCTGCGCTGAAACTGCAATGGGATCAATCGAGCTCGCCCGCATCGCTGAAACTCGAGGGAAAATCGTATGCGTTGCCCGAATCACTGACACCCGCACAGGCCGTGGCGGAGTTTTCTTTGAAAAGCCAAAAGGTTCAATTGGTGGTTTTCGAAGAATCGAAGTCGATTGGGAATTCCGATTATGAAGAACCTTACGAAAAGCGCTTTCGCCTGTGGGTCATCAATCGTGAAAATGGCAGCACTTATTTGAGCGACTGGATTTTCTCGTTTTCCGTCGATCGAAGTGAAAAACGACTCGCTACCTGCAATGGCACACACGTGAAGATCGTCGGCCTCGTTGATGGCAAGGAAATCCAAACGTTTGTCCCGCGTCGCTTGAGCAATCACATGACCGCTCCCGCGCAGTCCGTACTGTTTTCCTATGACTCACAAGTTCTCGGAGTGAGAAGCCTTTCATCCTACCAAGATTATGTCGTCAACTACCGAGCGTTCGACGTCGAGACGGGTCATGAGTATTTGGTTAGTCGCAGTGGCTTGACATTATGGCACTTCGATTTGTTTCCCAATCCGAAAACTTATCAGACACAAGAGTGGTATGATGGTCCCGTGCCGAAGCAGAAGATTCCGTTTTTCGTGTCGGGTTATGAGCGTGATTTTGTCAATTCACTCAACTCTCGCCCGAGTGCGAATGTGATAAAAACCGAGTCAACAAGCAAGGACCCGAAACAGCAGTGGACGATCTTGCGCTGGACGGAGTTTTCGAATTAACCATTTTTACGCAACGCCGGAAACAACTCGCATAAAGCATCCGCGAACGACGCCACGGAGATTTGTTTGCCCGCTTCTTGACTGACGCAGGTCATCGTGACGCCATCGATGCCGCAGGGAGTAATCGTAAAAAAACCCGACAAACTTTCGCGGGTGATGTTGATCGCGAAGCCGTGCATGGAGATCCATTTTTTCACGCCCACTCCGATCGATGCCAGCTTGCGATCTTCGACCCACACGCCGGTGAGCCCCTCACGACGTCCGGCTTCCACGTCAAAATGCCGACAAGTTTCAATCAACACATCCTCTAACATTCGCAAGTGCGCATGGAGGTCTTGTCCTCGTAGCCGTAAGTCGAGAATCGGATAACCGACCAACTGCCCCGGGCCGTGATACGTTGCCTGGCCGCCACGATTTGTTTCCACCACCGGATGGGGAAGTCGCGAAGGATCACGCAAGGAAGACTGGTCGCGCAATCTTCCGATGGTATAAACGGGCTCATGCTCTAACAAAATCAAGCGCTCACCCGCTGTGCCCGCCAGTAAGTCAGCCACGGCAGCTTCCTGCATCTGCAATCCATTCGAGTAAGAAAGTAAGCCTGGCTCTAGCATTGGAAATTTTTTGTTAGATCAAACGTCGATCAAGCAATTTCGCCCGCAGTGGATCCGCTGCCTGCAAATGTGCCATACCGATCGCAAGCGCATCGGCGGCGTCTGCTGGTGGCGTTTCACTGAGTTGCAACAAGGCCCGCACCATGAAGGCTACCTGATCCTTGTTCGCGGTCCCCTTCCCCACTACCGCCATCTTGACTTTGCGCGGTGCGTATTCGTAAATTTTTAGTCCATGATCCGCCGCCGCGATCAGTGCCGCTGCGCGTGCCGCGCCCATGCTGATGGCGGTTTGGTGCGATTGCACATAGATGATGCCTTCCACCGCCACTTCATCGGGCTGCCACATCTGCATCAAATTATACAAATGACTGCGCACCGCTGCGAGGGCCGAGGATTGTGAGTGCGTTTTCGGGATCGCAATGACGCCGTAGTCGAGCACTCGTGGCGCGCGCGCCTCGCCTTCCAACACCGCGTAACCGGTGTTGCGCACGGCGGGGTCAACGGCAAACACGCGCATGAGAAAAATTCTGTTAGCGGCGCTTGCGAGGACCAGAGGGCTTCCGTCGGATCTGACGGATCGGTTCATCGTCGAGCATCGCGGTGTAGGTGTAGTTGAAATTTTCC
Source organism: Akkermansia muciniphila (assembly GCA_945890645.1). Classification (GTDB taxonomy): domain Bacteria; phylum Verrucomicrobiota; class Verrucomicrobiia; order Verrucomicrobiales; family Akkermansiaceae; genus UBA956. The sequence goes on from CAMDCV010000057.1 coordinate 5,088, forward strand.
AGCTTCTTGCGCGGGATTTTCTGATCGACATAGACTTCCACGGATTTTGCGTAGTCAAGTTCGTCGGCGGTGAGAATCGTGAAGGCATCGCCCTCGGCTTCGGCACGACCGGTCCGACCAATGCGATGCACGTAGTCCTCGGCATTTTCCGGAACGCGGTAGTTGATGACGTGCGAGACACCCGAAATATCGATCCCGCGCGCAGCGACATCGGTGGCGACGAGAACATCGTACTTGCCATCGCGAAATCCTTGCAGTGCTTCCATACGGTCCTTTTGCGAAACATCGCTGTGCATGGCGACCACATTCGGATGGCCGTTTTCCTTGAGCATGTCGGTGACCTGATCAGCCTCCTTGCGCGTGCGGGTGAAAATCATCACACTGTGCCATTCGGTGGCATCGAGCAATCCGACGAGCAATTCATCGCGCTGATCCATCGCCACGGGATAAAAGGCATGCGTCACGGTGCTGGCGACGGCGCGCTTGGCAATTTCCACACTGATCGGGTCTTTCAAGCACCACTGCGCGAATGTTTGGATCGCTGCTGGCATCGTCGCGGAGAACAGTAGCGTCTGACGTTCATCCCACGGGCAGAGATTCACAATCTTTCGCACTTGGGGTAAAAATCCCATGTCGAGCATGCGGTCCACCTCATCGAGCACGAGGATTTTCAATTCACCGAATCGCATCGTTGCCTGATAAAAGTGGTCCATCAAGCGCCCTGGAGTAGCCACTACGATGTCAGCACCGTCATTGAGCGCCTTGGATTGTTCGCCGTAGCCGACACCACCATACAACAGCGCGGTCTTGAGCCCGGTGTGCTTGCCGTATTTGATAAATTGCTCGGCGACTTGATGAGCGAGTTCGCGGGTAGGCTCCAGCACAAGGATCTGCGGTTTACCCATCGGTGCGATTTTCGAAAGCGAAGGAAGGGCGAATGCTGCGGTCTTACCCGTGCCCGTTTGCGAGGCGCCGACGACGTCACGACCGGCCAGCACCAGTGGAATTGCTTGGGCTTGAATGGCGGTCGGAGTCTCATAGCCTGATTCTTTTACCGCTGCCAAAACAGCATCATTCAGGCCCAACTGGTCAAATGTCATGCGCATCCCTAGGTGGTCAAGACATCTTGGTCAAGGCATTTGCGAGGTCATTTGCGCTTCTTAGCGAACGGAGGACAGGCTTCCAGCCTGTCTCGGCAAACGGGCATCTTGCCTGTATTCTTACCGCCCATCACTTCGTTTTCCCTCTAACGCTCACCCGCACATCGCGTTTACGGCGGCAATGTAGGCCACCACTCCCCAGCACCATGCACGCCAAAACATCCCGATTACCGCCCGACTCGTGGAAATCATTGCCCTCCATGGCAACACCCTCCACCGCCTGGGATACAACCAACAGAGCGGGAAAATGACCGCCCTCATCGCGGATCTCGAAAAGCCTGCTGCCACCGCGGATCTCACCGCCCTGAACCTCCTGCCGCTTTTCAACCAAATGAGTGCCGCGCAAGCCGCCTTTGAGGAACTCGCCGCGCAGAAAGCCGCCACGGAGGGTGTCATCACCCTGCCCACCCTCGCCGAGCACCGCCCGGAACTCGAGCGCCAGCTCAATCTCCTGCTCGCCGCCATCGACGAGTGGCACGATCTCGCCCCCACTCCCGCGAGCATCGCCGCCATCGGCCAATTGGATGAAATCATCGTCCAAATCGCCACCCCCGCCCTGTCCCGCCGCACCAAGTCCGAGCGCGCCCCCACTCCCGCTCCGGCCCCGTAAGCCGTTCGCGCCAAAATCCGCCGCCTTTTGCTACTTCGCCCACTGTCAGGACGAAAAACCCCGCGGTTTTTTGCTCTCGCACACCGTCAGGAAGGAAAAGGCGGCGGGTTTTTGGCCCTCGCACACCGTCAGGACGAAAAAGGCAGCGGGTTTTTGGCCCTCGCACACCGTCAGGACGGAAAAGGCGGCGGGTTTTCGCCCGCGCACAGCGTCAGGAGGCAAAAGACGGCATCCGGAAAAACCGACGGAATCGGAGACACGGGGAACGAGGCCGGCAGGGCCGCGATGACCGTAGAACGCCCCGCCTCAACCCACCCCCCCCGTTATATCAGAAAAGGAACGCCCCCCAATCCCCACCCCCCCCAAAACCACCTGATATACACACCCGTAACAAAAAAATCCTTGATATAACTCAGAATTTTGGATTTTCTCACGCAGTCACTTTCGCCTGATATAACACGGCAGGTGCCTACGAATAAAAACTGTTCGGTAAAGAAATGAAGATATCCATAGCATTAGCGTTCGGGTTGATACTCAATACCGTAAGTCTCGGTCAGCGGACTAATACGCCTACCGATGTTGAACTCAGCCTGAAACTCTTCTCTTCGTCTGGTGCGGTCGGCAAGATAGTGGGGAGCCATCTGCTGTGGATGCACACATTGGAGGGCGTGAGAAGTGTTTTGGGTAAGCCTGATTTACAGTACGCTCAGAATGGCACAATGGTCTGGCGATACTCCGTTCCAATTGAAGTTTATGTGGATCTCGCATGGAGTTGGCATACCCAGAATAACGAGGGACTGATGCCTGTAATTTCCGCAATTTTATTCTGCTTCGATGCGGACAGTAAGACGACACTGACTTGGGACTTGATCCCAGGTAAGATGGGTGTCAGCCACTTTGCACACAGCACGGACCTTAAACCCAAATAGTCCAATTAATACTAACGGAGAAACCGAACAACTCGTGGGTGGCAACGGCGGATAAGCTCCCTTGTTCGCTTCGCTCTATGAGTCCTGCGCCGCCGTGCCACCACTCTAACGTTCTCCTGAAAATGATGTCGGTCGAACACACATTCGAAATCCTAGAGCCCGACCCTCGGTATTCAGGACCACTTCAAAATCAAATCGTAGCGCTGCGACGCCGCGATGGAGGTTTAGATGTGATTGTGTATTTCACCCTCAATTCGGCATATACGATCACAGGGAGCCGTGTCACTTCTGCGATGGGAACAACCAGATTGATCATCCAGTCACAATCTGAGTTGGGAGCCGCCTGTGCATCCGTGCGTTTCTGGCAAGCTCGATTCGGATTTGATGCCCCCGCTGGCATGGCCACAAATTTCGAACTCGATTGCCGAATGCCGCAATAAAATAGAGGGAGAACAAGCCGCGTCATGACAACCACTACCAGCCTCCCTGTTTCGATGACTACCCGTAATTAAAACACTAACCCCGTGATCGACGCTCGCCGCCGCTGGTAGTGGTGCATGCGCTCATCGTTCGGCCACAAATTTCAACCACTTCGTAAGTCCGATGACAACTGCAACGAATATATTTCCCAAACTGATTAAGGTGGACAGGTTGCTTATCGCGTTTTGGGCATTCCTTATTCTTCCGGCCATCTCGCAAGAATATTGGGCGGCAAGTGGAGTGACGACACCCAAGCATCTAAACAAAACTTGGACAAAGGACGAAGTCGCCAAGCTGCTCTCAATCGCTGTGCCGGACGATGGTCCCACGGACAAGAAGGTAGCGGCTTTGGAAGAATTGTCGATTGCCACAGAACAGAATTCACCTCTGCCAGACGGCTTTGAAAAGGCTATACTTGCTATTCTTGCACGACCAGAGGCGCAAATAACAGCTCCAGCAGCGCGAATCGTGGGGAACCTGCGTCTTGAGAATGCTCGAGGGGAATTGGAGTCATGGGCGACCAGCGCTAACAGCGGTGACGGGGTCGCTGCAATGAAAGCGCTCGTCAGTCTGGGCGGAGAGAAGTCTCTCTTGTTCCTTCGTAAGCTATACTTACAAAAGTGCGCGCCACGAGTATCACATTTTGGATCTGAAGTCATTGATGAGACGGAACTTGAAAGGACTAATATCATCTGCGCGCTGATCGAACTGGATACTGAGGTTACAATTTCCGATGTGATGACCCATTTCTCCCGGTTTCCTAGCGATTCGCATAATAGATACATCTGGGAGATGCTCCTCTCACGCAAGAATGGGCTCTCCGCCGCCATCAGGGCGCTGGAAGGGCGAAGCCTGCCCATCTCCGCAGCCGCCCTTGGAATCGAATGTGCAAAAACGAAGGGCAAAGATGGACAGCCACTGATTCACGCTATTGAAAAGGCAGCTTCCACTCCTTCAAAACGGGATAACGCTCAGGTTCAAGAGCGAAGTGCAACAGAATGATATTTAGTTAAAAAGCTCTTCAGGAGTCTTGTATCCATAGCGTTTCCTGGGTCGGGTGTTTAATTTTTGGGCGATGCGATCACACTTAGCCTGAGTCAGATTGTTCAGGCACA
>CAMDCV010000058.1 GCA_945890645.1 Akkermansia muciniphila
AGCTGGGCGATGCCACCCAGCGCCCAAGCAAAGAAAGAGTATGCACACGAATCATTTCCATCAACGTCACCCAGGCCGCAGAGCCAGAAAAATCTAAATTGCTCACTATGCTGAAATCGGTTTTAAACTTTTTCAGCAAGCCTTAATTACGCTGAGGCAACTTGGTCGGGATCCATCACTGTGGAATATGATGTCACCGCATTGACAGTCGTGTTAGACAGCCCAGCTGACAACCAGGCATTTGAGTCCGGCACTTCGATCACTCCGAGTGCCACCGTATTTGACCCAGGTCCCTTTAGTCAGACCGTAAAATTCCACGTGACGCCGATCAGTCCATCAGGCCCCACAGTCGTGACAGATTCAATCGACACCGTTTCGCCGTTTACAGCGGATTTAGGAGCCTTGCCCTCTGGCACTTACCAGATTTATGCCACAGTAGCCAACGATGATACCCCTCCCGGTACTGCCAGTTCCGCAACTCGCACTTTCACAGTGGCTGAAGCCATTTCTACAACCACGGTCTTAGCTCCGGCTGGTGCTCCGACGACCTACGGGCAGAATGTGACCTTCACCGCCACAGTATCGCCAATACCAACGGGCGGCGCGGTTCAGTTCTTTGACGGTGTCAATTACGTTGGTAGCCCGGTGGCGGTCAATACCAGCACGGGCGTGGCAAGCATCAGCACCACCACACTTGGTGTGGGCACCCATGAAATCACCGCGGTGTATGAAGGATACCAGATTTACGAAACCAGCACCACCGCCGCCTCAATTTCGCAAGTGGTCGGCAAAGCGCCGCTTACGGTGAAAGCGTTAAACACGTTCCGCGTCCCGAATACCGCCAATCCGGACCCGTTTCCCTATCAAATCACCGGCTATCAGAATGGTCAGAATCTCGCTGCATCGGGAGTTACCGGCACACCGGAGCTGACGACCAACGCGGTCCTCGCGTCGCCTGCGGGGAACTACGTCATCACTTGCGCCCTCGGCACCTTGGATGCATCCAACTACAGTTTCACGCTGGAGAACGGCACCCTCACGGTTGCCGATGTGGCCGATACGTTCAGCGTTAATTTCCATTTTTCCCCGGGTAATTTTACGCCCGAACAAACGGCCAACATCCTAGTCCCATCGGGAGTACCAGCAGGCTTTGCTGATTGGTTTACCAGCGGCTGGCTGAATTTTGAAGTGCCTTTTGGAGTGGGAACGCTCCCACCGGTCACTGTCACCAGCAATCAGGGGTCCACGGCGACATTCAAATTCAATGATGCCCGCAATGGTTGGGTATATGATGGCCCACGTACCACCTTCCTAGGTGACGGCAATTACAACATGATGGATGGCCACGTCAATTCCACACTTGAAGGAGAGGGACACAAGTTCGACATGGAGATGACGGGTATTCCCTTCGCCGTTTACGACGTCATCTTCTACTTGGGTGCCAATCTGCCTCAATTCGGTGATGGCACAGGAGTGATCGTATTCAACGGCGGTCCCGAGCGTCCCTTCACCCTTAAACCGGGAGCTTTTGACGGCACCTTCACCGAGATGGTCGATGGAACGACTCAGGGCAACTACATCGTCTTCAGAAATGTGACAGGTTCTTCGTTCACTACCCAGACATGGGGCACCGGTCCCACCGGCTTTAACCACGTTGGCCCGTTCGGTTTCCAAATCAGGGAAGCCGCCGCTACTTCCGGCTTCAGCGCATGGGCCAATGCCAACAACGCCTCCAATCAAACCGCCGATCAGGACCACGACAATGATGGCGTGAAAAATGGCATCGAGTACTTCATGGGGCAAACCGGCTCATCATTCACGGCTCTTCCCGCCCTTGATGGAACCAACACCATCACTTGGCCGATGGATCCGGCTTATCTTGGCACGTATGAGGTCCAGACCTCGCCCAACCTCAGCGACTGGACTAACGTCACTCCGCGGCCCGTGCCCTCGGGTGGCAACCTGAGCTACCTCCTGCCAACCGGCTTGGGTAAGCGCTTCGTCCGCCTCCTCGTGACGCCAACTCCGTAACTTGGCTGGAGTTACCCGCCCGATTCCCACACGGGAATCGGGCGGAGCTGTCGCCATACGGGTCGAGATCTCCGCGACACATGCCGCTCGTGTTTTCATGGTAGCGCCCGAAAAAACGAACCAATAGAAACATTTGTCTGTGCTGCCTCGTATCCGAAACACTACTCATGGCCCCATTTTCCCAACATCATTTCCTAGCGGCCTTTATCGGCTTGTCATGTCCCATTTCTGCACTGATGGCGGACGATGCCGACGCCCCCGCCCAAGCCGCCTACCCCAGGCCGTTTTCCCGCCCTCCTTCGACGGGAAAAGACTATGATACCTGGCGTGATGCGAAAGGACCTGACGTTGGCGAGACCGCCGTTGACATCAGCCGCTTGCCATCGCGGGTCGATAACTCCACCCGCCCGCAGTTCCCTCCTATTTACAGACAGAAAGGCGGAGCCTGTGGTCAATTCACCGCCATCGCCTCGATTTTCACCTATGAAATGAACGTCCTGAATGGCACTCAGGCCAGCACAACCGCCACGCAATTTCCCGCCGATTTCTCCTGGAACATGTGTAATGCTGCCAAGAGTGACCAAGGATCGGAAGCGCATCATGGATGGGAAGTGGCCAAGCACATCGGAATTCCCACCGTCAAAACCTACGGACGCGTAGAAGGAGACAAAGACAAGATCGGCTCGTGGGCTAACGGTTACAGCATCTAGCGCGAAGCGATGGAGTATCGCGTCGCCGGCTATCGCTACACCCCGACTGCCACCGTTTCACAAATCAACGAAGCCCGCGGCTGGCTCTTTGATCGCAATCAACCCAAAAAAAACCAGGAATCGATCGGCGGATTGTTGGCGCTGGACGGACGCATGGGGGAGCTGGACAAGGTCACCAAAACGATACCCGCCGGAGAACATCTCGCGGGCGAAGATCTTTGGATCCGCTGGGGACCTAGCGGTTACGGACACGGCATCACTTGTGTGGGATACGATGACCAAGTCGGATTCGATGTGAATGGCGATGGAAAAATCACCAACGACATCGATAGCAACGGCGATGGCAAAGTAACCCTTGCCGATGCGGAACGCGGCGCCTTCATCGTAGTCAATTCATGGGGCAAAAAGTGGTCGAATGACGGCAAAATTTACCTGCTTTACAGCGCGATGGTCGATCCCACTTGGGAACGCGGAAATTTCCTCGGTCGGATCGAGGTATCCCGGCATCTTCCGCAACGCACTCTGAAACTCAAGCTCGATTGCAACAAGCGCTCTGACCTGCGCGTCAGCATCGGCATCGCCCGCGATAAAAATGCCACGAAACCCGAACACGAGTTCGAACCACAAGTCCTCAACGGCTGGCCGCTGTTCGGCAATCGAAGGAACAACGTCGGCGAAGTTCCACTCGCCGGCCCAGGTGATGACATCCCCCTCGAACTCGGCATCGACCTCACTCCCTTGCTCAGCAAGTTAGGCCCCGATGCCGTCGTCGATGGTCGCCTTTTCCTAAGCTTCAGCATAGCCGAGAAAAGCGAAGCTCTCGGCGCGCTTCACTCCTGCGCCATCCGCAGCTACGATGCCAAAGGCACCTACGTCAGTGAATCAGTAGTATCGATTCCCGATCCATTTTTCGGCAATACACCTCTCACCATCGAAACGACCCTCCACTAATCACGTCCTTTCATCCAAAGAAAAAAGGTAGTTTGATTGACGATGTTTGATTTTTGATCTTAAAAATCAAACATAAGAACGGGCTCAATCACCGCACGAAACAATCAACCTCATCCTTCTTCATTGTTCTGTCCAATCCCAAAGACGGAGAGTGAACTTGGACTGCTACAGCCTTGCTGTAGCTTTCGGTCACGCAGCCCTGCTGCGACCGTCTTCCGGCTCCGCTGCTGACAGCAGGGCTGTCTCGCAGAAAGCGGCAGCAGGCTGCCGCAGTCGTGCGAGTGCAAATACATGAAATCAACCAGTGAAAGTCTGAGTCATCCCGAGACGAGCAACGGGAGAGCAGTCGGAGGCAACTGCGTCGTCGCGAGACGGGGTGGAGAGCAGCCCGAGACAGACCTACGGTCCCAAACGAAAGTGAACCCGATTCGGTTTACAACAACGGCGAGCCTTCGACTGACTGGCGAAGCCTGCCGCATGAGCGGTAATCGTTTCCCCTCACATCCCTCGTTAAAGAGGGAGAAACGAGGTGTTGTGGATGGCTGGGGTGAGAACGTAGGGAAGGTATCATGGGGAAGCATTGAGACCTGTGCGGATAGGAAACCGCGCGAGCGGTGCCGCACAGGAGTCAGAGCCGCAATACGAGCGAAGAAGCGGGGTAATGCCCGTGGAGCAAAGGGCGGCAGGAAGACAAATGGACAAGCAACATGAACCACGAAGCACAAACACCACCGCAAGTTCCCGCAAGGGATAAGCAAGAAGGAGAGGCACCACAGTCAAGCCACAAGTCCCCCGACCTCTGGCAACGCTACGGAGTCGAACGTGGAGTATGGAGTGAAGCCATGCTCATCGCCCTCGAAAGAGGGATCAAAGGAAACAAGTGGTTTAGCCTGATAGACAAAGTCACCTCAGAGCGCACCCTTGGGAAAGCGTGGGAACAAGTGCGAGCCAAAGCAGGGAGTTGCGGCGTGGATCGCATTGATGTAGGATTATTTGAAAAAGACAGCCAAAGACGGTTGCTCACCGTGAGAGAGCACCTAACAAAGAACACCTACCGACCAGACGCGATCCGACGGGTCCACATCCCCAAAGCCGGAAGCAACGAAACCCGCCCGTTGGGCATCCCCACCGTGCGAGATCGAGTTGTGCAAGCCGCCGTCAAAATGGCCATCGAGCCAATATTTGAAAAAAGCTTCTCCGATAACAGCTTTGGATTTCGACCCGGACGCTGCACAAAAGACGCCCTACGCCAAGTGGAAAGACTGCTCAAAAGCGGCCACCACCACGTAGTGGACATCGACATCAAAGGCTACTTTGACAACATCCCACACCAACCCTTGATGAAACTCATAGAAGAGAAAATCGCCGACGGGAAAGTGCTAGGACTACTCAAAGCCTTCCTCACCCAGCCCGTAGAAGAACGCGGAGAAGTAGAAACGCCAAGCAAAGGCAGTCCCCAAGGCGGGGTCATTAGCCCACTGCTAGCAAACATCTACCTCAACCCTCTAGATCAACTACTCGATGGAAACAACATTCCCTTCGCTCGCTACGCCGATGACATCGTCATCCTCGTAAAAAGCGAGGGGGAAGCCCACCAAATCCTTGAAGAAGTCCGCCACTGGATGGTCAAGCAAGAGCTTGAACTCCATCCCGAAAAGACCCGCATCGTTGATATGGCAGAGGCATTACAACACTTCGACTTCCTCGGCTACCGCTTCAAACGGAGTGGGAAAGGCAAGCTCCTGCGACTCATACGCCCCAAAAGCGAAAAGAAACTGCGAGAAGCGATCCGCCCCCTGACAAAGCGCACCAACGGCCAAAGCCTAGAGAGCATCATCAAAGCCATTAACCAAAGGCTGAACGGCTGGTATGAATACTTCAAACAAGCTCATATCAGCCAACACATTCGAATGGATCAATGGACAAGGATGAGGCTGAGAAGCATCCTGCGGAAAAGACGAGGAGGAGAAGGCAAGGGAGTAGGGAAAGACCACTTTAGATGGAAGAACAGCTACTTTGCTGCGAAAGGGCTATTTAGCCTAGAAAGCGCCCGACTAGCAGAAAGCAAGAGCCTCCGATACGAAGGAGCAAAGTGTTGACTGGAGATCCGCTCGCACGGTTCGGAGGGAGGGGTGAGGCAAATCAATGCCTCATCCCTACCCTATCACATCATTCTTGCAAGAGCCCGAGGAAATCTTGCGTATCCATCACGCATGAAATTCACCATTTCCTCTTTGTTGCTGCTGCTTTCTCCACTCACCGTTTCTGCAGAGACCATCTCGCTGTTCAATGGAAAAGACCTCAGTGGCTGGACGCTTGATACGCCAGAACGTGACACGGCAAATGCTAAGGAAAAAGTCATACCACCCAGCTTCATCGTGCGCGATGGCTTACTCGTGTCGATGGGCAAACCACTCGGTCATCTGGTGACGGATCAGGAATTTTCCAACTACACACTCGTCGTCGAATACCGCTTTTCGAAAGATCCGGGAAACTGCGGGGTGCTCGTACACGCATCGACTCCACGCTATTTGTACGAGATGTTTCCGAAATCCATCGAAGTACAAATGCAGCATGGAAGCGCCGGAGATTTCTGGTGCATCGGAGAAAACATCGAGGTGCCAAACATGGAACAGCGCCGCCCCCGCAAGGAGAACCAAGCCTACGGCGGCGAACTCAAGGATGCGCGGCGTATCATCAGACATACGCACGGAGTCGAGAAGCCACTGGGTGAGTGGAATACGATGGAGATTGTTTGCAAGGGTAATGAAATCACCGTGAGTGTGAATGGCAAATTGGTGAATCACGGTACTAAAAGCACCGCTAGTGCCGGGAAAATAGCACTACAAGCGGAAGGAGCCGAAGTAGAATTCCGCAAAGTAGAACTCACCAAGCTTCCTAAATAAGCCCCCGGATCGCGGACTTTCCTCGGCCTTCGTAGCCTCGGCGTAGTAGGCAGTCCGCTCCATCAACCAAAGCACCAATTCTTCTGCTCACTGATCACTCAAAACTTCCCACCATGTTCGAAATCACACGACGCCATTTTCTCTCAAAGCTCTCCACCGGCATCGGCGGAGCAGCTCTCGCGTCGATGCTTCCCGAACGACTCTCTGGCGCAGCACTCGGCGAAAAACTCCTCACCGACCATGCACCGAAGGCGAAGCGTGTAATCTATCTCTTCATGTCCGGCGGCCCCTCGCAGCAGGATCTGTTCGACTACAAACCGAAGCTCAACGAACTCAACGGCCAAGCCCTCCCCGACGAAGTCCGCCGCGGCCAACGCCTCACCGGCATGTCGGGCAATCAAGCGATCCTGCCACTCGCCGGCTCTCAATTCAAATTCGCCCAATATGGGAAATCCGGTGCCTGGGTTAGCGAACTGTTGCCACATACTACAAAGATCGTAGATGATCTCTGCTTTGTGAAATCCCTGTGGACCGAAGCAATCAATCACGACCCCGCGATGACCTTTTTCCAAACTGGTTCCCAGATCGCGGGTCGTCCCTCGCTCGGTTCGTGGGTCACCTATGGCCTCGGATCGGAAAATGAAAACCTTCCCGGCTTCGTCGTGCTCGTCACGAAAAAAGCCACCGACCAACCACTCGCCGCCCGACTCTGGGGCACGGGCTTCCTCGATTCCCGCTACCAAGGCGTGCGCTTCTCCTCGGGCAAAGATGCCGTCTTTTATCTCACAAACCCCGATGGCATCTGCCAATCTGGTCGCCGTGCGTTGTTAGATAAACTCACCGACCTGAACAAAATCGATTACCAGAACGAGCTCGATCCCGAGATCGAAACGCGCATCGCTCAGTACGAAATGGCTTACCGCATGCAGACCAGTGTGCCCGAAGTCACCGACATCGGCGGCGAACCACAATCCATCAAAGACCTCTACGGCCCCGACGTCGAAAAGCCCGGCACCTTCGCCGCGAACTGCCTGCTCGCCCGACGTCTCGCCGAAAAGGGCGTGCGCTACATCCAGCTTTACCACCCCGGTTGGGACCAACACAACAACCTCCCCAAAGCCATCCGCAATCAGTGCCAAGAAACCGACCAAGGATGCGCGGCGCTCATCACTGACCTTAAACAACGCGGCATGTTAGAAGACACCCTCGTCGTCTGGGGCGGCGAATTCGGCCGCACGTCTTACTCCCAAGGCACTCTTACAAAAACCAACTACGGTCGCGATCACCACCCCCGCTGCTTCACCGCTTGGATGGCCGGCGGCGGTGTGAAACCCGGCATGACCTACGGTTCCACTGATGATTACGGCTACAACATCCTCAGCCCCGAGGGAAATCCCATCGATCCCTCTAAATCAAAATTCACCCCCGGTGCCGTCCACGTTCATGACTTCCACGCCACCATCTTGCATCAACTTGGCATCGACCACACACGCCTCTCCCACACCTTCCAAGGCCGCCGCTTCCGCCTCACCGACGTCCACGGCCACATCGTCAAAGACTTGCTAGCGTAAAACTCATTACAAAATCTTAAGCCCCAAAATCCCAATGACGATCAAGCCAAGGCACACCAAGCGAGCGGGTGTCGCCGGATCTCCGAAAAAAGCGATGCCACACAGCACCGTGCCCACCGCGCCAATGCCCGTCCACACCGCATAAGCAGTTCCAATCGGCAGCGATCGGGCCGCGATGCCGAGCAAACTCACGCTCACAATCAATGCCGCAATCGTGCCGACAGTCGGCCAAAGTCGAGAAAACCCTTCGGTGAATTTGAGGCCCACAGCCCAGGCAATTTCAAACAAAGCCGCAACAATAAGAATTACCCAGGCCATAAAAAAACAACTTCGCATCAGTGGCGAGTGTCGTCAATGAATAGGTTGCATTTGGTATGCGCGAATTTCATTTCCCACGGACCAAAGGTCCATAACTCGCCAGCCTGGGCCATCGGCCCATAAGCGCTAACTTGTTTTGAAGCGATGTGACTGCGTTTTGCGGTGTCTGGGTGATTCGGATAACTCGGCGGAGATTGCTTTCCAGTCGTCAATCACTTCGCTCAGACGCAGGGTTGGCTCTATCGCCCGAATTACT
>CAMDCV010000059.1 GCA_945890645.1 Akkermansia muciniphila
TCCCATTCCATATCGGCATCGTAGGTGAAAAGTTCTCCTTCAAGATTGAAGGCGAGATCGTAGGGATTGCGGTAGCCCATGCTCACCAGTTCCCATTTTTTGCCATCAGGAGTAAAGCGGGAGATCCAACCGCCGGGTGCCATGCGATCGCGGGCGTGGCCGTTGGGGTCGGGTTGGCGGGGAAGAAGTTGATCTTCTTGCCAAGCTGTGTTTGGCATGCTGGCATCCATGGGTGCGAGATTGGTGTGATTGCCGGCGATAAAGTAAATCCATTTGCCATCCGGTGAGGGCACGAGTGAGTGGGGACCATGTTCGCCACGACCTTGCATTTCCTTGAGCAATACGGGTGCCTCGAAAACACCGTCTTTGTTTTCATCGGCGAGGCGATAAACGCCTGCTTTGCCGCCTACGGATTCATTGACCGTGACATAGAGCGCTCCCTGATACCAAAGTAGGCCGTGCGCGCCCCCGATCTCTGCATTGAGTGGCGTTGCTTGAGTCGTTTGATCTGGCTTACCCGCTTCTGGCGCCCGGACTTGAAATAGTTTGCCATATTGGTCGGCACAGATGAAATTTCCATTTTCGGCAAGGGTAATGCTCACCCAACTGCCTTGTGGCTTAGGCACATCGTAAAGTTTTTCCAAGCGGAAACCCGGGGCGACTTTGAACTTGCTGGTCATGTCGACCACAGGGCCTGGAGCCGACACTTCGCTAGCAGAAGGCTCAGGTTTTTTTGCGGCGAGAGGAGCGGCGATCGTGAGGTTTTTGGCTGCCGTTGTGACATTTTTTTCCACAATCAGAGCACCCCAAGGTCCGCGCCCCATTGGCTCGATGACGACAGCGCGTTGCCAAGAGCTGCTATTGAAGTTCGCTTTTTCCCAACCGGCGGTGGTAGTCGTCGCATAACTCCATGTTTCGTCAGTGTTGATTTTGATTAAGCGTTGGTTCGGCAACTCCATTTGCAACAACATCGCAAAGCCCGCAGCACCGCCCTGATTCCCCGCTTCCACAGCGATCACATTGCGACTGCCCAATTTGAGGTGCGGCTTGATATTGAATTCTGTGACTTTTTGCCAATTCTCTTCTTTGCCGAGCAAGTGGCCATTGATCCAGACACGATGCCAGTTGTCGGCACTCGAGGAGATGGTGGCGGAAACCACATTATCGGGGACTTCGAAATCGCGACGAAATGAAACAACTTCCTCAGCACCTGGTGTTTTCGTGCTCCAAATCCAAGACAAGCTTCCGGCTTGAACCGGTAAACAGGAGGCAATCGCTAATGCGAGCAGTGACAGGCGTTTTAGGCGTAACATATGGCGTTATTACGTTTCACGTGATTTGATCTTTCACGCGATGGAAATAATACTGATGGGATGAGCCATTTTACTGTATTCGCTTTTCGACACGAAAAATGTCGCACTTTTCCTTGCCATGTGCGGGAAATCAGTGCATAGCCCCGCGCCGACTCACTACACTTTGTTTCCGACTCCCATTTCCTATGTCCATTAATATCCGCAACCTTGCCATTATCGCTCACGTTGACCACGGCAAAACTACTCTCGTCGACCAACTCCTCCAAGCCGGCGGCACCTATCGCGAAAACCAAGCCGTGACTGAACGCGCCATGGACTCGATGGATTTGGAAAAAGAAAAAGGTATTACCATCAAAGCAAAGAACACTGCTGTTCTGTGGAAAGGTTTTACTGTCAATATCGTCGATACCCCAGGTCACGCCGACTTCGGTGCGGAAGTGGAGCGCGTGATGAAAATGGTGGACGGCGTTTTGCTCGTCGTCGATGCCTCAGGCGGACCGCAAGCACAGACTCGCTTCGTGCTGCGCAAAGCTCTGCAAGAAGGTCTTACCCCGATCGTGGTGGTAAACAAAGTGGACCGCCCTCTTGCTACGCCTCTTAAAGTGCGCGACATGGTGCTGGAGCTTTTCCTCGACCTCGATGCTACGGAAGAACAGTTCAATGCACCGTTTCTGTATGGATCAGCGCGTGATGGCTATTTCATGAACCATCCCGATGACGAGCGCATCGATTGTGCACCGCTTCTCGATAAAATCATCGAATACATCCCCGAGCCTACTGCCGATCCAGCAGCGCCGTTTTCCATGTTGGTTTCCAACATCGAGTGGGATGATTATGTCGGTCGTGTGGGCGTGGGCAAAGTGCTCGGCGGTTCGGTGAAAAAAGGCGACAACATCTGGCTCATCCGCAAGGACGGTAGCAAAGTCGCTTCCAAGGTGATGAAAACCTTCACTTACTCTGGTCTCGCCACGCAGGACTCCGAAGGTTGCGGCGCAGGCGGCATCGTTGGTATCGCAGCGGGCATCGAAAATATCGACATCGGCGAGACTCTCTCTGGCACACCCGATGCCGAACCATTGCCCTTCGTGGAAATTGACCCACCGACGGTGCAAATGCAGTTTTCCATCAACGACGGTCCACTCGCCGGTCGTGAAGGCAAGCATGTCACCTCGCGTGCCATCCGCGATCGTTTGATGCGCGAGTTGAAAACGAACATCTCCATTCAGGTCGAAGACACGGATACCTCGGGCATTTTCCTCGTTTCCGCTCGTGGTGCCATGCAGATTGCCGTCATCGTCGAGACCATGCGTCGCGAAGGCTTTGAAGTCTGCGTATCGCGTCCGATGGTGATTTACCGCCGCGATGAGCACGGTGATTTGTTAGAGCCGTTTGAGACGCTCTACATCGAGGCACCAGGCGACTACACTCAGGGGATTTTGAAAGCATTGGTGAATCGCAAAGGCATCATGGAAAACATGGACACCGAAGCCAGCGGTCGCACTCTTATCCAGGCGGTCATCCCGACTCGTGGCATCATCGGTCTGGAAACCGAAATCGTCAACCTGACCTCCGGTCACGGCATCATGTCGCACCTTTTCAAGGAATACGGTCCGCACGCTGGCGAGATCGTCAACCGCACCACTGGCACTTTGGTGTCGATGGACAACGGCGTAGCCACCAACTACTCGCTCACCGCTCTGGAAGATCGTGGCACCTTGTTCGTTGGCGCCGGCGATGCCATCTACACGGGTATGCTTGTCGGTGAGAACCCACGCATCGGTGACCTTCCCGTGAACCCCGTCAAAGAGAAGCACCTCGACAACATGCGTTCCTCGGGTAAGGACAAGACTTCGAAACTTTCCCCGCCCGTTCGTTTCTCGTTAGAGCGCGCGATTGAATACATCGATTCCGACGAGTTGGTGGAAGCAACGCCACAAAACATTCGCCTGCGCAAACGCATCCTCGATCCGAACGAGCGTCGTCGTATGGAAAAAGGCCGCACCGCTCGCTGATAATCTACAGACAAAAATAGAAAAAAAGCTTGCGACGCGGGAATGGCAGCGATACAACATCGCCCCCCGCACGCGGGTTCTTCAAAGTAAAGCCGGTTTAGCTCAGTTGGTAGAGCAGTTCATTTGTAATGATCAGGTCGTCGGTTCGAGTCCGACAACCGGCTCCATAAAATTCTCCTGTAAAATAAAGGGGCTGTAGCTCAGCGGTTAGAGCAGGGGACTCATAATCCCTTGGTCGTGGGTTCAAACCCCACCGGCCCTACTTGGGGGTGATCATATTTCATTGTCGTGAGGTGACTCAATGCGCTCTTATTTCTCTGGGGGCATTTCAATATTCAGACTTGCAGCGATGCGATTCGCTACAGCTTTGCCGAGCATGCCGTAGCCGGCGCCGGAGAAGTGGACGTTGTCAATGGCTTGCACTTTGTCTTGTTGGGGTTTGATGACGGCGTGGAGGTCGTTCACTTCGATGTCGTGTTTTTTCATCACGCGTAGAGCGGCATCGCTATATTCTTTTTCTAACTCGGGGGAAATTTTGACTTCTGTCTTGAATTGCTTGAGCATCGTCGTTTCTGTTTCGAGGCAAACGGGAGTGGTGGTGGCCCAAATGAGTTTCGCGCCGGTTTTTTTTAGGCGTGTTACGAGAGTGTCGAGGCGTTGTTCATACATCGCAGGGGAGCGGTCCTCTTTCGCGTATTTCCAGCCGTAGATGTCCCAGAGGCCCCAGTTGAAATGAATGAGATCCCACTTGGTGGTGCCGATCCAGTCGTCGATCTGAGTGACTCCGAAGATGGTGGCTTCCGCATTCGCGATGGGACCTGTGACGGATGCTTTTCCTTCAAGCAGGCGTTTGACTTCCTTAGAGTATCCACCGCTGATCGAGTCACCGATGAGGAGAACTTTGGGCAAGTTAGCGGCGGGCGTAGCGGGTGCTTCTTGGGCAAAGCCAGGAGTGAAAATGTTTGCGAGGGAGTATAGTAGAGTGGCTAAGAAAGTTTTCATGATGGCTTTGAATTGATGGATTTTAGGCAAGAGGGATGAGGTAATACGAAGCAGGACCGCCGGGTATGAGAGTGGCGTCGATGCTGGCATCGAAAGTTGCAAAGCGACCGCCGTGTTTCACGGCGAGGCCGAGGAGGTAGAGATCGGTGAGATTCTTGGGCGTCGGCAGTGTTGGAAAAAAGCGCGTATCGGAGAGTGAAAGATCGTCGGCCCAGAATTGGTGACCGGGAGTTGTTTGTAGGCGATTTAACAAAATTCGCGCGTTGGCGGTAGAGTCTAATTTGCGCGGATGGTTTGGATGGCTGAGAATTCGGAGGAAGGCGTTTTCTGTGAGTGGGCAGGTAGCCCATCCGCCGGATACGGCCTCATTTTCAAAGAAGCGTATCGCGGCATCTCCGTGATCATGCCCAGCGTCACCCAATGCAATGAGCACATTGGCGTCTAAGAGAGTGATCATGAACGATGGGGATATAGAGCTTTTTGCATGTCTTCATCATCGATTTCGTCCTGAATTGCTCGAATTCTCTCAAGTGTCATTTCAGGAGCACCAGGTACTTTTTTGATACGCAGGATACTAAACGGCCCTAATTCGTATTTTTCAGGATCGGGGTTTTCCAATTCGGCAGATGGCCGGATTTCGCGGCGCAGTGCACTTTCGACGATAGCCTTAAGTGTCGTCCTTCGACGCACCGCAAGAGATTTGGCTTCCATGAGAAGATCATCAGGCAGATCGAGTGTTGTTTTCATATATGGGTGACTATATGGTTTTATGGGTGCGTGTCAATACCTTGTTATATATTTCAAAAGATCTGGGAAGTTGTTGACCTAAGGACGATCCCTACATTGTCTCCTTTTTCGTGACTACGAAGGGCAGTGTCAAAGCAGTCGTTTTTTTGCAAATGCTTTGCCGGAAGCTGTTTTGAGGTAGTACTCGAAATCGGTGGCTGTTTGTTTGCAGGGGAATCCCGCATACCACGCCAGTTCCCAAGGTCGGTTGGGCTTGGTGGAAACATTTCCTCCTGCATTATGCGTTGCGAGTCGCTGTTTTAAGTCGGATGTGCTGCCGTAGTAAGGCTTGTCAGG
The DNA here is from genome assembly GCA_945890645.1 of Akkermansia muciniphila. Classification (GTDB taxonomy): domain Bacteria; phylum Verrucomicrobiota; class Verrucomicrobiia; order Verrucomicrobiales; family Akkermansiaceae; genus UBA956. The sequence goes on from CAMDCV010000059.1 coordinate 5,411, forward strand.
ATGCGACAAAGAACGAAGAATGTAGGCGTAGTGCATAGGGGGGCGTTTTACTGAATCGCAACTCGAAAGGAAATACAAGCAGCCCTACTTCGCTCTGCGAGTTACGAAGGGCATTCTTCGCATCCTTCGTAATCTCCAAATGGCTTGCCATTCGTAGCTTCCGATACGGAAGCGAAGAATGGCGGACGTCACACGTGCTACATCATGATCGACGATAACGACTTTGGCATGCATGACTCCTGATAATGATTTTTCCTTTTCTGTAAAAACCCTCGGGTCGTGCCAAAACTCAGGCTCGCGGCAGCCTGACCAGTAATCGGATAGAAACTTCGCCTTGAAGCGGTTGGCGACAATGGGCATAGGTTCTGTTGGGATTTTGCGTTGATGGGAAAGGTCAACGATGAAACGAACTTGGAAGTCCGAGTGAGCAAAAATAAAAAAAATAATGTTGACTAGCTCGTGCAATAGGAATAAAGTAATGCATATTTTCTCATTTTTAACTCACATATGACTAAGATCCTTGGATTCTCTCGCCCTATTCGAAGTCTGATCCTCTGTGCGATGATGTTCCAAACAGGCGGCCTGGCATGCGCGGCCAGTTTCAGCCAAACCCTGCAACTCCGCTATGGATGGAATGCCGTCTGGTTGGAAGTCAGTCCCTTAAATGCCGAAGGACAGGCCCTGACCGCTGATGTGGTCTTCAAGTCGGATGAATTTGTAGTTGATCGCGTGGCCAGTCCCATCGGTCAGATCGGCACTGCCGAGTTCACCTCCAATCCGGAGAGCACTTTCAACCAAGGTGGATGGGATGTCTGGGCGATGACCCCGCAGTCGGGTGAGACGGCGAACATCGCCGTCCGCGCGAACCACGCTTATTTGGTGCATGTTTCTCCCAAAGACGGTGTAGCGGCCGATGACGGAGAAGCGGCCGGGGTGTTGAGTATCGAAGGGAAAGTGCTGTTCCACCGACCCGTTTGGACTAAGGGCGTATACAACCTGGTCGGCTTTGGTATACAGGGCGCGCCCACCTTTGCCTCCCTGATGGCGGGTTCCGGCATCAGGGTCGACGGACCGCTTGGTGCCGTGGCGAACGTGCAGAAGCTGAACGCGGCGACCGGGGCGTGGGAGCCGGTCAAGGGAACGGATGTGGTCCAGAGCGGTCAGGCCTACTGGATCAATGTTCCTTATACGCTCGTGGGCAAGGGCTGGAGCGGGCCAGTGGAGACGGATTTCTCAGGGGCGGTTTCCGGCACATGGAATTTTGGATCAGGGCCAGGCTCCCTCGCCGTGCTCAACCCCGACGCCCCGGCCGCCGATCCGGTGCTCATGACTCCCGGTGAGCTGACATTTTCCAACCTTGAGGGCAGCGGCGGGGCCGCGCACCAGATCTCCATCACCCGTCTCGCTGCGGCAGGCACCGATTCCGGCTCCAATGACCTTCAGCTCTGGGCTTTGGAAGCCGTTCCCCAAGAATTGAAGTGGCAGACGCAAACCGTCGATTGGCTCGCAGGTTGGCAGGTGGCCAATGTGACCGCCGGAGGAAGCCGCTCGATTACCGTCGGCGTAAGGCGGAACTGGAGTAGCGGGCTCAATTTCCGCGAGCACCTTTACCGGGTTAGCGTCTCGCTGAGCGGGGGCTCCGTGTATCGCTGGTTGCCAGTAAGGGCCATCAATGCTGACCTCTCGCCCACGCCGGGTTCCACCGCGCCCGCCAGCCCGTTCGCCGGTCTCTGGGCGGGACAGATCATTCTCAATTCGGTCACCAGCCTGGGCACTGCAGGCTCACCCGTGCAGGCCACTGCCAGCGAACTGCCGATGCAGATCTTCATCCACGTCGATTCGGCAGGGCAGGCGCGTCTGGTGCCCCGCTCCATCCTGATGCAGACGAAAACCGCCTCGCCGGACATCACCCCCACCCAAGTCCTGGTTGTCGACGAGACGCGCATTCCTTATCTGGACGGCGTTCAGGAGCGTAGTGATGGGACCCGCGTCGGCCTGCGGTTGGAGACCGTCACCTTTGACCTGCCACGGGATCTCAGCGCCGCCCATCTTTCCGCCTCGCTGCGCGGCAAGGTGGCCACGGCGCAGGGCGTCGCCAATCCCGCCGATGTGGCTGATGGAGACGTGCTCGCCTACTTTGCCTTGGCTTCGCGAACCTCCCGTCCGCCGGACCTGCCGGAAACCTACTATCTTTCATGGCCGCTGGACGGGCAGCTCGGCGTTGGTCGCACGATGGGAACCGGTGCCTCGTCGCCCCTCACGCTCGACGCCTTCCATCGCAGCAATCCCTTCCGGCATGCGTTCCATCCCCAGCACGGTGCCGGTTACACGGTTTCCCGCAGCTTCTCCATCACCTTCGACGCGGCCCCCGATCCCACCATCCTCACCGGTACATACCAGGAAACCACCCGCGGTCTCTCCCGGCAGGAGATCGTCTCAAAGGGGGGCATCTCGCTGCGCCGCATCTCCACCGCCGACACCCTCCAGTAATCTCCCATGTTTTTCCCAGCCATGCACCCATCATTTTTCACCAACCGGGTTGAACGAGTAGCGCCCGGCCTCGGCATTGTCCGCCGGATAAGCCGTCTTTGGATCGCATTCCTCGCGGGTCTCCTCGCGCCGGCCGTCGCCCTTGCCCAGCAACCGGTCAACTTCCCATTCCAAGACAAAACCTTCCAGACTTGGACGGTGCCGGACACCGG
>CAMDCV010000060.1 GCA_945890645.1 Akkermansia muciniphila
AGTAATTCGGGCGATAGAGCCAACCCTGCGTCTGAGCGAAGTGATTGACGACTGGAAAGCAATCTCCGCCGAGTTATCCGAATCACCCAGACACCGCAAAACGCAGTCACATCGCTTCAAAACAAGTTAGCGCTTATGGGCCGATGGCCTAGGCTGGTATATTGTGGACCTTTGATCCGTGGGGAAACTCACGTTGCCTATTCATCACCCCGTCGTCTTCTCCACGGTGAAGCTGAGTCGCGCTAGCTCCGCGTAGTAGTCGCTGCTCTCTAACAATTCTTCGTGGGTTCCTTGGGCAATGACTTCACCTTGACGCATGACGTAAATGCAATGCGCATTTTTGATCGTGCTGAGTCGGTGCGCGATGACGAGGCATGTCCGATTTTGACGGAGCTCATCGACGGCTTGCTGGATGAGCTTTTCACTCTTCGTATCGACGGCACTGGTAGCTTCGTCGAGGAGGAGGACGGGTGCGTTTTTCAGGAAAGCACGGGCGATGGAAATGCGCTGTTTCTCGCCACCGCTGAGGCGACCTCCGCGTTCGCCGACGGTGGCATCGAGTTGACCATCGAGACGTTCGACAAAGTCGGCGGCACAGGCGCGGCGGAGGCTGTGCCAGAGTTCTTCTTCGGTTGCATCCGGTTTGCCGATGAGGAGGTTTTCGCGAATCGTTTGATTGAAAAGATAGCTTTCTTGCGTGACGTAGCCGATGGCATCGCGCAGGCCCGCTTTGTTCAATTGTTGGATGGGTTTTCCATCGAGATAAATTTCCCCCGCAGTCGGATCATAGAGCCGCGTCAGGAGTTGAAACAGGGTGCTCTTGCCCGCACCAGTTGCTCCGACGATCGCGACGGTTTGATACGCCGGCACGACGAGGTCAATGTTGCTGAGAATGGGGCGGCTCTCGTCGTAGCAAAAGCTCACATTTTCGAATCGTATCTCGCCCTCGACCTTTTCGGGATGATCGCCACTGACGAGGTCTTCGGCACCGGACATGTCTAAGATTTCAAATACCCTCTTGCCTGAGATGAGACCACCGAGAAAGGATGTGCTCAAGCCGTGCAGTCGGCTGATGGGCTCATACAACATGCCGATAAGCATCAGGAATTGTGTGAGTTGACCAATCGTGATGTCCTTCTTGACGCACCAGTAAGCGCCGAATCCCACCAACAAAATAAGACCGATGTCGCCGAGAAATCCCATGCTGGGTCCATACAAAGCCCATGCGCGCTGCAGGCGAGTCTGATGGTGGCGATACTCGGTGCTGGAGCGGTCAAAGTCGCGCTGCTTCTCTGGTTCGAGCGTGTAGCTTTTGATTTGTCGAATGCCGGCAATATTGTCATGGAGAAGCGAGTTGAGACCCCCGGCGGATTCACGGGCATTCTCCGCGCGTGGACTAACCCAGCGGGCATTGATCCAACCACCTGCGGCGATGAAAGGCACGGGCAGCAAAGTGACCAGCGCTAGCTTCGGATGCACCCAAAACATAAAGCCCGCTGTCATGAGAATCTGGAGGATGGCGGGCAGGGTTTGATCAATGCCATCCAACACAATGCGCTGCGTCGCAGGCACGTCGGATGCCATACGCATGAGGATGTCTCCAGTAGTTTGGCGGTCGAACCATTTCAATGGGAGGTGCTGAATCTTATCATGCAATTGACTGCGAAGATCGTAGGTCATGCGCAGCTCGATGGCATTGTTTGTGAGGGTGCGCAGACTGAAAAAAATCTGCCGTAATAGCATCGCGCCGAGAGCTAACGCTGCGGCGGGGAAGATGCGTGAGATGTCGCCGTTAGGAATGATGTCGTCGAGAAACCACTGGGTAAGACCAGGGAAAACGAAACCGAGCAGTGTGCCAGCGATGGACAAACTCAAGCCCGCCGCTACGCGCCAAGGATAGCGCGCCATAAAGTAAAGGATGAACAAAAGTGGTGACATAGTTTTCATGAAGATACGGAAAGGGGATTGTCTTGGATCTCCCAGCTCCCCGAGCGGTCAAGCACCAGAAGCCGCTCGTGATGCTCGATCAGGGTAGTGCGGTGGCCAACGCTGATATAACCGACGCCCGATTTCTTCAACAGGGCGTAGAGGCGGTCCTGATTGTCTTCATCAAGAGCGCTAGTGGCTTCGTCGAGAAACGCGAACTTGGGCGGGTGCAAGAAAAGTCGCGCAAAGGCCACCCGCTGTTGCTCGCCGAGAGAAAGAATGTTAGTCCAATCCACAACACGATCAAGGTCACCATCGACACGATCGAGGACATCGGCGAGATTCACCTCTTCCACGATTCGGTGGATCTCCTCGTCATTCATCGCGCGACCAGGATACGGGTAAAGCAGCTGATCCCGCAGACTGCCCTGAATCATATAGGGTCGCTGCGGCAGGAACATAAGATCATTCAAAGCCGGTCTCTCGAGCGAGCCGGAGCCACTCGACCAAAGACCAGCGATCGTGCGCAACACCGAACTTTTCCCCGTGCCACTCGCTCCCATGATGAGCAGGCTCTGCCGTTTCCGTAGATTAAATGACAAATCCGACACGAGTGTTTTGGTTCCATCAGGTGTACGCACCGTCATTTTCTCGAGGCGAATGAACCGACTCTCATCATCCAACTCCAGATTCGCTTCGTTGATGATGCGCTCTTCCTCGGCATCGTGTTCATCGAGATTATCCCACAAGCTGCCAAGACGCTGGACCCCTGCCACATAAGCGCTGATGATGCCAAACTGGGTAATGATGAGCGATACGGCCGCCAGGACTTGAGCAAAGGCCCCCGCGGACTGCGTGACAACTCCCAACTCTACTTCCCACGCATGAACATCGGTGCGACAACCATCACGGGCAGGACGAGTGCGACGTAATTGTAGCTATTGGTAAAAAAACCCAGATTCCGATTCCATGTGATGATTTTGCGCATATTGCACACGACCCATGTAAGGCGATGGAAGAGATCGAGGTGTTCTCGTTTCTCACCGCGATAAAAGGCGATGGACTCCGCGTTGTCCCGCACCCGAACGAGACCATATCGGAAGTCTGCCTCTTTCTCATACTGATGGTAGTGAAGGCCCACGAGGCGACGACCGATGAGAATACTCACGGTTGTTCCTACCAGCGCATAGACAACCAAGACGCCCACGAGTCTGCCTGAGATCCCCCAAAGCACCCCAACGAAAGCGATTAACGTCACGAGAGAATTCAAGCCGATGAGGAGGAAGGAAAGCGAGCTGATGGTAAAATTTCGCACATCCTCACTGATCCGCTGGTCGGGGTTATCGACGCTCTCCGAGCCTCTCAGTCGATAGTAGGCGCGGTTGTTGAAGTAGCGTTTGACGAGATGTTGCGCCATCCACTCGCGCCAAAGCAAAGCAAGACGTTCCTCCACCCAGCGGTAGTAAACCCCGATGACCACAGCAAGGGCGAAAGTGCCAAGATAAAGCCACAGCATAAACCAGTAGGCCTGCGGGTCTTTTTTCGCGATGGCGTTCATGAAATCCCGTCCCGCATAGCTCATCAAGACTTGCACCGCGCCGACGGCGAGCGACAAGCTCACTAACGCGATCAAATACCCCCGCGCTTTGCGTCGGCGTTCTGAAGCAAAGAATGCCTTCGAAATGATCCAAAATTGTCGCAGGGTTTTGCCTAAAACGGCCCGACGGGAGGATTCACCCTCTCCAAAAGGCACGTCGTCGTTAGGGTGATCCATGAGCGGGAAGAATGCGTCTACGCGTGCCTCGCTGTCTATGGGGTGAACACCCTATAGAGGCGGGTCAGAAGGTCGGAAGATCGGAAAGTAAAAAAACGACCCTTTATGCTTCACGCAAAAGAAAATTCTTCGCATGATTTCTTGTCGATGAATCTTTGTGATTGGATCGTGAAAATCATCATACAAGATTCTCATCTCCCATATGTCCATTTACTTACCATTTGCCTCAAAAAAGCATAAGAAGCGTTGGAGAGGTTTATTGCAATGCTTCAACAATCTGCTTATGGTAAGCATTGTGATTTTCTTGACAGCTTGTTCTAGCATATCGCCTGAGAAGCCTTTGCGCATACATACACAGAACTCGCATTCGGTTCGCGTTGGCACTTATAACGTGTTTACAGGCTCTCATGATAGGGCTCGCACAGTGAAAGCGATTCGCCGCATGAACGCCGATGTGTTGCTGCTACAAGAGCTTTCGCCGCAGGGATCGAAGTCGTTGAATCATGCTCTCAAGTTGGATTTCCGATACCGCCATTTTTTTCAAGGCGTGGCCATCTTATCGCGTTATCCTTTGCGGAATCCTCGGTACGAACAATCGCAACACGGAATCAATGGTTTTCTTTTTTCTGAGATTCATTCTCCGGGCGGAAGATTCCAAGTCGCTAGCTTACACCTTGATCCACTTCGTGTCTGGACCACTCGTGAAAAATGGTCGCTTCCGATGCAGCTCATGGGTGGACAGGACGACGTGCATCGTCGAGAAGTGAGGCAAATTATCAAGTCGCTCCGAACGGATATACCGACCATTCTTGCAGGCGATTTTAATAGCGTGAGTGGCGCGCCGATCCGTCAATTGCAAGAGCTGGGCTACACGGATAGTTTCGCGAAGGTTAACCAACGCCCTAATCAGACCCCCACACTCCATTTTAAACTATTCGGTTTTCATACCGGTCGTCGCATCGACTACATTCTCCACGATTCATCATTCCAAACGATGCAAAGCCATGTTTTGCCCGGCGCACCTTCCGATCACGATTTGGTAGTGAGTGTGTTAGGCTGGAAGTGAGAACAAATTTACACTCCCTTTACAGACACCTCCGCGCAGTCTGTTACTCTGGGTGAATGAAACGGTTGCAACTCTGCTTTCGAATCTTTGCTTGGTTGGCACTAGTCTTTTTTTGCGCCTTATTGGTTTACAACTGTCTTCCCTATTTTCACGCGCCACGAACGCATGCGTTCGTGTGGGAAAAAGGGCTGCTTGCGGAGCGACCCGTGTGGTTGACGGCTTTGGTGATTCACGTGGTGGCAGGGGCGATTTGCTTGATCTCTTCCTTGCTCCAATTTTTCCGGCCCCTGCTGCGGCGTGCGCCGCAACTTCATCGTTGGTTGGGTCGGATTTATGTGGGGAGCATTCTTCTCTTTGTCTGCCCGACTGGATTTTATTTGGCGTTTTTCGCCCATGGCGGGTGGCGGGGAATCATGGGATTTTTGCTGCTGGGAGTGTTGACCACCTGGACCACGTGGCAAGGTTGGGTCGCGATGCGTCGCCACCAAGTGCAACAACATGTGATGTGGATGATTCGTTCCTTCGCGATGATCACCACGGCTCTCACCTTTCGCATCGAACACATCGTGTTCCAAGAGATCGGCCTTGCTGCCGAAATAGGATTTCTCGCCGCACTCTATCTCAGTATCATCGGCAACGCGATTGTTGCGGAATGGCTGCTGTGGAGAATGCGACGGAAGAAAAACACAACACATCACCAACCAAACAATTATGAAACCAAAACTGTCATTTCTGTGCCTGCTGCTATCCGCTAGTGCTCTATCGATCTTGCCCGTCGTATCCCAAGATGCGGCGAAGCCAATCACCAAAACTGATGCGCAACTGACGCAAGAACGGCACCAAGCCTGCTATGTTGCAATCCAGAGTCAGATTCTCCAGCACATCAATCCTGAGGTATCGCAAGCCAATCGATTTTCCCGAGTGTTGCGTCCGATGCCACCGCAATACTACACTCACAAAATCGTCAGTGAAAACACGGATGGAATCATCGCATTCGAGATCATTCACATCAATCGAATGAATCCGAGTCCTACCCCAGTCGTCGTCGCCACGGGCACGTTCAACAGTAAAACCAGTGAGCTTTTGCTAAAAAATAATCAGAGTGGCGAGTCTGTAATGGCGTCCGAGCATCCGCTGATCAAAAAGAATTCGGATACCTGATTGGGGTTTGGCATGGCTCTCAGGTTCAAGAGCGAAGTGCAACAGAATGATATTTAGTTAAAAAGCTCTTCAGGAGTCTTGTATCCATAGCGTTTCCTGGGTCGGGTGTTTAATTTTTGGGCGATGCGATCACACTTAGCCTGAGTCAGATTGTTCAGGCACATG
>CAMDCV010000061.1 GCA_945890645.1 Akkermansia muciniphila
TGTGCTCCACAGCCAAGCGACGACCCCGTATGATCGGCTTCCCTCCATAAATGTCAGGATCGAAAGAAATTCGTTGGATAAGATGATCTTGATTCATGCGAGCAGTGTATCTTTGGCAGTGATCTTGTCAATTGAGGAAAAGAGGAAAGACCGCGTTGCAATCAGAGATGAGACGCGAGCTGGGAGACGCGAGCTGGGAGAAAAGGCACGAAGGCAGATTGATTGACGAATGACGATTGTTGATGTTTGATGTTTGATATTTTTTACTACTGACTCTTGTGATTTTAGCTTGGCGCTTGATAAGACGCCGCCACGGTTCAAAGACACTGATCACTGCTCACTGATCACTCACCACTTATCTCACTTCTTCTTCCTTGCGATTTGTTTACGGAAGAGAGGGATCAGATTTTCGTCCATCCAGGCGAAGGCGGGTTCGAGGCCTTGTTCTTCGTAGATGCGGCCGATCTTGGCTTCGACGCTGGTGGGGTTGCCGAGGGCGCTGAGAAATCCGTTTGAGGTGAGGTGCGTGAACCACTCGGCATCCATGCAGTTGCGCTCGCGGAGGACGAATTTACGGGCGAAGAGGCACAGCACGGCGTCGCCGACCCAAGCTTTTTCCCGCTCTTCGCGGATTTGTTGTTCTTTCGATTGATTCATGAGCAATGACGACGGAGCGATTAAGGCGTCGCTGGTTTCTTGCGTTCGCTGGAGATGCGATCGCGCAATTGTTGTTCCGACTCCGCATCCCAGTAACCGGGCTGTAGTTCGATGAATACGCTGCTGTACGGCAAAGCGGAAGTGGTGCGGATGATGAGGACATCGAAGCTGCGATTCGCATCGGCGAGCAAGCTCATCAGCGATTCCTGATCGAGGCTGGTGGCTTCGATCCCGGCTAACGCTTCTTTTGTTTTGGCGCGCAATTCATCGATGCCCGGGGCCGTGTCGTTGCTCATCGAGCGCAATTCACGGGTGAGATAGACGTTGGGTTTGACGTGTTGGGTTTGATCGATTTCTTCTAACACATATGCCAAGGCCTCAGGGATCTCGACGTTGGCGGGCACCTGATGCGCCCCTGCACGGCTGTAAGCCGGAAATGATGCCTCGGCGATGACGATCCAATTGCGAAAGCCGAGTTCCGCGGTGTGACGTCGGACCGCACCCTTCCATGGAGCGCTGCCACCAGTCATCGAGGTGCATCCCTGGACCAGTAAAACCGTAGCGGTGAGGAGAAATGTGCGTCTGGGTTGCATCCGCGCGTAGCGAAGCAGAATGCGGGAAAGATGTCAAGAATGGTGAGGGAGAGATGAGACATTCAGACACAAGACGTAAGACTTGAGCGAGGAGCCTAATTTCGCCGCCAACTTCGCTAAAGTTACGATGGCCTAGGAGGCTACGAAGGGCAATACGCGAGCTGGGAGATGGGAGAGACGGCTTATTTTACCACGGAGAAATGCAGGATGTTACGGATTGAAGGCAGGATTTTTGCGTTTTCTATTCACTCATAACGATTCACTCGTCACTCAAGTCTTGTGTCTTATGTCTGAATGCGAAGCGGTCTCTTCTCTTCCTCAGTCCCCCCAATTTCAGCTTTTCAGTTTTTCCGCGTTTCAGCTTTTCACTAGAGCTCTTTCACGCAGCGGAAGCCGGTGTGATTGGTGGGCGATTGGGTATCGCCGGAGTGCCTGGCACCGGGGCGGAAGCGGAGGCAGTAGGACTCGTGGCAGAGGAAAGATCCGCCTTTGGTGACGTGATGGGCGGGCTCTTGGCCGCGGACGCCGGAGTCGCGATTCACCCAAGTATCGGGGCCTTTCGGGTTGTCGGTGGGGCTGGTTTTGAAATAATCGGGATCGTAGTAATCGGAACACATTTCCCAAACATTGCCGGCCATGTCGTAGAGCTGGAAGTTGTTAGGCGGGTAGCTTTTCACGGGCGACGAAAAGGCATAGCCATCGGCCTCGGTGTTTTGATTGGGGAAATTCCCTTGCCAGTGATTGCACATAGGCTTTTCACCGGGCTGTTGCACATCGCCCCAAGTAAACATGGTCGCGACCAACCCACCACGCGCGGCAAACTCCCACTCGGCCTCGGTGGGTAAGCGCTTGTTTGCCCATTTCGCATAGGCGACGGCGTCTTCGTGGTTCACACACACGACTGGATGATCCTCCTTGCCCTCGATGCTGCTCCCCTCGCCCATCGGCGCGCGCCAATTCGCATCCGGCGCCCAACGCCACCAGTGCATGTAATTTCCCGGTTCGTTCGGATTGCCGGGAGTCTTGGAATTTGGGATGAAGACGAGACAACCTTGTTTGAACGGGAATGGCGGCAAACTCTCGCGCGCTTCGGCAGGAAAATCCTCCAGTTTGGCATCGCGCTCGGCAAAGGTCACGTAGCCCGTGGCTTTCACAAAGGCCGCGAACTGCGCGTTGGTGACTTCGGTTTGATCGATCCAAAAGCCGTTCACGGTCACCTGATGCGGTGGTTTTTCCTCAGGGAATTGCTTGGGACCGTAGTCGGTCTGAAACAAGCCGCTCGAGCCCATGAGGAAACTTCCCCCCTCAATGCGCACCATGCCATTTTCGACAGACACTTCCGGCACGCTGGGCTTCGCTAAAGGCGTGAGAGTTTTTTTCTCGCAGGAAATGCCGCACAGGCTGGCAGTCACAACGAATAGCGTGAGGGTAGGGCGTAGGATTTGTCTCATTTGGTGCTGGAGTTGCGGACAGCATAGTGGTTTGTTCGCGGCACGCGATGACAAAATTCCGACCATGCATTGACCTGCACCACGGCAAGGTGAAACAGATCGTCGGTGGCACGCTGCGCGATGACGGTGCCGGACCGCGCGAGAATTTCGTCTCCGAGCACGATGCCGCGTGGTATGCCCGACTTTACCGCGACGATGCGCTCGAAGGCGGTCACGTGATCTGCCTCGGACCTGGCAATCGTGAGGCCGCGCGCGAGGCTCTGAGTGCATGGCCCGGGGGCTTGCAAGTCGGTGGCGGTATCTCGGCAGACAATGCCACGGATTGGCTCGAAGCCGGCGCCAGCCATGTGATTGTCACTTCGGCGCTGTTCGATGACCATGGTCGATTTCTTGAGTCGCAACTCGATGCGTTGGTTGCAGCGGTGGGTCATGAAAAACTGGTGATCGATCTGAGCTGCCGTCGCACCGCGGGTGGTTGGTCCGTGGCGATGAATCGTTGGCAAACACTCACCGAGCTCGAAGTCACGCCTGCCACACTCGATCATCTCGCCAGTCGCTGTGCGGAGTTTCTGATTCACGCCGCCGATGTCGAGGGCCTGTGCCGTGGCATCGATGAAGAGCTCGTCGCCTTGCTCGGTTCCTGGGGCAAGATTCCCCTCACCTACGCTGGTGGTGTCGCTTGTCTGGCAGATGTAGAAAAAGTCCAGCAACTGAGCGGTGGCAAGATCGATGTCACCGTCGGTAGTGCCTTGGATTTATTTGGTGGCAGCGGCGTGAACTATGCCGATCTGCTCGCTTGGAACCGCAGACTTTGAAACCATGTTGATCGATTCCCATTGCCATCTCGCGTCGCACAAATTCGAAGCCAGCGAGCTCGATGACCTCATCGCCCGCGCCACGCAGGCAGATGTGCGAGCGATGGTTTCTCTCGCCACATGCCTGGAAGATATCGATGCGAATCTCACCATTGCCGATACCTATCAAAACGTCGGCGTCTGTCTCGGCATCCATCCGTGCGATGTTCACAATGCACCCGACGATGCTGTCGATGTCATAAGCCCGCTCACCAGTGATAGTCGTGTGGTGGGCATTGGCGAGACTGGGCTAGATTACTACCACCCTGCCCCCGATGGATGGGAGGAAGAGGCATTTCGCCAACGGCAACGCGATTTCCTCGAACAACATTTTCTGTTAGCCAAACGCAGTGGTCACGGGGTGGTGATCCACACCCGCGATCGCAGTGGTTGTCAGTCCTTCGAAGATGCGCTGGAAATTTATCAACGCCATGCAAGTGAGGTGCGTGCGCTGTTCCATTGTTTCATCGGCACGCATGAAAACGCACTGCGCGTGTTAGCACTCGGTGGCTTGGTATCGTTCGGTGGCGTCACCACCTTCAAAACCGCGCGTGATGTGCTGGAAGTAGCCATGCGCCTGCCACGCGGGACTTTTCTGTTAGAAACCGATTCGCCGTATCTGGCACCGGTGCCGTTTCGTGGCAAGCGCAATGAACCGGCCTATGTCCGACATACAGCAGAGTGCATCGCAGCGGCACGAGGCGAGGCGCTCGATGATCTGCTCGCGCACTGTGGCCAAGCAACACTGGATTTTTTCCCCAAATTGCGGGAGAAGATGGAGGGGTAAATCAGAGTCGTCGATTATTGACACCGCCCGTCTTGCGTTAGAAAAAAATCGAGAAATTTTCACTTCTTGCTCGTGACGGCGGCTCTGATGTTTTATTTTTTCTAACGTATCACCTCTCACGCATATGCCACTTAACCCAGTGACCGCACCGCAGCGCACCTTTTGGTGTTTCATATCGTATCGCCATGCCGACAACAAAGAGCCGGGCCGGCAGTGGGCGACTTGGTTGCACCAGACCTTGGAAACCTACGAAGTCCCGAGTGATTTGGTAGGCACGACCAATCAGCGCGGCGATGTCATTCCGGAGCGTATCTATCCCGTATTTCGCGATGAAGAGGAATTACCCGTCGATGCGGATCTTGCTTCGCCCATTTTTCGCGCTTTAGATGCCAGCAAATTCCTGCTCGTCATCTGCTCGCCACGAGCTGTTGCCAGTAACTACGTCGCCCAAGAGATTATTTACTTCAAGCAACTCGGTCGCGAAGATCGCGTGCTCGCCGCCATGATCGATGGCATTCCGAATGTCATTCACGATCCCGTGCAACAAGCACGCGAATGCTTTCCTGCCCCTCTGCGTCACCGCGTCGATGCACAAGGCAATCTGCTAAAAGAGATCGCAGAACCAGTGGCAGCCGATTTCCGGCTCGATGATGCATCGGAAGGATGGTGCAGCCCGGAGGCCTACCGCCAAGAATTAAAAAGTGCAGGTAAGCTCACTAGTGCACAGATCGAGCAACGAGTCACGGCTTATCAACAACGATGCGAGTTGAT
>CAMDCV010000062.1 GCA_945890645.1 Akkermansia muciniphila
GACATTGATGCGCCCGCTTTCGAGTTCATCACGCTTTACATCCAACAAGCGGAGGCGCTCGGATGCATCGCCCAGTTCGGGCGGAATCAAGGCGTGGAGGGCTTCTTTGTAGTCGAAGCGCAAGAGCACGTTGCCAATGTCAAAAAGAATGGTCATGCGCCTACGCTGCACGCGGAATCGAGAGAGGGGAAGGGCAAAATTTTTGCGGTTGGCGCTTGAGTTTGCGGCATACGCTACTAGACTCCGCGCGTCATGTCGCCGCTGCTGAAACGTTGTATTTTTGTTCTCATGGGATGTTTCACGACAATCGCTTCCGCGCAAGAAGCCTACATGGTGGTGGAGGCGCATTCGGGCAAGGTGTTCCTCGCGCAAAACTCATCAGCAAAACGTCCAGTCGCCAGTCTAACGAAAATTTGCACTGGTGTCGTAGCCACGGATTGGGCAATTGCCACGGGTCAGGATTTGAAAAAAGTCATGGCCTCTGTGCCGGAGTCGGTCACTCGCGTGGGTGGGGCAAATCCGCTGAATTTGCAGCCTGGTCAGAAAATCAGTCTATCGGATGCGCTGTATGCAGCTCTGTTAGGGTCGGACAACCTCGCTGCCATGACTGTGGCGGATCACATTGGTCGCGATATGAATAACCGACGCGGCAAACAAGAAGATCCTGTTTGGGCTTTTGTGAAAGAGATGAATGAGCTAGCGCGCGTGCTCGGCATGAAGAATACGCGCTTTCTCAATCCCCACGGCCTCGAGCTGCCGAAACAGGAAGGCTTTTCCACTGCCGCCGATATGGCGAAACTTTCGATCTACGCGATGCGCCGACCCGCTTTTGCGTTTTTTGTGCGTCAGAAATCCCGCAGCATCACAGTGGCGGGGAAATCCTATACCATCACGAACACCAATCAGTTGATCGGTGAAGCGGGCATTTTAGGCATCAAAACCGGACAAACCACACCAGCCGGACCCTGTCTGGCAACATCGATGGAAAAAGATCCCTTGGTGCGCACGAAGCCCGATGGCTCTAAGGGCGCGACGCCCCGCCGTATGATCGTAGTGCTCCTCAACAGCCCCGATCGCTTCGGGCGCACGCGTGGGCTGCTTTCTCAAGGGTGGACGGCGTATGATCAATGGCTCGCCTCGGGCGCTTTGATTCAGGATCGCAACCGCGAAATTTTACACGTGCCGAAGTTTTGATTTTTGCACAGTTATTGCTTAAAAGACGTTAGACAGACATATGAAAATCGGAATTTTGAATAGCGGAGGAGACTGCCCTGGATTGAATGCAGTGATTCACGGCGTGGTCGGTGCGGCGGCTGAACTCGGCTGGGATGTGGTGGGATTTCGCGATGGCTTTGAGGGTCTATTGCCTCCCGGTGATTTTGTGATGCTGCGCCCTGAAGATACGGTGGGAATATTGAAACTTGGAGGTACGATTCTCGGCACGACAAACAAAGGCCACTTCGCGGCAAAGGTGGGCGTGGGCGAAGTCAGTGGCGTGCCCAAAGAAATCGTCGCAAAAGCGAAGCGCACGATGGAGCAAATGGGCGTAGGCGCCCTAGTCGTCGTTGGCGGCGATGGCTCGCTTACAACGGGCTTGCAACTCTATCGCGAAGGCTGGCCCATTATCGGCGTGCCCAAGACGATCGACAATGACCTGCAAGCGACAGCTATGACCTTTGGTTTCGATAGTGCTGTGAGCACGGTGGTGGATGGTCTCGACCGACTCCATACCACGGCCGCCAGTCATAAGCGCGTGATGGTGCTAGAAGTGATGGGACGTCATGCGGGTTGGATCGCCCTGTGGGGTGGGATGGCGGGCGGTGCGAATGTTGTGTTGCTGCCAGAAATTCCTTTTGATATGCATAAAGTCGCCGCTCACATCAAAGCGCGAGAAGCCGCTGGTTGCCATAGTACCCTGGTCGTGGTAGCGGAAGGCGCGCGTCTGCCCGATGGTCATGTGATGAGTGTTGATGACAATTGCGGCGGGGAAGTTCGCCTCGGTGGCATGGGTGATTACGTTGCCCAACAAATCGAAAAACTCACGGGCAAAGAAACGCGTGCCTGTACACTTGGTCACTTGCAGCGCGGCGGGGCACCGACATCGCTCGACCGTATTCTCGGCGTGCGCTTTGGAGTGATGGCCGTGAAACTCGCAGCAGAAGGTCGTTTCGGACGCATGGTCAGTTATCAATCGTATCATGTCGATTCGGTGCCGATCGAAGAAGCCGTCGATCAATTGCGTCTCGTCAATCCCACCGGCGAGATGGTGCAAGCCGCAAGAGCGATCGGTATTTGTTTCGGAGATTGATGAATTCGGTGTTTCCATGGTCCGGGGAATCTGCTTGAATCCCGCGCCATGTCCACTGACCCATTATTGGAATTGCTGCGCTCGAAAGCCCGCCACTCTCACGAAGAACTTGCCGAATTGCTCGCGATGAGCGAGGCGGAGGTGCGAGCGAAAATCGCGGCTTGGGAAAAGGACGGCACGATTCTCGGCTATCATGCCGTGGTCAACGGCGAACGCGCCGGCGATCTTAACGTGCAAGCCTTCATCGAGGTGAAAGTCACGCCCGAACGCGGTGGTGGCTTTGACCGACTGGCCCTGCGCATCGCTCGCTTCGATCAAGTGGTGAGCTGCTATCTTGCCAGCGGCGGCTATGATTTGATGGTTGTCGTGGAAGGCACGGACCTGCGCGAGGTCGCACGATTTGTGTCCGAACGACTCAGCACACTCGATGGCGTTCTCTCGACTGCCACCCACTTCCTGCTGAAAACCTACAAGCAATACGGCTTTCTCTTCGAGGGGGAAGGGGGCGTGGAACGTCTCGTTGTGAGCCCCTAAGCACATTTTTGTTAGAAACTACGACCATGGATTATTCTTCTATCATTGCGAAGCACATTGCTTCGATCCCGCGCTCGGGTATCCGCGACTTTTTTGAACTAGTGCAGGGGCGTGACGACGTCATTTCTCTCGGCGTCGGCGAGCCCGATTTCTCCACGCCATGGCACATCCGCGAGGCGGCGATTTATTCGTTAGAAAAAGGTCAGACGAGTTACACGTCGAACCTCGGCTTGCTATCGTTGCGCAAATCGATTGCGAAATACGTCAGCCGATTTTTCCATGTCGATTACATTGCGGAAAAAGAAGTGCTCGTCACTGTCGGCGTGAGTGAAGCGATCGACCTCGCGCTCCGCGCGCTGCTCAATCCGGGTGATGAAGTGATTTATCACGAGCCGTGTTATGTTTCCTATAGCCCGAGCATCGTCATGGCCTACGGCACACCGGTGACGGTGGTGACGAAAAAAGAAGATGGTTTTTCGCTCAAGCCCGAAGCCGTGGCTGCCGCCATAACGCCGCGCACGCGCATGGTGATGCTGAATTTCCCCACCAATCCGACCGGTGCCTGCGCCACGCGGGAAGACCTGGAAGGTATTGCGAAGTTGTGCATCGAGCACAATCTGATCGTGATGACCGATGAGATTTACAGCGAGCTGCGCTACGATGGCGAAGAGCACCTAAGCATTGCGGCATTGCCTGGGATGCGCGAACGGACGATTTTGTTGCACGGATTTTCCAAGGCCTTTGCGATGACGGGCTTCCGTCTCGGTTATGCCTGTGCGCCGCAACCGATCATCGAGGCGATGATGAAAATCCACCAGTACGCCATGCTTTGCGCGCCGATCATGAGTCAGAACGCGGCCATCGAAGCGCTTGAAAATGGCACGCCTTCGATGGAGAAAATGCGCGATAGCTATCACCAGCGTAGAGATTATGTGGTGAAACGTCTCAATGAAATGGGGATCGAATGCCATACGCCGGGCGGTGCGTTTTATGTGTTTCCCGATATCAGCAAGTTCGGGCTATCGAGCAAGGACTTTGCGATGAAATTGTTAGAGCAAGAGAGTGTCGCCGCCGTGCCCGGCACTGCGTTCGGCGCCTGTGGTGAAGGCTTCTTGCGCTGTTGCTACGCGACGGGTTTCGATGACTTGAAACTGGCGATGGATAAGATGGAGAATTTCATTTCCAAGCTCTGAGACCATGAACGATGCTGCCACACCCCTGCGCTTGAGCAATCCCAAGGGCTGGGTGAATGCGCATGTGATCCCCTTTGTGATTTTCATGGGGATACTGCTATTGTTGCAGTTGGGGAGTGACTTGTTTCAGTGGGATCATCCCGCAGCGCCGTGGTGGCGACGCTGGCCAGAGCAGTGGGTCTATCCGCTGCAAACGGTCATCTGCCTGATCTATCTGCTGCGCCACTGGCGCTACTATGAGTTTCAGTGGAAACTTCGCTGGGCGGCGATTGGTGTGGTGTTCGGCGCGGTGGGCATCGGCTTTTGGCTGTTGCCGACGGTGCTTTACGATCACTGGAACCTCAGCGGCGAAACGCAGGGCTGGATGAAATGGCTCGGCATTCAAGAACGCAACGAAGGCTTCGATCCGCATGTGTTTACCGATCCATTGGCGTATGGTTTTTCACTCACGATGCGCTTCATCCGAGCGGCGGTGGTGGTCGCCTTGATCGAGGAAATTTTCTGGCGCGGGTTTCTGATGCGCTTCCTAGCGAATAGCGATGGCGACTACTGGAAGCTGCCCTTTGGCAAACATACGTGGTTGGCATTTATCGTTTGCACAGTAGCGTTCACGATCGCGCACGCGCCTGTCGATTACGCGGGAGCTCTCATCTATGGTGCGTTAACCTATGCGCTTTGCGTATGGAGCAAAAGTCTCGTTGCCTGCGTGATCATGCACGCCA
>CAMDCV010000063.1 GCA_945890645.1 Akkermansia muciniphila
GACTGGGGTTGTGCACGATACATGCCACTCTGTTACGTGAGAGGTGCACGGATTTTTGCGACGAAATGTGCAATTCCGTGCATTTGTGTGAGGCAATCATGCCAGCATCGATTGATAGCTAAAGGCTTTTCGCGTTATTCAGGAAGCTCGAAATAGAGGCACAGCAACAGGAGCATATTGCCTCATTGGAGCGGATACCGATGATTACATGAAAAAAGCTCCATGCATGTGGTATTTTGTAGTGATCTTGTATGGATCGTCTTGATGTAGTAAATTTTGCTTCGTGAATCATCATTGGTATCAATCCAAATTATTGTGGCTGGGAATTTTCGGATTGATCTTCCTGCTATGGACATGGCTTGGTTTCCAACGTCGTACGATCGATATATCGTGGAATACGCGAAGCGCAGAATATTGCGTAGGTTGGGGGGGCTGGGGCCAAATGGCATTTGTGATCAATGAGCGTGAGTATTACACTGGATTGAGTGGCGGTCCTGACCTGGGATTTAGCATGCAAATTGTTCCAATTGATCCAGATGAACAACCGCTCATTTTAGCGCCGATTCTATATCTCGATCATGATCGAGTTGGTATTTTCGTTGGGCATTGGTTTGTAGTATTACTTTATACAATCTTTTGGCTCACAATCACTGGCTATTGGCTGCTGCGTAAAAAGCGACGGAGTTATGTGCCCGTTGCCAATTTTGCTAACTCTGATTCCTAGAATGCTAAAACAAATCACGAAAGTCCCAACAGTCCCGCTAGGGCCGCCATCGCATTTTTTTCGTCTTTGCTGATCTTGGAGCCGAAGCCTAGGAAGCCGCCGGACGATTCCGCTACTTTATGCCCAATGTAGAGCAGTGAACCTTTCATGACATTCGCTTCCTCGGTGGAAAAACGGTTATCGATCACGGAGCGAAATGTGTCGAGCATCACGACGGGATTTTCCTTACCGGACAGGAGTTTACTGAGAATTTCTTCAATGTTTGCGGACGCCAGTTGAATCATTCGGCAAATGCCGCGATGTTTTTCCTGGGCGCCAAGTACGTCGAGCGATCGACTAAAGCTCGCAACCTCCTTCTGGTCGACTTTTCCATCCGATGCCGCGATCCAGATGAAGGCAAGTACCGGACCGTAGGAGATAATTTTCCATTCCGCTTCTGTGGGCTCGTTTGATTTCGTTTGTGGACCAGCGGCCAGAGTGCTCAGGGAGGCCACGGCTTTGACCAACTTCATATCGATTTGCGAGGTGGGAGGAAACACCCAGCATTCGATGCCATCTATCACTTGATTGCCAACTGCGGTCAAGGCAGCACTAATGGGCACTAGAGTTTCTTGCATCATTAGCGCCTCGACATCCTTCATGATCAGTGTGGGCATATCGGCCTGAAGGATGCCAACGAGCTTGGTGCCTTGGTTATCATCTTTGATTTGCATGCGAGTGCTAATAAACGCATCCCCAAATTGAGCTACGCGTGCTAACAACTCTCGTTCTAGTTCATCATCATTTTTTTCAACGTCCTGCTTCTCCAGGGATAGCGAGAACGATGCATGAATTGGCATACGAAACCCTTCCTTCCCTTGGAGAGATGCCTTCCCGAGAGCAAACCATTCACGATGCAAGGCTTCAATTGCCTCACCGCTCAGTTCCGCTGTCGTGAGAGGGCCTTCGCCATCGCGCATCACTGTTGCGCCGAGACTCAAGGCTTCCCATGCCATGCGGGCGGCGAGATACTGATCGCTGCGACTCGCAAAGATATTCAATATAAGATCGATGGAAGTATCCCCTTCCGAGACAAGTACGCCACGGATTGAGCCTTCCGTGAGAAATCTAACGGCATATTTTTGTTCCTCTGAGTCACTGTCATTTCGCAAGAGGTTGGAAACGAGCATCTCACGCCAAGTTCCCTCGGGGGTGGTACCTGGTTCACATGGAAGAACAAATTGATTAATTTGTTGCTTCCAGGAATCAAAAGAAAAACCGTTCTTCTCAATTGTGTAACATAGACTCATGCAGCAGCTTTCTATGATGCCTCCCTCACGCAGGCAAGATGTATTTCCTGCTAGATGTGACAGATTATTCTAATGGAATTGTATTTCCTCAGCTCAGCATATCATTAAATGACAAGCTGCCAACCTGATCCGAGTTAGACACCCTCATAAAAAAGAAACCCGCTCGTGAGCGGGTTTCTGGGAAAGAATTCGGGATGATAAGAAACGCGTAAGGCGCAAACAATCCTAGGACTTGTAGCGCAGACGCTTCTTATGGCGATTCTGTTTCATGCGCTTCTTGCGCTTGTGCTTATTAATTTTCGTTTTACGGCGTTTCTTGATGGAACCCATGGTCTTGTGTTTCGGTTGTTAAAAAAAGTGGTTTAAGGGACGATTTTGTTGAGAGGGTATTCGATGATTCCTTCTGCGCCGAGGGCGATCAGCTCGGGGATAATGTCGCGAACGACAGTTTCGTCAATCACTGTTTCCACTGCAATCCAATTTTCATCGGTGAGCTGGGAAATCGTGGGACGACGCAGGGACGGAAGTTTTTCTGTAATGAGGGACAATTTGTCCTTCGGCAAGTTCATTTTTAAACCCACCTTGCCCCGTGCGAGCAGGGCGGCTTTGAGCAGGAGCGCGATGCAATCCATCTTTTTCTTTTTCCATGGATCGGCCACGGCAGAAGGACTTGCGTAAAAATGCGGGAAGGACGTCAGCAAGGTATCGACGATGCGCAGCTTATTCGCTTTGATCGATGAACCGGTCTCGGTGACATCGACAATGGCATCGACCAGATCAGGCACTTTTACCTCGGTAGCACCCCAGGAAAATTCCACTTCCGCGTTAATGCCTTTCGCCGCGAGGTAGCGATTGGTGATGCCGACACCCTCGGTGGCGATGCGTTTGCCTTCAAGGTCTTCTGGTTTGCGGATCGGTGAATCTTCCGGAACGACGAGCACCCAACGGGTCGGGCGGTTGGTCGCGCGTGAATAAGGCAGTTCCGCGAGGTCGACAAGATCGGCACCATTTTCGTAGGCCCAGTCGTAGCCGGTGATGCCGCAATCGAGGAAACCTTGGTCAATGTAGCGTCCGACTTCCTGAGCGCGGATCAAATAGATGTCTAGCTCCGGATCGTTCGATGTCGGGCGTAAACCGCGAGAAGAAACATACACCTCATAACCAGCCTTGGCCAAAAGCTCCACCGTGGGGGCTTCCAGACTTCCTTTCGGAATGGCGATCTTGAGAGTGCGTTCGGACATGTGCGGGGGGCGGGTTGTAGAGGCGTTCTGAGAAGGAATCAAGAAAAAGGCGCGATTTTTTTAATTTTTTGTCAGCGCCTGGATGATTTTCTGCAAAACTTAAGCATCTGAGGGTCTATCGGCATTTGACATGGATTCGTTCCCTATCCATATTCCATTCGTGAAGGCAATTTACCAATGGAGCGTCATTCTCGCTCTTTTGAGTTTTAGCATTGCATCGGGGTGGTCTCCAATGCAGCTAAAATCTTGCGCACAGGAATGTTGCTCCCTAGCGGATGGTTCTCACAATGGCTCCAGCTGCCCTTGCGAATCTTCCGAAGAAGGTTGTGAATCTGATTGCTGCACCTTCTCCCAAGCATCTGCGCTTTATGTGTGGTTGCCTGAAACGTTTCGCTCACTCGCATCCATCCGGGGCGAGACTACTACAGTCGTCCCGCATGCTGAGCCAAGACGGGATGCACCCCCATTCCCGCCGCCAAAATGTTGATCAAACATAAAGTCGGCCTGGGCAACTGCTCGGGGGTATTTGATTCTCAAGAACTTCTCATTGAAAAATTATGAAAACTACTCTTCTCGCATTGGTATTCAGCGGCTTTGCAAGCGTGTTCGGAGCAACTCCGAATGCTTCTTGTGGCAAGTGCTGCGATTGCGCGTCAGGAGCCTGTGAGTGCACCGTGTGCTCTTGCTGCGACTGCGACGCATGCGATTGCGCTACCTACAAATGCTGCGCTAAATAGAGCTTCCTGAATAACGCGAAAAGCCTTTAGCTATCAATCGATGCTGGCATGATTGCCTCACACAAATGCACGGAATTGCACATTTCGTCGCAAAAATCCGTGCACCTCTCACGTAACAGAGTGGCATGTATCGTGCACAACCCCA
>CAMDCV010000064.1 GCA_945890645.1 Akkermansia muciniphila
GTTCATCATCCAGGAAAATGAAGACGCCTCTTCCGCGATCCCGGGACTCACCGCTGCGCAGCAAAAAGAGTTAAAATCGGCAACCGACGAAGCCACCAAGCCTTTTACTGATCGACTCACGGCCATTGAAGCGCAATCCACAGAGCTCACGCCCCAATACACCAAGTTGCAAACGGAGCTTGGGTTCTGGCAGGCAGAATTCGAACGCGAGCTCAATGGCCAACGCTCGGGTCTCTCGGGCGAAGGTCCGCGTGCTCGCTCAATCCGTTCCGACCAGCTCGACCCCCGACGCGAAGAATCGCGACGGCTCGGTGGTTTATTGGAACACCTAACGACTGAGAAAAAAGCGTTAGAAACGCAGATTCGCGCCGCTGAAGCCACCGCCATCGCCGCCTTCGATATCAAACTCAAAGAAATTGAACTCTCCAATCAAGCGGAACAAGAACGCGTGGCGGATCTGAAACGCCGTGTCGAGAATGACCAAGCCTCTGCTTTCACGACCCAACAAAACGCCCTGCGCGATACGATCAAACAACAAATTGATACACGCCTCGGTGAACTCGCACGCATGCAAGAAGAACTCGCCCGCGTCGCCGCCGATGAACGTGCTACCATCGATGCCATCCGCGCTGAGCCGCGCAAGGACGTGCTCACACAAACACTCGCACTGCATCAACTGTTCGAAAATGGCAACAAGGGCGGACAGTTTGCTTACTTTACCTACTTGATTCTCACCGCCCTATTCATGTTGGTGGACACCATTCCATTAATCGTGAAATTTTTCACCAAGTCCGGACCTTACGATACCCTGCTTGATCGCGAAGAAATCCACTACGCTGGCGAGCACAAAAATTTCCTCCACAACCATAAACGCTATATGGAGCAATCATCCTCCAATCACCTTTTCGGCGTCACCCGCAACAAACGCCTCGAAGCGGCTCTCGTCGATGGCGTCGAACACTCTCGCGCCGCCCGCGAATTTCTCGATAGCCTCATCGAAATGGAGCAAGCCTTTGCCGACAAAATGCGCCATCAGGAAGCCCAGCGCGCCCAGTCCACGCCAGAACAAATTGCCGCTCTCGAAGCGATGAAAAAAAGTTTCTACGACGATCTCCACCGCCGCATGCAAACGTTTTTCCAACCTCAGGCTAGCTAGATTTTCCTGCCGATGAAATGGATCGTTTTTTTCGATGGTCAGTGCGGACTATGCTCGCGCTCGGTGCGCTTTCTCTCTCGTGCTGATCGTCATGATCGGCTGCAATTCGCCCCACTCCAGGGAGAAACTGCCAAAGGTATGAAACTGGGAGAGTTTGCCTCCGTGGAAAATGGCAGCATGGTCGTCTGGCGTGAGTCCGACAACACCACGCTATTCCGTTCGGACGCCGCGTTGGAACTGTGTAACGCGCTGGGCGGCATCTGGAAATGTGGTGTGATCTTCCGCATCGTCCCACGCTCCTTGCGCGAGGCCTGCTACCGCTTCATCGCCCGCAATCGCATCCGCTGGTTTGGTCACGCGGACACTTGCTCCCTGCCCGATCCGCAGCTTCTCAAACGCTTGCTGCCTTGACCGATCATTCCATTTTCATGATTTAATACGAGGGCAGCGGCACCGGCTCGATTACTTGACTCGCGGGAGCTTTCTCTTCCACTTTTGGTATCTCCGGTGCACTAGCAGGAGTCGCCTGCGTCGGAGCCGGTGTGGTCA
Organism: Akkermansia muciniphila; assembly: GCA_945890645.1. Lineage (GTDB taxonomy): Bacteria > Verrucomicrobiota > Verrucomicrobiia > Verrucomicrobiales > Akkermansiaceae > UBA956. The sequence goes on from CAMDCV010000064.1 coordinate 1,706, forward strand.
GAGTAGAAGATGTTGCCGCTTTCGTTCGATGATACACCGCATCGCCAATCTCCACTTGGCCAGACTGGACATCAGCCGCCACGAACTGCCCCAACTTTTCGCCACTCGTCACCAAAGATGCTGTGCGACCATCCGTGCCATAGGATAACAAATTCGTCCCTTCTTGCAGCGTCCATTTACCGTAAGATTCTAACAAAACAAAATCCTTCCCACCTGGGCGCGACTGCACCCGTGCGACCAAACGCATCGCATCGGCCTCAGTCTTTGGCTTCGTTTCTTCTGCTTTCTCCTTGTGAGCGCACGACGCCACTAGCAGAAACAAAGCCACGATCCATTTCCATTGTTGCATAAAGTCAGTTCACCAGATCCTACGCAAAACGCAAGGAATCTACTTGCGCGCACAAACTTGCCAAAGAAAACAAAAAAAGTTGCGCTAATAGTTGACGCCCCTCACGAAATGTGATTCAAAAGCGCGACGGAATTACCACCTATTAGGAGCGATGGCTGAGTGGTCTAAAGTACTCCCTTGCTAAGGGAACGTGGGGGTGACCTCACCGAGGGTTCAAATCCCTCTCGCTCCGCCATCGTCTAGGACGATCCCCGCCACCCCTTGCAACAGTAGGGAAAGCGGCAATGCAACGGAAGCCGCGACAGGCATTCCACACACAATTCCACACAAGTTGACTCGGAAACCGGGGCCTATGCCCCGCAAACGAAAACGCAGTGCCATCGTGGAAGTTGGATCCGGCCCGGCCAAAGTCCGGATCTACACCATCAGCCGCAAGGACGGATATGACCAGTTCACCCTCGCATGGCAGGAAGGCGGGCGGCGACGCACCCGTTGCTTCTCCTGCATGGACGAGGCGAAGATGGTCGCCCAGCAGATCACCGTCCGGCTCATCAATGGCGAAACCGGAGTGTGCGAGGCGACCCGCCGCGACATCGACATCCTCCGGCATTGCGAACGCGCAGCCGGTGAGTTTGGCGTGACGCTCGCCGCCGCTATCGAGGAATGGGTCAGCGCCAGGCGCACCGCCGGTGAAGTTCCGCTATCCGATGCCGTCCGGTTCTACGCCACGAACCGGGCAGACCTGCTCGCCGTCCGCACAAATGTCCAAGCGGCGGCCGAGTTCGTTGGATCACTGAAACGCAAGGGCGTGAGCGACATCTACGTCCGCAACGCCACGAGCAATCTCAAGCGGTTCACCGACAACGTCGCGGGCAATATCGCGGATGTGACCACCTCCGACATCAACCGGTTTCTCGACGGCCTCAAGAAGCTTGGCCCGGTCAGCAAGAATGGTATCCGGCGCAACATCGTGACGATGTTCGGATTCGCCAAGAAACAGGGCATTCGCGTCAGGTTAAGGCTGTGATGCCTGATTCTATGGGGGATTTCCGGTTGCGGTTGTCTCGTTTGATGTGACGGGGGTCCGGGTCAAAATTGGTGAGCTCGGTGAGATCGCGCGCTTTCACTAGGTGCGCGGCGAGTAT
>CAMDCV010000065.1 GCA_945890645.1 Akkermansia muciniphila
TGATGCGTGGCGGGAAGTTGGTATCGATTGTTGAAGGCGAAAATGCCGAGGCTGCTAGCATCATGGCGGCTGCTCTCGGTCACAACAGCAAGGAGGTGGCATGAAAAAGTATTCACGTGAATGGATTGTCGCCGGTGCTCTTGGTCTGCTGATGTTGTCTTTGGCACTCGCAGCACCGCACTTTTTCCAGTTGCAACCATTGCTCTCACGCGTGACCTCGCAGATGCCTGCTATGATTGTCGCGCTTGGCATTGCGATGGTGATTATTTCGCGACAGATCGATATTTCGCTCGGCGCTCAATTCAGCATGTGTGCGGTGATCGCGGGCTTGGTGGCGGCGCAGGGATTGCCCTTGGGGGTTGCGATTGCGGCGGCACTTGGCGCGGGTGCTTTGATGGGTGCGTTGAATGGTTTACTGGTGGCCTATCTCGGACTGCCGAGCATTGTGGTGACCTTGGCGACGATGGTGACTTGGCAAGAAGCGCTGCGTCTTTGGCAACAAGGTCGCCTGCTGAATTTGCCCGAAGGCATTCAATGGTTTGGTATGAGCCAAGCGCAGGGGCAGGCCACGGTCATCGGCATCACTTTTATCCTATTGATCGCCTTGGCATGGGGCATGAAAAACATCGGTGCTGGTCGCGCGATTTATGCCGTCGGCAGTGATGCGGAAGCCGCGCGCTTGGCGGGCATCAATCCCAAGCGCACCACCTTCGGTGTTTTTGTGAGCATGGGAGTTCTTGCTGCCGTGGCGGCCGTCATGAATTTAGTGCAGTCGCCGCAGATCCAGCCGAGTTGTGGTGACGGTCTCGAACTGAAAGCCATCGCCGCCGCCGTGGTGGGTGGCATTGCGATCCGCGGGGGACGCGGCACGCTGTGGGGCGTTTTGCCCGGATTATTTTTATTGGCCAACGTGAATCCCGCACTCACCCATTTCCATCAACCGCCCTATTGGGAAAAAGCGATTCAAGGTCTTGTCATCATCTTGGCCGTGGTGGCTGATGGGTGGAACCAAAAGAAACAGTCGAAGGGTTGAATTGTATGACTCAACAAACGAAAAAACTGAAGCTCAGTGCCATCCTCGCCCGACACGAAACGGTGTTGTTACTGGTGATTTTGTTAGAAATTTTTATTTTCCAGAGTTTCGGTAGAAATTTCCTCGCACCCAGCAATGTGTCTAACATCTTTCGCCACTCGGTGGAAATTGGTTTGCTGGCATTGGTTATGACGCCGGTGATTTTGACGGGCGGCATTGATTTATCGGTTGGCTCGATGATGGGATTGTGCGCGGTGGCCTTTGGCATTCTCGTCAAACAATATGAAATGTCGCCGTGGCTCGCGGCAATATTGGCGATTTCTCTCGGGGCTCTCGGCGGCATGGGCAATGCGTTTTTGATCACGAAAATGAACCTGCCGCCCTTGATCGTGACTTTGGGGACCTTCTCCCTCTTTCGCGGATTGGCAGAAGCCTTGACCAAAGGCTCGGAAGCGTATTCGGGATTTCCTGCAGGGTTTTTGAACATCGGCAATGGCAATTTTCTCGGTCTGCCCGCGCAGTTGTGGATCTTTTTCGCTGTTGCGATTTTGATGTGGTTGTTAGTGCATCAGACGACCTGGGGTCGCTCGTTGCGCGCGATTGGTTATGCCTCGGATGGGGCGCGTTATGCAGGAATATCGGTGCGTTTCAATACAGGCATGGCGTATGTCATCGCGGGTGCGATCGCTGGTCTAGCGGCTGTCATTTTAGTAGCACGACTCGGCGAGGCGCGGGCGAATGTCGGCATCGGCTATGAACTGTTAGCCATCACAGCAGTAGTTTTAGGCGGCACGAGTATTTTCGGCGGAGCCGGCAGCATCTATGGCACTTTGCTTGGTTATGTCGCAGTCGCCATTCTCAACAATGGTCTTGGCCGTATCACCGCGCACCAAATTTTTGACCAACCGATTGCCAGCGTATCGCGTGAACTTTCGGGCATTCTTACGGGATTACTCCTATTGGTAGCATTGGCCGCCGGAGTGATTCTAAAATCGCTTGCATCGCGTCGAGCGCGCAGGCAATCTCTCAGCGTCAAACCTACTAACACTTAAAACCCATTATGAAACGCATTCCCTGGATTCTCACTTGTGCCGCCGCTCTTCTGATCACTGGCTGCAATAGCAAATCAACCAGCGGCAACGCCAATGGCAAGCTGACCATCGGGTTGTTGCCGAAGAGCAAAGGCAACCAATACTTTGTCACTTGCGAAAAAGGCGCTCGTCTCGCCGCCGCTGACCTCGGCGCGGAGCTGTTGTTCGATGGACCCACGAACACCGACCCAGCGAAACAAAATGAAATCGTCGAAAACTGGATTTCCCTCGGTGTCGATGTGATCGCCGCCGCTTGCGAAAACAAAGATGGCATTTCGACAGCACTCAAAAAAGCGCAAGATGCCGGCATCAAAGTCGTCACCTATGACGCCGATGCGCAAACCGATGCTCGTTCGTTTTTCGTCAATCAAGCCACCGCCCAAGGGATAGGCGAACAATTGATGGACACTGCGGCTGAACTCACTGGCGGCGAAGGAGAATTTGCCATCATCACTGCCACCCTCACCGCTGCCAACACCAACGAGTGGATCAAGTACATCCAAGAGCGTCAGGCGGCGAAATATCCGAACATGAAATTGGTCGAGATCAAACCCAGCGACGACCAAAAAGACAAAGCGCAACAAGAGACCACCAACTTGATCAGCGCCTATCCGAATCTCAAAGCAGTCATCGCTGTTTGCTCGCCCGCCGTTCCCGGTGCGGCTGAAGCCGTGAAACAAGCGGGCAAGGCAGGAACTATCAAAGTGTTAGGCCTTGGCCTTCCGAGCGAAAACAAAGCTTACGTCAAAGAAGGCGTGACCCAGGCTGTCATTCTTTGGAAAGTCGAAGACCTCGGCTACCTCACCGTGCAAGTCGCTGCCGCTGTGGCGCAAGGTAAAATCCAAGCAGGTGCCACCGAATTCGACGCTGGTAAACTCGGCAAGTTCGATATCAAAGGCGACAATGTGCTCTTAGGAAAACCCTTCGTTTTCACCAAAGAGAACATCGATCAGTTTGATTTCTGATGGATCCGTGGGGGGGGGGG
>CAMDCV010000066.1 GCA_945890645.1 Akkermansia muciniphila
ACGCAGGTGTCGGCGTGGCTCCTTCCCATGCAACCTCGATGGCCTGCGCTTTCATCATCACGGGTAATTGGCGTGTGCCTTTGTTTTTCAACCATACGACTTCACCAAGAATGCTATTGATGAGGATGTCAGGTAGCGCATCGTGATCCCAATCGACGACGTTGATCGTGGTATAGCCCCATTTCGCCTCCGCGGGACCTTGTATGCTACCGTTTTCGCCAGCCATAATGCGAAAAGGCTTGCTCTCAAACTCGATGCTGCGCGGTGCGGCCCAGCGCGGTTGCTCGACGCCCTTGCCACTCAGGTTTTCAAACCATTCGATAGTTCCTGCGGTATTGCCGCTGAGAATGTCTTGGTCACCATCGCCATCCCAATCGTAGGCAAAGGGGGTGGCCAGTGCGCCGCATTTGAGAGTATCTGCTTGTTGCGAAAAATACTTGGGCTGTTGGAAAATTGGAACGTTATCGCGGAACTTGCCGGTGTGCTCGATGAAAGCAACGCGTCCGTCTTCATCGCCAACGATGAGATCGACGTCGCCGTCCTTATCCCAATCGATCGATACCGGAACGATCATTTGCACCTGCATGGTTACTTTTTTTTCTTGTGGATCTAACAACGGAACGCCTGCCGCATAGAGAGGCTCAGAGTTTGTATTACGATTTTCATAGTAGGTCATGCCATCCAGAAAACTTCCGCAAATCAGATCGAGGTCATCATCGGCATCGAAGTGATCAAAATTCGGCGAAGGACAACCAAAAGTTTCCAGCGGTTTACCATCGGCGAGAAGCTGATAGGGTTCACCAAAGCTGTCATCGCTGCGTCCGTGAAAAATGTGTACCGTGCCGAGCAGTGAACCATTTTTCCAGCGTCCCTTTTGATCCCATGCATTGTCCCAACCATAGTGGCTCCAGTCTTCTGTGCCGACGATGAGATCATCACGACCATCGCCATTGAAGTCAGCATAGCGCCATTGATTGTGGCGGATACCGAAAACCTTGGCGAATTTCCCTTGAGGTGCGAAGGGGTTTTTCGCGATTGGAAGGGCTTTTTTGTGCTGAATACCAGTTTGTGCAAAATTTTGATACTCCCAGCCGGGCGATAGCACTTTCATGCTGTCATGGCGGTAACTCGGCATGACGTAGGGAACCGTCGCGCTGATGCGCCGTGCTGCACGAAAAATGGGCAGGGGATTTTTTGCCGTATCGCCGCTGATATTTTCGAAAACATAGACGCCGTTTGATGGCTTGTCCGGGCAAGAAACGATTAGGTCATAGTCGCCATCTTGATCGGCATCGCATGGCAGCGGCCAAGCCCAAAGTCCCACTCCGAGATCGACAACTAGCTCGGGATTTTGATAGCGCAAAGGCTCCAACGCAAAGCATGAAGAGCTGGGGCTGAGGAAAGAAGCAAGCAGGTAGGTCGTGCGAATCAACATGAAAGATCCTTCAACCAATGCGGTCCGCGCCGAAATAAGGGACCAGTGCCGCAGGGATGCGGATGCTGCCGTCGGGCTGTTGGCATTGTTCGAGAAGGGCCACGTAGAGGCGAGGTAGGGCGGTGCCGGAGCCGTTCAGCGTATGCGGGAAGCGGTTTTTGCCTTCGGCATCTTTGAATCGCAGTTTCATGCGGCGAGCTTGATACTCCGTGAAGCACGAGCAGCTCGATACCTCCAAGTATTTACCGTGGCCTGGGGCCCAGACCTCGATGTCGTAGGTTTTTGCGGAGCTAAAGCCAATGTCGCCGGTGCAGAGCTCGATGGTGCGATAGTGCAGGCCGAGCTTTTGCAGGATGGATTCGGCGTGACCGGTGAGCTGCTCTAACATCTCGAAGCTATGATCGGGGTGGACAATTTGGACGAGTTCGACTTTATCGAACTGGTGCATGCGAATGATGCCTTTGTTGTCGCGGCCTGCCGATCCAGCCTCGCGGCGGAAGCAGGGAGTGTAGGCGACCATTTTCACGGGCAACTGGCTCTCGGCGAGCAAGGTGTCGCGATAAAGATTGGTCACGGGAACCTCGGCGGTAGGTGCCAGAAACAAGTTATTTTGCCCATCTTCACCGCGATCTGTGCCATACATGTCGTCCTCAAACTTAGGCAACTGGCCCGTACCTTCCATGCACTCGCGCTTGACGAGGTGAGGCACATTGACTTCTTCGTAGCCGTTTTGCGATTGGGTATCGAGCAGGAAATTGATCAGCGCTCTTTCGAGGCGGGCACCCAGTCCACGATACACCGCAAAGCCGGAGCCGGCGATGCGTGTGGCGTCATCCCAGTCGATGAGTTTGTGTTGGAGAGCAAGGACGACGTGATCCTTGGGTTCCGTGAGCTCGGGTTTGGTTCCCCATTCGCGGACCACAGGATTCGCAGTTTCATCTTCGCCTGCGGGACAAGCCTCGTGAGTGATGTTGGGGATGTGCAGCAGTAATTCATTTTGCTTCAAGCTGGTGGCTTCCACCTCGGCATCGAGCTCATCGATTTTTGCATTGATCGTGCGAGCCTCGACTTCTGCCGCGGAGGTGTCTTCGCCTTTGCCTTTGGCCATACCAATCGATTTCGCAATTTGCTTTCGCTGCGATTGAAGTTGTTGTTTTTCCGTCTCGGCAGCGCGGCGTTTTTCATCACAGGCGAGGACATCGTCGATCAATTTCCAGTGATTTCCACCACGGAGTTTGAGACGTTCTTGAACGGTTTGCGGGTTGTCACGGATGATGCGGATATCGAGCATGGGAAAAAAAGTTGCGCGTATAGTAGGCGAGTTGCGCGCGGGACACAAGGACGAAGGGGGAGAATTTGGAACGTTTCCTTGTCCTACATCTGAAGAATTACCGCCGCAAAAAATCGCAAATACCGCAAAAATGGGGATTTCCGTAATTTATTCATAAAAGGAACATGGAAACGACAACCGGAGCGCAGCGGAGATAGCGGGACTAAATTCTTTCTAAATACTCCCGCAAATTTAACGGATTATACTGATTTTGTAAGAAGAATGAATATATCTCTCATGCACTTTTGAAGTGAGTCGAAAATTCCTG